>SVIQ01000009.1 GCA_015069415.1 Clostridiales bacterium | reverse complement strand
GAAAACTACCAGTAGAAGTAAAACTTGTAGATGTAAATGGAAATGAATTTACAGTTTCAGAAAGTTATACATATACAAGACCAACACAACAAGAAGTAATACTAGGAGATACTGTAACAACAAAATTTGATGCAACCTACACACATACAGACGGTAAAAAATATAATGTTATATTGCTTATTAATGGAAACGAACCTGGATTAGAAACAAAATATAATGAAGAAAGAAACATATATGAAAGTACGAGTTCTTATACTGTAAAAGTTGATAATTACTTTAATACATCACTAAAACAAAAAGTCAATTCATTAGAGATAGAATTAAAGTTTGTGGAAGAAGACCATAACAAAATAACAATCAAAGCGATGTCAACTAAAATACCACAAAAAGAAAAGATAGAAGAAAAGAATTTTACTCTTGATTCTAGTGCAGTAGAAATTACAGTAACAGGAGGAACAATAAACGGAGACGGATATAGTGTTTACGATGGAGCAAATTTCACTGCAAGCATAACAGTTAAACCTGGTTACAAGCTTGTTGGATACCAACTAAAAGGGCAGAAAGTGACGTATGTTACAGAAAAAAATCCAATAAATACTGAGTTGACTGATGCAAATGTAGACTTTTATTTAAGCGGAGGGAAATACATTCTAGATATTAATGAATTTATATCAGACGAAAATTCAGGAAACGGCGGAACATACGCAATCTACTTAGAGAAACTTCCAATGAGCATAGGCTTTACAGGAGAAAACACAACAGCAAATTATTCAATAAGCGTTGGTGAGAATTCTGTAAGCTATGTATACAATACTAAATATAACGCTGATGAAATCACAGCTTATATAGGAGACACTGTTCGTATAACAAGAACGAACGAAAACGCTCCAAAAGATGAAAGATTTGATAAATTCACAATCTTTGGTGAAGATTATCCAGTAAGCGACATGCAAATAGATGCAAGTGGAAATTACTATGTAGAAGTTAAAGTTACTTTAGAAGATTGGAAAGAATCTACATTAGTAACTGCAAGCTGTACAGATAAGTATAAAGTGACTTTAACTGGCGATACAGCCAATGCAGAAGTTAAGATGTATGTAAAAGGAAACGAAGTAAGCTTTGACGATTACTTTGATGCTGGTACAGATTTAACATTTACAACTTCAAGCAAACCAGAAGGAAAGTATACAATAAGTTTAAGCGGTGTTGAGTTTAATGAAGACGGTAGTCTAACACTAACTGAAGATGTAACAATAACTGTAACAGCAACACCTGAAAACTTTAGTATTACAACAAATGAGTACAGTATATCTCAAAGAGGCTCAAACTTCGAAAGTTACAAAACAGACGAGAACAAGATAAGTTCAGATTCAGTAATAAACACAGAAAATCCAACAGGTGGAGCATATCTAAGTGAACAAACTTTAACGTTTAATTACTACAACGAAGAAAAAACAATGAATTTAGCGTACATAGTAATAGACGATGAAGATTATGGCCCAATAAAAGTCGAGGTAGATAAAGATATAACTGGGGCTTACAGAATAATAGAAGACAACGATAGATACACAGTAACAAGTGATGTTATAACAACGAAGGGAGAAACAACAATAACGATAACAGTAGAATTTACAGTTGAAAGCAACACAACGGTAGACTTGTACTACATATCTACAAAGACAGTGGATCATAACTAAACAAAAAAAGAGATGAACTTCATCTCTTTTTTTCTGTTAAGTACTTTAACCGGATTAAGCTTAATGGGGAAACAGATTAGTGTTGTTTTGTAAGTTTAAAACAAATAGAAATATTTTGTGTTAAGCTAGACTAAAGGGTAATGAATACGAAAAAATATTGACCAAATACAAAAAATATGTTAAAATATTTACATGATAAAAGATAATCCATTAATTACAATTTCATTAGGAAAAAGAATAACTGACGGAGATTTTCAATTCAATTGGCAAGAAATAGATTTGGATGAAACATCTGAAATCATAGATAAACCGATAGTGCTTGTACTTGGAGGAAGTGGTACGGAAACAACAAGACAAGCTAACGGAATGGCTAAGATTTTGGAAGGTTTTATTGGAAAAATCAATGAGCCAGTTGATATAATTAGCGTTGCTTATGGAAATCTTAACGACAGCAACGAAAATGAAAATATAAGTTTGCTCGTTGAAAAAATGCTAGTTCCATTAGTTTGTGAAAACAATCAAAGGTTATCTCTAGAAAGAGCTATGAAAAAAATGAGAAGAATAAATGTGTTTTCGCATTGTGCTGGAACATCTAGATTTGATGAGATGTTAAATATTTTGACAAAGCGAATGAGAGATTTAGATTACTCGTCCGACGAAGTTGAACTTATTTTAGGTCAAGTTTTTGTTCTTGGATATGCTCCATATGATTACATTAAAAATTCAAAAGTAAGTCAGGTTTACATTCAATCTATTTTTGATGAAAGCTTAGAAAATTCGCACCAAAGAATGAGAAATCTTCAACTGCAGGCAAAAAAACACAAAACGGAAATTAAAGTAAGTCCTAGTGAGTTTGAAGTTGAAGAATTTGAGACTTTGAAGGAGTACGCTTCGCGAGTGAATGACTTGGCGCAAGAGTCTGAATGCTTAGTAAGTGTTCTTTGTGAAAATGTACTTCATTACTTCACGTCTTCTCAAGTTCAAGAAGGAGAGGGGTTTGATCATACCTTGATGCATATCGAACGAGATGAAAAGTTTAATGTCAGTGAATTTTCTAGTTTTGTTGCAGATGTTGTGTCTGTTTTGATTTCTGAAATCATGATTAAGTATATTGCTCTTTCAATCGATAATGAGCATTCAACAAAGCCTGTTAAAATGCCAACTATGGAAGAATTGAAAAGTGAATGCGATTCAATTATAAATCAAATGCAAATTAACAATTTCGAAAATCAAATAAATTATTAAAAGACTAATTTTAGTCTTTTTTTAGTCTACTTTTTTTAGACAAAAAATTGACTTACAAAAGTTGACATGATAAAATTCTGATGATATAATATCTGCAATTAAGCGAGGTGTGTTATGAATATAAGAGTAGTGGCGACAAGTGTTCCTAAAAGTGAGCAATCTGTTTTAGCGAGATTTCCAGGAGAAAAGACAAGTGGAGTACGAACAGATGGTGGAAAAATTTATGTTTATGAGGAAAAGGAACTTCCTGTTCATCCAACAGAAATGTCGTTAAGTGAAATTGAACGTATGAGAAAGAGCGCTGGCCAATATGCTGGAGTTTGCTACATGCCTCATGATTTTGATGCAATATTAAATGAGCTAATTGGAAAAAGCATGGATAGAGCAAATATGACATTAAATAGCGGTCATCACAGCGTTTATGATCATGTAAGAATAACACTTTGTTTAGAAGATATTCCTAAATTTTTAGCGATGATTTTAAACAATGAAAAAGATTATTCAACAAGTGAAAAGTCTGCTAGATTCACTAAAAGTAAACCTACAGGTGTTGAACTTGAAATGTATGAAAAATGGTGTGCTAAGTTTGAGAAATTAATTTATGCAAAGTATGGAAAAGTTAAGTATTTTGATGAAAAAAGAATTAGAAAATTAGCGCAAGAAAATGCTAGATATATGATTTCATCTTTCATGACTACAACAATGGTTTACACTGTGTCTCTTAGACAATTAAATTATATTTGTAATTGGCTTGAAGAATTGTCTAGAGGAGATGATAAATTATCTGAACTTGTTGCGCCATATGCAAAACAATTTGTTGAAAATATTAAAAAATCAGGTTACAGAATTGAAGAATTGCAAGACGGAAAAGGTAGGTCATTAAGTTTAATTGGAAAGCGTGTAAGAAATGAACAATGGGGCGAAATGTACTCGGCAAATTATATGGGTAGTTTGGCAATGCTTGCTCAAGCGCAAAGACACAGAACTATCCAATATGAAATGATGTTACCTGAAATGGAAAGTTATTTTGTACCACCTATTTTAGAAACAGAAGATTTAAGAAATGAATGGCTTGAAGATATGAGTAAAGTTTCAAGAAATGGAATAATCACTCAAGGAAGATTAGTTCACATAAACGAACGTGGAAGTTACGAAAATTTAATTTTAAAAACTCGCGAAAGATTGTGCACATGTGCTCAATTGGAAATAAATGATTCAACTAATGAATTAATTAATCGTTACATTAAATCAACCGATGACGAATTTGTTAGAAGTGAATTAGAAAAAATTCAAGGAAAAGCAAGATGCGCATCAGGATTTAAATGTACAACTCCTTGCGGATTCGCTGAAGGAATTGATTTGTCAAGAATTGTTTAATAAATTATTTATTAATTAATAAAAAGTTTAAATAAAAATGCAAAAATATACTATTTTTAAGTATAAAATCAATATTCTAATAAAAATATTTATAAAAAAATATTTATAAAAAAATTTTTATAATAAAAAATAAATATAATTAAATTGTAAAATATAAATTAAAAATAAAAATCACCAATTTTATTTGGTGATTTTTTAATTATTGAACAATAATGTCATCTTTGTTTAAAATTGTTTTTAATTCGAAAAGTAAACTTTCGCGAATTGAAACTAATTGGTTGGATTTAAAGACTTGTCCGCTTCCAGTGTCTTTAATAAATACTTGATCAATTCCGTTGTAGTTTGACAAAACTTTTTTAACGGCTTCGTGAACAATTCCGTCATTTATATTATATCTTAGACATAATCTTCTAGGTCGTACAACTTCGACTTCTTCTGTTTCATGAGTCTCAGTTTCTTCATTTTTTTCAGAGTTTTCAAGTAGTTCAATGTTGTCGGCGCTGATTGAAACTTTTCCATCTCTAAGAGAGAAACGTCCTTTAATTGCAACAACTTTGTCATTGCCTAAAATTTCACTAAACTTTTCGTAAACTTTAGGGAAGACAACAACTTCAAATTTTCCTGTTAAGTCTTCAAGTTTCATGAAAGCCATTCTGTTTCCTGTTTTTGTTTGAAGTGATCTGTAATCAGAAATGACACCACCGCAAGTAACAATATCTCCATCTTTTAGTCCGCCGTATAATGGTTCGTTGGAATCTTGTTCTTCATAATCAAAGTTTACTTCTTCAGAATTTTCATCATCGGAGAATTCTTCGCTAGGCAAGAAACTTGAGTTGAATGTAAACTTAGAAATTTCGTCCATGAAACTATCTAATGGATGACCAGATAGATATGTTCCAGCAATTTCTTTTTCGTATTGAAGTTTTACTGAATCAACAAACTCTTTAAGGTTAGGGAATTCATTGTCTTCAACAAGTTTAATGTCTTCAATTACGTCGCCAAACAAATTCATCTGTCCGCCAAGAGTTTTCTTTTTTCTTTCTAGACATCTATCAACTGCAATAGAGAATACTGCCATTAATTGACTTCTTGTTTTGCCGAAACAATCAAATGCTCCAGACTTAATTAATGATTCAATACAACGTTTGTTAAGTGCTTGAGTGTTAGCTCTCCAAATAAAATCATTTAAGTCTTTAAATGGTCCATTTTCAGTTCGTTCTTTTACGATTTCTTCCATAACGCCAACGCCGACATTCTTAAGGGCAGAAAGACCAAATCGAATAGTTTTTCCGTCTGTGTTAAAGTAAACATCGCTTAGGTTAATGTCAGGTGGAAGCACTTCGACTTTTTGAGATTTTGCGTACGCAATATAGTGAGTTAATTTTTCAATGTTTGTAATACGATCGTTTAAGATCGAAGTAATAAATTCTTGTAAATAATAAGTTTTTAAATATGCTGTTTGATAGGTGATAAGGGAGTAGGCTGCAGCGTGAGATTTGTTAAAGGCGTAAGAAGCAAATGCTTCCATTTCATTCCAAATCTTATTTGCAACATCTTCAGGAACACCGTTGTTAATCGCTCCAATGATTTTTGGATTAAATTTGCCATGATCGTCAGTGTACTCATCACGACCGTAAAGGAATGCGTCTTTCCATTTCAACATTTCTTGCAATTTCTTTTTACCCATCGCACGTCTGATCATATCAGCTTGTCCAAGAGTGAATCCTGCCATTGATTGACAGATTTTCATAACTTGTTCTTGGTAAACGATACAGCCATATGTTACGTTAAGAATAGGCTCTAGAATAGGATGATCATATACAGTGTCTTCTGGATGGTGCTTGTTGTGAACATATCTAGGAATACTATCCATTGGACCTGGTCGGTACAAGGACACCGCCGCAACGATATCTTCTATACATGTCGGTTGAAGTTCTTTTAAGAACTTTTGGAATCCGGCTGATTCAATTTGGAAAATACCTTCAGTGTTACCGCTGGAAATAAGTTTAAACACGTTAGGATCATCGTAAGTGCATTTCTCAAAATCAATGTCAACACCATGATTTTTCTTTACTAATTTAATGGTTTCTCTAATGTCGGTTAAGTTTCTAAGTCCTAAGAAGTCCATTTTCAAGTGACCTAAGTGCTCCATGTCGGCACCTTCAAATTGTGTCGTAATATCTTCGCCATTTCTACTTAGTGGTACGTGCTTGTCTAGAATGTCCGCACCAATGATGACTCCGCATGGGTGAGTGGTGCACTGTCTAGGGAAATCTTCCACTTTCATTGCAATATCAACAACACGTTTAACTTGTGGATCCGTGTTATACATTTCAACAAGTTCAGGAACGGCGTAAATAGTTCCAAAATCTTTGTCTCCTTCTTTAGGAATATGGAAACCGAAAGCTTTAGGAAGAATAGGGCTTTTGTACATTGGTATTAATTTAGTTATCTTATCACACACGTTATAAGGAACTCTAAGAACACGACCAACGTCTTTTACGGCGTTCTTCGCTTTCATTGTACCGAAAGCAATAATATGAACAACTCTGTCCGCACCATATTTGTTACTTACGTAATCAATTACTTCGTTTCGTCTGTTATCTTGGAAATCGACGTCAAAGTCTGGGGCAGAAACACGCTCAGAATTAAGGAAACGTTCAAAGAATAGCTCAAACTTAAGTGGGTCAATGTTTGTTATTCCCATAGCGTAGGCAACAAGTGATCCAGCACCAGATCCTCTTCCTGGACCTACTGAAATACCCATTTTTCTTGCAGCATTGATATAATCCCAAACGATAAGGAAGTACTCAATAAACCCTTGTTTTTCAATAACACCGATTTCAGTTTTTAGTCTTTCGCGGATTTCGTCTGTATATTCTCCGTATTTAGCTTTAATACCTCTGTCAACTACGTTTAATAAATATTCTTTAGGAGTAGCTCCAACTTCTTCGTTGTAGCCTCCGTCTGGTACGTAGTGAGGGAATAGGTATTTACCATAAACAAATTCAAAATTACATTTTTCAGCAATTTCAAGAGTGTTGTCTAAAGCTTCTTCGTCTTGAGGAAGACCTTCTAACATTTGGTCATAAGTTTTAAAGTAAAATTCGTCAGTAGAGAACTTCATTCTGTCTGGATCATCAACGAATTTTTGCATAGAAACACACATTAACACGTCTTGCATTTCAGCATCTTCTTTGTTAATGTAGTGAACGTCGTTAGTAGCTACTAACTTTATATCAAACTTTTTAGAGTATTCACGCAACTTTTGGTTTACAATTTCTTGCTCTAAGATTCCGTTATGTTGAATTTCGAGATAGAAATCATCTTTAAACACGCGTTTAAACCAAAGAATTTGTTCTTCGGCTTTGTCGTATTCTTCATTTAAAATATATTTTGGAATATCTCCCGCAAGACAAGCTGAAAGACAGATTAGTCCTTCGCTATATTGCTCTAAAGTTTTGTAATCTATTCTAGGTTTGTAATAAAATCCATCACGGAAAGCGATAGCGTTTAATTTTGATATATTTTTGTAACCTTGTTCGTTTTTGACAAGTATTACAAGGTGAGAGAGCTTGGTTTTACCTTTCTTTACGGTTAAATCATCGTCTACATAAAATTCAGTACCAAAAATAGGCTTAATTCCAGCATCTTTACATGCATCAAAAAAGTGAGTTGCTCCGTACATATTTCCATGGTCAGTCATTGCAACGGCAGGCATTCCATATTCTTTAGCTGTTTTAACAAGTTTTTTAATTCTAGCAGCACCGTCTAAAAGAGAATATTCAGTGTGGACGTGTAAATGTACGAAAGGTTTCATTAGTTTTCTCCTTTAATTTTCTTGTAAATTTCAATGATTTTGTCTAATCTGTATTTAATACCTGCTCGACTAATTGAATTGTTTAAAATAATTTTTAAGTCGTTTAGTGACACTTCTGGGTTGGCAAGACGGGCTAGGGCAACGTCTCTTAACTTTTCATCCAAGTAATCGATTGAGTACTTTTCTAAAATATAGTTAATTGCTTCAACTTGTTGACTGCTTGCGTTAATCGTTTTGTCAAGGTTGCTTTCAAAACAGTTGTTTTGTCTGTTCGCATTGTTTCGCATTTCTCTCATTGCTAGGTTGTTTTGAATGTCTAAAACAGTGTGAGTTGCTCCCATTGTTACAAACAAATCACAAATAGTTGAACTGTTTTTAAAGTAGATGATTTTAAGACTTCCTCTAGTTGTAGTTTTCGGTTCAAATGAAAACTCTTTAAGTAGAGTAGTGATAATATTTGCAATTATATCATTTTTTGCAAAAAATTCAAGAGTGTAACCAGTAGAATTTTTTTCCACTTCTTTTGTAAAATTAAATTTTCCACAAGTTAGGAAAAAACTTTTTAACATAGTTAGTTTGTCGCAAGGAGAAGAAAACTTGTACATATAGTTTTCATCGATTTCTGCATCCACTAAAAGTTGTGTTAAATCGCCTTTTACACTTAAAAAACTATCCCAACAATTGATTTCAAGGTTGGAATAGAAATTGTTTAAAATTTGAAAAAGTTTTTCAACGACTGCTTGTTCTGCACTAAAAATAATTCTGTTATTTTTTTTGTCAATTTCAGAAGAATTAAGCATACATACGCCAACAAAAGCATGGCTACAGCATGATTGTCTAGGTATAGTAGTTAAAATTTGTTGTGCGCTGTCAGTCATTTTTATCTCCTTTTCTTTTGTTTGTCCTTCTTTAAAGCGATTAAATCATTGTAGTTTGCAACGGCACTGTCTGGAATTCTAAGTCTTAAAATTGCTTGCAATCCCAAGTGACAATCTCCAACGCGAGAAGGAGAGTGGGCGTCACTGTCGACTACAAATTTACAACCAAGTTCATAACATTTTAAGATTTCTTCGTCGCTCATTCCTAGACGTTTTCCGTTAAGTTCAATATAAGTGTTAGTTTCTTTTGCAACACGAGCAACCTTTTCAACGTCAACTTTACAAACATGATTCAAGTGAGTAATGATGTCGATAGGGTACTTTCTCATAGCGTTAATGTAAGCGTTGGTGTTTTTCTCTCGTTGTTTTTTTCCTGTGTGGTGCATAAAAGAACACATAATGTTTTTGAGAATAAACCCAAATTGTTGACGCTTGCTTGTAGATTTTACTAATTTGTGGAAACCGCAAAGTAAAATATCCAACTTTTCATAGTCTTCGTTCGTTATATCAAGATCACCGTGACTGGAAATTAAATTTGCTTCAACACCCATGAGTACGTCAATAGGGTACATTTCCTTTGCATTTTCAATGTCTTCTCTTACTTTATCTAATTTTGAACGCTTTACACCATAAAGTTTTTGATTGAAGCCGTGATCAGTGATTGCAACTTGACGAAGTCCTTTTTCGTAAGCTACTCTCACATTGTCTTCAATTGAACCTTTCCCGTGGTGAAAACGTGAATATTTTGTATGTGTGTGATAATCTGCTAATAGTGCCATAATATCTCCTAGCATGAATTATAGCACGGAATAAAAAATAAATCAAACAAAAGTGTAAAAAATTTTTACTCATTTACAAATTCTATTTCTTCTGTCAGTATATGACCAGTTTTATTAAAAACAATTTCTTTAATTCTTTGAATTAATATTAACACATCTTCACTTGTAGCATTGCCGGTGTTTACGATAAATCCCGCATGCTTTGTTGAAACTTGAGCGTCGCCTTGATTTAAGCCTTTTAGTCCAATTTCATCAATTATTTTTGCTGGAATAATTTGACTTCTTTTAAAAACACTTCCAGCACTAGGAAGGGTGGTGGGTTGTGTCGTTTTTTTTCTTTCTAAGCATTCACGAAATGTTGCTTGAATTTTACTTCTGTCTAAATATGTTAAATTAAATTTAATGCGTGTAATGATGTAATCATTTGATTTAAAAATACTGTCGCGGTAAGAAAAATTACATTCATTTTTTGTAAGTCGTAATTTTTTCGTTAAATCGCTTTTATGATAACACTCGACCCATTCAACAATATCGCTTATTTCACGGCCAAAAGCTCCCATATTGTTAGTTATAGCTCCGCCAACGGTTGATGGAATTCCTGCAAATGTTTCAAAGCCTGAAAGTGAACGTAAAATGCATTTTTGAATGAGTGAGCCAATTGAGCATCCACTGTCAGAATAAAGGGTGTTACCTCTAAACAATGTTTTACTTGTTTTGTTGACAATTACAACACCTCTAAATCCTTTATCACTAAACAAAAGGTTAGATCCTAGACCAATGATTTTACACTTCATATTGTGTTTAAGACAAAAATAATACACATTAATTAGGTCTTGCGTGTTTTTTGCGATGAATAAAAAATCTGCATTTCCCCCGATTTTAAAAGTGCAGAAATTTTTTAGTTTTGCGTTTTTTATAAACTCAAATTTTTCATTTTTTAAAGACATTTCCTTTTCTTGCTGTTTTTAAAGCAATCTCCATGTCTTTATATATGCCGTCATTGTAAAGTTCGACATCTGTTGTAGAAAAAAGAGAAAAGTCTTTTAGCTTTTTTTGGTTTTCATTTTGAACAACTTGCTTTAAAAATTTTGTTGTTACATTGTCTTTTTTTAAAAGTCCAAAATATTGAATTAAATCAGTGTATGAGCCAACTGGACTAATTATTGCATTTGTTCTACCGATAGAATTCAAATTCGATACTCTAAAAACGTCTCTAGCTGTTCCTAAAAGTACTGCTTTTTTAGAATAAACAAAATGTCTGTAAGCGTCATATTGAGTTTCTGCTTGAGCGGGTGTTAAGTTTAATTCATTGTAAATAATACTTGGGTTAACATAATCGTTTGTTCCAACGTGAAATTCTGTGTTTTGAGAGTTATGCGTTATCATCGCATATCCACTTAAAATATAAGGTATTGCATAAATTTTGTTGTTGAATTTAGCGCTTTCTACAAGGTCATTTCTAACCAAAAAAGTTTCATCAATTTCTTCTAAATGTTGTAAAAGAATTTCGCCAACGCCGTAGCCGAATGAAATCATGTCTGGGGTAGAAGTTGATAGTTCGTCTTCTAGTTTTTCTGGTTGAATTTCCTTGATTAGGTAGAGTATATTAGGATTTTGTTTTTCGTTTTCTCTTGCAATAGTCTTTAAGTAATTAATTCTGTCTTTTCCTCCTCCTTCAAAAGTTGTAACGTGCCAAATGGTGTAAATTTGAGTTTGTAATGGCTCTTTTTCATAAATTTTATATTTTTTAGCATTTTTTATTGCATACATAAAGACGTAGACTCCTAAAACGCTAATTAAAACTAATGAAGATATAACAAAAACAATATTTTTTCTTTTCATATTCAATTCTATGAAAACAAGTCCAAATTTATTTTATTTTAACAAAACTTTGTGGTATAATAGTTATATATGGATATAATTTTAGACAAAGTAAAACGTCTTCCGCACGATGCGGGCGTGTATATAATGAAAGACAAAGACAACAATGTAATCTATGTCGGAAAGGCAAAGGATTTAAAAAAGCGTGTTAGTCAGTATTTTTTGCGCCGTCAAGACCATATAAAAGTTAGAAAAATGGTCGAAAATGTCGTTGATTTTGATTTTTACGTAGTAAATGATGAAGTTGAGGCTCTTGCCCTTGAAAATAATTTAATTAAAAAGTACAAGCCGTATTACAATATTTTGCTTAAAGACAGCAAGACATATGCTTACATTAAAGTAAACACAAAAGAGGATTTTCCTCGTTTTGAAGTTAGTAGAAAACTCAAGAAAGGTGAAAAGTATTTTGGTCCTTACATGGCAGGAGTAAGTGCTAGAGAAGTTCTTGCTATTATGGATTACGCTTTTCCTCTTCGAAAATGTAAACAACCTTTAAGCATGAGTAAAAAAGAACAAAAACAGTGTCTTTTTGCTGATATGCATATGTGTAGTGCTCCATGTGCTAAGAAAATAGATAGAGTTGATTACATGAAAATAGTAGATGACGCAATTAAGTTCTTAAAGGGCGACACAAAAAAAGTGGAACAAATTTTGACTGAAAAGATGAATATTGCATCAGAAAACGAAAATTTTGAAGTGGCTCTTCAGCTTAGAGAAAGACTTAAAATGTTAGAAAAAATGAAATCTCAAGTTATTACCAGTCTTGGCTCTCTTGTGGATTATGACGTGTTCAAACTTGCTACAAGCGGAGAGTTTTCGGCAATGTGTGTTTTAATTGTAAGGGGCGGGAAACTTCAAGGAGTACAAACGTTTGATATTCTAAACTACTTAGAAGAAGAGGAAGCATACACTCAATTCGTTTTGCAGTACTATTCATCTCATCCTATAACTTGTGATGAAATTATATTACCCGAATTAGACACGCATGAAATAGAGCTGTTCTTAAATAATCTTACAACTAAAAAAATAACTATCTCGACACCAAAAATTGATAGTGTGAAATTTAAGCTTTTGGATATGGCAGACAAGAATGCTCATTTGCATATAGAAAAGAATTTAGATAAGACTGTAAAACAAGCAAATGCTAGCATTGGTGCAATGGCACAATTAAAGAAAGATTTATTACTTTCGCGTGATCCTAAAAGGATTGAGTGTTACGACATATCTCACACTCATGGAACATATACAGTTGCAAGCATGGTTGTCTTAATTAATGGTGAAAAAGCACCCAAAATGTACAGAAAATTTAAGCTTGAAACGGTAGATTTTATTGACGACTTTGCTTCAATGAAAGAAGTCTTAACTCGCAGAATGGAAAAGTTAAAAACGGACGACGTGAGTTTTTCGTATATGCCAGATTTGATAATAATCGACGGAGGAAAAGGTCAGCTTTCGGTGGCGGTTGAGGTGTTAAGTAAATTTAACTTTCAAAACGACTTGATATCGCTAGCAAAGAGGGAAGAGGAAGTCTTTAAACCTCACGAATCAATGTCATATATTTTAAAAAGAGGTAGTTACTCTTTAAGACTTATTCAGCTTGCAAGAAATGAGGCTCACCGGTTTGCAATAACATTTAACCGTCAGCTTAGGTCGAAAGGCATGTATAAGGGAGGTCTTGAAGCGATTAAAGGAGTAGGGCCGGTAGTTCGTCGTGCTCTTTTAAACGAATTTGTAACTATTGAAAATATAAAAAATGCAACCCTTGAACAACTTGAAAACACAAAGGGCGTTTCAAAAATTACCGCAAAAAATATTTATAATTATTTTAAGACTAAAAAAGTCACTAAAAATTAGTGATTTTTTTATTTTTATTTATTATTATAAAATTTTAGTTGCAAAGCAACTAAATGTAGAAAATATTTTTAATTAAATTTAAAAAAAACATGTATTTTATTTGTATTTCTTGTCGTATTGTGGTAAATTAATATTAAATATATATTAATTTTAGGGAGGGGTTATGTCAGGGTTGACTAA
>SVIQ01000005.1 GCA_015069415.1 Clostridiales bacterium | reverse complement strand
TCTAATTTGTCTAGAGTTGCTTCTTTTGTGTATACATTAACTCCTTCTGGAATATCATAAACTCCGCTTGGATAAACAGTCTCGATTGGAACTGTAAGATCTTCATCTAAGTAAAGTCCGCATGAATTTCGATTAATGTTTTTTATTATTTGATTGTAACTTTCATCCCCTGGTATTAAGTAAACTGTTCCGGTTTCTGTCCCCATTGTTAAATTTACATAAGCTTCTTCTTCAAATTCTTGGTTGGCTATGCGGGATACTATTATTTCACAGACTTCATATTCTGGCTCTCTTGCTTGATTCTCTATCTCTGGTAAGAACGATTGAATTCCATACACTCCAAAGCTTGCTGAGACTTTTCCCATTTTGTATGCATTTGTTACTTTATTTCCTGGCAATGTGTAGTTGATTGTAAATCCATCTGAATCTACAGCACTTGCTTTTAGTTTAGTTGCCGGTATCTCATTCTTTTCAAAGTTAGATACTTTTATTTTATCTCCGTTTAAATTGTACCACGTTGAGAGCACTAGTGTTTGTGTTCTTGGTGTTATTGGTTCTATTGTTACAACTAAATTTGCTAAAGCATAAACGCTTGTGTTAGATTTGTTTTCTACTTTTCCTATGTTTATAGGAATTGTGTCTCCTGGTAATATTCCATTTAGTGGAACACTATCTCCTTTAATTGATGTAAATTCTTCGTTATTAGCATTGTACAATGCTATCTCGAGATTTGCAAAGTGTACGTCATAGTCTTTAATCTTTTTTTGATTCAAAGTAGGCAATAAGGGTTTTTACGCTCATAAAAGTTAAAACAAAAAACAGCAACAGCATTAATATTGTTGAAATACTTTTTGTCACTGTTTCCTTTCTATTTTCTCTTTTGAACACTTGCCCCACCCCACGTATTTTTCCTTAGTACGCTTATAAATATTATGTTTTATTTATTTAATTTTAACAAAAATATATTTTTATAGCAATTAAATTTAATATAGACTAAATTATTTTTTTGTATAATCAAATTATATATCTTAGCATACTAAGATGTCAAGTATATTTATAAAAAAGTTTAGTAAACTAAGATTAATGAATTATTTTGCATATAATTTAAAAATGTTGCGTAGAGAGAAAAATTTAAGTCAACCAGAATTAGCTAAAGAACTAAATGTGAGTAAAGGCATGATTTCATTTTGGGAAAATGAAAAATATGAGCCAACCGCATCTAACCTTATAACTATAGCTAAATTTTTTAACGTTTCAATTGACGACTTGCTTTTGACTCAGATTTTATAATAAGAATTCTTCTTTGATTTTTAATATAAAATTAAAAAAAATCCTTTAATTTAGGATTTTTTTTGTTATTAAAATAAATTTTCTATAAAAGTTGATTTATTTTGATTTCTTTTTTGTAAAAATTGCAACTACCAACATTCCAATTGATAAAATACAGTGCCAGAAATAATAAGGTGTTACATATTTGAAATATGTTGTACCTTTAAACAATTGAATTCCGTCTGTGTGTGTCAATGAACGAGCATAACCTAATGTGTAGTTCACGATAACTGCAACAACAAGAGATGCTAAAACGATATTAACAATGTACAAAATTTTGTCGAGAACTTTGCATTTAATTACATCGCAAGCGCTCAAGAATGTAAGAATAGAACTAACTATTAATAAAGGCAAGCATACCCAAGCAATAATTGCTCCAATTCCCCAAAGGTACTCCTCAAAGTTGTACCACTTATCCGCACTTTTTGCCATACCAAACATTGTCATTCCAAGACCATCAAGAATTGGCATTAACATAATTAACAATGTAGCAACTGAAAGCACAGTTAAAGCATAACTAAAAATTAATGATTTTTTATTCATAAACCCTCCTTTGTTTACCTTATTTTTAAATTAACAAAAATATTAATTAATTGTCAAACGTTTTAATGAAATTTTTATAATTCAATTTTTGAAGCCCTATTTTTTAGTAAATCGTCGATTAATTTTTCATTTTGATAAAAGACTGTATCACATTTATCCATAGTTTCAATATCTTCACCTGACAATTCATCTTTATATGTTCTGTAAGCCAACAATGCATTTGATTTTAAAGGTTCAGGCAAAATCAACACTAGCTGGTCAACATATTCTTTTAAATTTGAATTTCCCGCGATATTGTCATAATGCATATGATGTCCACCATTATTAATTCCTCCGGAGTACTCCATTAGTTCACGATACGGAGATTCAATCTCCCCATTGCACCATAAATCCCACATTTTGTTCCATTTCAAATCTTCTTCAGACAACTTGTATTCTTGTTTCTTTTTTTTCTTTTTAAAAAAACTAAAAAATCCCATTTTTTCCTCCCACTTTTTTAATTATATTATACAAATAAAAAA
This sequence comes from Clostridiales bacterium, assembly GCA_015069415.1. Classification (GTDB taxonomy): domain Bacteria; phylum Bacillota; class Clostridia; order Christensenellales; family UBA1242; genus Onthoplasma. The sequence goes on along the minus strand of SVIQ01000005.1, from coordinate 91,113 downwards.
ATGTCTACATTTTGATTACAATTTGTATACATTTTAAATAAAAAATTAAATTTTACTCTTCCTACTCTGTCTATCCACATTTAGAACAACTCCTATCGCACTCATAAAAACTAGTAGTGAAGTTGAGCCAGCGGAGATGAACGGAAGCGGAAGCCCTGTTGGTGGAATTGAGCCGGAGACGACGGCGATGTTTAGAATAACTTGAATTGAGATTACTGCTCCTATTCCAAAACAAAGGAAGGCTGAAAATTTACTGTCTGATTTAAGTCCTACTTTAAAGATCGTTACAATTAAAAGAACGAAAGCAATTACTAAAACAAAACAGCCTACAAAACCTAATTCTTCTGCAATGATAGAAAAAATGAAATCTGATTCGCTAAAAGGTAAAAATAGTTCGGCTTGTCTTGAATTAAAAAGACCAACGCCCCACATTCCTCCAGCACCAATTGCGTACAACGACTGAATTAGTTGATACCCTTCATCCAGCGGATTTTCCCATGGATTGATAAAGGCGACAATACGACTAAGTCTGTAAGGTTCTATTGCAATCAAAACGACTGCTAGTAAAATTGCAGGAATTACAAGCAAAGCAAAAACCTTTAATCTCATTCCTCCAATAAAAAGCATAAACACAAGCGTTAAAGCAACGCAAATTGTAATCGACATGTTCGGCTCTAGCATTATGAGTAAGCAATATACTCCACCAAGAGCAAGACACAACAATATATTTTTAGGTTTTTCTAAATAATCACCATTAGAAATTAGTCCAGCAAGAGCAAAAACTAGACAAAATTTAGCAATTTCGCTTGGTTGAATTGTGAGCCCTCCTATCCCAATCCATCGAGTTGCTCCGTAACTTGTCCTAGACAGGCCGGGTACAAAAACTAGAGCCAAAAAGACAAAACCAACAATGTAAAAAATCCAATAAAATTTTTTATAAATTTTGTGATTTATGAAAGAACATGCAACCATTCCTATCAAACCAACGGCGACACCAATTATTTGTTTTTTTAGGTAAAAGTACTTGTTTCCATATTGAACAAAAGCTGAGTATTTGCTCGCACTGTACACCATCACACAGCCAAACACAGCAATCAAAACGGTTAAAAAAACAATAATGATGCTGTGCTTATTTTTTAGAATTTTCATATTCTTTCACCAAATCATTAAATTTCATTCCTCTTTCGATGTAACTACTAAATTCATCATAACTAGCACTCGCCGGAGATAGCACAACGCTATCCGATTGATTCGCTTGATTAACTGCTAAATTAAAAGCTTCTTTTAAATTTTCTGCTTCCAACATTTTGAATTTTTCTTGATTTGCATTAATTAAATCTTCCTTAATTTCGCCAAATGCCACTATTAGTCTAACTTTTTTAGGAAGTTTAAGGAAAAGCTCTTTGTAATCCAACCCTTTTTTTGAGCCTCCTAGCAAAAGCACAATACTAGACTTTACGCTTTCAACACATGCAAGTGTTGAAGCAATGTTTGTTGATTTACTATCGTTAATGAATGTTATCTTGTTTACTTTTGAAACATACTCAACTCTATACTTTTCCAACTTAAAATTAATCAACGCTTCCTTGATTTTTTTCAAACTTACTTTGTAAATTATGCCATAAGCAATCGCACACATTAAATTTAAGATGTTATGCTTACCTTTAACTTTTAACTCATTAACGGCCAAAACTTTTTTATCTTTGTAGCAAATGTAACCGTTTTTTAGAAAAATGTCAGCATTATGTGAGTAAGAATATGTAATTGTCTTTCCGTTCGTTTTCGGTTTAATTTTTGCATCTAAATTTATCACCACGTAATCACTGGGTTTAATATTATCTAAAATTTTCATTTTTTCATTCGTGTAAATTTCCATTGTTTTATGCCTAATTAAATGGTCGGGTTGTATGTTTAAAATTGTTGCAACATGCGGAGCAAATGTTTTTGAATTTTCCATCATAAAACTACTAACTTCAACAACTTTTAAATGCTTTTTCTTTTCAAGGACTGCCCTTGACACTGGATAACCAATATTACCGCAAGGTACTGATTTTCTTTTTTGATTTAAGACTGAACTAATCATTTCAACTGTCGTAGTTTTACCATTAGTCCCTGTGACTGCAACAAGATCTTTACAAAAAGCAGACGCAAACTCTAATTCACTCATTATTTTTACATAATTATTTCTTGCTAAAGTTAAAAACTCATTATCTTTTTCTATTGAAGGAGAAACAATTAAATAATCAAATTTTGCAATCAGACTTTCATTTAACTCTGTCACCACAAAACAATTTTTAAATTTTCCATTTAGTTTTTTTCTGTCGTCATCATAGAGAAAAACTTTTGCTTTAAGTCTTAATAAAAGTTTTGTGGCCCATTCTCCAGATAGAGACAAACCATACACTAAAACTAACTTATTTTTAAAATAATTTTTCATACTCACCTAATTAATAATATTTTTTAATTTAAGAATTATTACAAAAGGTAAAATATTAGGCAAATAACTCCTAAAACACTAGTGACAGCAGAATAAATTGCAACAATTTTCGGTTCACTTAAATTAGACAACTGTAAATGATGATGAAATGGCGCCATCTTAAAAATTCTTTTTTTCGTTAATTTAAAATAAATTACTTGCATAATTACAGAAATTGCACTAAAAACAAAGCAAAATCCAAGTATTGGTAAAATTAACTCTAAACCTAAAACACAAGCGCTTGCGCCGATATATCCACCAAGGCAAAGAGACCCCACGTCCCCCATGAAAATGCTTGCTTTGTTAGTGTTAAACATTAAAAAAGCTAGTATTGAGCCAATAAATAACATGTTCAAAGTGTTTATACTTTCGATTTGCGTTAGTATTTGTCCTGTTTCTCCAGCATTATACAATTTAGTTGAAATCACAATTGAAATCAATGTGAAAAAGATTAAATAAAATAAACTTACATTTCCAGCAAGACCGTCGAGTCCATCGGTTAAATTAACACTGTTTGAACAAGCTATTAAAACTAAAATAATTAAAGGAATAACAAAAAATTTTAAATCGATTGACTTAGTCGAAAAAAGAGCAAAAATATTTCCCGCATTTTGCGAAAAGAAAACAAACATAGCAAAAATAACAGAAATTCCTAGTTGTCCCACAATTTTTTGATAAGGTTTAAGTCCTAAATTTTGCTTGTTTTTAACTTTCAAAAAGTCATCTAAAAAACCCAGCACGCCAAAAAACACGCTAACCAATATAGTTACAAACCAAAACTTGTCAAACTTTAAGAACATAAACGAAAGAAATAGTGGAACGGTGAGAAAAAGTACCCCACCCATTGTGGTAGTTCCATTTTTTTCTTTATGATTCTCTACATAACCTAAAATAGTTTGACCAGCGCTCATTTTTTTTAGCAACTTGATTATATATGGCATCAAAATTACCGAAATCAAAAAACTAGTCAAAAAAGCCAGTAAAAGTTTTATCATGCTTTTAATTTATCCTCTTTTATTTTATACAAATACTCATCTACCACTTCATAGTCACTAAAATGATATTTTATCCCATTAATTTCTTGATAGGTTTCTGCCCCTTTACCCAAAATTGCAATTATATCATTTGCTTCAGCAATGCTTAATGCATACTCTATCGCTTCTTTTCTGTCTACAATACGAAGATAATCAAGCCCATTTAAATTCTTTGTAATGTCGTCAATTATCATGTCAGGATTTTCATTTCTAGGATTGTCGCTAGTAACAATTACTTGATCACTCAAATTAACCGCCACCGATCCCATTTCACTTCTCTTTGTTTTATCTCTGTTCCCTCCGCATCCAAAAACAGTAATAATATTTCCTTTACCTTTGTTTAATGATTTTATTGCAGAAAGTACATTTTTTATTCCGTCTGGAGTGTGTGCGTAATCAATAACTACTTTATAATCTGTGTCTGTATTTAAAATGTTTAACCTTCCAGGTACAAAAAATTCACAATCTTTTACAACATCTAACAGAGTCGAAATTTCAAACCCTAAATTTATCAAACATGAAATAGCTGTAATTAGATTATACAAATTGTATTCTCCAATTAGATTAGTGTTTCCTAAGTAAATTTTGTCATTGATTTTAATTTTAAATTGAGTTCCCTTTAAAGAATATATTTGTCCAACAATTGAAACTCGAGCATCTTTTCCAACTGACAAAACTTCAATGCTCGATTTTTTCATTGTTTCTTTGCCATATTTTGCATCAATGTTTACAACACCGGATTTAGCATGCTTGTAATCAAACAAAGACTGTTTAGCTTTTGCATAGTTCTCCATAGTGTGAAAGAAATCTAAATGATCTTTTGTTATATTGGTTAAAGCAACTACATCGTAAAAAATATTATCAATTTTGTTCAATGCTATTGCATGAGCACTAACTTCCATAACGCAGTACTCACAGCCGTTACTTTCCATTTCTCTAATAACCTTATGAAGAGCAATAGGATCGGGAGTTGTGAGCATTGCAGGAAGTGACAATTTGTTAATATGAATTCCCTCTGTTCCGATTAATCCAACAGATTTGCCCATTTTTGACAATATTTCTTTTATGATATATGTTGTAGTTGTTTTCCCATTAGTTCCAGTAATTCCCACAAACTTCATATTGGATTTATACGTTTCAAAAAAGATTGAACTAATGTAAGACATTGCAACTCTCACATTGTTAACACAAATTTGAGGAACAGGAAGATTTAAGTACTTTTCAACTACTAAGCAGACAGCACCGTTAGATAAACTCTCCTCAGCAAAGTCATGACCATCAAAATTCATTCCCTTAATACAAAAATATATTCCATTATTAACAATTTCTTTGCTGTCACAAGTTAAAGCATCAATGTCGACATCTTTGTAATTTTTTATCCCAACAAACTTCATATTTGATATTATTTCATACAGCTTCATAAAACACTCCTTGTTTCTAATGTAGCATATAAAAAGAAGATTAGCATTCCGCTTACAAAATTAGACAAAATGTTATCCTAAAATCAAATAAACTATTTCTCCCAAAAACAATTTAGTACCCATTGGAGGTAGTTGGCTTAAAACATATTCTCCCTCACTGCTGTAGTTTGCGTTCAATCCTAAGGTTTTAAGTTTTGCAGACGCTTCCGCTACGGTCAAGCCTACTAAATTAGGCATTTCAATCGTTGGCACAAGAGATTTTTGCGTTTCATCCGTTGGTTCGATTGCTTTAATTTCAAAAATAGAATTAAAAACTCTTTGTCCAACAGGTTTAGCAACCACACCTCCGTAGTATGCACCTGCGCTTGGTTCGTTGATGCAAACTATTAACACATAATCCGGATTACTAGCAGGAAATGTTCCTATAAAACTTGATATATATTTCCCAGTTGCTATGCTTCCGTTTTCTGCGTATTTTTGAGCCGTGCCGGTTTTCCCTCCTACATCAAAGCCCGCAACAAATGTTAAGTTTTCTTCACTATTCACATTATTCGATAGCATTGAATTAACAAGTTTTATAGTGCTCTCCTTTAGCTCTAACTTTGATTTAGTCAGATTTGTTTTGTACAATGTTCGGTTTTCAGTTTTAATTTCGTTTAATATATGCGGAGTAACATCATAACCTGTTGTAATTTTTGCATAAACACTAGCCATTTGCAATTCGGTGACCGCCACCGCATGTCCAAATCCGATTCTCGCCAAATCAACAACTTTAACACTATCTTTATTCATGACTATTCCGCTAGACTCACTTGAAATGTCAATTCCCGTTTTTTCTCCTATTCCAAACAAGTCTAGATACTCATAGTATTTTTCAACTCCCAAACGTAAAGCCAGTTGAACAAAAACACAGTTACAACTATTTTTGAATGCTTCTGTTAGATTTAAACTTCCGTGACCTGTAGATTTCCAGCATTTAATTGTTTCGCCATCTACAGTACATCTACCACCACAAAAAAATCTCTCATTTTCGTTTGTTAATCCTTCATTTAACGCAGATGCTAATGTAATAAGTTTAAACGTACTTCCAGGTTCATAAACATCTACAACTGTTGAATTTTTGGTCATTGACTGAAGTAAATTTATATCATTTCTAGGGACATCATTTAAATCAAAAGATGGAAGGCATGTCATTGCCTTAATTCCGCCAGTTTTAGCGTCCATTATTATCCCACTAACTCCTAACGCTTTGTTTTCTTCTAAAGCGACAGAAAGTTCTTTTTCTAAAATTGCTTGCATTTGAACATCTATTGTAGTTGTTAAATTCGCTCCCGCTACACTTGGTATATAATAGTCTAGCGAATTATCAATTTCCTTACCTTGCGCATTTGTTTGAGTCAAACTTTTTCCGTCTATTCCTTTCAAGTATTTATCATAGTAGCTTTCAAGCCCCGCTTGTCCTATGTTGTCAATAGTGCAATAGCCCAAAACTTGAGTTAGAAGATTAGAATATGGGTAAACTCTTGCTACATTTTGAGAAAGGCAAACTCCAGGATACTTCGTTAAAGCTTTTGCTACATTTTCATCTACTTGCATCTTAATTAACACTTCGCTTTGCTTAATGTTTGTAATTTTTTTCAAAACGTTATCAAAATCTAAGTTTAATCTAGAACTTAAGGCAGATGCTAGTTCCTGAGCATTTTCAACATTTCTTGCTCTAACATACACATCATATGTAGTGATTGTTGTTGCAAGGCTCACTCCGTTTGAATCGTAAATTTCACCACGCTTGCTACTCAAAGGGAGATCTCTTAGCCACTCCTCACTTGCCATTGCTTGCAAATGTTTTCCTGTAATAATTTGCAAATAAAAAATCCTTGCAAGTAGACTAACAAACAAGACAAGGATTATAAGCAAAAGAGCAACAAAGCGCTTTTGCATTGAATATATATTGTAAAAAGTCTTAAATTTCCTCATGTAATATTATATTTTGGAAACTAAGATTTAGAATTAGCCAAGTAAATTTCTAAAGAAGATTGTCATTTTATCTAAGAATGTTAATTCTTGATAATCATCTGAATAATCTCTTGGTTCGTTTAGTGAAATTTCAAAAGATTCACTAGCGTTGGACGGAATGTCAGTCTTTTCGTACTCAAGCGCGACACTTTCTCTTTGCATTGTTGCTTTGTTCGCATCAATCTCTTTATTCAATGCAACTAATGTAAAAATGTTAACTCCAACTAAAACAAGAATTAGTGTTGTGATTGCGATATATACACCACTTATGGTTTTAATTCTCTTTTTTATAAAGGATTTTTTTTGATCTTCTTTCTTTTTAAAAGTTCGATTTTCGCTTAAAACATTAGGCTCAACTTTGGTTAAGCCTTCAAACTTTGTTTCGTTTTGCACTGTCTGTTCACTTTTGATCATCTCTTCAATGTTAGGCAAATCTTCAAATTTGATTTTGCGTTCACTTTGAGTTTCAACATCAACAGAAGTGTTTAGTTCGCTTTCTCTCTCCCTTTCGAAATCCATTTCTCCCCTTTACAATTTTTCTGCAATTCTAAGTTTTGCGCTTGCAGACCTAGAATTTCCTAGTAATTCATTATCCGTCGGAACAATCGGATGCTTAGTTATGAGCTTTATGTCGGCCTTATGATTACACACGCACATCGGTATTCTGGGCGGGCAAATGCAATCAGTTGCATGCTCTTTAAAACTCAGTTTCACCACTCTATCTTCCAATGGATGGAATGTAATTATACATAGTCTACCAAATTTGTTTAATTTTGACAACATTTTTTCAACTGCTTTTTCCAAATCGTTCATTTCATTGTTAACTTCAATACGTATTGCTTGGAAAACTTTGTTTGGCAAACTTGTTTTTCCTTGAAATTTAGGCGGATAACTTGAAACTACAATATCCCTTAATTCAAAAGTTGTTTCAATAGGTTTAACTTCGCGTTGTTTCACAATCTTTCTAGCAATTTGTCTTGAATTCTTTTCTTCTCCATAAGTAAACATGATTTTTGCCAAATCGTTTTCAGAATAATTGTTTACAATATAATAAGCGTCTAGTTTTGCGTTTTTGTCCATACGCATATCAAGACGAGCATCTCTCATGAATGAAAAACCACGTTCAGCAGTGTCGATTTGATAACTACTAACTCCTAAATCTGCTAAAATTCCGTCTACTTTGTCAATTCCTAATTCATCTAAAATTTCATCAATATTTGCGAAATTATTGTTAACAAATGTAACACAGTCAAATTCTTTAAGACGTTCTTTAGCTACGGACAAAGCATCTAAATCTTTGTCAATACAAATCAACCTTCCCGTTGTGAGCCTTTTTGCAATTTCCTTTGAATGCCCTGCTCCTCCGGTCGTACAATCGACGTAAAAACCGTCTGGACGAATGTTTAGTCCAGCAATCGATTCTTCTTTAAGCACTGAAATATGATTAAATTCCATAATCTCCTAATCTATTTTTACCAATTTATTTTTTACAGCATCGCAACTTGTTAAATAATACTTAACTCCATCAATTTCGTTATAAATCATTTTAGGGTTAACGTAACCATGTAAATGTCCAAAAATTACAATATCTACTCCAGCTTCAGTCAGTTTTTTTGTATATTCACTAGGCTCTCTTTTGTTATTGAACGGCGGGAAATGTGTGACAAACACAATTTTTTCATTATCCTTTTTTAATTTCATTGCATTTTTTAGTGATAAATCAAGTCTAATTAATTCTCTTGCATACAATTTTCTGTTTTCTTCTGTGTCAAACTTTCCTTCTGGAATTTGCCATCCTCTGTTCCCACAAAAGATATAATTCCCAATTTTTACAGCATCATTTTGAAGAGCTACAATGCTTTCTGGGAGTGACGAACGAACCTTATTTAAACTGCTCCACCAATAATCATGATTACCACGAACAATAATTTTTTTACCCTTTAACTTGTGTAGAAAATCAAAGTCGGGCACAACATCTTCTAATTTCATTGCCCACGATAAATCGCCAGCAAGAACTACAATGTCGTCTTCATCAACTATTTCGTTCCAATTTTCTACAATTTTGTCAATATATCCAACCCAAGACGGACCAAAAATATCCATTGGTTTAGTGTTATTAATATCAAGATGTAAATCACTAATCGAATAGATATTCATAATTTCTCCTTTATTAATTTTATCATAAAAAATTTTCTTCGTCAAACATTTTCAATTCTTCTCACACATTTAAAACAAAATGAATAAAATATAATATCATTAGGAGGTTTATTTACATGTCTTTTTATACAGATTCTAGACCTGGAATATTCCCTGGTCAAACGAACAATGTGACTAACGGACTGTGTGAAAGAATTTGCATTCAAGCAACAAAAGTTTTTGACGCATGCATGAATCAAAGTCAAATTGAAAATTACTCACTTACTTTAACAGATTTTAATCCAGCAAATCCAACAACTCCACTTAACTTTGTAAGCGGAAATTCTCTTGGAGGCACAACTACAATTTCAAATCTTGTTATTACTCGATTTGACGACAGACCAAACTTCGCACGTGTTCAAGCAACAATTAACATTCCAGTAACAGTTACATATACTGATGCGAACAACACGCCGGGAACAGCAACGGGCACAATTTCATTAAACCAAGATGTAATCTTGTACGTTCCACAACCAAGTCTTACACCTATTGACGTAATTGCGTTTGGAAGTGCTGTGATTGCAGAAGGAAGTTACAACCCTACAACCGGCGGATTTACGATTTCTGCGTGCGTTACAACAATTTTAAAAGTTGTAGCAGTAGTAGATGTTCTTGTTCCAAGTTATGGCTATTGCCCTATCCCACCTTGCACTCCATTTACAGGCGACGACATTTGTCCAGGAGTTTTCGAACTTCCATTATATCCAACTGCCGTTAGCCCTCAATCAACAACAAATAGATAAAACTCAAAAAATCCACCAAATATTTGGTGTGATTTTTTATTGTATAACTAAATATCCTATTCAAGCGTACAAAAAAATCTAATTATTACATTAAAAAAATATTTGAAAAAATTTGTTTAAATAAAAAATCGAACTTGAAAGTTCGAGAAATTTGGCAGGGGAGACGCGATTCGAACACGCAACCAATGGTTTTGGAGACCACTACTCTACCGTTGAGCCACTCCCCTATGCTTTATTATTATATAAAATCTTTTTATTTTTGTCAACAATTATTGTAAATATATCCAAAAAATTAAATTTTTTTTATACTCAAATTTTTATAATTTTATAAAATGCATGAATAATTATTAATGAAAAAAATAGAAGTATACTTAACAGTTTTCAGCTTACACTATCTATCAGTAAAGTATTTAGTCTTCTATTAATATATTTTCTCGCTAAATACTTGATAAATCAAGTTTTTATGGTATAATGAATAGTATGAAAAGTATTAAAAAATTAGCTACAACACTAAATAAAATCTTTCAAGATAAAACTTTTATAGAAGAAATGATAAAAAATTGCGACAATCTTGAGAATATGCAACATATTATGGGAGAAATATTAGCCTATTACATTTCAACAAGGGATACGAAAACTTATTCTTATAAAGAATTACTTAAACTTATAAAGCAAGAGCCTAAACCAAAAAATATGAAACGTAATGAAAAAGTGCAAGATGCATTAGTAAGGAACATTATTGATGAGGGCGTTGTCACTCACTCTTTCAATGGTTTTAATTTGCCAATGATAAAGAAAAATGGTTTGGGAAGCGATAAAAATTATGATAGAGTTATAGGAACTGAACTAGAAAAACTCGAAAAAGCTTTAGGAACATCAGAATTTTTAAAAAATCAATCTAGAGACTCTTCGGAAATATATTACACAAGTCCAGGTTCAAATTCTATATATTATGCTATGCAACAATCTCCAGAACGACTATTTCATGGACCCTTAAACCAAGGCGAAAATCCCTTACCAGTTTTAGTTGGAGAAAAAAAAGAAGATTATTATTTAAGGGTTGCCATTGATAAAATCAATAAAAATTTTAGATTAGAAGAACAACCCGCAATTATAGAAAATGCAAGAAAAGTTATTACAAAACTATGTTCTAAAAGACCACAAATAGCATTAATTCCTATAAATTCTAAAAAATATGTTTTAAATGCAAGCAATGCATTTGCACATAGGACAGCAATGCCTTTAAGAGATTATTTAGAACTTCAAGCTAAAGGAGATATGTTTATATGGGCTATTGGCACTTTCTTTGCTCATTCTTCAGGTGGAAAACATCCTTCTAATTGTTCTGATTTAGTTTCAACAAAAGTTAATGTTCCAGCAAGTGAGTTAGAATTTATAAGTATTCCAGATAGTTTTGAAATGTTACAAATAATGGCTAAACTAAAAGGATTACAACCCGGAGAAAAGTTTGACTTGTACTCTTTGGAAAAAGTTGAGGAAGATCTTCTCGAAAAACAACCTTTAACACAAATCCCTGTTGGCGAAAAAATCAACGAATCTGAATTAACACAAATCAGTCAAACTTCAGTCAAAAAAGAATCATCAATAATGACAACTCTACAACCTAAAACAACTCAACCATCTTTCTATTCCGAAGATGAAGAGCATATATTATAAACTTGTTTAATTATAAAAGGCATTATTAAAATAATATAAAATGCCTTTTATTTTTTTGCTAAAAAATAATCGGTTAAACCGATTATTTTTCTTCAAACTTAATGACTAATCTTTCTTTGCCACCAGTAGATCTAACAACAGTTCTGATAGCGTTAGCAATGCTACCGCCACGACCGATGACATTTCCTAAGTCCTTAGCTTCAACCTTTACTTTGAAAACTTTTGTTTTACCTTGATTTTCAACGTTAATTTCAACAGCATCAGGATTGTCAACAAGATTTTTAACGATGTACTCTAACATTTCTTGCATAACTTACTCCTTATGCTTTCTTTTTCTTTTTATCATTTGTTTTAGCAACGCTGTTACCCTTAACTTCTAAAACACCAACTCTTTGAAGTAATGCTTTAGCTGTTTCTGTAGGTTGAGCACCATTCTTAAGCCATTTTTCAGCTAATTCGTTGTTGATTTTAATTTCAGCTGGGTTAGTAAGAGGATTGTAAGTACCGATTTGTTCGATATATTTTCCGTCTCTTGCAACTCTAGCATCAGCAACAACTACACGATAGAATGGAGATTTTTTGTCGCCTAAACGAGTTAATCTAATCTTAACTGCCATAATTTTCTCCTTTTAATACCTTGTAAAGTATTTTCGCTTTACATTATAACACAATCTTTTTAGTTTGTAAAGTGTTTTTTAAAAAATATTCCTTAAATTTTAGGAATATCTTTAAACTTCGTTATTTTCATCTTTGTCATAAATTTTGTTCGTTTCAACTTCGACAGTTTTGCTCTCGTTCTTCTTTGCACGCTTAAACTTTAAACAATTACTAATTTTCTCAGGAAAATCTACTTGAAAATACTTATGCATTGGTTTTCCTTTAATCGGAATTAAAGCCAAACCACAAGACAAGACACCTCCAGCCATATCCATTAAGAAATCAATCATCGTATCTCTAATTGCCCTTTTCCCAACGAATGGCTCATGTGTTATTGAATTTATTGTTCTTTGCATGTTTTTAGAAGCAAACACAATATCATTAAAATATTCAAACAATTCCCACAACACGCCAACAGCGAGAACTGCGCACATGGTCATAAGAAACAAAAATTGTTTGCTATGATTTGGACATTTTTTGTGAATTTGATTGTAAATTATAATTCCAATAACTGCACTGTTCACCATATGTAAAACAAAGCTGTAATACCAACAAGTTGCATACAATCTAAAAACATTTCCGCCCAACAAATGACCTAAAAATGCAATTAAAATGTAAACTTGCAAAGTTTTAGTTGTTTTTATGTTAAACGCAAAAGCAACATATGGAATACATGAAAATACTAACACTTGCGCTAAACTTTTGAAAACCTTAAATGCATTAAATGGTAAATTAAAACTACCAACTGCTAATGCAAAAAACACAACTATTGTAGTTAATAGTATTGCTTGCAAAAATATTAACACTGAACTAATATTTTCTCTTTTCATCATATGCTTATATAATATCAAAAAATTGTCGAAAATAAAACAAATTTAAGGAAAAATGAAAAAAATTTTTAAAAAACAACAAAAAAGAAAGAAAATGTTGATTTTTTCTCTCTTTTTATCATTTTTTTTATTAATAAATAAAATTTTTTTGTTTAACAGAATATTTAGTAATTAATGCATTGCTAAATTCTTCGAGTTTCTTTCCTCAAGTTAAATTCAGTAAAATCATCCAAAATGATTTTAAATTTAACTCAATTCTTCACTTTCCATTCTTAATTTCTAAAATCCTCCTCCCATGAGTTTCTTCATCATTGCCATTTTTCCTCCATGGGCTTTCGGATTTTTCATCATTTTCATCATTTCTTTTGATTGATTGAATTGCTTAATTAATTGGTTTACATCGCTTACTTGAACACCTGCACCTTTTGCAATTCTTTGGCGACGGCTTCCGTTTATGATTTCAGGATTCATTCTCTCTTTTGTTGTCATCGATTGAATTATTGCCTTGTTTTTTTCTAGCGCTTTATCATCAATTTGGTCTTCAATCTGTTTTAACTTTCCACCAATTCCTGGAATCATAGAAAGAACAGATTTAATACCACCCATTTTCTTAAGAGAATTTACTTGCTCAATGTAATCGTTAAGGTCGAAACTGTTTTCACGGAATTTTCTTTCCATTTCTTTTGCAGTTTCTTCATCAACTGCTTCTTGCGCCTTGTCGATAAGAGTTAAAACGTCTCCCATACCTAAAATTCTAGACGCCATTCTGTCTGGATAGAAAGGTTCTAAATCAGTCAGTTTTTCACCTACACCAATAAATTTAATAGGTTTACCCATAACTGCTTTAATTGAAAGCGCAGCACCTCCACGGCTGTCTCCATCAACTTTAGTTAAAACAACTCCTGTGATATCCAAAGCGTCATTAAACGCTGTAGAAACTGCAACTGCTTCTTGACCAATCATAGAATCAATTACTAGCAAAATTTCGGTTGGATCAACAACCTTTTTGATTTCCTTTAATTCGTCCATCAATTTTTCATCGATTTGAAGTCGTCCGGCAGTATCAATAATAACAGTGTCAAGAGCAAATTTGTTTGCATACTCAACTGCTTGTTTCACAGTTTTTGCAGGATTTTGTGTACCCTTTTCAAAAACATCAATTTGAATAGATTTACCAAGAACTTTAAGTTGATCAATTGCTGCTGGTCTATATACGTCACACGCAACCAGCAAAGGTTTTTTGCCCTCTTTTTTTAGTTTCAAAGCAAGTTTACCACACATGGTAGTTTTACCACTACCTTGAAGACCGCACATCATAATAATTGTAGGAGGTTTTGATGCAACTTCCAATTTTTGATTGTCTCCTCCCATTAAAGAAGTTAATTCATCGCGGACGATTTTGATTACTTGTTGTGTTGGAGTTAAACTTTTTAATATTTCTTCGCCAACTGCAAGTTCGCTAACCTTTGCTATGAAATTTTTTGCAACAGAAAAATTAACATCGGCTTCTAGTAACGCAATACGAATTTCTCTCATTGCTTCCTTAATTTCTAGAGCAGTCAATTTGCCGTGTTTAGTCATTTTGCTAAATATGTGATTTAATCTTTCGCTTAAGCCTGAAAATAATGCCATTAGATGTCCTCCAAGATAGATATAATTTTAGTTTTAATGCTTTCATCTGTATTTTTTAAGTTGGCTCGTATTTTTTCGTCACGTTTAATAAATCCTAAATTATCTTCGTATTTTTTTAAAGACAAAATAGCCTTATCTAACGCATCTTTCACCCCTTGCCTTGTAATGCTTAGTTCATCCCCTATTTCGCCAAGTGACAAATTGTCATCAACATACATTCTGATTGCTTCCTGTTGTTTTTCAGTTAACAATTTTCCATAATACTTAAATAATATGGAAATTTCAACTTGTTCTTCTAAATTCACTTTTATTACCTTTCCTCATGATAAATGATTTCTTTGTTTAAAGATTTTGCGTATTCAATTTCATTTTTTGTAGAATTTCCAATGTAGCCATTAATGTTGACCACATAAATCGCATCTGAAATTTCAATTTTTTTGTAATGAGCTTTGACCATATTGTCAATTTCCAATTGTGTGATTTTTGTTTTGTCTATTTCGTAAACACACTGAATTACACACCAACCATTATTTAAAGTTAAATCCCTTGAAATTGATTGCATTTCTTTTTGAAACTTTAAACCACCACAGATTGTCACAACTTTAATTTTCATTGAGTACCTTTAACTTTTGCAAGAATTTTTCATATTCTAATTGGAAGAAATCAACTAACTTGATCGATTTTCCGATTTCATTGATATCCGCCCAAATAACATTTTTATTTTCATCTGGTTTTATAGTTAACTTTTCGCTTTCATCCGCTTCACACAAGAAATTAACATCTAAATGTATATGTGACGGAATAAATTTCCCATTTTTAATATGTCTTGATACAGCGCAAGTCCACAACGAAAATATTTCATTGTTTATAGGTTTTGCTTTTACTCCCGTTTCTTCTTCAACTTCTTCAAGTGCAACTTTTAAGAAATCCTTTTCTCCGTCTACATGCCCGCCTGGAAATATATAGCCCTTAAAAATATTATGATCAACTAACAAGATTTTTGTTCTCTCTTTATTAAGAACAAATGCTGAAGCACAAAAATGACCAAATATATTTTCTCTTGTTAACGTATCATCAAAAGAGTCGATAAATTTCAACAAATATTCTTTATCCTTTTCTTCTTGTTCATTGAACGGTTTAAAATTTTTAATTTGATTTTTTATATTATCCATATTTTCTCCTAAATAAAACTTCTTAACATAGTCGAAGATTTATTGCCCGAACGACTTAGGATTTGCGCATGCAAACGACCGTTTAGTGAGCGGTAAAAAACTGATTCCCTCTTTATTTTAAACACCTTTTAACCCAGTGCGAGAAGTTTTTGCCTGAACGACTTAGGATTTGCGCTTGCAAACGTCCGTTTAGTGAACGGCAAATCTTCGAGCACCCTTACATTAATATTTTCTCAACAAAATTCTCAGGATCAAACACGTCCATATCTTCTACAGTTTCACCAAACCCTGTAAATATAATCGGAACATGTAATTCATTAATAATTGGATAAACTACTCCACCTTTACTTGTTCCATCAAGCTTGGTTAAAATAATTCCGTCAATATCAACACTATCCTTAAAAGCTTTTACTTGAGCAATTGAATTTTGTCCGATCGATGCATCCAAAACAATTAAATTTAATTTCATTGCTTCTGGGTACTCTCTATTTACAATATTATTGATTTTTTCCAACTCTTTCATAAGGTTGGTTTTAGTGTGAAGACGACCAGCAGTGTCAACGATTAAAACATCTGTATTTTTAGCCTTTGCGCTTTTAATCGCATCAAACACAACAGAAGCAGAATCTGCACCCTCTCCTTGTTTCACTATTTTCACTTTAAGTCTGTCTGCCCACATATTAAGTTGCTCAGTAGCTGCCGCACGGAACGTGTCACCTGCGGCAAGCATTACTGATTTTTTCTTGTTTAAAAAGTATTTTGTCATCTTTGCAATTGATGTAGTCTTACCAACACCATTTACTCCAACAACCGTTATGATAAGTGGGAATTTAAAATCTACTTTCTCGGCTTCAAGTTTTTGAATTAAGAGTGATTTTAATTCTTTTTCAGCCAAATCTGCTTCTTTAATTAATTTAGCCTTACAAATATCCCTAAGTTCATCCATGATGTCCATAGCGGTTTCTACACCCATATCACTGGACACCAAAACAGATTCTAGTTCGTCATAAAAATCATCATTTAATTCAGTTCTTTTGAATGTATATTTTAACTTTTCAAAAAACTTTTTGAATATTCCCATACTTACTCCATGTTACTATATATTGTGTATTTTTAACACTAACTGCAATGCATATTGTTAGTTGGCATTAACTTGTTTTACAGCTTCAGCGAGTTTTACTGAAACTATTTTACTAACACCTTTTTCTTCCATTGTTACACCATACAATGTGTCAACAACTTCCATTGTTGGTTTTCTGTGTGTAATAACAATGAATTGAGTGTCATCACTGAAACGCTTTAAGTATTTTGCGTATCTATCAATGTTTGCGTCATCAAGAGCCGCTTCAATTTCGTCTAAGAAACAGAAAGGCATTGGCTTTAATTTTAAAATTGCAAACAAGATAGCAATTGCTGTCATTGTCTTTTCTCCACCACTAAGAAGTGTAATGTTAGACAAAACTTTTCCAGGTGGTTGAGCAATAATTTCAACTCCAGCAGTAAGCGGATCATCGCTTGGAAGAAGTTCAAGTCTTGCATTTCCGCCACCGAACAATTCTTTGAATACTTTTGTGAAATTCTCTTGAATTTTAACAAATTCAGTGTTGAATTTATCAAGCATTTCCATTGACAAGTCTTTGATAATCTTAACAGCATCTTCTTCTGCTCTCTTCAAGTCTTCAATTTGACCGTTCATCTCTTCAAATCTTGCACCTTCAGATTTGTACTCTTCAATAGCATTTACGTTTACGTATCCAAGAGATGTAATTTGACCTTTAAGTCTACTGATTCGAGAGAGATTTTCCTTAATGTCATAATTTTCGTCTTGAGCTTTGAAAGGAAGACAATCATTATATGTCATCTCGTATTCTTCGTAAATTCTTTCTTGCATGTTTTCAATATCAATATCTACTTTTTGAAGTTTTGCTTCTTCTTGATAGATTTTGTTGTTCATACGAGAAATGTCGTTTGTAATGTTTGATTTTTTCTCATCCAAATCTTTAAGCTCACGCATAAGTGAAGCTTTAAAGTCATCAAATTGAGAAATTTTACCATTTAATTCTTGAAGTTTTGCTTCTAGAGAAGCAGTTTCCTCTTTGTCTTCTTTGCTAATGTTCATAGCAACGACTTCATCGAAAACTTTTTGTTCTGATTCCAATTCTCTCTTGACTCTTTCAATGTTTGCGTTGAGTCCTTCAATTTCAACACTGTTATTTTCAATATCTTTACTTAACGCACGTATTTTTTCTTCTTTTGAAGCAATGTCTACACGAGAAGATGTCATCATTTCAATGTAATCTTCTTTACGTTTTTTAAGTTCAACGTATACTGAATTTTTAGTTTCTCTTTCAGCTCCTGCTTGCGCTTGTGCTGTGTGATAATCTTGTTCTACTTGGTCAATAGAATCAATTTGAGAACTCAAGCTTTCAACCATATCTTCAGCAACTTTAATTTGACTTGTAATTGAGAAAATTTGTTCACTCTTGGTTTCAATTAAACTTTTTAATCCTTCAAGTTTAGTGTTGTTTGTGTAGTAATCACTGTTAATTGAAGTCAAAGTTTCTCTTTCGTTTGCAAGCAATTCTTTTATCTTGTTCATTGATTGAATTTGAGAATTATATTCTTCTGTTAAAATTTCTAATTCTTTTGTATTATCATCAATGTTTTTAGTAAGATTTTTAATCTCTTTGTCTTTATTTAAAAGAGAGCTATCGTTACTTTTCTTGCTACCACCAGACATACTGCCTTGTGGTGATAAAATGTCGCCTTCAAGTGTTACAATTCTAAACGCATAACCACTAGATTTTGCAATAGCAACAGCATCATCTAAATTCTCACAAACTACAGTGTTTCCAAGCAAACTGTCGATAACAGGACGATACATAGAATCAGTTTTTACTAATTCGTTAGCTACTCCATACACTCCCTTGCTAGACAAGAATTTTCTGTCAGAACTAGACAAAAATCTAGGTTTTACAGCACTAATTGGAAGGAATGTTGCTCGTCCTACTTTTGCTTCTTTTAAGTAGTTGATTAAGATTTTTGTGTCTTCTTCATTTTGAGTTACAACGTTTTGAATGCTTCCGCCTAAAGCAATTTCAATGGCTGTTTGGAATTTCTCGTCAACACTAATAATGTTTCCAACAACTCCTTTAATAGCTTTAGATAAAACAGGGTTTTTCTTACCCTCTTGAAGTAAACGTTTAACTGCAAATTGATAACCTTCAAAGTCCGCTTGTAAATTTACTAAAATATTCTTTCTGTTAGTATCATTTGAAATAGCAGTTTTTAATGAATAAATGTCTGAATTTAAATTTTCAATTGAACTTGTCAATGTTTGCATTTTTTCTTGAAGACTAACAATATTTTTCTCTTTCGCTTGTTTCGAAGAATAAAGGTCACTTACAATTTTATCCAAATCTCTAAATTCCAATTCAGAATTCAATTTTTCCTTGTTAGCTTCTTCGAGTTTTAATTTATCTTGAGAAATATTTTCCATCAATGTTTCGCGTTTTGCTTTGTATCCAGACAAATTTGCCTTGATGTCAGTGAGTTTTGAAAGGTTGTCAATGATATTCTTTTGGCTTTCTTCTTTTGCTCCTTCAGTTAATGAAATTTCATCAACTAATTTTAAGTAATTTTCAGTGTTTACATCCCTTTCTTCTCTTAACTTTCTTAAAGCTTCTTCTTCGTCTTTCTTTTGTAAACTAGCATTTTCAACTAAAACTGTACGTTGTTTTAAATCAAGTTCGTACTGATTTAATTCATTAGTAAGTCTTTCAATTTGCTCTCGTAAATGCTTTGTTTGTTCGTTTAATAATCTACTGTCACTTTGACGTTTTTCAAGAGCAATGGTATGACGTAAAACTTCTTCGTGAATTTCATTTGCTTTTCTGTCGAGCGCGTTAATTTCATTTAAAGATTTGTCATACTTTGCTTGCTCAGTTTCTAATGAATTAGTTAAAACATTAAGGTTATCTTTGTAACCAGTTAATTTTTCATTAATTTCTTTCTTAATGCTAGATGCATGGTCATATTGATAAATGTAAGCATTGATTTCAAGAGCTTTTAATTCGTCTCTATATTCTAAGTACTTTTTAGCATCTTCACTTTGACGTTTAAGAGGTCCAAGACGGCGTTCTACTTCAGTTAAAATGTCGGTAGCACGACTTAAATTTTCCCTTACTCTCTCAAGTCTGTTTTCTGTTTCAACTTTACGAGCTTTGTACTTCGCAATACCAGCAGCCTCTTCGAAAATTGAACGACGTTCTTCTGGTTTTGATTGAATGATTTCTTCAACTCGTCCTTGTCCGATGATTGAATAACCATCTTTACCAATACCGCTGTCATATAAAATGTCACGAATATCTTTTAATCTACAAGGTTTACGATTGATTTGGTACTCACTTTCTCCACTTCTATAAAGTTTACGAGTTATAACGACCTCATCATAATCAATGTTAAACCATTTGTTAGTGTTGTCAAAAACAAGAGATACTTCACAGTAACTCAACTTCTTTCTTTTTTCTGTTCCAGCAAAGATGACGTCTTGCATGCTCTTTCCACGCAAAGCTTTACTAGATTGTTCACCTAGCACCCATCTAATTGCATCACTAACATTTGACTTTCCGCAACCATTTGGACCAACGATACCAGTGATACCGCCATCAAAACTAATCTGAGTGTGGTCTGCAAACGATTTAAAGCCAACCATGTCTATTTCTTTAAATGTTATCATATGTTCCCCTAATTGGTTTTAATAGTTTTATTATAACAAAAAATAAATCATTTTCCAAATAAATAAAGGTGTTTTCTACTAATTTTTTCATTACACAAAATATAACTTTTAATACAATTACCAAAACAAAAAATACACATAAGTTGGCGAGATTTCGAAACTAGTAAAAAAACTCAATATTTAAATTGAGTTCTTTTTTATTTTATCAAAAATTGGAACATTCTCCTTATAACCTTTCGGATTCAATGGACTCGGGTGATATATTGGTATAAGTTTATATTTTTTATTTCCCAAACTTATATCAAATTCTTTCCCAACATAATCAGCAAATTTTTTTATTTTAGTTTGCAAAATTGCTTGTGTTGGATGAACTCCCATAGTTAGTATGATTTCGCAAGGAATATCATTTAATTGCTCTATCAATATAGGCATGCAATTTTTTGAACATTTTTCTAAATTACGCCTATCAGATATAATGCATTTACAACACTCTGTAAAATAAATATCAGATATAGTTAATCCAATATTATTTAAAAGTTTTTCTAGCACTCTTCCAGTGCCTTGTAATTTACCAGAAGTGTTGTAAAAAGCACGTTTACTTTCTATCCAACCATCTTTTGCAGGACTTTCTCCAATAATTATAAAATTTGTAGTTCCATATTGTACAGAATTTTCTATCAATTTAGGTAACTTGCCACATAAATCACAATTAATTAATTTATCCTGAGTATTCATCATTCTAATCCTTTTTGGTTTTAACATACAATAAAATTTTTTTGTAATCTAAATGCTTGTTGAATTTTTATAATGTCTTAGATTAAGATTGTGGATTTAATATGCTCATTAATTCTTTTTCGTCAATGACTTTAATGTTTAATTGATTTGCTTTTTCTAACTTGCTTCCTGCGTCTGTTCCAGCGATTACTAAATCTGTTTTCTTGCTAACGCTACTAGTAACATTCGCTCCAAATTGTTGTAATAATTTTGTTAAATCTGGACGTGTGAAATTTTCAAGCGATCCTGTTAAAACAATAGTTTTACCTGTAAATTCATTGTTTTCTTTAACTTCTTCTTTCTTAATTTTAACGCCTAACTCAAACAACTTTTCAATGTTTTTAATGTTGTCTTCATCTTTAAAGTACTCAATAATGCTAGTTGCTACTATTTCTCCAACATCATCAATATTTGTCAAATCTTCAAGAGTAGCTTGCTTTAAACTTTCAATATCGGGATACTTCTTACTTAAAACATACGCCGTCTTTTTACCAACATTCATTATTCCTAAAGCAAAAATGAAGTTTGACCAATCAATTTCTTTGCTTTTTTCAAGGCTTTCTATTAAATTAGTTATCTTTTTATCTTTAAACTTGTCAAGACCAATTAAATCTTCTTCTTTTAACGTGAACAATTCATAAGGATAAGCAACATTCAACTTTTCATTTAGTGCTTTTAGTGTTTTATCTCTTAGTCCGTCAATGTTAAATGCATCCCTAGACACAAAATGAGTAAGTCTGTCAATAACTTGTTCGTAACAACCTTTGTGATTTGTACAGAACAAATTTGCTCCAATAGTTTCCAATTTACTACCACAACTTGGACAAAAGACTGGTGCTATAATCTCTTTAGCGTTTTCACCTTTTTCAGCTAGTCCCATAACTTCAGGGATAACTTCATTACTTCTTCTTACAAAAATACGACTGTTAATGCTTACATTCTTTCTTTCAATATCTTGTGTGTTATTAAGCGTCGCACGACTAACTGTAGCTCCACTTAATTCAATAGGGTCAAGAATTGCAATAGGAGTAATTTTACCCGTTCTACCAACTTGCCACACAACGTCAAGTAGAGTTGTGCTAATTTCAACCGGCTTAAATTTAAACGCCATAGCCCACTTCGGAAATTTGTTAGTGTAACCAACATCTTCTCTTGAAGTCACCTCATCAATCTTAATAACCATTCCGTCAATCATAACGTCAAGATCGTCTTTAATCTTGTCAATTTTTTCGATCTCTTTTTTCGCTTCATCGTGAGAATTTAAACTCACAAAATAGTCCCCACTTAAAAATCCAAGATCAACTAAAAAGTCATGCATTTCTTTCTGCGTTGAGAACTCTTTTCCTTCACACAATAAAACGTCATAACAGAAGAAATCTAAGTTTCTTTTTGCTGTTTCTTTTGGATCTAAGTTTCTAACCGCTCCAGCAACTCCATTTCTAGGATTTTTCAAAGGAATTTCAGCGGTTTTGTTAAACTCAATGAATGCCGTGTTTGTCATCATACATTCACCTTGAACTATTAATCTTCCATTAAACGGAATTGTAAGAGGAACACTCTTTATTGTTCTAACTTGCCTTGTTACATCTTCACCAATTTGACCATTTCCACGAGTTGTCGCATATCTATAATGTCCGTTTTGATATTCAAGCACAACCTTCAAGCCATCATACTTGTACTCTAACGAGAACTTTAGATTTGGTTTGTGTGTCGAAACTCTCATATCATTCATCCACTTGTCTAAATCTTCAAAATCTTTCACTTTGTTAAGACTGTACAAAGGAATTTCATGTTTACGTTTTTTAAATCCCGGCAAAACATAATCCCCAACCCTTTGTGTTGGAGAATTTTCTAAAACTATATTTAACTCTTTTTCCAAATCAACAAGTTCGTAGTACAATGCATCATATTCAGCATCTGAAATTGTTGGATTGTCATGCACATAATAATTTTCGTTGTGCTTTTTGACTTCTTTAGTGAGCCACTCTAAACGCTTTAATTTATCCATTTTAATCCTTAAATTCAATTGGCGCATAATCTAATGACAACATTTTTTCGCCAACAACGTCAAATTTGATTTTTACACTGTGATTGCTTGATGCTGGAGTAACCTCAACAATTTCGCCTTCTCCAAATTTAGGATGAACAACTTTTGCTCCAACTTTTATTTTTGAAAAGTCAACTGATTTCTTTTCGATTGTATCTTTACTAAATGTGTAATTAAATGATTTTGTGTTGTTTGTATGTAATGTATTCATATTCCCTCCATATTTTGTAAAGTTATAAGTGTTATTATTGTATGAATTGTAGTTATTTTTTATTTGTCTTTCACCTAAATCTAATTCTCTCAAAAATCTAGATTTAACTGAATATTCTCGTTTGCCATACATAAATCTTGATGACGAGCTAGTCAAAAACAAGTCTTTTTTCGCTCTTGTGATTGCGACATACATAAGACGCCTTTCTTCTTCTAAATCTTCACTGTCATCACGTGAAATTGGGAAGATTTTTTCTTCACAACCAACAACGAAAACAGTGTCAAATTCAAGACCTTTTGCACCATGTACAGTTGCAATTACAACTCCGTTTCCGTCATCACTGTCCATAGAACTTGAAAGCGTTACACTCTCTAAGTAATCAACAATGGTTGCTCCGCTATTATTTTCTTCGTACTCTTTAACGCTCATAAGCAAAGAGTTCACGTTTAAACTTCTTTCGTAGTCTTGTTCGTTGTCCATGTCAAAAGACTCTAAGATTTTTGTTTCTTCTAACATATGAGAAAAGAACTCACTCATTCCCATTGAGTTTACACTTTCATCTAAATCTACTAACAATTCTTTCAATCCTGAAAGTTTGTCTCTTAAGGCTTTAGGTAAATCATGCATTTCATAATTTAAGACTACGTCTTTTAATGAAATACCGAAAGTTTCAGCAATAGTAGTTAATTTTTCAATACTTGTGTCCCCTATTCCACGTTTCGGGAAATTAATAATTCTTGAAAAACTTACATTGTCATTAGGATTAACAATTGCAGTAAGATATGCTAAAACATTTTTGATTTCAGCACGTTCAAAAAACTTAAATCCATTGTACATGATGTGTGGAATGTTATATGCTAAAAGTTTCTCTTCAAACGAACGAGACAATGCATTAAGACGCATTAAAATTGCCATCTCATGATAAGGAACTCCACTAGCCTTCATTTGAAGAATGTGTCTAACAACATAATCTGCTTCATCACTTTCATTCATTGCTTGATAGTATGTCACATCTGAACCAATGTCATTTTCTGTGTACAACTTTTTATCAAGTCTATTTTTGTTGTTTTTAATAATTTGATTTGCTCTATCTAATATGTTTTTAGTGCTTCTGTAATTCTGTTCTAGTTTAAAGACTTTAGCTTCAGGAAAATCTCTTGTGAAGTTAAAAATGTTTTCAATGTTTGCTCCACGCCAACCATAAATAGATTGATCTTCATCGCCAACGATAAGCAAATTTCTAGTTTTTGAAGCAAGAAGTTTTACAATGTCATATTGAAGCTTGTTAGTGTCTTGAAACTCATCTACACTAAAGTAAAGATAACGATTTTGTATGCTCTCAAGTATGTTTTCATTGTCGCGAATTAATGCATAAAAATTGATTAATAAGTCATCAAAATCCATTGCATTATTTTTCTTTAACTCTTCCTCATACATATTAAAAAATTTCACAAAATCTTGAATTTTGTCATCGTATGAATAGATTTTTGCAAACTCATCAATTGACATATTGTCATTTTTTATAGTTGAAATGTTATGCTTAAAATTGCACTTTGTTGTTTCGTCATCAATCTCTAATTTCTTAAATAAATCTTTAAAAATTTTAGCGGTGTCTGTCTCGCTAAAAATTGTAAAATTAGGTTCATATCCTGGAATAAAACTTGCGTATGTTCTAAGCATTCGAGCGCAGAAACTGTGAAAGGTTAAAACTGTTACTAAATCGCCATTTGGAGCGACTTTCCCAATTCTATCTTTCATTTCTCCTGCAGCTTTGTTTGTAAATGTAATAGCCAATATTTGTTCTGGTCTAACACCACATTCTGTAATGAGATATGCAATTCTATATGTAAGCAGTCTTGTCTTACCGCTTCCCGCCCCAGCACTAACTAAAACAGGCCCATCGGTGCATACAACTGCATTATATTGTTCTTCGTTTAAAAGTGTCTTGTAATCCATGATTACATTATACCAAAAAAAAAGCTGAACTGCAAGCGTTTCAACTTTTTATTTCTTTTAAAAACTGTATGCATCACTTACAGGTTTTTGAATTTTAACCAAAACTCCTGTTTGTAAGTAACTTTCAATTTGCTTTTTAATTCTTTCCAACTGATTACAAATTTCACTCTTGTCAAGATTGCTTGAAATGAGTGTGTTCAAATCTTTTAATACAATATCCTTAGTGATGCTTCTTTTCTCTGCTTGATCTTGAGAATACATTAAAACACAAAACTTTTCAGCCACATTCCACAAGTCAACCAAAATACCACTCTTGCCTGAAGTTAAAAGATAAGGTTTACCTTCAAAATGTTTAGTTCTCAAAAACTTTACATGGTCTCTTAAAATTTCTAATTCATGTCTATATTTGTAAAGGTTTGCAGATCTTGTCATTAAGTCAATTTGATCACATGTTTCAGCTACCGACAATTCAATGTTAAGCAATACATCTCCTCTTGCTTGATCTTTCATAATAATTCTTTCTTGAAATTGCAATGCCAAATTCCAAATTTCAATTAAATCCATAAATCCTCCTTCAAACAAAAATCACTAGGGGCGACCTAGTGAATAAGTTTTAGTAACGTGATTTTTTCATAGCACGTTTACGAGCAGCTTTTTGTTTTTCTTTCTTAGCAACACTTGGCTTTTTGTACTCAATTTTCTTTTTCAAATCGCCAATGATACCATCTTTTTGGCACTTACGTTTGAAACGTTTTAATGCGCTTTCTAATGATTCATTTTCACCGCAACGAACTGTAGTCAACTTTTTCACCCGCCTTTTTGTTAAAAATTCTATGTTATTTTACTCTAAATTTTAACAATTGTCAAGAGTTTTATGAAATATTTATCAATTATTGTAAAAATTTCAATATTAACAAATAAGAAATAAAACTTAAAGACAAAAACATTGACTTTAATGAATTATGCGTAAACGATTAACGTTTTATAAGTTGAATATTAGAAATCTTTTAATTGTTCTCCACCAAGGATATGAACATGAACATGACCAACAGTTTGACCTGCGTGTTCACCTTGATTGATAATTAAACGATAACCATTTGTTAGTCCCAATTCTTCTTGCATATGAGATATTTTACCCATAAATTTACCAAGTTCACAGCAACCTTCAGTCGTCATCATTTCAATCATTGGAACATGTTCGTTTGGAATAGCAATCAAATGAACTTTGGCTTTAGGGTTGATATCTTTAATGATCATCATTTCTTCATCCTTGTAAAGAACTGTTGAAGGAATTTCACCTTTTCTAATTTTACAAAATACACAATCTTCCATAATTTACTCCTTTTCTCCTATCATTCCATTTAAATATTCTTCTTTTAGTTTCACATTGACAATTTTACCTACTTCCAACTTTTCAGGAATGTAAGTGTAAATATAATTATCTGTGTAACCTACAGAAAACCCGTCTACAATTTCTTCAATTAGCACTGAATGAATTGTTTCCTCATTTTTCAAGAAAAATTCATGTTTAAATTCTTCATTTAATTTTTGCAAAACTTTTTCCCTTTGTTTTACAATGCATTTGTCAACATCTCCTGTCATACGGCTTGCCATTGTTCCACTTCTTTCACTATATGGGAAAATATGCATAAAACTAAATTTTAATTCTTGAAGGTTTTTTATAGTCTCATTAAATTCTTCATCAGTTTCTCCCTTAAATCCAACAATTATATCAGTTGAAATTGATGCAAGTGGGAAATTTTTACGAATTTTCTTTACAATTTCTTTAAACTCTTCAATTGAATAACGTCTGTTCATTCTTTTTAGAGTTTCATCGCAAGCCGACTGCAAACTCAAATGAAAATGTGGACAGAAATTCTTTGCATTTTTTAGTAGCTCAATCATTTCATCATCAAGAACTTTACATTCAATGGAAGAAATTCTAAACCTTTTATTTAGCTTGTCAACTTCCTGAATTAATGTTTTCAATGCAAGATTTCCATCAATGCGATAATCTGACATATTTATTCCGGTAAGAACAATTTCCTCTGCTTTTGTAGAACTTATTTCATCAATGATATCATCTAAATCTCTACTTCTACTTCTTCCTCTTAAGTAAGGAATAATGCAATATGAACAAAAGTAATTGCAACCATCTTGAATTTTAATATACTGCCTTGTTCTTGTTTCAATTGGTCTTGCCATATCGTGATATATTGCATGTTCAATTTCTGGTAAAACTTTATTTTCATTTTCTATGAATTTCATAATTTCATGTTTTCCAGAGTTTCCTGTTAAAGCAATAACATTCTTGTTTACTAAAAATTTACTCGGATCATTTTGAACAGCACAACCACAAACTACAATTTTTGCATTAGGATTAATTTTTAAAATTTTTGTTATTACTTGACGAGATTTTCTCTCTCCCGTGTTTGTTACTGCACAAGTGTTTACAATGTAGACGTCAGCGTAAACCAAACCCTCAGCAATTTCATATCCTTCGTTTTTTAACTGATTTAAAATTGATTGGCTTTCATACTCATTTACTTTACACCCTAAAGTTACAACACTAGCTTTCATGTTGCACCGCCTTTAGAGAGCTTACCGCCACCACTCCAGCAACTTCTGCTCTAAGAATAGTTTTACCTAAACTTATTGTTTTACAAAACTTTGAAAAGAGTTGAACTTCATCAGGTGAAAATCCTCCTTCTGGTCCAATGATTACAGCAAAATCACCACTAAAACTTGTTATTTTTTCATCTGCATTTTCATATGCGAAGAAACATAATTTTCCTTCTAAATCTTTTTCTATTTGAGACTTAGCGATCAATTCAATTTTCATTATGTCAGCTCTTTCACATTGTTTACTTGCTTGAATTGAAATTTGATTTAATTTTTCAATTTTCTTTTCATCAAGGTTTGCTACTGAAAAGTCAGATTTAAATAACTTTACTGTTTTTACATTCAGTTCAGCCAAATGATCAATCAAAGTTGTCAACGCGTCATTTTTTAAGAAAGACAAGTAAACAGTAACACCAGTGTCTTCATATGCTTTGTTTTTCGTTGAGGACAAAATTTCAGCTTTAACCTTGTCTTTAGTTATTTCTATGATTTTTAAATTGTAATCTATTCCATCACCATTAAAACCAACAATTTCATCTCCGATTTTAGCACGCCTTACTCTCGCTAAATGTTGAGCTTCGCTTGAGGAGAAGATTACTATATTATCATTTTTTTCTTTAAAATAGTATCTATTATCCATTCTTCCCCTTTAACCCTTGTATCGCCTGATACGCGTCGTTGTTGTAAATGTAATTTCCGCTTACCAAAATGTCAGCGCCCGCTTTAACGCATTGAGCTCCAGTAGTTGGATCAATTCCTCCATCCACTTCGATTAAAATGTTTGGATTTAATTCTCTTACATGTTTAATTTTCTTTAATGCGCTTTTTTGGAAAGGTTGACCACCTTTACCAGCTTTAACACAAAGAATAAGTACTAAATCTATTTGATCGAGATATTTGTCGATTAAGCTAATGTCAGTGTCAAGATCAACTGCAATTCCAGTCATTATTCCCGCTTTTTTAATTTTCTTTAGAGTTTTAACTAGAGTAATTTCATCCATTGCCTCTACATGAACTGTGATTATGTTTGATTTTGCTTTTATGTACTTATTTACATAATTTTGAGGATTTTCAATCATTAAATGAACGTCAAAAAGAAGAGGAGATCTCTCTCTTAATTGTTCAAAATATGTGTAATCTAACGACTTTGTTTTAACAAATTTTCCATCCATTACGTCAAGGTGATACATGTCTGCACCAAAATTTCCTACTCTTTGGATGTATTCAATTTGAGAAGACATATTTCTTCCCGCTGGAAGGCTTGAAGCCGAAACTACTATTTTTTTCATAATTACTCCACTTTTATTATATCATAAATTAAAAAAATGTAAAATTAAAAAACGCCTTTAAGAAAAATTAAAGACATTTTTTGCTAAATTATTCTTTATTTTTTAAGTGTTTTGCCCTTAGCATTCCGCAAGCCCCTTCAATGTCACTTCCTTGACTTCTTCTAAGAGTTGCAGAAACACCGGCATCGTTTAACTTTTTAACAAAGTTTTTCGCTTCATCCTTTGTAGTGGCTTTTAAACTACCTCCATTTGGATTTAAGCAAATTACGTTTACATGGCAAAGCAAATCTCGAGTTAATTGTTTAAGTCGTTTAATGTCTAAATCACTATCATTTACGTCTTTAATCAAACAATATTCAAACACAACTCTTCTTTTAGTCTTTGCAACATACTCTTTTAGCGCGTTAATTATATCTTCGATTTTGTAAGCATTTGCAATTGGCATAATTGTTTTTCTTATTTCATCTGTCGTTGCATGCAAAGACACGCACAATGTAATTTGAAAATCTTTTTTACTTAGTTCATGAATTTTGTCTACTAGTCCGCATGTTGAAAGTGAAATATTTCTTTCGCTAAGATTAAATCCGTCTTTAGAAGTAATTAATTTTAACCACTTCACAACGTTGTCAAAATTATCTAACGGTTCTCCGCTACCCATAAGTACAATGTTAGTAAAATTTCGTTCGTTACATTTGCCGTTGTCTGCATTGACAAGAGCTACCACACTAAGCATTTCGCCAGCACTTAAATTTCTAATAAGTCCGTTTTCTGTGCTTGCACAAAATTTGCACCCCATTCTACAACCAACTTGTGTTGACAAACAGATTGTATTACCATAATCTTGAAACAAGAAAACACATTCAATTAAATTATCATCATGAAGTTTGATTAAATATTTCTTAGTTCCATCTTTGCTTTCTAATTTTCTAAAAATCTCAGCCGGTTTTAAAATGTAATTTTCTTTTAATTCTTCAATTAAATTTTTAGGTAAATTTGTGTCAGCATAGTCTTTTGATTGATGAATTGCATCAAAAATTTGTTTGACACGAAACGATTGAATATGTGTCAATTCATTTTTCAATTCTTCAAGACTAAAATCGCTAAGAATTTTCAATTATATCTCCTAAAACAAACTTATTTGAATTCATATAACTTTTTGCATCCATTCTAGATTTTCCTTCTGGTTGAATTTCTAGAATTTCAAGACTTTTATCTTTTGTTGCAACTATAAATCCTAATTTTGATGAACAAGCTAAAATTTCTCCAGCTTTTCCTTTTTCTTCTCTAACTTTTGCAGTGAACACTTTAAATCTCATTCCGCGATATACAAAGAAACTGCCTTCCAGAGCTCTAATCTTGTTGAGAACGTCTTTTGCTCGTACGGAAAAATCAATTTGGAAATCTTCTTTTTTAAACATTGGGAAATATGTTGCTTCAGCATCGTTTTGCGGAATATGGTTGTTTTTGTAATGTTCAAAATTGTTAAAGAATTCATCTAAACAATCTATTCCTAGTAGAGCCAATTTGTTAAATACACTAGATGAAGTATCGTCTTCCATTATATCTATTTCGCGTTTTAAGTAAATATCTCCAGTGTCAAGACCGAGTTCAGTCTTCATAATTGTAACACCAGTTTTAGTTTCTCCATTCATAATTGCCCATTGGATTGGAGCTGGTCCTCTATACTTTGGAAGAAGACTAGCATGAACATTAATCGTTCCAAATCTAGGAATGTCCAAAATGTTTTGCTTAATGATTTGACCGTAACTAGCTGTAACAAAAATGTCAGCATTAAGTTCCTTTAAAACTTCTTCCCCTTCGAGATTTAATTTAGCAAACTGAAACAATGGAAGATTTTTTTCAAGGCACAATTTTTTAATGTCAGAAAAAATTACTTTGTTGTTTCTTCCGTTTACTTTATCCGGTTGTGTTACAACTCCTACAATCTCTCTTCCTTGATTTAAGAGTCCCTCAAGAACTGTAGCGCTAAATTTTCCAGTTCCAAAGAAAACTATTTTCATTATTCGTCATCCTCCATCATGTCTTTTGGTGGAACACACATTTTATCTATATAAAGAACACCGTCTAAATGGTCGTTTTCATGACAAATACAAACAGCTGTCCAATCTTCACATGTTAATGTGAAAAGGTTGCCAAATCTGTCATATGCTCTTACCGTAACAGTGAATGGACGTTTTACATAACCAAAAGGAAGAGCAACGCTCAAGCATCCCTCTTTTTTGTACTGTTCACCCTCGCTTGATATAATCTCTGGATTAATAAATTCCATTTTCATATTGTTAATGTCAATAATGAAAACACGTTTTAAAACTCCCACTTGAACTGCACTAAGTCCAGCACCCATTCTGTCATCTAGAGTTTCATGCATATCATCTAAAAGTTCCCACAATTTTTCGTCAAAAGCCTTAACCGGTTTACTCTTCTTTCTAATGAAACTTTCTGAATGTGGAACAATTTCTCTAATTGCCATAATTTACCTCAAATTATTTGGATTTGTTTCAACGAAAATTGAAACATCTTTTTCTATGATATCACAAATATCATAAAATTCTTTAGTTATTGTATCACTTGGAACAAATCTAGTCAAGATTTGATAGCGATATTTTGTTTGAATTCTTTTAACCGGAGACGGCATAGCTTGCATAAAGATTATCTCTCCCCTATGCTTTTGCTTGATTTCAAGCGCTAAGTCATAAAGTTTTTTTGTAACTTCTTTTGCCCTATTGTCGCTAACACTACTCACAAGAATTCTTAAAATTGTTGAATACGGAGGAAATCCTGTCGTCTGCCTTAAATTAATCTCTTTATGATAAAAATTTAAGTAATCGTAATTTTTAGCAAAACGATAAACATAATGTTTCGGCGCATAAGTTTGAAGCACCACAGAACCATCATCTGTTTTTCTACCAGCTCTACCCGCCACCTGAGTAACAAGCTGGAAAGTTCTTTCGTTTGATTTGTAATCACTGTTGTAAAGACTTACGTCAGCATCTAAAATTCCAACAAAATTAACAAGAGGATAATCATGCCCTTTTGCAATCATTTGAGTTCCAACCAAAATGCTTGGGCTTGTTTTACTAAACTCTTCTAAAATTTTCTTGTGCCCATTCTTTCCTTTAGTTGTGTCATTATCCATTCTAAACACAGGAACGTCTGGAAATAAATTTCTTAAATCTTCGCAAACACGTTCTGTTCCTAATGCTCCATATTTTATATTGCTACTTTTACATCCCGGACAGTTTGTTAGCATTCTATATCTTTTCCCACAGAAATGACACTTTAATTCATTATCTTCTTTGTGGTAAACAAGACTAACTTCACAGTCATCACATTTAGCTCTGTAACCACACTCTCTACACATCATGAAAGATGCAAAGCCACGTCTATTAATAAACAAAATTGATTGCTTTTTACTCTTAATTGAATTTTCAACTCCCGACAACAATGCTCTACTAAATGGAGTTGTGTTTCCATCCATAACTTCCCCTAACATGTCTACAATTTCAATGTTAGGCATGCTTAACCCACCAACACGCTCTGGAAGTTCTACTAACGTATATTCTCCATCCATAGACTTCTTAAATGTTTCAATGCTTGGTGTTGCGCTTCCTAAAATTAAAGGACATTTATTTTTTCTTGCTCTCCAATTTGCAACATCGTGAGTAACAAATCTAGGATTAGTTTCGCTGATATAAGACCCGTCATGCTCTTCATCAATTACAATTACACCTAAATTTTCAAGTGGCGCAAATATTGCACTCCTTGCACCAAGCACTACTTTAGCCTCTCCCGAGAATATTCTTTCCCATTCGTCAAATCGTTCCCCTTCACTAAGTCCGCTGTGAAGAACAGCGACAATCCCCGGAAAACGAGAATTGAATCTACTCATCATTTGTGGAGTAAGAGAAATTTCTGGAACAAGCATAATTGCCGTTTTGTTGTCGTTTACAGCTCTTTCAATTATGTTCATGTAAACTTCAGTCTTTCCACTTCCAGTAACTCCTTGAAGTAGGAATGTTTTGTCCTCTCCTGAAATTTGATTTACTGCACTTTCTTGAAGAGGTGTTAAAACATTTCTTTTTACATTTTCACCTGTAAACTCAGGAGCACGCATTTTTCTAATTGGAGTTTTTAAAACAAGTCCTTTTTCAACTAATGCATTTATACTTGTACGGCCAAAAAGTTCAACCATCTTTGAAAACTTTTCTTCGGCATGTTCATTTAAATAAGCAACCGCCGACAACTGATTTTTTGCGCGATTTCCTATCATGTTAATACTTGTTTCAATATCGTAAACATTACTTAAAATAAACTCGGTTTGTTCATGCTGACTAAAGTTTCTTACACACGAAGGTAAAACAAGTTTAATACAGTCACTAAGTCGTAAAAAAAAGTGCCGAGCTAAATAGAAACTAAGTTCTAAAATCTCAGGCCTTAATTTTGGTTCGTTTTCCAAATTCGCGATAATAGATTTAACCTTAGTTTCATCAAAATCTGTTTGATTTGTGAGAGCCACCACATATCCCATAACTTTTCTTCCACCAAATGGGACAAGAACTCTCATTCCAATTTTAGTGTCAGACAAAGCTCTGTAATCGAAAATGCGGTCAACTGCATCGTTGGAGATATCTACTATAACGCGAGCAAACATTTTTATTTAGATTGAACTCCTACAACTTCTCCACGGAAAAGTTCATTTGCGGCATAGTCAATCGCAAGATTTGCGCTTCCGTTCAATAATGTTGGGATTTTGTTTTCCAAATCTTTTGCTCTTGCTCCAACAATAATAGCAACAGCGTAACGGCAACCTGCCAATTTTGCTAATTCATCAATAGGTGGTTCAAATAACATAATATCTCCTTATACGTGCTAATTCTAGCACTTTTTTAATATATTGTCAAACAAAATAATGTCTATTTTTTCTTTAATTTTTGAAGGGCTAGTTTAGCTGAATTTTGCTCTGCTTCTCTCTTAGTAGAGCCTTGTCCATAAGACAAAAATTCACCTGACACGAAGCAATTTGCTCTAAAGTTCATTTGTCCGCCAGCCGTTTCATATTTTTCAACTTCGTAATTTAATTTTAATTTTCTTTCTTGCGTGTATTCTTGAAGTTCGCTTTTAAAATCAGTTTTAATTCCACCAGCTTTTAAAATTTCTTTTACCTTAAGAGCATTTAACACTGCTCCAGATATTGAATGAAGACCGAACGACAAGTACATTACACCAATCATACTTTCAATTGTATCAGCAAGGATAGCGTCGGATATTTGTGTTAAAGATTTTCCAATTTTAATTCTACTTTCAATACCTAACTCTTTTGCAAGTTTACTTAAATTTTCAGTACACACAAAACTTGAACGAATTTTAGTCATTTTGCCTTCAGTTTTGTGATAATGCTTGTAAAGATAATCACTAACAATTGTAGACAAAACAGTGTCACCTAAAAACTCAACTCTTTCGTTGCTTTCAACTCCGTGCTGGTTAGCAAAAGAAGAATGAGTAAATGCTAAATCTTTTAACTCATCCTTACATTTTTCAAAAAGTTCAATAAAATTATTCTTCATTTTTACTTACTGCTTTCCTTACCTTTTCGATTAAATTATTATTAGCAAGTTCATAAGCTTGATGAATTGTTGTTTCAATGCTGTCTGCCTTGCTGTTTCCATGACATTTTAAAACAATTTTGTTAACGCCAAGCATTGGTGCTCCGCCAACTTTACGGTAATCATATTTTTTCTTAATTCCATAAAGACCTTTCTTAAGCATTAAAGCACCGATTTTTGTTTTTAATGATTTGTGAGTGACGTCTTTAATTTCACCGAACAAGATTTCAGCTGTTCCTTCAATTGTTTTTAAGCAAATATTTCCAGAGAAACCGTCCGCAACCACAACGTCAACCATACCTTTCATAACATCTCTTGCTTCAATGTTTCCAACAAAGTTAAGGTTTGAATTTTTAAGAAGTTCGTAAGCTTCTTTAATCATTTCACTACCCTTTTCTTCTTCAGTTCCAATGTTAAGCAATGCAATCTTAGGTTTTTTAATTCCCATTGCTTTCATGTACTCATTTCCCATGATTGCAAAATGCAACAAGTTTTCTGCTTTGCATTCAGCATTTGCTCCACAGTCTAAAAGCATAACATTTCCGTCATTTACAGTTGGAAGAAGCGGTGCTAGTGCTGGTCTTGAAATTCCTTTAATTCTACCAAGTTTCAAAACTGATCCAGCAAGAGTTGCACCTGTGCTACCAGCACTAATTAATGCCACTGCGTCATCATTATTTTTTAAGTAATCGTAAGCGACTACAATACTTGAAGTTTTCTTTGTTCTAATTGCAACAGTAGGCACATCATTCATTGTTACAACGTCTGGAGCGTGAACAATTTCAAGTCTGTCACTAACAAAAACTAAGTCTTGCAAAATTTCAGTAATTTTGTCTTTATCTCCCACTAAAACTAATTCTAATTTTTCATTTGCTTGTAAAGCCTTTACAGCTCCCGCTACTATTTCTCTTGGAGCATAATCTCCACCAAAAGCATCTATTACTATTTTCATAATTTCTCCTAATTTCATTTTACACCAAACTTAAAATTTTAACAAACAAAATAATGCAAATTTTCGTTATTTAGATTGTAAATCTAACAAAGTTTGATTAAATTTATATTTTTCTTTCAATTCTAACAAATTTTTAATAGGTGCATGTTTACTATTTCTCTTTGCTCTAATCATCAAATTTTTAGGCGAATGAGCAAAATCGACAAATTCAATTACATCTACACTATACCCTCTTGCTCTTAACACCTCAACTCTAATTGCGTCAGTTAGAAGTGCTGAAAAACGTTCTTTGATTAGCCCATCTTTCATGAGCAAATCGTAATCTCCCCCTTTCTTTATTGACAAGTTTATTTCATGCTGACAACAAGGCACTGAAAATATATTTTTAACATCATTCTTAATTGCAAAATCGAGAGCAAAATCAGTAGCAGTGTCGCACGCATGAAGCGAAATTACCATGTCAATTTTACCTTTAAACAATTCATCTTTCTTAACGTCTTTTAAATAAAATTTAAGGTTTTCATATTTGTATTTTTCAGCAATTTTATTGCAGTTTTCAACTACATCTTTCTTTATATCATAACCAATGATATTTGCTTTTAATTTCTTAATTTCAACGAAGTAATAATACACTAAAAATGTTAAATAAGACTTTCCACAGCCAAAGTCTAAAATTGTAAATTCTTTCTCTTTTGTTTCTTTAAAAGCATCATCAATTATCTCAATAAACTTGTTGATTTGCTTAAATTTGTCATACATTGATTTAACAATTTTGTTATCCTTTGTAAACACTCCTAAATCAACCAAAGCCGGACAATCATCACCCTCATTAATAAAGTAATTTTTTGCCTTATTATGCTCTACAGTCTTTTCTTTTACTTGCGTTTCTTTTCTTTTCATATGATACGAATTTTTCGTTTTACTAAAAGTAATTTCTTCGTTAGTGAGCACTACTAAAATTTGCTTGTAATCATTACAATTCAAGTTCAAAACCTCATCAAAATCAACATTTTCATGGAAAACTTGAGCGCCAATTGTTCTCTCAATTTGCCATTTGATTGCATTTTTCATCTTAATTGGACGAACTAGAATTTTCTTTACTTCACTTTTTGTGTCACTAAGCACAATTTTTAAAATCTTTTCTTCATTTTCTCTTAATGTTTCAATTATTCTCTTCATGCTTTTATTTTAACTTAAAACAAACTTTTTGACAAGTAAATAAAGAAAAAATAGAGCGCTAAGCTCTATTTACTTTCTTTTTTGTCAACGTTTACAACTTGTTCTCCATCGTAGTATCCACAATTCTTACAAATTCTGTGAGCCACTTTCTTTTCGTGACAGTGAGGACATTCAACAAGAGTAGGAACAGCTGCTTTCCAGTTAGCACGACGTTTGTCACGTCTAGCTTTTGACACTTTTCCCTTTGGAACTGCCATATATTACCTCCATATAATATTCGTGCATTTTTGCAAACTAAAATTTGCGCGCACTCGACAACATATGGCTTCATTCTACCAAAGAAAAGTGAAATTGTCAACTAGTTTTGATTATATTTTAAAAATTATTTTGCGAGGTCTGCCGTGTCCATAGCAATCATGAATTCTTCATCTGTAGGTATTCTCATTACTTTTACCTTGCTTGTAGGCTTTGTAAACTCGATAATTGTGCCTCTTGGAGCTGTACGGTTTACTTCGAAATCAAAGTCAATTCCAAGGTATTCCATATCTTTACAAACAGCTTCACGCACTAATTCATCATTTTCACCAACACCTGCAGTAAACACAATGTAATCTACTCCATTCATTGCTGCAGCGTATGATCCGATATATTTTTTGATTGAATAAACAAGCATATCGAAAGCAAGTTTAACCTTTGGTTTGTCAAGATTTGCATCGATATCTCTTAAATCGCTATATTCTCCAGTGATACCAACAAGTCCACTTTCTTTGTTAAGCATGTTGATTGTTTGATCAATCGTCATACCTTTAATGTCCATCATATCTTTAATAACACTTGGATCGATATCACCTGAACGAGTTCCCATAACAAGTCCAGCAAGTGGAGTGTATCCCATTGAAGTGTCAACACATTTTCCATCTTTAATTGCGCAAATACTACTTCCACTACCGATATGACAAGAAATAATCTTTTTACCTGTTAAATCTCCGAAAATTTCTTCACATTTTTTAGCAATGTATCTGTGGCTAGTTCCATGAGCGCCGTATCTTCTAATTTTATGATTTTCATAGAATTCATAAGGAATTGCATACATATAAGCTTCTTCAGGCATAGTTGAATGGAATGCTGTGTCAAATACTGCAACATTTGTTTTGTCTGGCATTAATTCCATGCAAGCCTTCATTCCAGACATTGCTCCTGGATTGTGAAGCGGTGCAAAGTGAATGTAATTCTTCATGTCTTCAAAAACTTCTTGAGTTACCACAATAGATTTGTTGTACTTTTCGCCAAGGTTTACCACTCTGTGACCAATTGCTTTAATTTCATCAAGACTCGAAATTACTCCATGCTCTGCGCTTGTTAAGTAATCTAAAAACAATTTAAATGCTTCCTTGTGAGTTGGCATTTCAGCCTCAACCACTTGCTTACTAGATGTTTTGTACTCCATAAAAGAGCCATTAATACCAATTCTTTGGCAATAAGCTTTTGCAAAAACTTCTCCGTTTGTTGTTTCCATAAGTTGAGCTTTCAAGCTACTGCTTCCAGCGTTTACTACTAAAACTTTCATATTTTTCTCCTTAAATAATGCTTGCATTATATCACAAATATAAAATTAAGACAAATAAAAAATAGGAAAAACATTTAATTTCTCCTAATTTTCTTCACACATTAATTTTGTTATTAACACCGTGTCTACTATTTCTTCTGTCGTGCAACCTCTACTTAAATCATTGACCGGTTTTGCAAAATTTAACATAATTGGACCGATTGCTTTGTATCCACCAAGACGGCTAACTAGTTTATATGAAATATTTCCAGCATTAAGGTCTGGGAAGACTAAAACATTTGCATTTCCTCCTACAGAACTGGTTATTCCTTTTTTCTTTGCAACATCAATATCTAAAGCACTGTCTACTTGCATTTCTCCATCAATGTTCATGAAAGAATTTTGCATAGCCAAGAATGTTGCATGCGAAACTTTTTGAACTAATTCATGATTAGCACTTCCTTTTGTTGAGTAACTAAGCATAGCAATTTGAGGCTCAATATGTAGTGTGTTATACATAAATCTTCCCCCACTAATTGCGATTTGTGACAACTCTTCTGAAGTAGGATTTTCAACTAAAGAAACATCAAGGAAAAGAAGCGGACTTGTGTTTTCTTTAACCATAATCATAGCACCAGTTACTATCTTTTCTCCCGCTTTCGTTTTGATGATTTGAAGAGCTGGTTTTAATG
The DNA here is from genome assembly GCA_015069415.1 of Clostridiales bacterium. GTDB lineage: Bacteria > Bacillota > Clostridia > Christensenellales > UBA1242 > Onthoplasma. The sequence goes on along the minus strand of SVIQ01000005.1, from coordinate 51,629 downwards.
TGTTTCCAGTCGTCCACACCGCTCCAGCAACTAGACCATCAGCATAACCCATTTTTAAAAGCATAGTTGAAAAATAGTCATCACTTTTAATCATTGTTCGAGCTTTTCTAAGGTCGACACCCTTGTCCTTTCTTAAATCTCTAAGCATTTTTGCCATACTGTCAGTGTCAAAATTATCTCTATCGATAATTGTGCAGTACTTTTTGTTTAAAAATGTTTTGTCAAAATCAGTTTCTTTTCCAAGAACAACTACGTGACACGCTTTGCTTTTTATCAAAATTTTACATGCTTCTTTTACCCTTTCGTCAATACGCGCTTCTGGTAAAAGTATTTTTTTCATAGATTTCTTGTTTTCTTTTAGTAATTTGTTTAAATATATATTCTTAATCATTTAGTAATTCCTTTAATTTTTTAATATTTTTTCTCATGTACATCTCGCCTCTTGCTATTGTTTTTTCCGTCGTATCTTTAGAAAAATCCATTTGACTAACTTGAGGTTGCGTAATAGTAATTCTTAAATCGGCGATTTGTTCTTTTCTCTTAACATTTTGCGTTGTCATAAGAGTTGAAGCGTTTAAAAATGGTGCTATTGATTTAATTTTTGTTTTCTCTATTTGCTTTGAGTATTCGCCAATGACATCGACAGACATAATAACAGCATCTGGCATTAATTTTTTTGCAACATCTTCTGGCAAATTGTTCATTAATCCACCGTCACAATAACAATTTTCTCCTATTTTGTAATAAGGGAAAACCCCAGGAATTGAAGCACTTGCAATTATGCTGTCTTTTACTTTTCCATTTTTCAAACAAGTTTCTTTTCCTTTGATTATATCAGTAGCTACTGCAACAAAAGGAATTTTTGTGTTAAGATGCTCAGCTTCTCCCACAGCTCTTTTTATACTCTTTTCAAATCTTTTAGGACTTAACAAATTGCCTTTAAAAAGTGCTGAAAAAACGTTAAATGAACCTAATTTATCGAACTTTTTAGATAAGTACTCTAAATCTTCTAAATCTTTATCAACTGCGTAAATTCCGCCGATTACTGCGCCCATTGAAGTCCCTACAATTAAATCCGGAATTATTCCATGTTTTTCAAGAATTTTAAGAATTCCAACATGCGCAAAACCTTTAGCTGATCCACCACCTAAAACCAATGCAAATTTTTTCATATTTCCCCTTACTTTCTTATATTATTATATATGTTACAAAAATTAAAAGCAAATAAAATTTTAGTAATTTTACTAATTACTATGTGCATTTTTTTAATTCTTAATCCTACTCTTTGCTCAAAATCTTGTTTAAATGCTTTAAGTGTGTGGACTTTAAACATTTTACCAGTAATGTTTCCCTTTTTTATTTTCTCAAGGCTTCTGGTAAATTTAATCACTATCAAACCTTCTTTTTTGGACAAGACTTTTTCAAAAATTTACAACGTTCCGTGCGGTAGTTTTGTAATTTTCTTATTATCCACCCTTTCAGGCTATCCTATGGGAGCAAAACTAATTTGCTATATGTATGACACCAAAGCAATAGATCAAAAAGATGCTAAAAAAATGATGTCTTTCTGCTCTGTCAGTGGGCCAATGTTTATGGTAGCGACAATTGGAATAGGAGTTTTGTCATCTTTTAAAGCAGGAATAATAATTTTAATTTCAAACATAATTGCAAGCCTAATAAATGGATTGTTATTTAGAAAAGGAAAAACTAGTTACAAGCAAAATATTCTAAAGAAAACAAACGAAAATTTACTCACAAACAGCGTTTACGACTCAATAATTTCAATTCTAATGGTGGGAGGATTTATTGTTTTTTCGTTTTTAATTATTGACATTCTTGAATTCTTAAAAATTTTCAACCTATTCTCCTCTATTCTTCCAATTAAATTTCAAGAAAGTTTTTCTGCTATACTAAAAGGACTTATAGAAATGACAAGAGGAATAATTGACCTAGGAAAAACTAATCTAACTTTAAAATCAAAAACAGTAATATCGAGCGCTTTAATAGGTTTTGGAGGAACTAGTATATTCATGCAATCACTAGCATTCTTAAGTAAATTAAAATTTAAGTTTACAGATATGTTAAAACAGAAATGTTTTCAAGGAATTTTAGCTGGATTTATAGCATTTCTACTTAGTTTTGTAGTTTTTTGTTAAAATGTTTGACAACTTTTGTTTAAATTACTAAACTAAAAATAGAGGTTTTTATGACAACAAGAAAATTTGATTTTCATGCTAGTAACATTCCGTTACTAAAACGCGATATGATTACTAGATTAATATTTACTTTTTTATTTTTAGGAGTTTTCTTTTACCAATTTACAGTTTTATTTATTGATTATTTGCATGACAAAGTTGGTTTACTTAAAATATCTGTTGGAATTGTGCTTCTGTTCCTTTCTATGATGTTCTGTTTGCTCTCATTCCTTTACGCATATAAAGACATGAAAATAATGAATAAAGTTAAAAAAAATAAAGTACACACTACTAACGTTGCTATCTTATTCCCACCAAAAAGCCAAAAAACTGCTAAATTTTATTTGATCGTTCAAGAAATTTTATCTATTATTGCATTGCTCGGTTTTGTATGGTATTTAACTTATTCAATTTTAGAATACGCTTACAATCACACTTATACATTCTATCTTCCTCTAATCGCATTCATTGCATTGACTGGATTTAACACTGTATACCACATTAGAAATGAAATGAAAATTTTAGATCAAGTTCAAGAACATTCTAACATATAAAATTATCACCCACACGGTGATTTTTTTATTTTAAAAGTGTTGTAAAATTTCATAATCTATGATATAATGTCCAAACCAAAAGAAAAGGAAAATAAAATATGAAAAAAGACAGGAAAGATCTAATTATTAGATTATATTATGTAGCATTTGAAAAATTTGAAAGTCTATATTATCATCCTCGAAAAAAAATTGGACAAACTCATGGCATTTCTAGTCGTTTTAGATTGCCTGATGGAATGAGCCTAACTGACGCCTGCAAAGTTATATCATTTTTATCAGATAAAATTGAACAAAAACACAAATTGGAGCCAGCGTGCGAAAGAAGTGTTGCATTAGTAAGCCACATCCTTTCAAAATATGGTTTTGAAAAAATAGAAAGTCCAGAAAAAGGACATTATCATATTTTATCAGACTATGATTTTCTAAATATCGACACTGATTTTCCTGCTTGCAACAAAATTGAAGGCGTTATTGATTTATTCAGCATTGGTGGAAGTTTTAATTTATTCAAAAGATCAGATTTATCTTCTAGATACTTTAATTGGTACACTCAAGGAGTAACAAGACAAGAAGTTGAAAATATTTATAAAAATATTGGTTTAGAATATTTATTTCAAGATACTACTATTTCCGAAACAATTGAGTCATTATAGCACACTATTTTGATATTTTTAAAAATAATATACACTATATTTAGTAAATTGAAAATTAAAATATTTTTAGAAACTATATTTATCTCTCAAATATAAATATAGTTTTTTATTATTAAAAAAGAAAAAACAGGAAACTAATATTTCCTGTTTTTTCCTTAAAACACTCGCTAAACGGCTGTTTGTATGCTTATGTTTTAATTTCTCTTATTCTTAATGTTCGCTTGTGCAGCAGCAAGGCGTGCAATAGGAACACGGAATGGAGAGCAACTTACGTAATCAAGTCCGATGTTGTGACAGAACTCGATTGATGAAGGGTCACCACCATGCTCACCACAGATACCTGCGTGCATGCTAGGACGAGTGCCCTTTCCAAGTTTAATAGCCATTTCCATAAGTTTACCAACACCAGTAGTGTCAAGACGAGCAAATGGATCTGACTCGTAGATTTTGTTAGAATAGTAAGATGGTAAGAACTTACCAGCGTCATCACGGCTGAAGCCGAATGTCATTTGAGTAAGGTCATTTGTACCGAAACAGAAGAATTCAGCTTCTTCAGCAATTTCGTCAGCGATTAATGCTGCACGAGGGATTTCGATCATTGTACCAACTTCATATTTAAGAGTTGAATTTGCTTCCTTAATTACAGTTTCAGCAGTTTCAACAACTAATTTTTTAACAAATTTTAATTCTTTTAAGTCACCAACGAGTGGGATCATGATTTCTGGAACAACTTTCCAATCAGGATGTCTATTTTGAACTGCGATAGCAGCCTTAATAACAGCCTTAGTTTGCATTACAGCAATTTCTGGATAAGTTACAGCCAAACGACATCCACGGTGACCCATCATAGGGTTGAATTCATGTAAATCGTTAATGATTTGTTTAATTTGAGCAACTGTCTTGCCTTGAGCATCTGCAAGGGCCTTAATGTCTTCTTCACTTGTAGGAACAAACTCATGAAGAGGTGGATCCAAGAAACGGATTGTAACCGGTTGACCTTTAAGAGCTTCCATCAATCCTTCAAAGTCTTTTTGTTGCATAGGTTCGATTTTAGATAACGCAACTTCTCTTTCTTCAACTGTGTCAGAACAGATCATTTCTCTGAATGCTCCAATTCTGTCAGCATCGAAGAACATATGCTCTGTACGGCACAAACCGATACCTTGAGCGCCAAGTTCTGCTGCTCTTTCAGCATCAGCTGGAGTGTCAGCGTTTGTTCTAACACCAAGAGCTTTGTACTTGTCAGCAAGTTTCATGATACGTCCGAAATATCCACTGTTTGGATCAGCTGGAACAGTCTTAATCATACCATCGTAAATGTTACCAGTAGAACCATCAAGAGATAATTCATCTCCTTCATGGTAAACTTTACCAGCAAGTGTAAAGCATTTGTTTTCTTCATCCATTTTAATGTCGCCACAACCAGAAACACAGCAAGTTCCCATTCCACGAGCAACAACGGCAGCGTGAGATGTTTGACCACCACGAACAGTCAATATTCCTTGAGCATATTTCATACCTTCAATATCTTCTGGGCTAGTTTCAAGACGAACTAAGATAACTTTCTTACCTTTCTTTCCTTCAACAACCGCATCTTCAGCTGTGAATACGATTGTACCAGCAGCAGCTCCAGGAGAAGCAGCAATACCTTTACCAACAACGTTGTTCTTATCAGCATATTTAAGAGCTTCAGCATCAAAAGTTGGGTGCAACAACATATCCAAAGTTTTAGCGTCGATTTGCATTAAAGCTTCTTCTTCACTAATCATTCCTTCATCAATTAAGTCACAAGCAATTTTGATTGCAGCTGCAGCTGTTCTCTTTCCGTTACGAGTTTGTAACATGTAAAGTTTTTTGTCTTCAATTGTGAATTCCATATCTTGCATGTCGCGATAATGGTTTTCAAGAGTTTTACAAATTTCTTTGAATTGAGCATAACATTCAGGCATAACTTCAGCCATCTTGTCAATAGGCATTGGAGTTCTAACACCAGCAACAACGTCTTCACCTTGTGCATTCATTAAGAATTCTCCCATTAAACCTTTTTCACCAGTTGCAGGGTTACGAGTAAATGCAACACCTGTTCCAGATGTTTCACCCATGTTACCAAACGCCATCATTTGAACGTTAACAGCAGTTCCCCAAGAATAAGGAATGTCGTGGTCCATACGATAGATGTTTGCTCTAGGGTTATCCCAAGAACGGAATACAGCTTTAATAGCTTCGAACAATTGTTCCTTAGGGTCAGATGGGAAATCTGTTCCTAATTGATTTTTGTACTCAGCTTTAAATTGGTTAGCAAGAGCTTTTAAATCTTCCGCTGTAAGGTCAACGTCAGATGTAACTCCCTTCTCTTCTTTCATTTTGTCGATAAGTTTTTCGAAGTACTTCTTACCAACTTCCATAACTACGTCAGAGAACATTTGAATAAATCTTCTGTAGCAGTCCCAAGCCCAACGAGGATTGTTAGACTTACGAGATAAAGTTTCTACTACTTCTTCATTTAGTCCTAAGTTCAAAATTGTGTCCATCATACCAGGCATTGATGCTCTAGCACCAGAACGAACTGAAACTAAAAGAGGATTTTCTTTGTCTCCGAATTTTTTTCCTGTGATTTTTTCCATCTTTTCGATGTTTTCCATGATTTCAGCCATGATAGATTCATTAATTCTACGACCGTCTTCATAGTACTGTGTGCAGGCTTCAGTAGAAATTGTGAAACCTTGAGGAACTGGTAAACCAATCTTAGTCATTTCTGCCAAGTTAGCACCTTTACCACCTAAAAGTTCACGCATGCTAGCATTACCTTCACTGAATAAGTAAACGAACTTTTTCATAAATTCTCCCTTTAAGTTTAAACGATTACAGTCTACCAAAAAACACATCTAAAAGGCAAGCAATTTTAATCGTTTCGACAAATTTTCTAAAAAAAATCTTTTAAGATTTCTCTTAAAAGAATTTAATTTTCTAAATTATTTTGATTTCCCCTTAAACATTCAATTCTTAACGTTAAAAATTCTTTGTAATCTGGAATAATTAGCATAACCATTGTTGCCATTTTTGCTCCATATGATTTAAGAGTTTCTAATAAAGCCGTTCTGTAATTTCTACATAATGTGTTGATTTCCATTTTGATTTCATTGTCTGTAAAGTCTTGCCAGTCTTCACTAGTTAAAACTCCATATTTATTTTGAAAATCTCGTTCCCACTCTTTTTTCATTCTAGGACGCATAACAAAGTAAAGTAAATTTACGTAATTGTCTGCCCTAGTTTCATCGATGTGTTGTAAACTTTCTGGGTCAATTGCTACTGCAAGACTTGCCAATTCACTGTAATTTGGAACATCTTTCGGAATGCTAACAATTGAATTTGGATCATTTTTTACTAATTCGTAAGCTTCTTCAAATGTCATAATTATTCTCCGTCTGTTAAATCGTTTCCATTGTAACCACATGCGTCAAAGAACGCTTCAGGATTGTACACTCCTCTAGCATGTCTTATTATCATATCTCTCAAAGGAGTAATTCTTTTTGAAAGATACTCAACAATTTTCTTATAATTAGTTTCACTTCCTACTTTTTTAGCACAATTATATAAATAAGTACTTAAAATCAAACTTTCGAGATTTTTAAATTCCTTTTCTTCATCTGAAATAAGCATGAGAAGGCTTTGATGCTCATCAATCGCATTCATCATTTCTTTTATTTCTTCTTCCGTTAGTTCTAAATATGTAAGAGAATGTTCTTTATCTTCAACATCATAAATCAAGCTAGAATCTCGAACCATAGCTTGGATTAAAAGAGCGTAATATCCGTCAGTTTCACTTGAAATCTCTAAAATACTTCTTGGATTTTCACAAATTGATAAAAAAGCATCATCAAAACTTAAAATTTTCTTTGCCATAATTATACCTCAAATTTATTCTACCACATATTTTCAATATGTCAATATTTTTTAAATAAATTCAATGGCCTTAATTATCTCACCAAATTTTAAATAAACAATGTTTCCAAGAAGTCTAACAACTTGTTTTAGAGTATGTTCATTAAATTCAAATTCTTCTTCATTTTTTATATTTTTTAATATGCTGTAAACTTTCTTATCAATTGCAACACTTCCAATTTCTCGTAAAGTAGAAAAATTACCCGTGTTAACATCTAGATAACAATTGTCTGCGTCAACAAATTGAACAGTCATTCCACTGAAATCTATGAATTTTAATAAAAACTCAGCAGTTGCAATATATTCATTTTGTGTTTCGATATTTTTTAAGCTAGATAAGGTTAGTAAAAATAAATCTGGTTCGGATTTTTCTTTTGGTATGATTGTTTTTATTGCATCCAACACTATGTACCCGCAGATAGTTTTGTTGTAATTAGACAAAATACCAGGAAAACTGTCAATTACGTCAGCACTAATAACCGTTTTATGATTATTCTTTTCTGCAACTGAAAATTCAGCAAACACAAATGGTTGAGCAACAGCTTTCATTTTAGCTTTTTCTCTTCTAACACCTGTAAATTTAGCCGTAATTATTCCCTCTTCTAACGTAAAAATTGACGCGAGTTTGTCCGCGTCTAAATAATCTATTAATTTAACTACAACACCTTTTATCTTTTCGTTCATAAATTTTTACAATTCTAGAGTAACTTCTTCATCTTTTCCATAAACATTTTCGCATAAGTGTTTAAGTTGAGAGTAACGAAGATAATCTTCAACTTTGCCTTGTTTTAAAAAGCATTCCCAAAAGCCTTCTTTTATTTCATTTAAATCCATAACCCACCTCGTTAGTTTATTTTATGAAATTAAATCTAATTTATTCACTAATTTCAAGTCCGAATTCAGAAATTGCTTTTGAATCATTTCTCCAATTTTGTTTAACTTTAACGAAAATTTGAAGATTGATTTTTGAACCTACCAATTTTTCAGCTGACAGCCTAGCACTGGTTGAAATTCTTTTAATCATTTCACCTTTTTTACCTAAAATAATTGCTTTGTGAGATTCTTTTTCGCAATAAAGTTCAGCATAAATTTGGATAGGTTTTGTGTTTTCCTTATAATCTGTTACAACAACTTGAATTCCATGCGGAATTTCATCGTCTAAATATAAAAGCGCACGTTCTCGAATGATTTCCGCCACCATATGTCTAAGATTTTTGTCCGTGTACTCATCGATAGGATAATATCTCATTTCATAGTCATAGCAAGGTAAGTACTTTTTAATCATAGAAATCAAAATATCTAAATTTTTGTTTTTCATTGCGCTAATAGGCAAAATTTCATTAACTGTTGTTTCTTTACCAAGTAAGAACAACTGTGGATAAAGTTTTTCGTAACTTACTTCATCAATTTTGTTAATAACTAAAATCTTTTTCGCTCTTTTGTTTACTTTTTTTGCAAGTTCATTATACTGTTCCAAAAGAGGTTTATTAGCAACGATCATCATTACAACAACTTCTGTGTCTTCTTGAGCAACGCGGATTTGCTTGTCCATTTCGTCATCAATTAGATTGTTTCTTTTGTGATAACCTGGAGTGTCTACAAAAACAATTTGACAATCATCGGCGTTGTAAATACCATGAATATTCTCTCTTGTAGTCTGAGATTTAGGGCTAACAATAGCAACTTTCTCTCCTACTAAAGCATTAATTAATGTGCTCTTTCCAGCATTAGTGTTACCAACAATTGTTACGAAACCACTTTGAAAACATTTTCTTGTAATGTTAAGCTTTGTTAAAATCTTTTCTTGCATTTTTTCCATAAGCTGAGCATCTTCTTCTTTAATATGGTCATATCCTGCAATATGAAGCATTCCATGACAGAACAAGAAACAAACTTCTCTTTTTAAAGAGTGATTATATTCAAACGCTTGCTCTTTTGCTCTGTCTACGCAAATGTAGATATCCCCTATTGTTAACGTGTCGTCCGTAGGGTCAATGTTAAAAGCATAATCATCGACACAAAGTTTTTCACCTGGTCTTAAATTTGTGTAAGGATACGACAAAACATCCGTTGCTCTATCCAACTTTCTTGTGTCTCTATTAATAATTCTAATTTCTTCAGCAGAAACAAAATTTAAATTTACTTTAATGTTTTTAGGCAAAGACAAAACGCGCACAACTTCGTCGTGAACGCGAATTAAATCTTCCTTAAATTCTATATCTTCAGTGTTAAATTCAATCATTGATTAATCCTTTGATTTTTAATATCGTTACTGCGTACATTGTGTCATTATAAACAAACGTACTTGTCGTTGTGCTTAATATTTCATTATCTCTAGCTTTTTCTTTAGCCGTTTCTTCACACTCATTAATTAGATTTTCTTTCTCTTCATCAAAATTATGTGTAATTTCTTCAGTTTTTAATTCATAAGTTACAATTTTATTTCTATTTAAAGGCACAACATTGCTTATATTTTCATTATACATATTAGTTTCAAAAAGAGCAAACGAATTTTTAACTTTACGCGAAAAAAGTTTTTTCTTTTTAAAGAAATAATCATACGTTACAATCTTCTTTCCAGTTCTAACTAACACAGTTTCTTTTCGTTTCAATTCTTTCTTTTCTGTTAAAAAAATTTCGCCATAGATTTCCGCTTTTGGACAGACGTTTACTTTCTCGCCATTTTTATTTATATTGAAAGGTAACACGAGTAAATCTCCTTCGTTTACATAATCTCCAACTTTTACATTTAGAGTTCCAGTTACCACGTTTACACTTGTCACAATTCCTGAAAATTTTGCTGTGATAGGTAAAAATTCTTCTTCATCGTAAACTAATTTTTCACTTAAATTTATTAAAATCGTTGTCCCTTTTTTCATAACAGAAACTTGAGCTATTCTGTCGTATTTTTCAAGTAAAATATTTTCAATATCCTCTTTTGTTTCAGTGTTTATTCTACCCCTTTTTACACCATTTTCTTCCAAAACATTTAATATTTCATTTACCTTTAAATCTTTTGTTCCATAAATCCTAATATCCCATGTAAAAGTTGATGCAAATATTAGACAAATAATGCCTAAAAACAGTCCAATAACAACTCCAACATTTGCAAGCAAAAATTTTGGAAGTGCCTTAAAATTTGTAAAAGTTTTTTTAACTTTAAAATTTCCAATGTAGCGTTTTACTTTCTTTTCGTCCTTATCCATTACTTCGAATGTTACTTTTTTCTCTTCGTAAGTAAGATTAAAAATTTTAATTTTTTTGCTATGCAAAGTTTTTATTAAATTTTCTACACCGTAACCATTTAATTCAAATTTCACTTTGTAATAACCTCTTTAATTTCCCCATCTATCACTGCAGTTGTTTTGTCTAAATACTTGATTTTTAAATTATTTCCAACGATTGTAAGCAAGTGATTTTTTAAACCAAATTGTATTTGTTCACTTTTTAAATCAACTAAATTTTTAATACCTTCAACATACAAAGATTTACCTCCAACATTTACAATCCTGTATGACGAAGAAGCTCCCACTTCCGTCATCAAACTTTCAATTTCGCTCATCATACTCATACTAAAAGATATGAAAAAAACTAGCCAAAAAGACTAGTTTAATTTTTATTTTTTCATTTGAGTTTCTACATAGCTTTCGTAATCAATTTCGTTGTCATATTCAAGAGTTGAATTGATACGAATAATTCTGTTTGCAACTGTTGAAATAATTTCTTCATCGTGTGTTGAGAAAATCATGCAACCTTCGAATCTTTCCATACCTTTGTTAAGTGCTGTAATTGATTCCAAATCTAAGTGGTTAGTAGGTTCATCTAAAAGCAAGAAGTTTCCACTTTGGAGCATCATGCGAGCAAGCATACATCTAACTTTTTCACCACCCGACAAAACTTGAGCTTGTTTTTCAGCTTCTTCACCACTAAACAACATTCTTCCAAGCCATGAACGAAGGAATGTTGCATCTGTTTCTTTTGTGTACTGACCAATCCACTCAACTAAAGACATTTCTGAACCTTCAAAATATTCATTGTTATTTTGAGGTAGATATGTTGAAGTTATGGTTTTACCCCACTTAACTTCTCCTTTGTAATCCGTGTCTTTACCTGACAAAATATCAAATAAAGCTGTTACAACGTTACTATTTTCGCTAATGATTGCAATTTTATTGTCCGGTCTAACAGTAAATGAAACATTTTCAAAAAGTCCTTTTTTTGTCAAGTTTTTAACAAACAAGATGTCGTTACCAATACGTTGTTCAAACTTGAAATCAATGTATGGATACTTTCTACTGCTTGGCTTAATATCTTCAATTGTAAGTCTTTCAAGCTCTTTCTTTCTACTTGTTGCTTGTTTTGATTTTGAAGCATTCGCTGCAAATCTAGCAATAAACTCTTGAAGTTCTTTAGCTCGTTGTTCTGCTTTCTTGTTTTGGTCCTTTTGTTGCTTCAAAGCAAGTTGACTTGATTCATACCAGAAATCATAGTTACCTAAGAACAAATTGATTTTTCCGTAATCAATGTCACAGATATGAGTACAAACTTTGTTTAAAAAATGTCTGTTGTGGCTGACGATTATGATTGTGTTTTCAAAATTCAAAATGAAGTCTTCCAACCAACGAATTGTTTTAACGTCTAAGTTGTTTGTAGGCTCATCTAGAATCAAGTTGTCTGGATTTGAAAACAATGCTTGAGCAAGAAGCACTTTAACTTTTATTTTACTGTCAATGTTACCCATTAATTCATAATGCAACTCTTTAGGAATATCTAACGAATTAAGTAAACTTTCAGCTTCACTTTCAGCGTCCCAACCATTCATTTCCATAAACTCAGCTTCTAATTCACTAAGTTTGATTCCGTCTTCTTCAGTAAAATCTGTTTTTTGGTAATACACTTCTTTTTCATCCATAATCTCAACAAGACGTTTGTGTCCCATTAAAACGGTTTTAAGAACAGTGTAATCGTTGTACTTTTCTTGGTTTTGTTCAAGAACAGACAATCTTTCTTTTGCAGGTATTGAAACATCACCTTTGTTTGGCTCTAATTCACCACTCAAAACCTTCATAAATGTAGATTTACCTGCACCATTTGCACCAATTACTCCGTAACAATTACCTTTAGTAAATTTTAAATTTACTTCATCAAACAATTTTCTACTTCCAAATTGAACTAAAACATTATTAACTGTAATCATAATTCTCCTTAAATTCCAACCTACTCTAACACAAAACAAAAAAAATTGCAATGAATTTTGCAATTCTTTTATTGTTTATTTTTTTAACTTAAAATCGCCAAAGTTTAAGTTTTTAAATGAATATATTATTGGTACTAAGATAGCAAGTCCTAATGCATATCCGGCAATAACATCGCTTAAGTAATGAACACCTAAGTAGACTCTACTTAATCCAGAAACTGCAATCATACCAACAAGAAGTGTTGCTAGCAAACTTTTTAACCATGTCTTGTTAATGTTAACAATAACTGCATAAAGTAAGAAACCATACAATGTAATACTCATCATAGCATGTCCGCTTGGGAAACTAAATCCTGTTTCAGCGATCAATTTAATATCAGGACGAGGACGTTCAATAATGTGTTTCACAATAAAATTCAACACTCCTGAAACACCTAGACCAAACACTGACACAAATCCTACTTTTTTGTTAAAGATTGCAACTAATAAGGCAACAACTAACAAAACATAGAACGATCCCACATGAGTTACCAGTTTCACGATTTTGTTAAGCCAACCCCTTCTTAAATCAAGTACGAAATCAACAGCAGATGTGTCAATTTTTAAGCTTCCTCTTTCCTGCAATGCGCAAAGCAAAATAAAGAGTGCTAAGCACAAAAATATAATTGCAAATGATATATTTGTTCTAAATTTATTTGTTTTCATAATTCAAGTATAACATACATAAAATTTTAAATCAAAACATTTTGACAAAATTTTTAAAATATTTTTAATATTTTTATTTAATTAATTTATTAATTAAATAATATTTTTTATTATTAATTACCATTTTATTTTCTTCGTAAAAAAATAAAAATTAATAAATAAATTTTTTAACAATCTGAAATTTAATGAGTTGTTTATTTAATAAAAAAAACAGTTAAATAACTGCTTTAATTTTTTACATATTAATAAATCTTCTTACTCCATCGAAATCATCACAATCAGTGTGTTGAGTGTAGTAAACAAGGCAAGCCATTGAACTTAATTCAATCAAAACTTCAAGTGCAACTTTAACTATGTCTTTAGTTGTGATTTCTTGCTTTTGAAGTTCAAAAAGTTTCTTTTCAATTTTGTCAACAATGTCTTTTACTTGATTTTCAATTTCAGTGCAGTAAACTGCATGTTCGATTGAACATGTTAACTTTTCAGTCTTGAATGGTTCACGAATGTTGTCCACATTTGTTACCACCATAGGATTACTTTCTGCAGTTTCATATGTCGTAAATCTCTTACCACAAACCAAACATTCACGACGACGACGAATAGAAGTGTCCTTTAAGTATCTACTGTCCACTACTTTACTTTCGCTGTTACCACAAAAAATGCATTTCATATTTTTCACCTCAATTGAAATTATTATTGCACATTTCGACAAAAAATACAAACGAATTTAAGCACTTTTTGAAAATATTTTAAAAAATTTTATCCTTTATGTTGTGGTTTATGTTTTTCTTCTCCACAATTCTTTGGGTGAGGCTTAGCTTGACACGACTTATCATCAATGTAAAGTTCCACTAAAATTACATCTACACCAATCTTAAACACACAATCAAAAGGAATAAACAGTTCTTTTCCCCCTTTAAACATACCCCAAAAACCATGTCCGCTTTGCGGAACAATTAGTCCTAATATTTTTGCGCACGCGACATCAAAAACCATGTCTGTAATATGTCCCAGACATTTTCCGTCCACAGTATTAATGACTTGCTTAGACTTTAACTCTAAGAAAGACGACTCCATAATGTTATATATGTCAAAATTTAGAATAAAATGTCAAAAAAGAAAAACTAAGGCAAAAACCTTAGTTTTCATAACTAAATTAAGTACAAACCAGCCTCTTTCAAGCTTAATTTTGCTTTTTTATTAATTGGCTTACATGGATTTGTTCTTTCTTGAATTGAAATGTCATTTACATCTACTTTCAAAATTTCATCTTTAGATAGCATAATAACTTCACCAGCCACAACTGGAGACATTACTGCAAACAACGTTTCCTTACTTGTTACAATTCTTAATCCTTTTCGGTTTCTTTGACCGACAGGAAGTTCATTTAGACTAAATTTCTTAGCACATCCATCAAGAGTTAAAACTAAAACTTTGTCAAGAGTGTTTACAAGGCTTGCAAAGATTACTTTTGCTCCATCGTTTAAGTTAATTCCTATGACTCCACCACTGTTTCGTTTTGTTAGAGGAACACTTTCATATTCACAATTGATTGCCATACCATCATTTGCAACCATAAGGATTGAAGGAAGATTGTCATTGATTTGTACTGTTACAAGTCTGTCAAAATCTTTAAGTTTAAGTGCCAAACTTCCACTCTTTAGCGACATATACTCACTAGTTTCAACGCGTTTAATGTAACCATCTGCACTAATCATGATAAGTTCTTTACTTTCATTCAAGTCTTGTTCATTGAAAATTGCAACGATTTTTTCTTTTGTTTCCGCATTGGTTATTTGACTAAAGGCAGTACCCTTTTGCACAAATTTAGAATTCGGAATATCTCTAACGTTTAATTTAAAGAAATTACCGAAGTTTGTGAAAATATAAACACTACTGTTCATACTTGTATGCACCATAAACTTATGAAGTGCGTTCATGTGGTCATAATCATATGTTGCGCTTGCATTTTGCAATTGTTTAACGTCTAAAGTCTTAAGTCTTAAACCGTCATAACTTACCGCCACCGAACACTCTGTGTCTAAAAGTTTTTCAATAGGTGTAACTGTGTAATTTTCAAATGTTTCAACAATCTCTGTTTTTCTTTCTGTTGCATATTTATTCTTAAGTTCCAACCATTCAGTTTTTAGAACTTTACGTTGTTTAGCAGGACTTTCTAAAATACTTTCGTATTCAGCAATTAATTTTCTTAAAGTAGCCATTTCATCTTTAAGTTTTTCAACTTCAAGATTAGTAAGTCTTGCTAGTCTCATATCAAGAATTGCTTGCGCTTGAATTTCTGTAAGTTCAAACTTAGTCATAAGTTTTGTTTTTGCTTCAGCAGTTGAAGCAGATGACTTAATAGTTCTAATTACTTCATCAATGTTAGTTACTGCAATATGCAATCCTTCTAAGATATGCATTCTAGCTCTTGCCTTTTCAAGATCAAATTTAGTTCTACGAACTAAAACTTCTAATTGATATTTGGTATAGTAGTTTAAGTACTCTAAAATTCCAAGTTGTTTAGGACTTCCATCAGCAATCGCAACAACATTATAGTTGAAGTTAATTTGCATATCGGTATGTTTTAGAAGAATAGCAATCACACTGTCTACGTCTGCATCTTTCTTTAAAGTAATTACAGCTCTTACTCCCTCATGACTTGTTTCATCTGCAATTTCGCTAATGGAACTAAGCTCATCTTTCATCTTTTCTTTTAAGTTTGCAATAGACTTTAAAAGTTCAGCCTTGTTCACTTGATAAGGAATTTCATCAATGACAATGTTAGTCTTTCCATTCTTTTCATCTTCTATATGGAATTTTGCTCTAATAGTACACTTTCCTCTACCAGTTGCATAAGCTTCATAAGTTTCGTTTGAAATAGTAATTATTCCTCCAGTTGGAAAATCTGGACCTTTAACTATTTTCATCATTTCGTCAAGTGTAATATTAGGATTTTCAATGTATGCCACACAACCGTCTAACATTTCTCCTAAATTGTGTGTAGGAATGTTAGTAGCAAGTCCTACCGCAATTCCCATAGCACCATTTACGAACAAATTAGGGAAATTTCCAGGAAGATAATCAGGCTCTTTAAGTCTATCATCAAAGTTTAAACTAAAACTTACAGTGTCTTTGTCTAAATCTTT
The DNA here is from genome assembly GCA_015069415.1 of Clostridiales bacterium. Taxonomy (GTDB): domain Bacteria; phylum Bacillota; class Clostridia; order Christensenellales; family UBA1242; genus Onthoplasma. Next base: position 35,234 of record SVIQ01000005.1, on the reverse strand, counting down.
CATTAGCTCCATTGCAAGAGGAGTCAATCTACACTCTGTGTAACGATACGCAGCCGGGCTATCTCCATCAATAGAACCAAAGTTTCCATGTCCTTCAATTAATGTTTCTCCCATTACGAAGTCTTGAGCCATACGAGCCAATGCTCCGTAAACAGACGTGTCTCCATGCGGATGAAATTTTCCAAGTACGTCACCGACTACTGCCGCACATTTTCTGAATTCTTGATCAGGAGTAAGTCCCAAAAGAAGCATATCATTTAAAATTCTTCTTTGAACCGGCTTTAATCCGTCTTCAACTCTAGGCAATGCTCTATCCAAAATTACATATTCACTGTACGGAAGCATTGATGCTGACATAACTTCTTCAACGGTTTTATGAAGCAATTGTCCTGTTGGAATAATGCTTTTAATCTTTTCTACTTTGTCTTTCTTACTCATTATTCTTCATCCTCCGTTTTAGTTTCAAAATTATCCACGCGATTAAAATTTGCATATTTGTTAATGTAATCTTTTCTAGCGCCAATTTCATCTCCCATCCACAAAGATATCTCTTTGTCCGCTTGAACAGCATCCTCTAAACCTACTCTAATAATTGTACGTTTTGCTGGATCGAGAGTTGTGTCTCTAAGTTGGTCGTAATCCATTTCTCCAAGACCTTTATAACGTTGGATTGTGTATTTACTTAAATCCTTAGTAATGTCGGCAAGTTCTTCATCCGTGTAGCAGTAAATAATTTTTCCTTTACTTTTTACTCCGTAAAGAGGAGGCATGCCAATGTAAACGTTTCCGTTTGTAATTAATGGGCGCATATATCTAAAGAAGAACGTGAGCAAAATACAACGAATGTGCATTCCATCCGGATCGGCATCACTTAAAATAATAACTTTGTTATATTTTAAATTTTCCAACTTGAAATCTTCTCCAATTCCTGTTCCAAGTGCTCCAATAATAGTTCTAATTTCTTCATTTGCAAGAACTTGATCTATTCTTTTCTTTTCGCTGTTTAAAGGCTTTCCTCTAAGTGGTAAAACAGCTTGGAAGTATCTGTCTCTTCCTTGTTTTGCAGATCCTCCTGCCGATTTACCCTCAACGATGAAAAGTTCATTAATATCGCTATTTCTACTTGTGCAGTTAGCGAGTTGACCAATGAGCATGCTTCCCTCAATTGAGTTCTTTGCTCTTGTGAGTTCTTTTGCTTTCTTTGCAGCCTGTCTAACACGCGCTGCACCTTTTGCTTTTTCAATGATTAAAGATCCGACGTTTTCATTTTTCTTACTTTCAAAGAATTCTGTCAAACCTTGAGCACAAACAGTTTCAACTCTGCTTCTAGCTTCAACGTTTCCGAGTTTTGTTTTTGTTTGTCCTTCAAATTGAACGTTTTTCATTTTTATTGACAAAACTGCTACAAGACCTTCTCTAAAGTCATCTCCAATAAAAGGAACATCCTTTTCTTTAATTAGATTATGTTTCTTTGCAAAATCATTTAACACTTTTGTAAGAGCTGTTTTAAATCCAACTTCATGAGTTCCTCCTTCTGGAGTTGGAATGTTGTTAACATAACTAAATATGTTTTCAGTGTAGGTATCAACATATTGAAGAGCAAGAGAAACATAAGTATCATCTATTTCATTCTCAATGTAAATTGGAGGCACAAACAAAGGTTTCTTTTCACTTGTTAAATGAGTTACATAATCTCTAATTCCACCCTCATAACACAATGTTTCATGTTTGCTAGTTCTTTCATCAATTAACTCAATGTGAATTCCTTTGTTTAAAAATGCTGTTTCTTTAAGTCTTTCTAAAACTGTGTTGTAATCAAACTTTGTATCTTTAAAAACTCTGTCGTCTGGAAGGAAACGAACATAAGTTCCTTTTTGAGTTGTCTTTCCAACTTCAGTTAAATGTTGAACAGTTACACCACTGTGAACTTTGCCACCCTTTTCAATAGACTCAAATCTCGCAGAGTACTTTTTACCATCTTTATGAACAGTAACGTCAAGATAACGACTCAAAGCATTTGTAACAGAAGCACCAACTCCGTGCAAACCTCCAGAATACTTGTAGTTGTCATCACCGAACTTTCCGCCCGCGTGAAGTTGTGTAAATACAAGTTCCACACCGCTCACTTTAAGTTTTGGGTGAATACCAACTGGAATTCCTCTACCATTATCAAGAACAGATGCAGTTCCGTCTTTATGCAAAGTTACTTCAACTTTGTTTCCGTATCCATTTGCAACCTCGTCAACTGCATTATCAATTATTTCCCACAAAAGGTGATGAAGTCCCTTAATTCCAGTAGTACCAATGTACATTCCCGGACGCATACGAACAGCATCAAGCCCTTCTAACACTACTAAATCTTTTGCATCATAACTAGCCACAATATCCCCCAGTAAATTTAAATTTCTTTTTTCACAAATTATATTGTAACAGAAAATTTTTTTTAAATCAAATTTTTTTAACAGATTTTTTTTACAATCTAAATTCTCAACTTACATTTTAATTTTCAACATAAAAAATACAGCAATCTTTTGCCGTATTTAATAATGTACTAATAAAAGAAATTTAAAACAATTATATATTTTTGCTACTTAAAATTCCCGTTTCTATGAAAGTAAATTCTTTTGGGCTAATTTTGTTTTCAATCAATCTTTCGATTAAGGTTACATAATCAATGCCTTTTTCTTCATAGAGATAAAAAGCCATACTTCCCGGAATGGTATTGACTTCATTAAAATAAAGCTCGCCAGTTTCTCTATCAAAAATGTAATCTACTCTTACAACTCCGCCTAAAGACAATGTTTCATAAATTTCTGCCGTCCATTTCTCAATTTTTGATTGAAGTTTCTTTTCTATCTTTGCAGGAATTATTCTATCCGTTCCTTTACCTTTACAATTATTTTGATACTTATCTTTAAACGTTAAAAATTTTGATTTTGTAATCGGCTGTTCAATAGCGCTAAGCACTAATTCATCTTTATCTCTAAAACACGCTTGATTGTATTCAATTAAATCAACAATCCTTTCTTCAACAAGAGCGTCGTCGTTTAATTCAAAAATTGCTAAAATCTGATCTTTAAAATCATTTTTAGTGCAAGCCTTAACACCTATGCTAGAACCGAGAGAATTAGGTTTTACAATCAACTCATCTTTAAATTCTTTTTCTATTTTTTTAGTAGCATCATCAAAATTTTCTTTTGTGACTAAGACACCTTTTATAGTGTTAATTTTCTTGTCTATTAATTTTTTTGTTAGCGTTTTATCCATAGTTATACCAGCACTCAACGGAGATGAGCCAACATATGAAACTTTATTAGTTAAGAAAAATCCAGCAAGAGTTCCATTCTCTCCGATACCTCCATGACAACAATTGATTACGCAATCAATTTCACAATATTTTTTTAAAAGTACACCTTTTATGAATATAGAAGAATCTTTTATAACTATTTCTTTCAATTTTAAATTTTTTTTGTCTGAAAAAGTTTTCAAGTCTGTTACTTTTGTTGCCAAATAAAATTTGTTATCAAGTCCTAAATAAATTTTTTCAATTTCCTCTTTTGCTGAAAATTTTTTAGCAAGTTGCATTCCAGTTATAATCGAAACATCATGTTCGCAACTTGCTCCACCAAATATTACACATTTCTTTTTCATACCTTTACATATGTTAGAATTTTTAAAAATGTTTGCATATATGAAATTATGAATTTTTTATTTAAAAACGAAGTAATAGATTATTCTATTTTTGGAAATGGAAATCAAACAATTTTAGTTCTGCACGGATGGGGAGGATGTAAAAATTCTTTTAATAAAACTTTAAATTTATTAAAAAACAAGTTTCGAATAATTGTTCTTACCATGCCAACAATTGAACAAACTACATCCAGTTGGACAATGAATGATTATTCTTCTCTTGTCGAGAATTTATTAAAAAGTTTAAATGTAAATGAAGTCATCATTCTATGTCACAGTTTTGGATTTAGAGTTAGCATGCTTATTAAAAACAAAATTAAAATTTTAAAAATTATCATAACAGGAGGAGCCGGTCCTAAACAGAAAAATATGTTTAAGAAAATAAGTGCGAGACAAAAACTTATTCTTTTAAACAATTCATCTAATTTAAAAAATTTAATTAGTCCCGATTACAAAAATCTTTCTAAAACAAATCAACAAACTTTTAAAAATGTAGTCAACTTAAACCTTAAGAACTTAACAAAATTTAATTGCTCCATTCTTTTGTTTTGGGGAAGAAAAGATAAAGAAACTCCATTGTGGATTATGAAAAAAATCAAACAAGAAAACAAATCACACTCGTTAACAATTGTGACAACCGGTGACCATTTTGCATATCTAACTCATGAAGAAAAATTCAATTATGAGGTGATAAAATTTTTAAGCTCTTGATTTTAATTTTTAATATTGTTACTTTTGTTATTTGCATTTTTATTCTAAAAAAATATTTGCATATTTATCAACTAAGAGACTATCAAAACAAACGATATTTAAAATATTTTTCAAAAAAATATTACTTTTCGACGATTTTTTACACGTTTTTAGCGATATTTTTAATGTTTTTTAAAAATTTATTATTATTTTTTATCTTTTCTTTATTTGCACTTTTAACATTGTTCTATCTAAATTTCAATTTAATATCTTCAAAAAAAACACCACTCAATTGGACTAAAAAATCAAAAATTTTGTATTTAGTCATGATTGTTATAAGTGTATTGATTTTGCATTTTCCTTACAGCAACATACTAATCCTATCCCTCTTAACATTTCTTCCTATTGTCGCAAAATTTTTAGACGTATACGACTTTGTAAGAAATAAAAAATTTATAAAACTTGCACAAGAAAAACTCAGTACATATAAACCAAAAATTATTGCAATCACCGGAAGCAACGGCAAGACAACAGTAAAAAATATTTTGTTACAATTACTTTCAACAAAATATAAAGCGCAAGCCTCTCCATCTAGTTATAACACTCCTTTAGGCTTAAGTAAATTTATTAACAACGAGTTAAAATCTGACACTGAAGTTATAATACTTGAATACGGCGCAAGAAAATCTGGAGACATAAAAAAGCTAATAGAAATTTTTGGTGCAGACTTTGGGATTATCACATCTATCGCCCCTCAGCATCTTGAAACTTTTAAATCAATAGAAAATATAGTAAAAGAAAAATTTGAATTGTATTATCAATTAAACGAAAACCATTGTGTCCTCAATATAGACAACGAATTTATTAAAAACGAATATTTAAAAAATAAAAAGAAAAATTATTTTGTTTCGACAAAAAAACATGCAAAAATATATGCAAAATCTATCAAAATCGAAAATTTTAAAACAAAATTTAAAATTTTCATCAACAACTCTTCTTACGACATTGAAACCAATTTACTAGGAAGACACAATGTAACAAACATTCTTCTCGCCTCTGCGATGTCTTTAATTTTAGAAATTCCTATTGAAAACATTTTAGAAACAGTGCCTAAATTAAACCTTATTCCACACAGACTAGAATTCATTAAATCACACATCAACATTTTGGACGACAGCTACAACTGCTCAATTGCAAGTGCGAAAGAATCTTTGTTCGTTTTAGAACAAACCAAAGGTAAAAAAATTTTAATCACTCCGGGCATTATCGAAGGAGGAATTAGTGAATATGATTTAAATTTCAAACTCGGTACAATGTGCAAAAATTTAGACAAAATCATCATAGTTGGAGAGCACAACAAAAAAGCCCTTACAGACGGGCTTAATTCTATTAATTTTCATAAAAACAAAATTGTTTACGCTTCAACTTTAGAAGACGCTTCCACTTATTATCAAAACTTGTCAGAAGAAGATACAATTTTATTTTTAAATGACTTACCTGATGATTATCACTAGGAGACAACTTTAAACATTTCAATACAATTAGATTTATCCTTGTAGTAACATTTTCTAACTCTTCTAGTTACAAATCCATTCTTTTCATAAAACACATAAGCTGTTAAATTTTTGTCACTTACTTCAAGGCTTAAATTTAATCCTAAAACTTTTGCAATCTCTTCTGCTTTGCTCAACAACTTTGTAGCAAGACCTAAATTTCTAAAACCGCTTTTTGTTACAATGTTAAATACATTAACCTCATCAGTAATTTGCAAAATCATAAACGCTAAAATTTCATTGTCATTTTCAATTACAAATTTTTTGTAATTTGGATTGTCAATGATTTTTTCAATCTCTTCGTATGACAATTTATCACTTAAAGCAGTTTCGCTTTCAATTTGACAAACTTCAGCTATATCCTCTTTTGTCATTTCTTTTAAATTTAAGTTAAACTTTTTAAGCTTCTCATTCTCAGCTTGAGACAGTTGATAATACACCGGAAGTAAATTTTCATCCACACTTTCATCCAAACATTCAAGCATTGTCTCAGCATCAGTTTCAACTACGAAACAATTTAAATTTTCATCTTCTTCAAACATTCCAATAGGAGAATTTTCAGCCAAAGCAATCAATTCTTCCGTGGTTAAATTTCTGTCATATTTATAAATTTGTCCTTCAATAAATCTAGCAACAAAATAACTGTTTCTACTACCTGCAATCGCAACAACTTTTACATCTGAATTTTGTTTAGAAGCTAATTTAAAAAGATAATCTAAATTGTTAATACCTTTCGCACTTTTATTTAAAGCATCTCTTAAAGCTTTAACAGTTGAAACACCAACCCTAATCCCAGTAAAAGAACCCGGACCTACAACAACTCCAAATTCATCAACATCTGAAACTTTTAAACACGCCTCATTTAACAATTCATCTAAACACGGAAGCAAATATTCATTATGCTTTAAATTTTTTTCTAATTGTTTTTTGAAAACTTGTCCATCTTTACTTAGACACAAAAATAAATTAGAATTTGCCGTATTAACACACAATTTCACGCTCATTATGTAGTTTTTCCTTTATTTTATAAATTTTTATAATGAAAACTCAAATTTTCTTTCATTTTCACCTAATCTTGTTATTGTAACTTTTTTAGTATTTTTTGGAATCAATGAAGAAACATTCTCACTCCATTCAATAAATGACACAGAATCTTTTGCTCCAATTATTTCATCAAAACCAGACTCTATTGCCTCATCTTCATTGACTCTATACATATCAAAATGATTAAGCTTAAATTTCCCTTCATATATTTTCAAAATCGCAAATGTAGGACTTGTTACATTTCCTTTCACTCCCAAACATTCAAAAACAAATTTAGTAAACGTAGTTTTACCAGCGCCTAAATCTCCATCAAGCAAAACCGTATCGCCTTCTTTAAGCAAAAGAGAAAACTCTTCAGCAACTTTTTTAGTCTCTTCTAATGATTTTACAATATACTCTTTTTTCATAGTATTTATTTTAATAGAGATTAAAAAATTTGTCAAATGAAAGTATATTCTTTTTTTTCTAGTCAATCATTATTTTGAGGTTAATATGTCTAAATTCAAAGTTGTAAATTTGATTGATAAAATTTTTGTAAGCACTGCTACATTCTTACTTATTTTTGCCTGGATCAATTTTTACATTCGTTCACTATGGCCTACTTTTTTCTTAAGTTTAATTTTCAGTTTTGCAATCCTATTTTTACTGTACTATTTTTTAGGACGCAAACAAGAAAAAATTACAATGAGCAAAAAGAACACAAATGAAGTGTTAAAATATTTTTCTGCTTTCCGCTTGCTTAGCAAAAATCAAAAGCTAGAACTTTTAAACACAATCCTTTCTCATGACTTTGAAGTTCAAATTAAAAACAACGTTCTTTACTATACGAAAAATTCAAATCGACACGCTCTCATTTTTTTCACAAGTAAAGATAAATTTTCAGACGAAGATTTGTTTAATGAAATTGAAAACCTTTCAAGAGAAAATTTTGACACGCTTGAAATTATTTGCAATGAACACAATGTATCCAACACTGAATTATTTTTGAACAAAAAAATTAACATAATAAATAAAACAAAATTGTACTTAGAATTCTTTGTTCGTTACAATATTTTCCCAAACATTGAAGGAATAAATTTTTCAGTTTCAAAACTAAAATTTAAAGATATACTAAAATCATTTTTTGTAAAAGAAAAAGCAAAATCATATTTCCTTTGCGGACTAGTTTTAATTTTTTCAAGTTTGATTTTGCCTTATCATTTTTACTATATAATTTTTGGAAGTATTTTAATGCTGTTTAGTATTATTTGCAAACTTCTTCCATACTTTAAAGACTAGCAATTTCTTTTAATGTTTCAACTAAAAAATTAATTTGTTGTTTTGTATTATGAAAATCAAGAGACACTCTCACCGCACCAAAATCGAGTGTTCCAAGTTTCTTATGAATTAAAGGGGCGCAATGCAAACCACTTCGAACACATATTTCTTTTTCATTTAATTTGTCAGCAACAAAAGAACTATCTAAATTATTTACGTTAAAGCAAAAAACGTTTTCTGAGTTATTTTTTGAGTAAAATTTTAAAAAATTTAAACTTTTAAGTGAATTATACATGTAAATTGACAATTTTTCTTCTTCATTTTTTATTTTTTCTAAATTTTTATTTAAGTAATCGATCCCTGCTCCTAAACTAATGATTGAAATTGTTGAAACAGTTCCAGCCTCCAATCCTTCAGGAATATCTTTGGGCTGAGTCAAGCTTTCGCTCATACTTCCAGTTCCACCACAAAGCAAAGGTTTTAAATTTATTCCATTTTTTACAATCAATCCTCCAATTCCAGTTAAAGCTAAAAGACCTTTATGTCCAGCGAAAGCATACATATCTGCATTACACATTTCTAAATCTATTTTTTTATGTCCACTAGATTGAGCTCCGTCTACTAAATATTTCACTCCTCTCTTTTTGCAGATTTGACCAATTGAAATAATATCACAACTTTCTCCCGTAACATTTGAAACGGCAGTCGTGATTACAAGTTTTGTGTTTGACTTTATTTCCTTTTCAATATAGTAAGAAACCTCTCCCAAATCGCAATCTAAAATTGTAACTTCAACACCATTTTGTTTTAATCTTTCAAGCGGTCTTAAAACAGAATTATGTTCATAGCACGTTGTTATAACATGGTCTCCTGAATTTAGAAATCCAAATATAGCTAAATTTAATGCTTCTGTACAATTTTTTGTAAAGACAACCTCATAATCTTTTGCATTAAAAAAATCTTTTACCTTTTCCCTTACTTCAAAAATTTTTTCAGCAACCTGCATTGATTTAGAATGCCCACTTCTTCCCGGATTTGCAGTCAAATTGTTTACAGCATTCATTACTTCAAATTTTACATTGTCTGGCTTTATTAAACTCGTTGCGGAATTATCAAAATATATCATATAACACTATATGTAAAACTTTAATTTTGTGCTCACTAACAAAATTTCGAACTTTTAATAAAATGAATTAAGAGGTAAAAATGAAAAGTATTATTATCGCCTTTAAATCTCGCAATTCAATCCACTCTTTTTCTAAACTTTTGAAAACGAACGGTGTTTATTCTTCTATTATCAACACTCCCCACTCAATATCTTCAAGTTGCGGACTAAGTTTGAAGACTGAATACAAAAATTTCAATGTTATCACATCTTTAATTTCTCAATTACGCACATCAGATTTGATTGGTATATATATGATTGAAAAAAACGAATTTGGAGAAATTCTTCGCCGTTTAGGTTAGATTTTGAGATAATTATTGACTAACTTTTAATAATGTGTTAAAATTAATACGTGAAAAAAATTGATATAGTTTTAAATTATTTAGATGAATTATATCCAAATCCTAAATGTGCTTTAAATTTTTCATCAGATTACGAACTCTTAGTTGCCGTTATGCTTTCAGCTCAATGCACGGACAAACGAGTTAACATTGTAACTAATGAATTATTTAAAATTGCAAACACTCCAGAAAAAATGCTAAATCTTGGCGAAGAAAAACTAAAAGAAATTATCCATTCTTGCGGATTTTACAATGCTAAGTCAAAAGCTATTATTTCTATGAGTAAAAGCTTAATTGAAAAGTTTAATGGAGTTGTTCCCTCTTCTCTTGAAGAATTATCCTCTCTTGCTGGCGTTGGGAGAAAAACTGCTAACGTTGTTTTAGCAAATGCGTTTAATGAGCAAACCATAGCAGTAGACACTCACGTTCACAGAGTTTCAAAAAGATTAGGATTTACAAAAAACAAATCAACACCGTATGAATGCGAAATGGATTTGCTGGACATAATTCCTTATGAAAGAAGATCAAAATTTCATCATCAAACTATATGGTTTGGAAGAGAACATTGCAAAGCAATTAATCCTAACTGCAATGATTGTAAATTAAAAAACATCTGTAAATATAAAAAGGAAAAATAATATGAATATGGACAAAGTTACCATTACCATCAAAGCAGGTAATGGAGGAAACGGAAAAGTTAATTTCCACAGAGAAAAATTTGTTGAGAAAGGAGGCCCGGACGGAGGCGACGGAGGAAACGGAGGCTCTATCTTTTTTGTCGCCGATGCAAGCAAAAACACCTTAATCGACTTCCAATATGTAAAACGTTTTGAAGCCGAAAATGGCGAAGGCGGACACGGGAAACTTCAACACGGAAAAACAGGTAAAGACGTTTACATCAAAGTTCCTAGAGGAACAGTAATTAAAGATAGTGTTACAGGACAAGTCTTAGCAGACATGTACGAAGACGGTCAAGTTTACTGTGCCCTAAAAGGTGGACGCGGAGGAAGAGGTAACAATTTCTTCAAAACTTCAACTAGACAATCCCCTCGTTTTAGCCAACTTGGAGAAATGACAAAAGCGTACAAAGTAATTTTAGAGCTTAAAACAATTGCTGACGTTGCCTTAGTTGGAAAACCAAATGTCGGAAAATCTACACTTCTTAGTGTAATTTCAAATGCAAAACCAAAAATTGCAGATTATGAGTTCACTACTCTATCTCCAAATCTTGGAGTTGTAAAAATTTACGATGACAGTTTTGTTGTTGCAGACATCCCAGGTCTTATTGACGGAGCAAGTGAAGGAGCCGGACTTGGTCATGAATTCTTAGCACACATTGAACGTACTCGTTTGGTTGTTCATGTAATTGACGCATCTGAATATCATGGAAACGATATTGTTGAAGATTACAAAACTATCAACAGAGAACTGAAAAAATACAATGAAAAATTAGGAAATCTTCCTCAAATTGTTGCTTTTACAAAGCTTGATTTGGTTGAAAACATTGATGAAAAAATCAAGTACTTTAAGTCAAAAATTAAAGACAATGTTGAAATTTTCCCAATAAGTTCTGCTACACACGAAAATATTAACGAATTAATTAAGGCTGTTCACAAAAAATTGCAAACATTACCAAAGAGCGAGCCTATCCCTGTAGAACTTACAGATTTAGATATAAAAGACACAACTAGCGTAAAAATTGAAAAGCTAGCTCCAAACGTTTTCGAATTGTCCGGAGGATATCTTGACCACCTTCAAAGAGGCATTGTGTTTAACGACACTCAATCTCTAGCATATTTCCAAATGAGACTTGAAAAAGACGGAATTATGGACAAACTAAAAGAAGCGGGAATGCAAGACGGTGACACTATCGTCTTTGGAAGCCTTCAATATGAAATTTATTTTTAGGAGAAATTATGATTGACAAAAAAACAAGATTAGAACTTAGAAGTAAAGCATCTTTGATTAAACCTACTGTGTGGGTAGGAAAAGATGGTTTCAACGAAAAAGTTTTAACGCAAATTAATGAAGAATTATTTAATCATGAACTTGTAAAAATTAGTTTACAAGAAAGCGTATCAATGCCTTCAGAATTTGAACTTACTGAAATGGCAGTTAAACTAAATGCCGAAGTTGTAACAACAATCGGAAAGAAAATTATCCTTTACAAGCACAGTGAGAAAAAAGGAATTAAACACGTTTTAGATAAATAATTTAAAAGATTGCATATTTAAATGCAATTTTTTTTATTTTTTTCTAACGATAATCCTTATTTTCTTAAAACTTTTTTATTTGTATTTGAATTTGTGATTTGAAAAACTATTCAACTCTTTTAAAATCTTTAATGCAAATTTCTGAATTTTTTATTTCCTTGTTCTCTTTCTTTTTAGAGCTAAATCCGCTTAACAAATTTCCATTACCAAGAATCGACATAATGTTTGAAAGATTTAATCCATTACCATTGCCTAACAATTTTATCACATTAGACATGTCTTTATTATTAAAGAACTTTGTAATCATAGGCATTAAATTTTTTAGATCAAAACCATTTTTTTGATTATTATTTTCATGGTTACAACTATGTTTTTCCGGAATATCTTTGTCATGTCTTTTAAAATTATTATTCAAGTAAAATTTAGGCAAACAATCATAAGGCTCTTGAAAAACAACCTTTTTTGTTTCGTTTTCTTTTACGTTACGCTGAATGTAAGCATTAGGGTCACAATATATTGCATTTCTGCTGTCTTCAAATTCCATACTTATATTTATGAATAAATAAAAAGATTGTCACAATAATTTAGAGTTTTTCATAATAAAATATGAGGTAAGTTATGCCAAGAGATTTTAAAAGTTTTGCAAAAGAGCATGAAACAACTTTAAATGAGAACAAAGACAAAACTAAAGAATACGAAGACATTCTTAATAAATATAAAAATATGAACTCTTCCGACTTAATGTCAAATCTTTTTAGTGAAGCAAAAAGACTCAAAAATGAGGGAAAATTAGACGCAAACTCTCTCAATCAACTTCAATCAACTTTGTCCGGATTTTTAAATGATGAGCAACAAAAAATGCTTTCATCTTTAATTAGTGCAATAAATGAACAAAACTAAAATCGATCCTGCCCTTTTAGAAAATGTACATATTTTAGAAAATAGCAAACAAGAAGTAATAATTTGTTCAAAAAATTTTGATAAAACAAAAAAATATTTACTAGAGAACAAATATTCCTTTACTCCATATAGATTTGCTAAATGTTTTTCAGTTTTATGCGACAAAGTTGACATATCTCTTTTTTCCGATCTCGAATTTGTTAATTTCATTCATGATGAATCTAAAGTTCAAACTTTACAGAATCACGATATTATGCAATTATCAAACTTAACAGAAAATAAGTATTTTGGAAAAGGTCAAACAATATGTTTCATTGACACTGGTATTTCTCCGCATTTTGACTTTATTTTACCAAAATCAAGGCTTATCAAATTTATTGATTTAATCAATCATCAAACAGATCCTTATGATGATAATGGTCATGGAACATTTGTAACAGGCGTTGCTTGTGGCAAAGGATTGTTTAATCAAAACTTAACCAAGATTGCAACTCAAGCAAACATAATTTCCATTAAGGCATTATCTAAAGAAGGAAGTAGCAACAGCAACAAGATTCTTGACGCAATGCAATGGGTTTATGAAAATCATAAGGTTTATAACATAACAGTTGTTTGCATGAGTTTTGGTGCTGAAAGTTCTAACAAAATCGATCCCCTTTCAAACGGTGCTGAAGCCCTTTGGGACAGAGGGATTACTGTTGTTGTAGCGGCAGGAAACAGTGGTCCAGAAAATAATTCAATTAAAACACCCGGAACCAACCCTAAACTCATTACTGTTGGAGCCATCGACTCTGAAAGTATGACTGTTCCCGATTTCTCTAGTAGAGGTCCAACAATTTACGGTCACAAACCCGATTTACTTGCGCCCGCTGTAAATATTACTTCATGTTCAAGTAAAAATTTTCCATACTCAAAAATGAGCGGAACAAGTGTAGCCACTCCAGTCGTCGCAGGAATTTGTGCAATATTAAAAGAAAAATATCCTAACATTTCCAACAACGAAATTAAGAAATTTTTACTAGACAACTGTGAAAAATTAACAGGAGATATCGATAAAGAAGGTGCAGGTTTTTTAAAATTTAAATAGATGCTTTATCTTTTTTGTAAAATATGTTATTATTGTTTTATGATAGAAATTAAAAACTTGAACATAAATTACGAAAAAGATTTTTTTATTGTTTTTGAAACAAATTTATCCTTTTCTGCTCCAACCCTACTTTTAGGAGACGAAAGTTTTTCTTCTGCAGTCTTTCGCTCAACCATAGGTATTGACAAACCTAAATCAGGCGAAATTTTTATTGATGGAAAAAATGTAAAAATAATTAAATCTAAAGATTTTCCTATTTCATATTTACCAAAACAACCAGTAACATTTGAAAACAAAACAGCAAAAGAAAACATTGAATATTCTTTAAAAGTACGCAAATTTAGCAAAGAAAAAATTAAAAATGAATTAAATTCACTAGAAACTTCATTCAATTTAAAATTTTTAAGTGAAAAAGTAAAATCTTTAACAAATTCAAAAAAGATAATAACCGCATTTTTACGTGCGATTATTAGAAAACCTAAATATATTTTAGTTGAAAATTTCTTTTCTTCAATTGACCAAAACGATTTAGACTTAGCAAAAGAAATCTTTAATTATGCTCTTAATTCTTCCATTATCATAGCAAGCGAAAAAGATGAAAATTTTGTTAAATTTTACAAAGATTTTAACATTGTTGAAGTTGAGAACGGAAGCGTTAAAACTTAAAAATTTTAGTTGCATTCTGATCTGTATATTTAATCAATTCGTTTAAGTTTTCATTCCTTAAATTTGCAACAAATTCCGCAACGCATGTTACGAACTTCGGTTCGTTTCTTTTTCCTCTAAATGGAACAGGAGCAAGGTACGGACTGTCCGTTTCAAAGAAAAACGTCTCTTTAGGTAAATCTTTGACTACTTCTTGAACATTTTTAGCATTATTAAATGTTACCGTTCCACCAAAAGACATGCTAACACCTAACTTTATTAATTCATAAGCATATTCTCTACTTCCACCATAACAATGCATTACCGCCCCAAACTCAAACGGAGCGTATTTTTTTAAAATTTCCAAAGTGTCTCCATACGCATCTCTACAATGAATAACAATTGGAAGTTTATATTTATTTGCTAATTTTATTTGAGAAATAAAAACTTCCTTTTGCAATTCTTTATTCTCTTTGTTGTGGAAATAATCTAATCCAATTTCTCCAACTGCTACAAGTTTTTCACTTTTGTTTTTAAGCATCTCTTCAAATTGATTTTCATCATAAGTGTCAGCGTCATCAGGATGAATTCCAACTTCGTAGTAAACACTTTCAAACTCTTCGCTTAAAGATTTTGCTTTTTCACTACTTAAAAAATCATAGCCGACACAAATTACTTTGTCGACTCCTGATTTTAAATAATTATCAACGATTTCACTTTCAATTCCATCAAACTTTGCATCGTTTAAATGACAATGTGTGTCTATCAAATTTACTCCTTGTTTTTCTTGAGCCCTTTAATCATTTTTAAGAGTTCTGTTTTGTTTTCTTTTCCAGTAAGTAATCTTGCAATATTTTTTCTGTGAGCATATAGAACTAAAACTAAAATTCCAGAAATGAGAATGTAATTAATCCAATTAGCAGGACTACACAAGCATATTTCAACAATTGACATAACAATTACAAAACCAATTGTTAGAATTGACGCATACTTTATGAACAACATTGAAATAAACATTACCAAGAAAAGAATTAAAGCAACTAGCCAATTTGCTACTAAAAACACTCCGACACTTGTTGCAATTCCTTTCCCTCCTTTGAATTTGAAAAGAACTGGGAAAATATGACCAAGAACAACGGAAAATCCTGCAACATAAACAGCAATTTCCCCGTTACATCCATCAATATGCTTAAATAAGAAATATGCAACTAAGCATGGAATTACACCCTTCACCATATCAAGTACAAACGTCAACACTCCAGGCCAGAATCCAAACGCTCTCCAAGTGTTTAACGTACCCGGATTTCCGCTTCCAGACTTCGTTATATCTCCAGAATTTGCTTTTGCAATAATTCTTGCCCATGTAATGTTTCCAATAAAGTAACTGACAATGGCTAAAACAATGTAATAAAAATAATTCATATCATTCCTTAAAATTTTAAGTTAATTATAACCCAAAATGCTTTTATTAATTTTATACTAACAAAATAAATTAAAATTTGCAAATAAAAAAAGCAAATAAATAATATTTGCTTTAATTTTCGTTTTTATTTTTAAATTGAACCTTAATAGGAGTTCCTTCAAAATTAAATGCTCTTCTTAAACTGTTCTCAATATAACGAATATACGAATTGTCAATTAGACTAGCATTATTGCAGTAAATTGAGAAAGTTGGAGGACACGTTGCAACTTGTTTCCCAAAAATAATTTTAACTTTTCTTCCGTTTTTTGCAGGTGGTTCTGTTACACTCACAGCATTTGTTAAAACATTGTTAAACAATGCCATAGGAATTTCTCTTCTTGCATTTTCCAAAACGTAATTTACTTTCTCCATGATTTGTCCTAGTTTTTGACCAGTAACAGCAGAAGTGTAAACAGTAACATAGTACTTCATGAAAGCCAAATCATCATTAAATTGTTTTTCAAATTTCTTTCTTTCTTCCAAAGAATTTTCAATTAAATCCCATTTGTTAACGACAATAACACTAGGTTTTCCTTGTTCGTCAATTAGACCTGCAATTTTAACATCTTGTTCAGTTATTCCCTCACTCGCATCAATAACTAAAACAACAACATCAGCTCTTTCAATCGCATTAAGTGAACGTATAACACTGTACCTTTCAATGCTATCTGGTTCTATCTTTGATTTTCTTCTAAGTCCGGCAGTGTCAATCAAACAGTAATCTTTATTATTCCATCTAAAAGGACTGTCGACTGCATCTCTAGTTGTTCCCGCAATTGAACTCACAGCAACTCTATTTTCTCCGAGTAAACTATTAGTTAAACTTGATTTACCAGCGTTTGGTTTTCCAACTAAGGCAATTTTTACAGCCGGATCATCTTCTTCTTTCTCGTTTTTCTTTAAATGCTTTACGACCTCATCAAGCAAATCTCCAATTCCCTTGCTTTGTTCAGCTGAAACTGCAATCGGGTCTCCAAGCCCTAATTCGTAAAACTCATAAGTTTTTTCAACTTCATGATTATCCAACTTGTTAACAGCTAAAATTTTTGGAGCTGTAGCTCTTCTTAAATGATTTGCAACTTCAACGTCATGAGAAGTAAGTCCAGTTTTACCGTCTACAAAGAATATAATAACATCGGCTAAATCTATCGCAAGATTTGCTTGCTCTATAATTCGATTGTTGATTTCATCTTCCTTGTTAAAATCTAGTCCACCAGTGTCAACAATTTGGAATGAATAGCCACACCATTCAGCGTTGGCAAAAATTCTATCCCTTGTAACTCCTGGGATATCCTCAACTATACTAATTTTACTTCCTGCGACTTTGTTGAAAAATGTTGATTTGCCCACATTAGGCTTACCAACTATCGCTACTAACGGTTTCTTCATATGATGTATTATATCATAGAAAAAACTTTTTTTCAACACATATTTAATTTTTCTTACTACATTTATCGCAAAATAAACATTTAATCTTTCTACTTTTAATTCGTTTTAATGTTAAAACAAGTGAAAATATAATTAAAAATATAACAATTAGAGAAATTATTGCAAAACTTACACCTCTACTTAAAGATTGAAAAGCGAAGAAACTTAACATATATGCAATTGTAAATTGGCTAACTACACATAACCACATAGTGAACGTATCTGTTTCCTTTTTTAGCACAGCCAAGTTGCTTACACATGGGCAATACAGTAACGAGAAAACTAAAAATGAAACAGCGGAAGGAAATGAAAAATGTACAACACTAAAAGTTGAAGTAAGACTCGAAACCAAAAGAGATGTACTTGTGACATTGTTTGCAATCGAAAATGTTGAAATGATTAATTCTTTTGCTAAAACGCCAACAATTAACGCACACACAACTCCAGCATTGTTTAATCCTATTGGAGCAAAGATAAATGATATCAAATTTGCAAAACTAAACAATATGCTTTCATCAACTTTTTCTGTGTATTGAAATTTAAAGGTTGTGTGAAGAGTTATCCAAACTATTACCCCAACAAACAAAACTATTGTAAAAATTCTTTTAACCAACTCGATAGAATTTTTCTTAGTCTCAATTAAAACATGTTTAACATCAATGCCTCTTAGAGGCGGAAATTCTAAAAGAAAATAATTGTCTTCAGTCTTCATTATTGTTTTGTTTAAAATTAGCGCGACAACAAACATTATTATTATTCCAATTAAATAAAGACCAGCAACAACCAAATATGAATACAATCCAAAAAATGCGCTTGCGATTACAACTAAAACAGGTAATCTTGCCATGCATGTTACATAAGGATTTAACATTGCAGTTTTAGTTTTGAGTTCTTTGTTTGTCATGTTTCTACTAAGCATTGTTGCCATAGTGTTACAACCTAATCCCATTAACATAATGTAGACAGCTTTTCCGTTAAGACCAAAAGATGTAAACATATCATCAAGCGCGTAAGCTAATCTTGAAATCAAACCACTATCTTCTAGAACAGTTAAGAAAATATACATTAAACATATGCTAGGTAAAAAACCTAAAATGGTTGAGAATGATGAAAAAATTCCGCCCTTAAAAAATTCAATCAACCACACATTTTCGCAAGTTGAATAAAGCACGTTCAAAAAAGGATTTATGAAAAATTTGTTTAAGCATAAATTCAAAAAATCTGTTAGAATCGGACCAATTAAAAAGAATATCGTGTAAACACTTAAAAAGAAAATTCCAAGAGTAAATATTAAAAGAAAAATTGGATTTAAGATGAACTTGTCCAAAGGACTTAAACCATAAATAAAATTTTTATTTTGCTCTAAATCATTTTTTAAAATTTCATCAATAAATTTATATCTATCCGCAATTAAATCTTCATTTAAATTTTTAATAAAATTAATTTCTTCATCTGTTAAATAATCAAAAATTCCATTTAATGCTTTTACTATAGTTTCATCATCTAAATCGAATTTTTCTCGAATTTTATTTAAATATTTATTTAAATAAGGTAAATTTGTTTGATTTTTTGTAAATTTAAATAAATTTTCATTTATTTCAATTTTTTTTGCATTAATAATTTCGATATTAGGATTTATTAATTTTAATTTTTCTAATTTTAATTTATTTTTTTTCTTTTCAAAATATTTGTAATTATTAATTAAAATTTTGTAATCTAGTTTCAATTCACTCATCTCTAAACAAAGATACAAATTTTTTCTAATTGAATTTGCGTCAACTAAAACTAATGCAGAATGAGTGTTCAATACAATGTCTTTTTTTGCAATTTCTTCTTCATATGAAAAAGTGTTTAAAGAATACAATCCTGGTAAATCCACAAGCTCAAATTCTTCATTATTAACTTTTATCTTTTTAGATTTTTTATCTACTGTAACGCCATGAAAATTTCCGGTATGTTCTGTTGATTTTGTAAGTGAATTAAACAACGTAGATTTACCAACATTTGGATTTCCAACAATTAAAATTTTAGACATAATTTACCTTTATTTGTTTTGCTATTTCATCTTTTAATGTAAAACAATTTGACGAAAAAACAACAAGCAAAGTTTTCTTAAAAATGCTTTTATGTTTTACAGTTATTCTTTCACCTTTAAAGATTCCTAATTCCATCAATCTTAGTTTTAATCTATCTTCGCAACTAAGGTCTACAATTACACATTCTGTGTTTAACTTTGATTCATACAAATTCATATTTATTGTATTAAAAAAAATTGCCAAACATGCAATGTTGACAATTTATTTTGTAATAAAAGATATAGCATTGTTAACTTGAATTCTTTTCTTTAAGAAAGTTGCTTTTTCTCCATCTAAAGTAAATGGTTCGTTTGAATGATTTTCAATGAGAATGTCATTAGCATCACGTACTATAACATACTTTGATTTTTTCACTGAGTTAATTCCAAACATAAACAATTTAACAAAAGCGAAAAGTGAACCTAATCCTTTTTTCTTAACCATTACAACTTTAACTTTGTTGTTGTTTAAAACTTCTCCTTTGTTTAATTTAAATCCGCCAACGCTTTCTCCATTCATAAGCATAAAGTAAGAAAACTTGTCGTGTATTCTTTCTCCGTCGCATGTAACTGTCATAGGAATTCCAATGTATCTAAACGCCAATTTTATTCCCAAGAACACATACGCAAGACGTCCAAATCTCTTTTTAGATTTAGTACTTGCTGCATACGAGGTTTGAGTCAAATACCCAGTAGCAAGTGAGTAAACGGCATACCCATCTCCATCGTACATAACATCATATTTAGTTGAATTTAATCTCAAAATACAGTCAATAGCTCCGTCCAAATTTCTTGGAACACCAAGAGTTCTCGCAACGTCATTACATGTTCCGAAAGGAAGAACTCCGATTTTACAGTCTGCTCCACTTTTTGCAACACCACTAACAATTTGGTGCAATGTTCCATCTCCACCAAGTGAAACAATTATATCGTACTTTTCAGCGTTTTTTCTTGCCAAATCTTCATTTCCATCCGCACTTGGGGCACAAACGTCGTCAACTTGAGCAAATCTTAAGGAGAGTCTTTGCTTAATGCTAGGCAAAAACTCTTGAACTCTACCTTTCATCGCTTTCGGATTATAAATTATTAGAACTTTTTGTATATCTTTCACTTTTTCCTTCTTAAAATTTCATATTTTTTGAGTGGGACATCTGTTGTAATGTAAACTTGTTGTTTCGGAATGTTACAAACTTCAAGTTCTTCCCCTTCTTCAGTTTCTATTTTTGATATATTAATTATAGCATTATTTCTTGTTTTAGACAACAATTCTAACGATGTTTTTGAATCAAATCTGTTACGCATTTCAACTTTTGTCTTTCCGTCAACAGAATCTTCAAGGACAACAGCAACGAAATCATAATCCATCAAAGGCAAACTTGAATCTAAACTTTCTTTAGGATTGCCAAAGTAAAATCCGTGAGAATAATCTCTGTGGCTAGATTTAAACACCTCGTTTTTTATTTCTTCAGGCAAATCGTATGTTTCATGAGTTTTTAAGTAATCAAGCGCAAGTCTATATGCATTTACAACATTCGCAACATAGTACTCCGTTTTCATTCTACCTTCAATCTTTATTGAATTAACTCCCGCATCTTTCAGCTTGTCCAAATGCTCAATCATGCACAAATCTTTACTGTTTAGAATGTAGCTTCCATGAGTGTCTTCTTCTATTGGATATTCTTGCTCTTTATTTATCTCTCTAATAACATAATTCCAACGGCACGCCTGAACACAAGCTCCTCGGTTAGCATCTCTTCCTGTAAAGAAATTCGATAGCAAGCATCTTCCCGAATAACTAATGCACATAGCACCATGAGCAAATGCTTCTAATTCAATGTTTTCTGGTAATTTACTTCTTAATTCTTTAATTTCTTCAAGAGTCATTTCTCTTGCCAAAACTAAACGTTTAACTCCCATAGACGCAAAAACCAATGCTGATTCACTGTTTGTAATGTTTGCTTGTGTGCTTACATGAATATCCATGTCTGGGCAAATTCTTCTAACCATACTGATTATTCCCAAATCTGCGCAAATTACGGCATCCACATTAATTTCTTTTAAATACTTTATGTAGTCAGGTAATTCATCTAAATCGCTTTCGTGAGGAATAATGTTAACTGTAACGTAGACTTTAACATTTCTTTCATGAGCATAATCAACCGCCCACTTTAACTCATCCATATCAAAATTTCCAGCAAAAGTACGCAAACCAAAACGAGTAGATGCTAAATATACCGCATCCGCTCCGTACTCTATTGCCATAATTAATTTATTTTTATCTCCAACTGGTGCTAATAATTCCATAATCTTATTATAAAACAAATTTAAAAAATTTTCAACACTTTTTCTGGTTTTATATTGACAAGTATAATATGATGTGTTAAATTTAAGCTTAGGAGAAAAATATGAGTAATTATCAAATTGAATCACGCACATTTGTTTTAGAAATCGAACAAATTACAACTTCTAGCAGATTTCCTTACAGTTGCACACTTACGGATAAAAACGGTAATATTATAGGAAAATTTTCTTTTAATGTTGATGACTTTTATCTTGGAAACTTCACTGAAGACCTAGTTTCTCTTTTAGAATCAGCTGAAATCGGTGGTGAAGATTATTTACAAGAATGTGAAAAATTTGAAAGTCTTCCTTATGACAGCGAAAGTAAGAATGAAGCATTATCTTTAGCTGATTCTTACAAATGGCACAACACAGCATCTAATTTATTTTAATTTCAAAAAAAAACACCAGTTTTCTGGTGCTTTTTTATTTAATATAAAAAATCACTAAAGCTACTTAGTGATTCTTTTTTACTATATTTTTGCTTCAACAGTTGCGATTTTACGACCGCGAGCGTCACGTTTAAAACGAACGATTCCGTCGATAAGTGCAAATAATGTGTAGTCTTTTCCACAGCCAACGTTAGTTGATGGGTAAATTTTAGTTCCTCTTTGACGAACCAAAATTGAACCAGCATGAACGAATTGTCCATCACCAGCTTTTACGCCAAGACGCTTAGATTCACTATCACGACCGTTCTTTGTGCTACCGCCACCTTTCTTGTGAGCAAATAACTGAATGTTAAACTTAATCATGTTGTTTCTCCTTAATCTTAATAAATTTAGAATAACCATCATCTCTAAGTCCTTTTAAAGCTAAAGCTGTAGTCTGCATTAGCGTTTGAACTTTTTCATTTGACATTTCTTCTGGCACATTTACATAAGAAAGAGGAATTTCTTCATCAACTTTAACGTTAGGTTTAATCTTAACAACGTCAGTCAATCCATTAATTAATGAAATCATTAAAGTACTTACAGCACTACAAACGATATCACTTCCTTCTTCAGCGTATCCCGAATGACCAGATGCCTCAATGGTTAAAATAGTTTGATTTTTCTTTACAATAGTAATGTTAATCATTATTCACCGATGCTTTCGATAGTAATCTTAGTGTAAGGTTGTCTGTGACCTTGTTTCTTTCTTTCGTTCTTTTTAGGTTTGTACTTGAAAACTGTAATTTTCTTGTCTTGAACGTGAGAAAGAACTTTTGCCTTAACCACTACATTCTTAATAACAGGGCTTCCAACTTTAACTTTGCTTCCATCAACAGTAAGCATAACTGGGAAAGTTACTTCTTCACCGATTTCAGCATTCAAACGGTCAACTGTTACAACGTCACCGACTTGAACTTTGTGTTGTTTGCCTGCAATATTTGCGATTGCGTACATTAGTTACCTCCTATAAAGACTCACTCTTAAGGTACCTTGTAAGGATTTTGAAACCTGCTCGATGTGGTACTACTTGGGTATTTTAACATAACTAAAAGAAATTGTCAACCAGTAAGAGTAAAAATATTAAATAATTTTAATTATTTTATAACATCTTTAATCTCTGCATCGATAGGATAAATTTTAGCGATATCAATTAGCATATCTTCATCAAAATAATGATTTTTCACATCTTTACAATAAAAAATGAGAAATTTCTTCTTGTTTATCATTTTAACAACTTCAAAAATCCGCATATTACCGTCTATTTTTACAATATCCACTCCTTCATGACTTTTAGTTTTTTTATTTTTAAACAAAGTAAAATTAGAGCTCGTTTTTTTTGAAGTAAAAAGAAAAAACAAAATTATAGGTAAAAGCAATACGATTTTAGGACTTTTCATAACAAATATGAAGATTAGACTGATTACAACAAAAACAAATCTTACTAAAAAATCTAATATCTTGTAAACTTTTTTGCTTTTTATAGAATTCTTGAAAATTTTACCACCATCTAACGGATAAATCGGTATTAAATTGAAAATTGCTAAAACAATATTGCAGTAGCAGAAAACTGACAAATATTTAACACTAGACGGCACAATTGTATACATTGCAAGACAAACTAAACTAATGAGTAAATTTACTACAGGACCAGCAATATTAACTGCAAAACTATCCCTATCGTCAACCTCTTCATTTAGTTTAACGCTCATTCCAAACATGTCCAAATTTAGTATTTTTAAAGTGTAACCGCGTTTATTTGCAACAATTACATGACCCATTTCATGTAAATACAAAGCTAGAATATAGTTTGCAAGCAAAATGAAATTTTTTGTAATAATCGACAAAACAACAAGCAAAACAAAACTGATTCCAACCCTAAATTTTTTCATATTTATTTATATGATTAGATTACAATTTTATTCAGGTAAAACTCTAGCAAATTTGACTCTATCTCCCTTGCAAGAAATGTTTATTTTATATTCGCCATCTTTTTCATTGATTTCTACAATTACATCGTCAAAACTTGCTTCAAAATAGTTATTTATTAAGTAAAAAAAATCTGATTTTATTATTTTTTTAAGCTGTTCTGGGCTTGCCTTTTTGTTGTGTTTTATAACCATGTTTAATCTCTCATTTAAATTCATTAAACACTCCTTTTTAAGAATTTTTTGATACCACCTAAAATGCCCTTGTACTTGTATGTACAATCAAATAATTTTTTTGAATTATTGACTATGTTGTCTGCTAGTATATCAAACGCCCTATTTAATGCAATTTTATTGTTTGTTATTGTGTTAGATGTCGTTGTTATTACATTGTCATCTTCGGGAATTACTCCACCAAATTCAATATTCAATGTTTTTCCGATATCATAAACATCAAACATTAATTTGTCTTGAATTAAATCTCCCCTAGCTCTATTTATTACAAATCGTTTTGAGTTTATATTAAAGCTTGAAAGAATTGAAACAACTTTGTCAGCATCTTTTATGCTGGACAAATGAGGAGTTGTCACAACAAGAGCTTCGTCTGCAATGCTTACAGCTCTTTTAAACCCTGCATCAATTCCAGCTGGACAATCGATTAATATGAAATCAAAAATAGAATGCAATTCATTAACAACTTCTTTAATTTGTGAAATTGTAATTGTTAAATTTTGACCAAGACTTCCACACGACAAGAGGTAAAGAAGTGGATAAGTATCATCTTGAACTAGAGCTTCCCTCAACCTACAGCGACCGTCAATCACGTCTGTAATAGAATAAACAACTCGATCTTCCATATTCATAACAACATCCAAATTATTTAAACCAATATCCATATCCAACAAGCAAACTCTAAAGTTTTTCTTGCTTAAATGCATACCCAAATTTGCAGTAACAGTAGTTTTTCCAACTCCACCTTTCCCTGATGTCATAACAATCGCTCTAGCCATATTTGCCTCCTAAAAAGAATTTAACACAAAGAACAAAAAAAACGAAGATAAAACTTTATCTTTTTTTATCTTCGCTAAATTTAGTCAATATTTATTAAATTTCTATTTTAATGTAATCTTTTTCGTTTAATAGTTTTCCAAGTCCCAACACAACAGATGAAGACGGATCATCTGGAACAATGACAGGACAATCTAGTTTTTTAGACATAAATTCAAATAAACCTGAGATTGATGAAGCCCCTCCAACAAAAACTACTCCATTTTTGTGTACATTTTTTGAAATCTCTTTTGGTAAATTGTTCATAACTCCTTGAATAAGTTGAACAATTTTTTCATAAATGTTATAAATTGCAACTTTAACTTCGTTTGCACTTATTACATGTTTAACAAACTTATCATTTTCATCAATTCCAATGTAGTAAGTTCTATATGTATCATGATCGTACAATGAAGCAATTTCATTTTTCACAGCTTCACTCGTTTCATCACTTACCAACAAACCATGATTGTCAGAAATAAAGGTAGTAATACTTTCGTCCATTTTTGCTCCGCCATAAAAATGCATTCTACCAGTTTCAAAAGAATTTGCACTAAGAACTGAAACGTCTGTTATATATTTACCAATGTCAACAACCATTAAATAGTCATTTTCTTCCAATTCATAATTTTTTCTTACGCATACAGCATTTTGTACAAACGACACACTACTTACACCAGATTTATGCAAAACATTTTTTAAGATTTTAAGGGATTTTGTAGGAACCGCGCAAGGAACTGCAACAACAGCATTTAACTTCGTTAGTAAAAATTTATCTTGTAAAACATCCTCTAAAATTTTAGATAGTAAAACAATCGCCATTTTTTCATTGATTATTTCACTGTTCTTTATTGGTTGATAAATTGTAACAGAACTAGATTTAGACATAAACATTTTTTCAGCTTTTTTACCGTATGCCTTAACCTTCATTTTGTTTCCATTTTCATCAACCGCTAAAAAGGCTGGCTCTTTTGCAATAATGCCAAGGCCTTTTCTGTAAATTATAATTTCATTACTACCAAATTTTATGCCTAAATCAATTCTACGCATTGACTTCCCCTCCTAAACTATAAAACTTGTAAATTTTTTCCGTAAACCTTTTTAAAATCTCCACACACAGACATCGCTTGACTAATTTCAAGAGATGCATCGTGCTCTACCTCTGTTTTCAAAATTACAGTATCACCAAGCACATCACAAGCAATGTCTTTAACTGCATTTGAACCTGTTATATTTAACATTGTAGCAAGTTTAATGATAATTGCCAACTTTTTAACCGCATCTAAATCTTCATCACTTACAATGTCCTTATATTTAATCCATTCTGTAAGACTAAAATCGTCAACATTTTGACTTGCCGCCACAAAAGACGCTAACAAAATATCTTTTTGAGAAACACCATAAATGTCGCTGTTTAAAATCACTGGGAAATTATTTTTAAAATATGAACCAAATGAAATTCTCTTTCCTGCCATGCACATGCTTGCAGCAATTCTTAAAACTTTAACATATGGTCTAGACAATTTGTGCAAAACTTTAAGTTGTTTGTAAAGAATTACAGCCAAATTGTAATTGTTGTCAATGTTTACTCCAAGTGAGTAGAATTCATTAATTGAACTAAGTGAGTAACCTAAAATGTCGATTAATGGTTTTTCGCTAGTTTGTCCAAGTAAATTCTTAGCAACTATTCCATACATTACGCCATTTGTTGAAACCTTTAAGTTTGCTCTAATGCATTCATTAAACAAAGCTTTAATAATTGCAAATCCAATTGCGATAACGTCGGCTCTCTTTTCTGAAATACCCTTAAGTTTTTTAGCTTTGTCAAGATCAAGACCTCTAATCAAATTGT
Organism: Clostridiales bacterium; assembly: GCA_015069415.1. Lineage (GTDB taxonomy): Bacteria > Bacillota > Clostridia > Christensenellales > UBA1242 > Onthoplasma. Next base: position 8,087 of record SVIQ01000005.1, on the reverse strand, counting down.
AAACATTTTGGAAACTTGAATTTGTAATTTCGTAATTATGAGCAAGGTCAAGAGGATAACGTGATGACTTTCTAGAAAGTTTTCCTAAAGCTTCAACAGCCTCTCCTGCTCCAATAAATTCACAATCTTCTTCTAATTCATAAAGCCAAGGAAGTTTCTTAAGTTCGCTTGTTACCACTTCAACAACCTTGTCCATTCTGTCGCTTGGAGCAAGATCTGTAACCTTTTCTAACAAGTTCATAGATCCATAAGGAAGAGAAACGCTGTTAGTAACAATTCTTCTGTTGAATTTGATGATTTCTGTTGAGTAATCTCCTACTAAGAAAGCTAAACCTCTTGTCATTGAGAACGAGTACATGATAGCATTGTGCATTGCTGAAATTTGTTCTTCAGCAGTTAAAACTTTAAAGTACAATGAAACCGTTTTGTAAACCTCATCTAAAAATGCAATTTGGTTTCTAGCATTTGCGATTTCTGGAGTTGTGTAACAAATATGATTTTCAATTTTTGCATTGTCTACAATCTTTCTAAATTGTTTTAAGATGTTGATTACCTCTTGAATGCGTGCAGGTTTGATGTAACCATCTCTTTCCATGTCTTGAACGATTTTTACTGGTTCAACAATTTGTTGATCAATTGTAAAAAATCCATTTGCTGTGTATTTATAAATTGTAAGCTTAACATCATTAACGTCTAATTCAAAGACTGCAAGTCTGTTCATAATATCTCCTTAATTAATACCTTACTTTTAACACTAAATTCAAATATAGTCAATAGGTTTTTGAAAAATTTTTCAAAATTTTTTTCAAGGTAAATTTCTTAAAATTTTGCTTGTAAAAACTAACTTTTTTTCTTTTTATAATTCAAAAAAATCTTGCATACTTCTTTTAAAATTTTTAAAAAATTTAAGAAATTTTAACAAAAAACGTTAAAATTTTAAGTTTTTTCATTGTTTTTCATTAAAAAATTAAAAAACATAATCAAAACTGATTATGAATTTTAGTTTATTAATTTATCAATTGAAGTTTCAAAATTTTTGAAAGCTGGATTTTCGTAGTCTGGAGCAACTTTAAATTTCATATTTTCTTTAGTTGTTGGATGCACAAATTCCAATTGGTATGCCCATAGAGCCAACGCTCCTCCATGACTTTTGTCTCCATACTTAAAATCTCCATAAATCGGACAATTCAATTGACTCGACATTTGAACTCTGATTTGATGACTTCTTCCTGTAATTAAGTTTACATCAACTAGTGTTAACTTATTTTTTGTTTCAATTAATTCGTATTCAAGAATTGCCTCTTTACTTCCCTCTTCCAACTTAGGAGCAATTTTTACAGTGTTTGTTTTTGCGTCTTTCTTTAAATATGTAACGAGTCTATCTTGCTCTAATTGAGGTCTTCCATTTACAACTGCAATATATTTCTTTTTTAACTTTTTAGACTTTAATTGTTCGCCAAGACGAGAAGCAGATTTGCTTGTTTTGGCAAACACCATAACTCCACCTGTTGGACGATCAAGTCTGTGAACTAAACCTAAAAATACATTTCCCGGTTTGTTGTCTCTTTCTTTAATAAAATCTTTTATAATTGTAAGCATGTCAACGTCACCACTTTCATCTGCTTGAACTGCAATGTTGTGCGGTTTAATGACTACTATGATATGATTGTCTTCGTAAATAACATTTGGTTTCATTTTTATCCTCTAAATATTTTAATTGCACTGCAACCGCATGGTAAATAAATACCTTTTTCTTCAGTCGGTAAACATACCTCATAAGCTTCAGTTTCTCCGCCTTTAATTAAAGCATTAAGAATGTTAGCCATTACAGTTGGTTGCAATCCTGTAGTGTAACTATTAATTAACACAAACAAAGGTTTGTCGCTTAGAACTTCGGCACATAATTTAACAAAATTAAATATGTCATCTTCAATTTTCCAAGTTTCACCTTTTGGTCCTCTTCCAAATGACGGAGGATCCATAATTATTGCATCGTATTTGTTTCCACGTCTAATTTCTCGCATAACAAATTTTGCACAGTCATCTAAAATAAATCTAATGTTAGAAATATTATTAAGTTCTGCATTTTTCTTTGCGATATCAATCATGCTCTTTGAAGCGTCCACATGTGTTACCTTTGCGCCAGCGAGCGAACATTCAACACTTGCTCCACCAGTGTACGCAAACAAGTTTAAAACTTTGATTTCTCTTTTTTCGTTCTTTATTAAATCTGTCATTATATCCCAGTTAACAGCCTGTTCGGGAAACAAACAGATATGTTTAAAGCTCATTGGCTCAATATGGAACTTTACACCTTTTCTTGAAATGACGAACGAATCAGGAAGACGTTTACTTTTCTTCCATTCCCCAGACTTGTTTTCCGTTCTTGTGTAATGAGCGTCAACTCTGTCTTTTATCGGCTTGTCCACATTCCATATCACTTGTGGATCAGGTCGAAGAAATAAGAAACCGCCAATGTTTTCCATTTTTTCTCCATTCGCGGTTTTTAGAACCTTATAATCTTTCCAATCTGTAGCAACTTTCATTAATATATATCCAAAATCCTTTTCATGTCTATTATATCAGCACTTGAGATAATTTTCAATGGTTTATTTGAAGATTTTCCATCTTTTGTGATTAAAATTATTAATAATTTTCTGTTCCCTTCAAATGCATTCATCGCAGCGTCAATTGTTAACTTTTCATCTGCAATCATGAAATAATAATCTTCACCCATTTCTGGAATAACTTCCGCAACAGAAGTGTTGCTTATGAAATCTTGAAGATTAATTCCTTCGCCAACCCTTTTACCTAAGATATCAACCAATTTTCTTGCATTTAAAACGCTAGCAAGTTTTCCGTCTATATAAATAGGTAAATTTGCGTATCCAGTGCGATAAATAAGTTCCAATGCTGAAGCAATTTTAATTTCCCCTTCAATTGTAATAACTTCTCTGTTTCCAACTCTATCAACAGCAAATGGAGGCTCGGAAATAATTTCAGCAAGTTTTTCCATTTTGTCAACTACTTCATCATGAGGTTCTGCAATGACGTACTTGTTGTTTCCGCTGTGAATTATAGCATTTCTAAGACGACCGAAATCAATTAAATCTTCTTCGTATTTTCTAACTACTGAATTAAGTAACACACTTCTTCTTACAACATCATTAAAAGCCATACTTCTTTTAAAATTGTAAATAGTTCTTAAACTATAATCAATCTTATTGTATGCTTGAATAAATCTTTCTGCATTTGTTTTCTTCATAAAAACTCCTTAATTTATTATAACAATATTTTCTCTCTTTTACAAACAAAAATTTCATTATTTCTACATTTTATTACCTAAAACAAAAAAAGTTTAATCAGTTTTAAAGATTTGCTTATCAAAATTTTTAGCAAAACAGTTGTAATTTTCTAAAAAGTATATTATAATACTCTTGAGTCGCACTAGACGGGGAGCTAGTGGTGCCCTGAACTTACAATCCACTACAGTAAGGTTGAATGATTGTTTGAGGGTTAGACTTGGTTGTGTTGAGTAGTTAACATCCATGATGAAAACAAGGTCTCGTACAATGTCGCCCTACGAACCATGTCAGGATCGGAAGGTAGCAGCATTAAGTGGGATACGGCATGTGCTATGAGGTTGCTTTGTTGGAGTGAATGTTAGTTATGCCAGCAGTCAACCTAATTCGAAGCAATCGTGCGACTTAACCAATTAAAAATACACAGATTAATCTTCTGTGTATTCTTTTTTTATCACTGTATATTTTTTTGCATATTCTTTACAAAGTAATCTCAAGAAGAACACCATACTAAGAACTAACGGGAACACAAATGTACCAATATAAACTAAATTAGTAAGCCCATAGTTATCATTAAATCCAGAAAGCATTGATGCATATGCAAAACTAACTGTTGCATATCCTAAATATTCAATCATTGTCTTTACTGACAAACATTTTGCAATAGATTCCCTTGGCATGCAAATATTGAGATAATTATTTATAAAAATTTGAGTTGGAACACGAATCATACTTTGCACAAATGATGTTAAAATTATAATTATCAAAGTACCAATTGTAAACGGATTAAACAAACATGCTAATCCATTAACAAAGAAAGTCAACACGATCAAAACATTCAATATTATTAAAGTCCTCACTCCAAATTTTAAATTCATTTTGAATTGATATTTACTAGCGATTGCAGTCATTAATTTTGCTCCAGCAATCAATATTCCGAACAACCAGAGTGGTATCAAATTGTGTTCTATAGTTTGTTGTAAATATATTTTGAAATTTGTAGTTACAATGGACAAAACGCCCCTGTAAACAAAACTGTAAACCAAAAGTGAAATAAAGAAAACTGATGCAAATATTTTTTTGTAAGAATATGTTTTCTTTTTCTCGGTCTTGTCTTTTAACTCAACATTTTGCAAAGGTATTTTTCTTGTATCTTTAAAAAACAGTGACAAAACTTCAGTAAAACTTACAATACCGATTGAAATCCAAAATGGAAGATATGGATTAATTGAGTAAATACTTGTTACTATAACCGAGCTAATTGCTTCAATTACATAATAAATGCTTAGCCCTTTCCCATAAATTCGTTGATAATCTTTATCTCTTTTTAAGAAATGTAAAGATTCTGTTAAAATTAAGTTTCCATTTACGCCTAGCCCAACATATCCGAATGCCAAACAGCACATAGCAATTGCAAACACAATGAAACTATTTCCAAAAATACAAAGAATCAAAAACATTAAGTAACCAAGTAACGATATTCTTGTACTAACTAAAGGAGAAAGTTTTTTAAATAATCTTTCAAGCGGAATACAAATTCCCGCACCTGCAAACATTAAAATTGAATCAAGTAAAACCGACTGCGAAAAAGAAAGTCCTTTAACATTGGTAAAGAACATAGTCGAAATTGTCCATATAAAAAGAACATCCCAAATTAAAGCGCAATAAGTTGGAAATAATTTAGTATTTCTTGTAAGTTGGTAATTCAATTTCTCATTCATTAAAAATCATTTTAAATTAAATTAAAAAAAATTACAAATAAAATTAATTAAATTTTAATTTTTACTTGTAATTTTTAATAATTATTATTAATTTTTCATTTTTTAATTATTTTGCATCGTATAAAGTTCGACCTTCTTCAATGTTAACTATTAAAGGAACTTTTAAATCTACAACGCCTTCCATTTCCTCTTTTAAGATTTGCTTAACAGTTTCACTCTCTCCCGGATAACAATCCACAACAAGTTCATCGTGAATTTGAATGATTAATTTACTTTTTAGATTTTTATTATTCATTCTTTCATGAACTTTAATCATAGCGATTTTTATTATATCACTTGCGCTACCCTGTAAAGGCATATTCATTGCTACACGTTCTGCAAAACTTCTCATATTGAAGTTTGAAGAATTAATATTTGGAATATGTCGAGTTCGACCCATCATAGTTGTAATCAAACCTGATTCTCTTGCTTTCACAATATTTTGATCGCTGTAAGATTTTACTTTAGGATAAATTTCATTGTATCGCTTAATAAAGTCTCCCGCCTCTTTAGGTGAACATCCAATATTTTGACTTAATCCAAAAGCACTAATTCCATAAATAATTCCAAAGTTAACAGATTTTGCGACTCTACGCATGCTGGATGTAACTTCATCAAGTTCTACATTAAATATCTTACTTGCAGTAGCCGAGTGAATATCTTTTCCAGTTAAGAAATCCGCCACCATATTTTCATCATCGCTAAAGTTTGCAATTAATCTTAATTCAATTTGACTGTAATCCGCGCTTATTAACGTTCCGTTTTCAAAAGAACTTGAAAACATCTTTCTTAAAGCTCTTCCTTCATCGTCTCTAATAGGCAAATTTTGAAGATTTGGTTCTCTACTTGAAAGTCTTCCTGTACTAGTAGATCTTTGCATGAATTTAGTGTGAATTTTTCCATCTTCTTTTACAAAGTTTAACATTCCATCTAAATACGTACTTCTAAGCTTTGCAATTTTTCTGTAACGAATGATATAATCAACAATTTCATGTTTATCTCTAATTGCATTTAGTACTTCAATAGAAGTCCCTGCTTTCCCTTTAAAAGGAATACTTAATTTTTCAAACAAAATTGATTGCAAAACTTTTGGACTGTTTACGTTAAATTCTTCTCCAGCAAGTTCAAATATTTTAGTTTTTAATTCTTCAATTTCTTCTAGGTAACTTGCACTTAATTTTTCGATTTGCAAAGTATCGATTTTTATTCCCATTTTTTCCATATCGAATAAAACTTTAACAAGAGGCAATTCTATATCTGAAAATAATTTTAATTGGAAATTATTTATTAATTTGTTTATATAATTTTCCTTCAACTTGAATAATGAAAATGATTTATTGTCTGTTGTAATATTATTTAATTTTAATGCATCATCTAAGCTTATTTCGCCATCAAGTTCATTTGCTATATAAATTGCAATTGACACATCAAAATATCTCTTAATTTTAATATTATATCTATCAAGTTCATGCATTATTTCTTTTGCATCAAAACACAAAACTTCAACGTCTTTATTGAACAAGTCGCGAACAAGGTCCAAATTTTGATTAAATAAATCTCCACTTGTGTAAACAACATACTCCTGTTGTTCATACGCAATTTTCAATGACAAATCATCTATTGTAACAGCAAATGACGAATTAATTTTTTCTACTAATTCTTTTAAGTTTTCTCTTGATTCTAATTCTATAATAGGCACTACAATAGTAAAATCTTTTGCTTCTATAGTTGGTTTAAAATTATGGAACAAATCTTTTCTGTCAAGCATAGATTTAAAGCCCAAATTTTCCATATTTTTGTAAGCCTCTTCGCCTAAAGGAAGTTTCATTTCACACTTTTCTAAATCTACATCCATATCAACGTCAAGTTTGATTGTAGCAAGTTTTTTAGACAAATAAGCCATCTCTTTATTTTCAATTAATTTAGTTTGAGTTGACCCTTTAATTTCATCGATGTGCGCATAAATATTATCTAAATCCTTATATTCATCAATTAACTTTTGAGCACCAATTTTCCCAATACCCTTTACTCCTGGAATATTATCAGAACTGTCCCCCATAATTGATTTCATTTCAATTACTTGATAAGGAGCTATTCCAAATTCTTGTTTTAACACTTCTTCATCGACTTTTAAAACGTTGGAAATTCCCTTTTGAGTTAACCATACGGTTGTGTTGTCGTTAATGAGTTGAAGTAAATCTTTATCTCCTGAAAGAAGGATGAACTCCTCATTAAATTTTCTAGTAAAAGAACCGATAATATCATCTGCCTCAATATTTGGAATTTCGATTGTAAAAATACCCATTGAATGCAATGTTTCTTTTAACATTTTTAGTTGAGTAATTAGGTCTTCTGGAGTTTTATCCCTAGTGCCTTTGTAGTCTGCATACATGTCGTGTCTAAATGTATGTTTCCCCGCATCAAAAACACAAACGAAATATTTAGGTTTTTCGTTTAATATTACATTTAAAATCATGTTCACAAATCCAAACACACCACCGCAAGGTCTACCGTCTAAAGTTGTAAGGTTTGGCAAAGCATAAAAAGCTCTGTTTATCAAACTATTTCCATCAACAATTACAAATTTTTCCATAATTTGATTATATCACAAAATTTTCTTTTTAACAAATAAATGAAATAATTAGTTATTGTAAATCTTATGTTTAGTTAATAATGTAAAATATTTTTTAAAATCACTTGCCAAATATAAATAAATGTGCTAAAATCATTTTGTTTAATTTAAAAGACCTTTATAAGGAGAGGCTTACTAAAAGGTCTTCAAATTCAGGGCTCCCATGAGTCGAATGACGAAATGGGATTAAGGAGCAAACAAATTATGGTTTACATTAAATTTGTCAAAATTGAATTAACCTAGAAGCGGTTTGCGACGTATGCCGGTGTGGCGAAATGGCAGACGCACAAGACTCAAAATCTACTGCGTCTGTACTAACAATTTAATAATTTGCCGATGTGGCGAAATGGCAGACGCAACAGACTCAAAATCTGTCGGGAGCAATCCCGTGTC
>SVIQ01000004.1 GCA_015069415.1 Clostridiales bacterium | reverse complement strand
TATTTGGAAAGTGAATTGCGATAACATATAAGCCTAAAAACTTATAAAAATCGCAATTTCACACCAAAGTTTGCGAAAAGTTAAAAAAATTTTGACTTTTTTATGGTCCATAGTTGACAATGGCACCGGCAGCTTGTGACACAATCCGCACACATTTAACTAATATGAACAGAAAAAGTAATGATTATGACTTTATTGCTACCGGAGATTTAGGTAAACTAGGAAGCGAAGTTTTAATTGATTTAGCAGAAAATGACGGATTTATATTAGGACGAAACTATGCTGATTGTGGTTGCATGATATACGACAAAACAGAAAGAGTTTTTATGGGAGGAAGCGGAGCCGGTTGCAGTGCTAGTGTCTTAAATTCTTATATCTTAACAAAAATGCTTAGTGGAGATTATAAAAGAGTGTTACTAGTTTCTACTGGCGCTCTTATGAGTACAACAACGTCACAACAAGGAGATACTATCGCATGCATTGCTCATGCTGTCGAATTAGAATTGGTGGCGGATGCGAGGTAAAAATGTTTAATATTTTCAGTTATATAATTTCTTTCTTGGTTGGAGGTTTCATTTGCTTTTTAGCGCAAATTCTTGTTATAAAAACAAAAATAACAACAGCTAGAATTTTAGTCTTGTTTTTAATTATAGGAATGGTTTTAGAAGTGTTTAATGTTTATGCTCCGTTTAAAGAATTTGCAAAGGCGGGAGCAAGTGTGCCGATCATAGGGTTTGGAGCGAGCCTTGCTCGTGGCGCTATCATGGCGACTAAAGAATATGGAGTAATAGGAATTTTTACAGGAGGTTTAACTGCGTCTTCCGGAGGAATAGCTATGGCAATCTTTGCATCGTTCTTGTTTGCTCTAATATTTAGCAGTAAGACAAAGAAAGGCGGACATTGACGAAGATTGTCTTTTAATCATGAATGTAAATCTAATAAAATATGTTAATATATGAAAAGAAATAGGAAGAAACAAAGAATATCGATTTTTGTATTCCTATTTTTTGTGTTGTTTTTACTTGTTTTGTATTATACAAAAATTGTTAATCCCGTCATTAAGGTTTATTCTGAAGCTGAAATTAGAGCATTGTCAGAAAAGGCGGTAAATCTTGCTGTAAGTAATGTAATTAACAGAACTATCAGCTATGACACGTTAATAGATATCAACTACACACAAACGGGAGAGATTGTTTCATTCTCAGCAAACCAACATGAGATAAACAGCATTACACGTGAAATAATAAAAGAAACTCAATACGAAATGAAAACACTAGGAGAAGAAGGATTAGCTTTAAGTCTAGGCACATTTACAGGGATGCCTTTTCTTTTAGGTAAAGGTCCAAAGATTGGATTTAAATTAATTCCTATTGGATCGGTAGCAGGAGAATTTACAAGCGAATTCGAATCAGTTGGTATAAATATGACTAAGCATGCACTCTTTCTATATATTAATATACATGTTAGTATGGTAATGCCAATTAAATCATATGACTTTTACACAACAAATCAGGTGTTGCTAGCGGAAAGCATAATACTAGGTAAAGTACCAGAAGTATATTTAAGCGGAGAAAGTTTCAAGAAAACATTAAATCTTGTTCCATAACAATTGTCAAAAGACGACAAATATGATATAATAAAACAATGATTTATTTTGATAACGCATCTACTACAAAGATAAGTAAACAAGCACTTGAAGAATATGTAAAGGCAAGTGAAGAGTTTTTTAATCCAAGTTCGCTTTACACTCCATCTGCTAAGGTAAAGAAAGATATAGAAGAGTGTAGAGATTATTTTCTTAAAAAGTTTAAAGCGCCTAGCGGAGCAACGCTTATATTTACAGGTAGCGCTAGCGAAAGCAACAACTCTGTTCTAAATTCAGTAATAACTAGAAAAGATAAGAAGTATATTGTATCTTCAGGAGAACATAGTTCTATTCATAATACTGCTATGAAATATAAAGAGCAAGGATATAATGTATTGTTTATTCCTTTAAAAAAGAATGGAGGAGTGGATGACACTGCATTACTAGAAGAAGTAGATGAAACTACAGCCTTAGTGTCTGTTATTCATGTAAGTAATGAAACAGGGGCTATTAACGACATTTCTTCATTAGTAAGAAGAGTGAAAGAGAAAAATAAGAATGTTATAATGCACAGTGACGGAGTTCAAGCTGTTGGCAAACTAAACATTAATCTAAAAGAATTAGGTGTAGATTTTTATACTATATCAGCTCATAAGATAAATGGACCTAAAGGAATAGGCGGATTGTTCGTAATGAAACCTAACAAGTTTAAACCATTTGTTGTGGGTGGCGGTCAAGAAATGAATATGCGTGCAGGAACAGAAAATGTGCCAGCAATTAAATCTTTTGTTGTTGCCATGAAAGAATTAGAAGTAAAAGATTATTCTCAGCATAAGAAAGCATTTGTAGAAAATTTAACTGGAGATTATTGCTTAGTTTCTGACGATAATTGCGTTGATAATATTATATCAGTTTGTTTCAATGGAGTAAGAGGCGAAACAATACAACATATGCTTGAAATGGAAGGATTTTTAGTGGGAACTGGTTCAGCATGTAACAGTAAGTTGGGTCATAACAGAGTTTTGAGTCAAATTGTGCCTTCAAATTACGTTGGAGGAGCAATTAGAGTTAGTTTTGATAATTCTGTGTCACTAGACGACTGTAAAGAACTGGCTATTAAATTATCGAATTTTGCAGAAGATTACAAAAAGAGGATAAATAAATGAAAGAAGTAATATTAATTAGATTTAGTGAAATTCATTTAAAGGGAGGAAACAAAAAGTATTTCCTTAAACTTTTGTATAATAATGTAAAACACGCATTGAAACCTTACGAATGTGTGATTGAGAATATACAAAATAGATTGTTGGTAAGAGATTTTGAAGACGCAGACGAAATCATACAAGCAGTTAAATGTGTGTTTGGGGTTCATTCTATCTCAAAAGCAATAGAAATGGACAACGACGTCGAATTAATTAAAGACTATGTTTCAAAAATTAAGTTACAAGGAAGCTTCAAATGCGATGTTAACAGAGCAGACAAGTCTTTTCCTATTAAATCAAATGATTTCAATGCTGATTTAGGTGAAATTATTTTAAACAATAATGAAAAAGCTTTTGTAGATATTCATGAGCCTAAAACAGTAGTGCATGTTGACATTCGTGAAACTGGTAAAACTTACATATTCTATGAAATAGTTTATGCTTATTCGGGATTACCTTTAGGAGAAAACAGAGACGGATTGCTACTCCTTAGCGGAGGAATAGACAGTCCGGTTGCAGGCTTTTGCATGGCAAAAAGAGGATTAAGACAAGACTTTCTTCATTTTGACAGTTTCCCTTACACTAGTCCTCAAGCAAAGGATAAAGTTATTACTTTAGCAAAAACAATTAAAAAGTTTGTTGGCGCAAAATTCATGTATGTTTGCTCAATGACAAAGCTTCAAGAAGAATTCCATGTCAATTGTAGCACTGAGTATGCAATTAATTTGCTCAGAAGATCTATGATTAGGGTAGCAAACGCAATTTGCGACAAGTTTAAGTACAAAACAATCATTACTGGTGAAAGTTTAGGTCAAGTTGCTAGTCAAACTATTGAAAGCCTTACAACAACAAACTCTGTTGCAAAATATCCAGTTTTACGTCCTCTAATTAGCTTTAACAAAGAAGAAATAATTAAGATTGCAAAAGATATTGGAACTTTTGAAACAAGCATTTTGCCTTATGAAGATTGTTGTACGGTGTTCTTACCTAAAAATCCAATCATAAAACCTACCATTCAAGAAGCAGAAAGAGAAGAAAGTAAGGTTGATTTAGAAAATTTGATTGAGTACGTCTTAAACAATTTAGAAGTTATAAAATTAGACTAGTCTATATTTAGTATTCAAATGATTAAAAATACACATTATATATGCATAATTTTAATTGGTAATAATATCCAAAATTAATTATGCTTTTTTTCTTATTCCCTTGACAAAAAATTTAATGTTAGGTATAATTTAATTGTTGTGTTAAACAACTTAAGAGAGGTATAACATGAGCATATTTAATATGAGTATGCTTTGTGTGAGTGTCCCTGTGACAATAATTGTATCAATCATTACTTTAGCAGTAGGCTGTGGCGCCGGTGTTGGTGTTTTCACTTTCGTTTCACGCGCTAAGGCGAATTCTGCAAAAAATGAGGCTGAAAAAATCTTAAAAGATGCTCGCATACAAGCAGAAAAAATAAAAAATGAACAAGTTGAATCGACGAACAAAGAAATTAGTTTATTGAAATCAACTTTCGAGCAAGAAAACAAAGAACGTAGAGAAGAATCAAAACGTAACGAAGAGCGTTTGTTTGCTCGTGAAGAAGCGCTTTTGAAAAGAGAAGGCAATTTGGACAAAAAGATGGAAGAATTGGAACTTTCTAAAGAGCGTGTAAGAAATCAAATCGAAGCATTAAACAGTAAAGAAACAGCGCTTGATGAAATGCAAGAAAACATTATTAAAGAGCTTGAAAAAGTTAGCGCTATGACAAAAGAAGAAGCTCGTCAAGTTATCATTGATCGTTACACAGACGAAGCAAAAATTGATGCTGTTAAGATTGCTAAAGACATTGAAGACAAAGCAAAAGAAGAAGCCGACAAAAAAGCAAGAAACATTATTACTCTTGCAATCCAAAAATGTGCAGCTGATCACACTAGCGAAGTGACAACTAGCGTTGTAACTCTACCAAGCGAAGAAATGAAGGGTAGAATCATTGGTCGTGAAGGAAGAAACATTAGAGCGCTTGAAGCTGCTACTGGTGTTGATTTTATCGTTGATGACACTCCAGAAGCAATTACACTTTCTGGTTTTGATCCTATCAGAAGAGAAATTGCTAGAATTGCTCTTGAAAAACTAATTCTTGACGGAAGAATCCATCCTGCAAGAATTGAGGAGTTGGTTCAAAAGGTAAGAAAAGATGTTGAAGAAACTATCAAAGAAGCGGGTGAAAACGCATGCTTTGATGCAGACATTCACAACATTCACCCTGAAATTGTTAAAGTTTTAGGAAGATTAAAGTACAGAACAAGTTATGGACAAAACGTGCTTAACCATGCGTTAGAGGTTTCATATATTGCAGGAATGCTGGCTTCTGAAATTGGGGCAAATGAAAAAGTTGCTCGTCGTGCTGGACTTCTACACGATTTAGGAAAAGCTGTTGACCACGAAGTTGAAGGAACTCACGTTTCAATCGGTGTTGAACTTGCTAGAAAGTACAAAGAAAGCGAAGCTGTTGTTCATTGTATTGAAGCACACCACAATGACGTAGAACCTAAAACTCTCGAAGCTGTTCTTGTTCAAGCTGCAGATGCTATTTCAAGTGCTAGACCAGGCGCTAGACGTGAATCTATTGAAAATTACATTAAGCGTTTACAAGAATTAGAGGCAATCGCAAATGCTCACACAGGAGTTGACAAGACTTACGCTATTCAAGCAGGTAGAGAAATTCGTGTTATGGTTAAACCAGAGCAAATTTCAGACGATGAGGCTCAAGTGTTAGCACATGACATAGCAAAAGAAATTGAATCAAATCTTGAGTACCCTGGACAAATTAGAGTTAACGTTATCCGTGAATCAAGATTTAGTGACACTGCTAAGTAAACTAAACACTAAAGACAGAGAAATCTGTCTTTTTTCATTGTTTAATAATTTAATTATTAAAAGAATTGACAAGATTAAAGAAATTTGTTATGATAATTTCAACTTAAAGTATCTTATTGCAACCCTATGCAGTCTATCTGCCGACCTTAAGTTTAACTTAACGCATGGTTCTTTGAGAAATCTAGAAAAAGGAGAACGTTATGAAACAAACTTACCAACCTAAGAAAAGACAACGTAGCAAAGTTCACGGTTTTAGAGCTAGAATGAAGACTTTAACTGGTAGAAGAGTGCTAAAAAGACGTAGAAACAAAGGTAAAAAAGAATTAACTAAATAGAGGTTTACATGTTATCTAAATTAAACCGCTTAAAAAAGAAAAAAGAATTTAATTACATTTACAAAAAGGGTGAAGTCGCACATTCTAAATTGTTTTTAATTCACTATGTGAAGGCTTTTAAAAGATATCCGCAAATTGGTATTTCTGTATCTAAACAAGTTGGTAACAGCGTTGTTAGAAGCAGAGTTAAACGTATTATTAGTGAAGCTTGTAGACTAAATATCGAAAAGTTTGCTGTAAAAAACTATGTAATAACGGCTAAAGAAGAGATTAAAGATAAAAAATCTACGGATGTCGAAATTGAACTTTTACGATTGCTAAAGAAAAACGGACTTTTAAAAGAGGAATAAGTAATGTTTAAAATTTACTATTATGTAACTTATCCAATAACACTTTTATTTCTGTTTTTGATTTGGATATATCGTAAAATTATACGCTATGCTCGTGGCAAAAGTTGTAACTATATTCCGTCATGTAGCAAGTATGCGTGGGATAGTATTGTCGAATATGGCTGGTTGTTTGGTGGCATAATGTCTGCTAAGCGAATTTTAAGATGTAACCCTCATCATAAAGCAGGCATAGACTATCCAAAACTTAATTTATTAGGAAATTATAAATGGAAATGTTAAATACAAGTACTTTATTAGCTAAGGACCTTTGGACAGTTTTAATTGACTGGTTTGCTAAAGGTATTACAAATTACGGTTGGACAATCATTTTATTCACAATTTGTTTAAAATTGGTGTTGTCTCCACTTGATGTTTACCAAAGAGTTTCAACGCAAAAACAATCTCGTTTTATGTCGATTATGAAGCCAGAACAAGACGAGATCAACAGAAAGTATGCTAACGACAGACAAAAACTTAACATTGAAACTAACAAACTTTACAAAAAGTATGGCGTAAGCATGGGCGGTATGTGTTTGTCAATGTTCCTAACTTTGGGAATTTCATTACTTGTGTTCTTTACATTGTTTAGTAGTTTACGTTCTTACGGAAATGACAAATTATATTCAAGCTTTAGAGAATTAGATAAAACATGTATTGAAGTAGTAGCAGACAAAGACATAGCTAATTTAACAGAAACTGAGAAAAATGAAATCGAAATTGAGATCAAGGAAAAGTACAAGGATTTAAAAGATCAAAATGGATGGCTTTGGGTTAAAAACGTCTGGAAATCAGACACAAAGACTAGTCAGTTTGTATCATTTAAATCTTACGCAAATCATTATGATTTGAAGGACGAAGCTAGAGATGAGGCTAAAGTTCGTTATGATTTAATCACTGAATCTATTGAAGGTGAGAAGTCAGAACCTAACGGTTTTTACATTCTAATCATTTTAGCTGTCTTAGTGTCGTTCGCAACTCAATTTATTTCAACCAAACTGCTTGCTCCAAAAGGACAACAGATGAACATGATGAACAAAATCATGATGGCAGTAATTCCGCTTTCAATGATTATATTTGTGTTGTCTTCAAACGTTGTGTTTACTCTTTACATTATCACTAACTCTATTATGTCTACATTAATTTCAACAGTGATTACGCTCATCATGAGAAGGAAAGATAAGGGTATTGACGACAAAGATTTCATCATGCAAAATAAAAACATTAATGTTGTTGAGTACAGCAGAAACTATAAGAAGTAGGAGATTGTTATGCAATTTGAAGCAACAGGAAAAAACGTCGAAATCGCTATTCAAAATGGTTTGTTAGAGCAAGGATTAAGACGTGAAGATGTCGAAGTAAAAGTTATTGATCAAGGTGGGCTATTCAAAAAAGCGAAAGTTTTACTTATCTGGGGCGAAGAAAAACAAGAAGAAGTTGTAGAAACTGTTGAAGTAGAAGAACAACCTCAAGTGGTCGAAGAAAAAGTTGAAGAGGAAGAAAAACCTCTAATCGCTGAAAAGAAAAAACGCATTGTTGACACTTCAAGAGTGGAAGCAAGAGGTAAAGAATTTTTACAAGGTTTAGTTAAACTTGTTGACGAAAACGCAGTAGTTGAAAGTGAAGCTAAAGAAAATGAAGTAATGTTTACAGTATCTGGATCAAATTTAGGAAAACTAATCGGATTTAGAGGTGAAAATCTTCAAGCTTTGCAACTTTTACTCAGCGGAATCAAAACAAGAGCTGAAGGTCCAGTTAGATTATACCTAGACATAGACGGATACAAAGCTAATCGAAATCAAGCATTAATTGATTTGGCTAACAAAACAGCTGAACAAGCAATTAAAATCGAAAGAAACATTCACTTAGATCCTATGAATGCATATGAAAGAAGAATTATTCATACAACAATTCAAGGTCGTGAGGATGTAACAACTGAATCAACTGGTGAAGGTGAAAAACGTCACGTGGTTGTTAAACCTATCTTTAAGAAATAAAAGATACTTAAAAAATATTAACCGACTTGGTTAATATTTTTTTTAATTATTATACAACAATAAATTATATTTGATTTTTAATCATTTTTTCTAACTCGCATGCGTTTTTGTAACACATTGCAAGAGCTTCATCTTCAGTCAAATTTTTTGGACAAACATCCATTAGTAATTCGTAATCTAATGAAATATTTTTTACCTTTGAAAGTAATTTTGCAGTGTCATCCCAGTCTCTAATTCCAAATTGATTTAATGTATGTTGATCAGATGTTCCGTCATTGTCGTGGAGGTGTAGGGTAATAACTTTATCTAAGTATTTCTTTAAATAATTTTTTCGTTTTGAAAAACACAAATTGTGTCCAGCGTCCCAACAAAAGCGCAAATATTCATCATTAATATTGTCGAAGATATATTCTAAAATTTTAGTTTCACTAATATTTTCTAAAGCTAGTGGGAGATCATATTTCCTACAAACTTTTAGAATTCTTTTTAAACGTTCTAAACCTACTTCAGTGTTTTCGCCTTTTAAATGAACAACTAAACATTTAAAACCATATTTTTTTGCGATTTTAACTTCTTTAATTAATTGCTTTTCTAGTTTGTTGCCAATTTTATTGTCAGTAAAAAAATTAGGCAAATCCGGGGTGTAATAACTAGCATGCAATGATGATTTTTTTAAACCCACTTGATCAATTAATTTAACTTGACTTTTTAAACTTCCATTTTGCTTTTTATATTTCTTACTAGCAGAAGTCATAATCGTAGTAAAACCAATGTCCTTAACTTTTTGTAATCTTTCTTTTAACGGGCTGTGGTAACCAAAAAATAAACAAATTCCTTTATCCATAAGTGTCTCCTAAAAAATATTATAACATTTATAAAAATAAATGTAAATAAAAACTTTATTTGTTTAAATTTTAATTGTTTGATTTATTATTGACAATATGAGTTTATTTTGTTAAACTTGTTTTATGAGATTTATTAATGCAAAATTTATAAAGAGCGCAAGTAAAAAAGCTGAGTTTATTGAAGACGAACTTCCGCAAATTGCCATTGTAGGGCGTAGTAATGTTGGAAAGAGTAGTTTAATTAATATGCTTACTAACAATGGGAAATTAGCAAAAACTTCAAGTATGCCAGGTAGAACAAGACTGGTGAATTATTTTAATATTAATAATCAATTTTATTTGGTCGATTTACCAGGTTATGGATTTGCTAAAGCTAGCAAAAACTTAACAAGCGCTTGGGATAGTGTTATGAATGATTATTTCGTTGAAAATGAAAAGTTAAAGCTTGTTTTAGTCTTGTTAGACAGTCGCCTTATGCCAACAGAGCTAGACAAACAGATGCTAGATTATTTGGCTACTCATGAAATTGCTTCAGCGATTATTTTAACTAAGACCGACAAAATTTCAAGAAGCGAATTAAATAACAACATTGCAAAAATTTCAAAGGAAATACGCTTTAATCTTGATTTAATCATTCCTACTAGCGCGTCTAAAAAAGACGGCGTAGAAAAAGTTGGAGCATTACTTGATGAATATATTAAATAAATTCCATTCGTGGAATTTTTTATTTTTGAATTATTTTATATTTTTATTTAAAATTGTTAAAATACTAAAAAATTGTATACTATTTGACACAATGTATGATGTTATGTTATAATTAAATCATCGGAGAAAAAATGAATAAAAAAGTTACAATTTATACAGACGGAGCATGTAGCTGTAACCCGGGTCCAGGTGGTTGGGGTGCAATTCTAATGTACAAAGACACTATGAAAGAAATTAGCGGGTACGCTGAAGTTACAACTAACAATCAAATGGAACTAACTGCTGTTATTAAAGCTCTTGAAATGCTTAAGAGTCCATGTGATGTTGAGTTATATAGTGACAGCGCATATGTTGTAAATGCGTTCACTGAAGATTGGATTACAAAATGGGTTATGAATGGCTTTAGAACGTCTAACAAAAAGCCTGTCCAAAACGTAGAATTATGGAAAAGATTGCTTGAATTAACCAATGTTCACAATGTAACATGGATCAAAGTAAAGGGTCATGCAGACAACAAATATAATAATCGTTGCGATGAATTAGCAACAGGTGAAATTGCAAAAAACAGAAAAGATTAATGTAAATAAAAAGTGATTTATTTGAATTGCTAAAATAATTTATTATTAATTTATACAACAAAAAACAAGTCAAAATTTTATGTATAATGACTTGTTTTTTTATTTATATTTATTTGCGTTTTACAATTCTTTTTTCTTAAATAATTTAACGCTTAAGAAGTTGAGTAAAGCGATAATTGTTAGCGTAATTATTACTGTTAAGGCTAAACTACTTGTTGTGTAAGTTTTAGCACCTAATAATGCGTTTAAGAAATCGTCTTTAGCATAAACTGTACTTCCAAATAATGAGTAAAGAGAAATGTGTGAGAAAGGATAGAAAGCTAGCCATGAATTTGCGCTAGTTATGAATGCAGGAAGAAGAGTGTTTAGTAAATATAAAACTATAGACACAATTACTGCTAATAAATCTGATTTGAATAAACAAGATAAGAATAGAGCAATGGTTAAGTATACTGCAAGTTCAAAGATGAAACTAACTAAATATACTACAAGCATTAACATAGGATGAATTAGAACAGGTAAAGCACTATTGAAAACTGTAAGAATAGTAGTGGTGTTCATTCCAAACACTGCAAAACCAACGCCTAAAGCAATAATAGAACTAAATAAGATCATTATCAAACAAATAGTGAATATTGATAAGAATTTTCCGATTATTAATTTGCTACGACTAACTGGTTTGAGAGCTAAGTATCTCATTGTTCCTTCTTTGATTTCTCCTGCGACAGCATGAGCACCCATCATTACAGCGTAGAGAATAATAACAAAAGAGAAAATTCTTAAAACAAAGTAAGCATAGTCAAAAGCGCTTGCTTCATCATTAGAAGACGTTGAAATTGTAAGAGGTTTAGCAAAATCGCTGTCGTGTTTATTATTTTCAAATAAATATTCAAATCTTACTTTTAATGAAGATACGTTAAAGCTTGATTCTGATGAAATATACTTAATTTTTGACTTGTCTGCGTCGTCCACATGAGAAAAAGCATTATTAAGCAATTCATATTTTACTAAATTAACATAAGTGTTTGCTGTATCGTTGTAAAGGTTAACTAATTCATCGAACTTTTTAGCATTTTGCTTGTCGAAATTTGTGTCGGCACTAGCTTTATCTTTAAGTTCAATCATTTGTGTTTTAATATCAGCTAAACGCTCATTTGTAACGTTTAATTTGCTGTCAGAATCAGATATGTAACTTGCCACCTTATTAACAGAAAGAGTAGGGAATATGAAATTGTCAATTGCGTTGTAAAACTTAGATTTGTATTTCTTCTCAAAATCTAAAACGTGTTCGCTAATTTCATCACTTGTAATAGTCATGTTAAAGTGCTTGCTAACGTTTTCATAAATTTCATTATAATTTTCTAAATTTGAGTTAGTAGAAAGGACAACGTAACTTCCGTTAGCTCCGAAATTTACACCTTTAATTATCGCAGAATTGAGATTGTCAAGACTTTTGTCAACGGATTGCATAATAGCGGTAATGTTAACACCAGTTTGGTCTTGAGAGTTCCTGTAAGTTGTTAAATTAGATTTAAAATCATTTAATAAATTGTTAACATACTTTTTGTAAGTAATAGTGTCACCATAATATTCTACATAATAATTATTAATGTTTTCAGAAGCTTTGTCTAATTTTTTAGATATACTAAGCTCAGTTCCAGTTGTTACTCCATCACCAACAAATTGATTATATTTTGTTAAAACTGAATTTCCTTTTAAAATAATTTCATCATTTTTATACTCAGTAGGGCGATAGATTAATGCGCCTAAAATTAGAATTACAGCAAGCAAAACAGAAAGGATGAAAATCCCTGGTCTTGAAAATATTTTTTTAAATTCAGACGAAATAACGTTTTTCATTTTTCCTCCTATGCTATACTTGTTGATGAACGAGTAGATTGAAGTAATTCAAAATACAATTCCTCAAGTGATTTCCTTATCTTCTTAATTCCGTAAATCTTTACACGTTTAAATGACAAGAAAGAGATAATTGTTGCAATGTTTGATTCTTTAATAGGTAAGATGATAGAGTTTCCTATAACTTTTGCTTTGATTTTAAATTTTTGCTTTAAAATCATACTAGCATAGTGAGGTAGGTTACACATCAGCTGAACTTTTTGTTTACTTTCAAGAAGAGATTCAATTTCTGCCATGGTTTTGTATTCAATCATTTTACCTGTGTTAATTAAGCCGATTAAATCACAAGTTTGCTCTAATTCGGCAAGGTTATGACTCGAAACAATTATTGTAATATTTTCTTTTTTTGCTAAAGCTTTAAGTATGTTTCGCATTTCAACAATTCCGTTAGGATCTAATCCGTTGGTCGGCTCATCCAAAATTAAAAGTTTAGGATTGTTTAGAAGCGCCCCCGCAATTCCTAATCTTTGTTTCATACCGAGAGAATAGGTTGAAACCTTTTCTCTAATTCGATTTTCAAGTCCAACAAGAGATACTATGCTTGGAATTCTTTTCTCAGCTTGTTTACCATAAAACTTAGAAAACAGCTTGAGATTGTCAAGTCCAGACATATATTCATAGAATCTAGGCATTTCAACAACTGCACCAACTTTAGAAATGGCTTTTTCATAAGCTTTTTCGATGTTGTAGCCGTCGATTTTAGCTTTACCAGAACTAATAGAAATTAATCCTGTAATCATTTTTATTGCGGTAGATTTTCCTGCACCATTTGGTCCAACAAAACCAAATATTTGACCAGGGTAAAGGGAAAAACTAACGTTGTTTACAACCGCTTTTTTACCATAGTATTTAGTTAGATTTTCTACGTGAAGAACTGGATACATTTTTACTCCTTATGGAATTTTAACTTCATTAATTTTGCAAATAGTATATCAAGGAATGCAGAACCTGCTAACAATATTGGAGCATAGAAGTTTGCAAAATTTTTAACACTAAAAATGTTAACAAATGAGCTGTGAATTTTTATGTTTGCAATTAGGACAACAATAACTACTACGAGAGTAAATATACTGAAGCAAGTAATCGCTTTTTTGAGATTGTAATTGTAACCTAAGGCTTGTATTTTGTCTAGTTTTTCGTCATATTTAGAAATGAATACAGGAGGGCAGAATAGCGCGAATATGACACACACAGCTACAGCAATATAGAACACTGATGATTTCATTAATTTAGCGCAGATTAATGTGAATATTAGGGTAAGTGCTAAAATTGAAACTGACATTAGCAAATTTTTTAATAATAAAGATTTTACCACTTTTTTAGATGTCTTGTAATTTTCATCTTTTTTCAAATCTTTAAAGTCAATATATTCAATTTGTTCTTCATACGCTGTTTTTGAGCTAACATATGGAGTCAAAATATCAGTGTTTTTATTGTCTACGATTTTAATTTCAGTAGGTTCAATATTTTCAGTAAATTTTGAAACTTTATTATTTTCAGCAAATTCTTCACCGTTGTCACTCTTAACAAGAGAAGTGTTGTCTAAATTTGCTTGCACTTCAGTTTTTGAATCAACAGAATTATCATTAAAGACTTCTTCTGAAGGAATAGGGGATTCAACAGGTTGCACTAAATCTTGTTCTAAAACCTCTTCTCCTAGAGCATTTGCTAAAAGAGTTGCGTAGTCAGGTAGAGTGGTAGTTTGAACTAATCCATTATTAGTTATTTTGTAATAATGGCGTTTTCCTCCGATTTCGCTGTCCTCCCAGTAAGAAGAAATAAACTTAGATTTTTCTAATTTTTTTAAAACTGTGTAAAGAGTAGGTTGCTTAATAATTATTCTACCATTAGATTTTTTTTCGATTTCTTTAATTAATTCAAAACCGTATTTATCACCATTTTTTAATTCTAGTAAAATGAATGGAATTAAATCAGCTGTATTCATACTAAAAATCTCCTTAAAAAATTATACAACATAAAAAAATAATAGTCAATAAAATAAATTGCATAATTAATTATTTAATTAATTAAAAGTTTAATAATTAAAAAAAAGAAATAAATTAATATTTCCTTTTCTAAATTAAATTTTGTTACGAATAAGACCAACGACTTTTCCAAGAACTTCAACATTGTCAGAGTAGATAGGCAACATTGCATTGTTTTCAGGTTGTAATCTAAAATAACCATTTTCTTTGTAAAAGCGTTTAACAGTTGCTTCATTTTCAAGTAGGCAGGCGACAATTTCACCGTTGTTTGCAACTGATTGCTTGTTAATAACTACATAATCGCCATCATAGATACCAACATTAATCATACTATCACCTTTAACTTTTAGAATGAATAGGTTAGTACCTATAAAGAAATTTTCAGAAACTGTAATTTTATCAATCAAATTTTCTTCAGCTAAAATAGGTGTACCTGCCGCGATTTCACCAAGAACTGGTAGTTCGATTCCATTTACAACTTTTTCAGTTAATTCGATAGCGCGATTTTTCTTGTCATTTCTTAAAATTTTACCTGCTTTTTCAAGTTTTTTCAAGTGGTAAACTGCGCTTGAAGTAGAATCAAAGTTTAATTTCTCGCAAATTTCTCTGATTGTTGGAGGGTATCTATTCTCTGATAAATATTTTTCAATAAATTCATAAGTTTCTTGAGTCTTGTCCATAAACTTCTCCTATTGTTAGTTTAGCAAAGAAAAAACTATTTGTCAAACATTTGTTCGATATTTTTCGAAAATTTTTTCTATAAAATTTGAAGTAACAAAAAATGCTCACTTTTACAGTATGTTGTGAGCATTAAGATTATATAACACTAATTGTTGCGAATTTTAACAACGCCTGCAACTGATTTTCTTCTTTCTTCTTGAACGGCGGCATAGTGTTTTTTAGTTGTATTTATGTCTGAATGACCTAAAACTTCAGCAACAATATATATGTCATTTGTTTGGTTGTAAAGATTAGTTCCGTATGTTGATCTTAATTTGTGAGGTGTAATTTTCTTTAGTGGAGTAGCAAGTTTTGAGTATTTTTTTATTATGTATTCCATACTTCTAACCATTAAACGCTTGTTTTGACTAGATAAAAACATAGCACGTTCGTCTTTTGGAATGTTAAGAGTGTCACGGTATTGTAAATAGCGTTTCATAACATCTGCCGTTTCTTCGCCGAAGTAGAGAATAGCTTGATTTCCGCCTTTTCTTGTAACTCTAAATGAGTTTAATGTAAAATTAAAATCATCTACATTCAGTCCAACGCATTCACTAACACGAATTCCAGTTGTTAAAAATAGAGTAAGAATTGCATTATCACGAATTCTAAATTTTTCATTATATTTTCTTTGATGCTCACTAAATCCGTTTAAAGTGTCGCTGTGATACATAAGCTCTGCAGTTTCGCTGTCTTCAAGCCTAATTATAGGTTTTTCATGTAGCTTTGGTGGAGTAACTTTAGTTGAAACATTTGCTCTGATCATATCTTTGTTAAAGAAATACTTAAAAAATGCTCTTATTGTCGACAATTTTCTCGTTTTCCCTCGTTCGCTGTTAGATATAACTCTACCATCTTCTTTGTCATAATAAGTGAGATACGCTAAAAATCTTTCAATTAGTCTAGCATCAATATTATCTAAATCAGTGAGGGTAAAATCCTTAATTGAATCTTTTTTGAATTCATATTCATTATTTAAAATATACGTAAAAAAAGTACGTAAATCAAAAGCATAATTAAGTCTAGTTAGGGTAGAGGTAGAGTTTTGAATACCAATGAAAAATATACTGCAAAATGAAGGCAATTCATTTAACAATTCGTTGATTTTTTTAATATTTCTTCTGTCTCTATCTAAATAGTAATTATTTGACATAAAAACCTCTAATATAATTCTATCAAAAATAGTATTTTAAATCAAATATTTTTGCGTAAAAAAAATTTTATATTAATTTTAAGTATTTTACTTGACTAAAAATGAAATTAAGGGTAAAATAAAATTATCTAAATATGTCTGTGATAGGGACTAGTGTGTTTTGGAAGTGGGAGAGAGTTTTGCGGTTGGTGAGAGCAAATCATGGAAGAAATGCATGTCTACCCCTTAGACACTTGGTAATTCAAGGCCGATTGCATGGCAAAATTTGCAAATTCGAGTTGGGACGTTCGTCCAAATAGAGTGGCACCGTGGTAAATATCACCTCTAAATTAGAGGTGTTTTTTGTTACTAATTATGGTGTAATTATGTTTCAGACAACACAATATTTAGAAAGGAGAAAAATAATGATTGACATTAATTTAATTAGAAAAAATCCGGAAATCGTAAAAGAAAACATTAAGAAAAAGTTTCAAGACGAAAAACTTCCTTTAGTTGACGAAGTAGTAGAGCTTGACACTAAAGTTAGAGCATTAAAACAAGAAGGTGACGATTTACGTGCACAAAGAAACAGTTTGTCAAGCCAAATTGGTATGCTTATGCGCGAAAAGAAGATCGAAGAAGCAAATGCTATTAAATCTAAGGTTGTTGCTAACAACGATAGAATTGCTGTAATTGAAAAAGAAGTAGCAGAGCTTGAAGCTTCTATCAAAAAGATAATGATGAGCATTCCAAACATTATTGATGATAGTGTTCCTATTGGTAAAGATGACAGTGAAAACGTTGAATTAAAGCGATTTGGAGAGGCTAAAGTTCCAGCTTATGAAATACCTTATAATGCTGATATTTTAGCGTCAATTAATGGGCTAGACAAGGAGAGTGCAGGTAGAACAAGTGGTAATGGATTCTATTACTTAATGGGCGACGCAGCTCGTCTTGTTACGGCTATGATTTCGTATGCTAGAGACTACATGATTGACAAAAATTTCATTTATGCAATTCCACCTTTCATGATTAGAAGTGATGTTGTAACAGGTGTTATGAGTTTCGCAGAAATGGACGCTATGATGTATAAGATTGAAGGCGAAGATTTATATTTAATCGGAACAAGTGAGCATTCAATGATTGGTAAATTTAAAGACCAGATAGTTAAAGAAAGTGAACTTCCAATCACAATGACATCTTACAGTCCATGCTTTAGAAAAGAGGTTGGAGCACACGGTATTGAAGAACGTGGAATTTACAGAGTTCACCAATTTGAAAAGCAAGAAATGATTGTCATTTGTAAGCCTGAAGATAGTATGGAATGGTATGAAAAAATGTGGCAATATACAGTTGAAATCTTTAGAAATCTCAACATTCCAGTAAGACAATTAGAATGCTGTTCTGGAGATTTAGCCGACCTTAAAGTTAAATCTTGTGACATTGAAGCATGGAGTCCTAGACAACAAAAATTCTTTGAAGTTGGCTCATGTTCAACTTTAGGAGATGCTCAATCTAGACGTCTTGGAATTAGAGCTAAAGGCGAAAACGGAACATATTATCCGCACACATTAAACAACACAGTTTTGGCTTCAACTAGAGCTTTAATCGCATTACTTGAAAACAATCTAAATGAAGACGGCTCAATTAATGTGCCAGCTGTATTAAGACCTTATATGGGCGGAAAAGAAATTATTATTCCTAAAAAATAGTTTATTAAAGTCGGCAAATTGCCGATTTTTGATTTTGTTCAAATGACGATATTTCGACAAAAGTGTTTTTTCTGAAAAATATATAATAATATATTGCTATGAATAATGAATCAATTCCAACATCACAATTAGAGCCGATAATTTATCAATTAGAAAAGAAACTTCAAAGACTTGATAGAAAAATAAAAAGGCTTAAAAAGAAAAAGAACATAGATAAGTTTAGTACTAAAATAGAAGAGTTGACTAGAGAATATGAAACATTGAAAACAGAATGCGAAGAGTATATCTCAAAATTCAACGATTACAAAATTAATTCATCATTAATGCAATAATTAAATGACCAGTTGGTTGACCTGAAATTTAAAAATATTCGTTTTTTACGCAAAGATATTTTAATATATTTTTGTTGTGTTTAATGAACAATTTTATGGTCATTTTTTTAATTATATTTAATAAGATAGATTAATTATAAGACGTCAATGATAACTAATTGTCAATTGCAATAACTTAATTTCTTATTGTTAAATATTTATAATACAACAAGCAAGAATTTCTAAAGACGAATAAGGGTATTATTCATTTAACTAAGTTTGAATTCGTCTGAGATCAGATTTTTATCTTTTATAAATTTCAATAATTTTAATGTTAACAATAAAGAACTAAAATAATCAATTTGGTAGAATAAAAGCTTATAAATTTAAATGTGGATATTATGAATTACATCTTGTCGAATTATTAAATAATAAAAGTTATAAAAACGAACGTGTGGACAAAAAACGTGATTTCCACACGTTTTTTTAATCAAACCTATTTCACTTTGCGTAAAAGTATTGTTTTACGCAAAGTTATGTATACAACTTTAAACGCATCACTCCACTAATCCACGTTTCAAACGTTTTACTTGATCTAGTTTGTTACGCTCTTTTACTGATAAATAATCTTCTTCCGTTAGTGTTGTTCTGCTTAATTGGTCTTTCATAGACATTTTCGCGTTTTCCACTCTCCTCTGTTTTATGTCTGCCATAACGAATGGATCTTCATTCTCTAAGTCATACATTTTGTCAAAATAGCGCGGAGGCTTAACTGTCCTAACTTTTCCACGTATAGACATAACGATCTCATCTGTTTCGTAAAACTGATGTTTATGTTCGTCATAATATTTCCAAGCTATTCCAGGCATACGCGACATTCTCACAAACTCCGGCTCTATACCAGTCACTAAGTTACCACACAAATCGACAGTTCCTTTCGTATTGCCTTTTTGTTTCTTGACAACGTATCGAGCTACGTATGCTGCACTATTCCATGTTAACTCACCTATTGAACAAATTCCTTTCTTCCAGATATCATTCTGTAATATATCTGAATGATAGATTTTATCATGTTGATCAGTTGTAAACCAGTGTTTCATATCTGGAAATGGTGGTAAGTTAAATAATAAAATATGAAAGTGAGGTCGTCCAGTTTGTCCTCCATACTCTCCACAAGCATAGAAACGTATACCAGTATGATTATATTTATTCATATAATAATTTCGAAGATCTTTCATAAATTTGGTTAAGTCATCGGGGACTAATGACGGCCATTGTGAAACTTCTCCAGTATTAACGTCTACTATTGTTTTAAGTGGAGGCAAATGCTCCGGATCATATGTAAGAGTTATGAAAGCATTATGCTCATATTGTTGAGCTTCTAACATACATCTATCAGCCCACATTCTTGAATAATCTAATCTACAACCTATACATTGTCCACATGGAATTGGAGTCCATTCTGTGATCCATTGATCCTGCCATACCTTTCTATTTGATTTAAATATACCAAGTTTAGTAACTCCGGAATGAGGAGCATGTATTCTATCTACGTCTGGACCGCAGATTTTATACTTCGGTTTAAAGTTATCAGTTAAGAGTCCTGTATCAAACGCACGTAGTGGATGATAACAAGCCATAACTCATTTCTCCATATTTTTTATTCCTCGCGTGCGCGCGGAATGTTTTTTATTTTATTTGACCAAATCTCTTCGCGATTTAGTCAGTCAGCACAATTACATCAAGAAAGGTAATTGTGCTGACCTCACTCCGTTCGAATTTTTCTGGTCATTCTTATTTCTTTTTTTTACTCGCTCTCGCTCAAACAGAGTATTGATAAAGCCGTATCTACTCTACTCTCTAATCAGATTTCAAATCGGTACGACTCTAACTCTCTATTCAATTCGCTATTGAGTATTGGCATAGGGAGGTACCCCTATTACCCCGTTAGGGTCTACACCCTAACAACCCTAGTGTTATTTTCTAGTATAAGTTTCAACTGTTTTCATAAGTCTACCGGCAGAATTATAAATCTGTTTAGTTGTTGACTTATCTACATTCTTATTATTTGTTAAACTAGCTGCACTAGATATAACAGACGCAATACCATTTAAAGCACTACTACCAGCAGATACTGGATTACCTCCAGAAGAACCAACACTAGAACCACTAGATGACATAATAGGATTAAGTCCAGCCTTCTTCATATCCTCTACTTCGAGTTGATGAGCTGAACTCTTTCCAGTAACACGATTCCACTTATCTCCAATCCAATCTGAAGCTGTAGTAATAGCACTATTAAGGTTATCCCAAAAACTCATATATCCTCCTAGTTATGGTCAATTAATCCAGGAACTGAGAATACTGGCATTGGTCTTACAGATTTAAGGTTAAAGTAGAAATCTCCAATGAATTGGTCTTCTAAGTCTGATTGAACTGCAAGTGTTCTATCTACGTTTGTCTTACTTGCTCTGATGAAAACATCTCCAAGTACTGGAAGACGGTCGTAGTCATCGCCATAATGCCATGAATCTAATGTTCTTTCATAGTTAGAACGGAAAGCACCAGACACACGTGATGGTTTGTATCTAAGCTCTGCCCATGGTTCTTGATAGCCGAATACTTCGTCATCTTCAGATGTTCCTTGAGCATAAATTTCTCTATTGTACACTGGTTGTTCTGAAATATTAGCTAAAGCTGGCCAATAGAAATCGAATCTACGTTTTCTAGACCACATACGCTCTAATCCTTGTTGGTATGTATTCTCATTACGTACACATACAAAACACAATAAATAACCATGTTCTGTGAAAGATTTTGTAAAGCTTGCAGAAATATTTCCAGTCAATGAGTACGCAGCTGTGTTACCTTGTGGAGATACACTATCTGTACTTGATGTTTGAACTACTTGTGTAATATTAATTGGAATTCTTGCTCCGCCTAAGTATTCAGAACGTTGCAATCTTCCGTCTGGAGAACTTACTCCAAAGTGTGATTTTAAGATTTCCGTATAACGTGTTCCGCCTCTTGCGTCTCTTTCGTATAATCTTTGAACTGCAAATGCTTGTCTTAATTGACTAATTGTTGCAGCGGTTGCATTCTTTAAATCTGCCCATAAGTTTGATGGTTGTAAATGACCATTAAAAGTATTATCAGATTGCGTAGAACTATCTAAACCACCTCCAGCACCTACTTTTAATAATTTATTAGCTTCTGGAACAGAACCTGATCCATCTGACAATTGCAATCTCATACCATTAAGCGTTTGAAATTGTTCAGGAATGTCTTCTGACCTTGTAATAACAGGACTATAATCTCCAAGAGGCAAAAGCACGTCTGGACCTTTTTGTGGCTCTGGAAGACATGAAGTAAAGTAATCATGATACTTAGCTACTGGTAATGGCATACCACCACAAATAGCGTCAGATACATAATCAGATCCATTACTTCCTTGAGTTGTACTATCTCCAATATCTAAGAATGCTGGAGTCTGTAAATTTTGGTCCCTAAACCAGTCATTCCAGCATTTTACTACTGCTCTGAATGGTAAATGAGAAATACTATGATCATCTTTCAATGTTACTTTTGTAGGTACACCCAAATAATCGGCAATTGTACCCTTAGCGAATCCACCGTCTGGTGAATCAATTTGAGGTATTTCGTACTCTGTCTCTTGAGTCCAGAAAGTATCATTATTTTCTCCATTGAACTCTTTCCAGTGTTCCCAAAGAATACGCGCTGGTACTGAATACCAATAAAGATCAGCATAAAGATTGTCCATTGTAGGATGTATTGGTGTTGTCATACGAACTACTGATGATATATGTCCAGAAAATGTATCACCTGGAAGAATTTCATCACAAAAGATTGGAATCAATGAACCAGCATTAAATGTTGTCTTATGTTGTGTAGATCTATCGAAAACACTACGTTTAATGTCTATCTTAGGCACTTGTGAAAAATGCGCTTCTGTGTTTCTATTCATTAGCTGTTCCTCCTTGTACGTTATGAACTATTTGTTCTTGCTCTCTAACTTGTTGGGCATTTTGTTTTAATGCGTCTTCTACTACCTTTGGAGGTGTAAAATATGCATGACGTTTCGTTACACTACCGTCTCCTACACTATTCAAGAAGTCTATTACTGAATGGTTAAATTCATTTCTAACGTCTATTGGAAGTGTATTGAAATAGTTTTCTGCGTCAATTAATCTTTGTTGACTCTCTGCAAGTGTTTTTGGCGCTTCAGTGAAATCACCATATTCTCCTTGTCTAGCATTTAAAACTGATACATCACCAGCTTTAAATCTATCTAAAATGTTATATACCAAGCAATCGTCTTTTCCAGCTTGTATCTTTTCATAAATATTAGTCTTGCCACTAACTACTGCACGAACTGAGCCGTCTTTTTGAATTTCTTTTTTATATTCATTGACGATTTTACTACATCTTGGTTGAGCAATACGTTTAGGCAAGTTGTTTCTACTATAGAATTCTGCCATTCTAGCCTCCTCTTAAAATCTTTTTGATTTTGTTTTGTTGTGATAAGTTGTTAGCCATTGAAGCTACTTTTGAAACAACTTGTGAGTCAAGTGTTTTAATCTTATCAGCAAGTTGTGTTGAAAGTGTGTTGAAAGTCATTTTTAATTTTTCATATTCTGCATTAACGTCTTCAACTGAAATTGATTTTGAATCTACAAGACAATCAATACCACGTGTCAACAACACTGGATCTGTTGCTGTAATCTTTCCAGTAAGTTCTTCGAACTCTCCAAGAACATATAACTCATAGTCTTTTACTAACAATTCTTTTTCAAATCCTGGTTTTGAATTACAAGACAACGCAAACTCTCTAACAATTGATTCGTTATCATGTCCTAAAAATGGTTTTCCAAATCCAGCTTTAACGTCTTTAATTGCATAAATTTTCATAATTATTTTCTCCTAATTTTTAATCTTTCTAGTTCTTGCTCTACGGCAATTTTACTTAAGTCACTTTTTAATTCGTCGAATATTTCATACATTTCAACTAAGGTAAAGTGAAGACCTTTAAAATGTTGTATTATTTTAAGTTTTAGTTGTATCTTTTGAGATTCTTTCATTCTACAACCTAATTCCACCACGCATTGGCGCTGGATCTACATTGATTTTCTTGCCTTTAACAGCTGTACGTTTAAAGATACGACTATCTATGCTATTTTTCATCGCTTTTCTTCTCTTTGCCATCTTGTTCCTCCTTTTGCTTAATAATTTGAGATTCAATAAAATAAGACAAAACAATATTTACCAAAGTTTTCTTATCTAAAGAAACAAGCAAATCTTTAAAATTCGACAATCGCAAAGAATTCTCTTTACTAAAAATTTCAATTTCTTCATCTGAAACTTTCACTCTACACCTCTACTTCTTCATCTGTTGTTTCAATTAGAACATTTTCGATTTTGTTCTTCTTTAATTGCTTTTCGACGTAAGCATGATACTTTTTGTCAGCGGTTGCTTTGATTTCTTCGACTGACTTTGTTTTCTTTGGTTTACCTTTGATAAACGCAACGATAGTTGCAAGAATCGAAAACACGTAAGGTAAACACTCTTTAACTAGATCTACGATTTCCATTCTTCCTCCTTTGTTCTCTGTTGAGCAATAAGACACCACAACGTTTACAATCCATTAAAACTTTTAGTATACTACCTAAAACATAAATTGCATTGTCAGTGTCAATGTTGTGAAAACTGAAATAATCGATAATATCATCAATTGCTTTCAATCCACGTGCTAAACGTTTGTTTTTTTTCGGTTTAGCAATAAATTCGTAATGACTTAACATATACACTCCTTTTAAATGACACGTTCTGTATCATTGTTGAAATAATATTACGACACATTATGTATCATTGTCAAGCAAAAATGACACATTTTGATATAATTTTTTTATGAGTTTAAAAAATCAATTTAAATATTACAGAAATCAAAGTAAATTAAAACAAGAAGAAGTTGCACTTAGAATTGGTGTGACTAGACAAT
Organism: Clostridiales bacterium; assembly: GCA_015069415.1. GTDB lineage: Bacteria > Bacillota > Clostridia > Christensenellales > UBA1242 > Onthoplasma. The sequence continues at coordinate 79,815 of SVIQ01000004.1, read as the reverse complement.
GCTACGCTCACTATGAACAAGGAGTAAGAGAACCAAGCATTGACATTATTAGAAAACTTTGCATTCTTTTTAACTGCACTGCTGACGAACTATTAGAAATAGATACACCTAGTGAACGTGCTAAAGTACAAATCAACAATAGTTTCAATAACAGCAGTAATATTAATGTTAAGATAAAATAAAGGAGGCACTATGTTTTCATTTTTTGTATTACTATACGTAATCAAAATAAATAAAAGGATGAAGAAAATTTTAAAAATATTAGAAGATCAAAATAAAAAAGAGTAGGTCTTCCCTACTCCTATTTTTTTATATTAAATTGTATATTAGTATTGTTTTACGCAAAGTTATATGTAAATCTTTTTTTACTCCTCCATTTTTGTCCACACACACAATTTTACCTTTCTAACATGCTTTTTACTATAATATTCCTATCCTACTCTATATATTTGTTTACTATTAATTAAATTTGGATTTAATTGGCGAATTAAAATTAAAAAAAGAAACTAGTTTAAAGTGTTTCTTCTTATTTTTATTTAATTGCTTTAATTGCGTTCATGAGGCCGATTTTGCCGTGTTGATAGGTTAAACAACCTTGTAAGAAACCTGCGTATGGCTCACGCATAGGTCCATCACAACTAAGTTCGATGCTACTACCTTGATTAAAGCTTCCACTTGCCATAATGATTAAATCGGCATATCCATCCATCTCCCCCGCTTCAAGGACCGAATCACTGTCTATTGCGCTTGTAAATTGAATTGCACGTGTAAATTTAACTAGCTTGTCTTTATCCTTAAAGTTTATGCAACAAACAATGTCTGAAATAGTTTGATCTTTAGATGGTACTGTTTCATATCCTAGTTTATTCATTGCAAGACTTGTTAAAGCCACTAATTTCTTCGCATTTGCAACAACGTGAGGAGAAACAAAGACTCCTTCAAAGAAAGACTTGTATCCAGGCTCATATGAACCCGTGTCTACTCCCAAAGCTGGACTAGTGAATTTGTATGATATCAATTCAATCATTTCGCTCTTTCCTGCCATATAACCACCAGTTGGAGCAATTCCTCCGCCCATATTCTTTAGGAGGGATCCAACGACTAAATCTGCGCCAACGTCAGTAGGCTCTTTTGTTTCAGTAAATTCGCCGTAACAATTGTCAACCACAACATAAGCGTTAGTATATTTTCTAACCTCTTTGATAGCTCTTTCTATTTGCGCAATACTTAACGCATTTCTTAAAGAATAACCGCGTGAACGTTGAATGTAAATCATCTTTGGATTCAATTCATTAATTGCTTTAGAAATGCTTTCTAAATCAAAATCTCCGTCTTTTAAATCAACTTCAGCGTAATTAATGTTATAATCTTTTAAAGATCCAACATTCTTTCCCTCTACCCCATAAATTATGTTCATTAATGTGTCATAAGGTGTTCCAGAAATGCAAAGCATTGTGTCATTAGGTCTAAGAAGACCAAACAATGTTTGGCTGATTGCTTCAGTACCGCAACTGATTAAAGGACTTACAAAAGCGTCTTCAGTGTGGTAAATAGACGCAAAAACACTAGATATTTTTTCTTTTCCGATATCATTATGACCATACCCACTACTTCCGATGAAATGATGAGCTTGAATTCGGTTTTCATTAAAAGCATTTAAAACTTTTAATTGATTTTCAAATTCAATAGCATCAATTTCATCAAATTTTTCTTTTAATTCTTTTTCACAATCGTTTAAAAATTGCATAATTTCATTATTTATTGTTATCATTTAAAAATTCCTCAATATAATCTTTTGCTTCATCTTTTTTAAGCAATTTGACATCTTTAATTGTCTTTAAAAAAGTTAATTGACGTTTACAATAGTTTCTTGTGTGTTGTTTGATTAAATCTACTGTTTGATTTTTGTTTGTTTTATTTTCAAAATAATCAAACCATTCTTTGTAGCCTATCGTATTCATTGATTGAAGGTCGCGTGTTGCTCCCTTATCAATTAAGCCTTTAACCTCTTTTTCAAGTCCCTCGTCAATCATTTCATCAACGCGCTTGTTTATTCTGGTGTAGATTATCTCTCTATCTTCTATTACACCGATTGCGCAAACCTCATAATCTTTTAAAGGAGATTCTGTCTTTTCTAAGTTATTTCCAAAAGTTTCAATTTCAAGATATCTAATAACCCTGTGTAAATTATTAGGATGAACAGAATTAGCGAGTTCAGAGTTCTTTTCATATAACTTATCCCAAACAGCCCTATTGCCCTCTTCTTTAGCTAAATTTTGCATGTTTTGCCTAAATTCTTGGTTTGCCAACGCTTCGCCAAAAGTGTAGCCTTCAAGAAGCGCTTTTACATACATTCCTGTCCCTCCAACAATAATTGGAAGTTTTTTTCTTGATAAAATATCTTCAACTGAAGACATACAGTTTTCGATGAATTGACTAACATTGAATGTGTCAGTAAATTCACATATATCAATTAAATGATGAGGCACTTTGTTTCTAATAATTTTACTTTCCTTTGCGCTTCCAATGTCTAAACCTTTGTAAATTTGAACACTGTCACAAGAAATGATTTCAGCATTATATTTTTTAGCGATTTCTACCGCAAGAGAGCTTTTTCCGCTCGCTGTAAGCCCTGTAATTATAACTATCTTTCTCATACTATTCTCTTAAACCATTTTTCAATTTGACTTCGACTAACAACAGTAAGTACAGGACGTCCATGAGGACACAACAAAACAGGATGTTTCATGTCTAAGTCCTTTAGCAAATCTTTGATTTCCATTTCGCTTAATTTCATACCTGATTTTACGCTACTCTTACAAGCTTTTTGCATTAGATAATTATTTAATTCATTGTTGATTTTAGGTTTGATATTTTTCATATCATGAAGAAGATCGTCAACAAAATTCTTTAAATTTATGTCCTTTAATTGAACAGGAACAGAATTAATTACGATTGCTCTTTCTCCAAAACTATCGACATCAAATCCAAGTGCAAATAATTCGTCTTTTAATGATAAAATATAAGAAAGTTCTTGTTCGCTTATTTCTTGAACGTAAGGCACTAACAAATCTTGTGTGACTAGTTGTTTACTTTCAATCATTGCAACAAGCTTGTCATAATTTAATCGCTCATGACCGGCATGGAAATCCAACAAAATCATGTTGTCTTCATTTTCTAAAATAACGAATTCGTTAAAAATTTCTCCAACAATTTTGTAAGACGTCAAATCTCGAATGTTTTGATAATTTTCAAATTGTTTTACTTCTTCAACTTTTTCTTGAACTAAAGGCTTTATTTCTTTAGTTTCTTCTTTAATGTCCGCTTCAACCTCCTCCATTTCAACTTGACTAGATTGATGGAATCGAATTTTGTCGTTGTATGTTGTTGTTAAATTAGGTGAAATTGAAAATTCTTGCAATGAAGACAAGTCTGTTTTAATTAAATTGCTTTCAATTACTTCCTCTTTCGCTTCTACTTTTTTAATTTCTGGATTTAAAAATTTAAATATCGCTGATTTTACAGTTGAATAGACTAAATCATAAATCTTACTTGGATTTGCAAATTTTATGTTCATCTTACTTGGATGCACATTAACATCAACATCAATGCTAGGCATGGTTATATTCATAATATACACAGGAAATTGTCTTGGCATTAAGTACTCTTCTTGAGCCATATAAACAGCTTTTGAAACAATTTCATCAATGACATATCTAGAATTTACCATTAATGTTTGATAAGTTGTGTTAGGTTTGCTAAATCCAACCTTTGAAACGAATCCTGACAAATGGACATTACCTATTTCACCTTCTATTTCTAAAAGATTTTGTGTGAATTCCAATCCGTAAATACTATATATTGCGTCTTTTAAATTTGTGCCTTTAGTTTGATAAAGAACTTTGTCATCAACTGTGTACTTAAAGCTAATCTCAGGATGAGCAAGCATATAGCGTGTGATAATGTTAGTGATTTGATTTTCTTCTGACTTTGGTTTTTTTAAGAATTTTCTTCTTGCTGGAGTGTTGTAAAAAAGATTATTAACTTGAATTTCTGTTCCTCTTTCAAAAGAAGTCGGTACAATTTCTCCAAATTCCCCACCAAAAACATTAATTGAGTAAGCACAATCATTCGTTTCAGTTTTTGTAGTTAGAGTCACTTGACTAACATTAGAAATACTTGCTAATGCTTCTCCTCTAAATCCTAAAGTTAAAATACTTTCTAAGTCTTCAATATCTTTAATTTTGCTGGTAGCATGAGGTAAAAAGGCTTTTTTAATGTCTTCATATTCAATTCCTGAACCATTGTCTTTTACAGAGATATGATCACTACCTCCCCCTCTAATGCTTATGTCTATTTTTGTAGCACCGGCATCAATTGAATTGTCCAACAACTCTTTAACAATGGAAAAAGGACTTTCTACAACTTCGCCTGCAGAAATTCTGTTAATAATCATTGTGTCTAAGACATTAATTGCCATAATTACTCCTACTTAACTAAATTAATCAAATGAGATAAAGTTTCAAACGCGCTCATTGGAGACATTTCGTTTATGTTAGTATGTTTTAAAATATCTACAATTTCGCTGTCTGTACTCACGTTGTCACGAATTTTTTCGCTTTCAAATTCTTGCATTAATTCTTTGCTTCTTGAAATTATTGTTTCAGGGAGTCCTGCTAAGCTTGCAACTTCAATACCATAACTACGAGTTGCGCTACCTCTCATAATTTTTCTAAGGAAAACGAGCTTTCCCCCTATTTCTTTAATAGAAATACAGTAGTTTTTGACTCCTTCATATTTTCCTTCTAACTGCATCAATTCATGATAATGCGTAGCAAATAAGGTTTTTGCATTCAAATTAGTTGCAAGGTACTCAACAACAGCCCATGCGATAGACAATCCGTCGAAAGTTGAAGTTCCTCTTCCTACTTCATCTAAAATAATTAAGCTATTGTTTGTGCAATAATTCAAAATGTTAGCAACTTCAATCATTTCAACCATAAATGTAGACTGGCCAACAGCTAAATCATCACTTGCTCCGATTCTCGTAAAGATTCTGTCTACAATTGACACTTCTGCTTCAGTTGCTGGCACAAATGAGCCAATGTGAGCCATATATGTGATGAGAGCAACTTGACGCATATAAGTTGATTTTCCTGCCATATTAGGACCTGTTAGGATAATTGTAGATTGATCTTTGTCGTTCAAAACACAGTCGTTTGGAATGAAAGTGTTAGACTTTGAAACCTTTTCAATAACAGGATGACGTCCATTTTTTATGTTTATCGTTTTATCATTAGTTAATTTTGGACGGCAATAATCATTGTTGTATGCAACGCTTGCTAAAGAATAGATGCAGTCAATTGTCGAAATAATATTAGCAATTTGTTGCATTATTTCAACATTCTCAGCAAGTTGCTCTTTAAGAGCTAAGAATATGCCCTCTTCTAGTTTTAACGCCTTTTCTGTACTTGTAATGATGTCTTCTTCAAATTTCTTTAATTCTTCTGTAATGTATCTTTCTGCATTTGCTGTTGTTTGCTTTCTTATGTACCTAAATGGAACTAAATCAAGGTACAACTTACCAACTTCAATGTAGTAACCAAAAATACGATTGTAGCCTATTTTTAGATTCTTAATACCAGTTTCGTCTTTTTCTCTTTGTTGAAGATCTAGAATGAAATCGCGTGAATCTTTGTTTAAACTTCTATAATAGTCCAATTCCTTATTAAAGCCTTGTCTAATATATCCACCATCTTTTAGGTTTGCGGGCGCTTCTGGATCTATTGTTGATCTAATTATATCAACTAGCCCAGAAACATTTACGAGCTTTTCATTCAATTCTAAAAGACTTTCTTGGTTAGTTGTCGTTAAGATACGTTTTAAATTTGGAACCTCGTCCAATGAATTTGCTAAAGCTAAGCAATCTTTAGGCGAAATGTTGCCATAACAAATTCTACCTGCAAATCGTTCGATATCTTGAATTTTAGCTAGTGTTAGCTTTAATTCCTCACGTAGTAAAGCATTTGAGCATAAAAACTCAACCATGTCAAGACGTTTGTTTATTTCCTTTTTGTCTTGAAGCGGAAGTCTAACCCAACTCTTCAACATACGTGCGCCACCACTTGTTTGAGTGTCATCTAAAACCCACAAAAGACTACCATGTTTTTCGTTTTCTCTCATTGTTGTTTCAATTTCGAGATTTCTTCTAGTGTTAGTGTCAACATACATAAATTGTTCGTCACGTATGATTTTAGGCATTTTTAAATGCTTCAACTCTCTTTTTTGAGTTTCATAGAAGTACTCGAGCATTGCTCCCAATGCAATAATTAATTCTTCAGACTGAAAATCATAACCTTTTAAACTAGATAAACCATACTGTTTCTTTACATTATCTTCAGCTTTTGAAAGTTTAAATGCCCATTCATAATACTGATTAAAACGGATTTTGTCTGTTTTAACGCAATACAAATCAGCACTAATTGAAAACATTTCTTCATTACAGATGACTTCGTTAGGCATAATTCGAACAATTTGGTCATTAATGAAAGAATCTATGTTTTTGTCTGTTTTTGTTCCTACGTTAATTTCTCCTGTAGACAAATCTCCATAAGCATAAGATATAGTATTTTTATTTTTGTATATACACATTATGTAGTTGTTGCCTTGTCCTGTTAACATTGCGCTGTCAATTACTGTACCTGGCGTAATAATACGAACAACCTCTCTTTGCATTACTTTGTTAACGATTTTGTCTGTTTGCTCGCAGATTGCTACCTTGTAGCCTTTTTCTATTAATCTTTGAACATATGACTCATATGCGTGATGAGGAACTCCGCACATGGGAGCTCTTTCATCCAAACCACAACTTTTTCCGGTTAAAGTCAAATCTAGTTCTTTGCTACAAATAATAGCGTCTTCATTGAACATTTCATAGAAGTCACCAAGTCTGTAAAAAAGGATGCAATCTTTATATTGCTCTTTTGTTGCCTCATAATTTTGCATCATAGCTGATTTTTCTTTACTCATCGATTACTCCTGATAATTTATGGTCTCTAATTTCCTCCACTTTAACTGAAGCAAAATAGTTTTCATTTTTATATTTGTAGTTAGGGATGTAAATGTCTTTCCCTCCGTCTGTAATTCCCATCGTTACTCCATTGACGAATTTGATTAAACAATTGTATGTTTTGTTAAAATACTTCTTGTTTTGATCCTTTTCAATGATCTTTTGAAGGCGTAAAAGCTTGTTTAATCTAACATTTTTTACCTTTTCATCAATTTGATCTGCGAATTCGCAAGCAGGAGTTCCAGTTCTTTTTGAGTACATGAAAGCAAAGACTTGATCATATTTAACTTTCTTTAAAAGTTTTAGTGTTTGATTAAAGTCCTTTTCAGTTTCACCAGGGAAGCCTACTATAATGTCGGTTGACAAACTGATTTCTGGAATTGCACGTTTTACTTTTTTGATTAATGACATGTAATGCTTAATGTCATAATGTCTGTTCATCTTAAACAAAATCTTACTACTTCCAGATTGTACTGGTAAATGCAATGCTTTTGCCACTTTATTTTCATTTTTCATTACTTTAATTAAATCTTCGCCAAAATCCATAGGATGAGAAGTCATAAACTTAATTTTAAAGTCTCCCTCAATTTTGCAAAGAGATTCAAGAAGTGACGCAAATGTCATTTTACTTTTTAAATCTTTACCGTAGGAATTTACATTTTGTCCAAGTAATGTAATAAATCTGTAACCTTTGTTTTGAACAAGGTCTTTTACTTCTTCGTAGATTTCTTTTGCTGGTCTACTTTGTTCTCTTCCTCTAACGTGAGGAACAATACAATACGTGCAGAACTTGTTGCAACCATAAATTATGTTTACATATGCATTGTACTTGTCGTCGCGAATGCAATTAGGTGTGTCCATGCTGGCAACTGGCTTTTCGATGATTTCGTACACCCTCTTTCTTTCTCCCAATAAAGCTTTAACATGGTCTGCAATAGAATTTACATTGTGAGTTCCAACAATTACGTCAACAAAAGGTAATTTTTCTTTTAAATTGTACTTACCTTTAGGTTGTTGAGGCATGCATCCACATACAACGATAATCATGTTAGGATTCTTTTCTTTAAGCTTTTTCATTTTAACAATTTGATTATACGCCTTGTCTTCTGCCTTTTCTCTAATACAACAAGTGTTAAAAACTACGACATCTGCTTTTTTGATGTCTAATGTTTCTTTCATATTTAAACTGGCAAGTTTGCCTTTGATTTTTTCTGTTTCATGTACATTCATTTGGCAACCAAATGTTACAACATGAAAAAATTTGCTAATTTCACTCATGGTGATATTATATTATAATATCAAAGAATTTTCAAGTAAAAAAAGCAAATTCCGTCAATTTAATCACTTTTGTTAATTTTTTTTCATAATTTGCAAATAATAGAGTGATGAAAAAAACGCGCAAATCTAAGTTAAAAAAAGTGTTGTTGACCTTTAGCATTATTATTGTTAGTCTTTTTGCTTTAATTTCGATAATTACAGCTGTTTTTTATAATAAATATTCTTTAGACGTAGATAAATTGACTAGTTACAATAACGGAGTTATTGTGGTGTCAGAAAACTCAAATGAAAATTCTCTTTTTAACACCACACGTTCGATTATTGAAATTGAATCTTTGCCAAACTATGTTTCAAACGCATTTGTTGCAATAGAGGACAAAAGATTTTATTCTCATAATGGTTTTGATTTTTTGCGTATTTTAAAGGCAGGATTTATAAATTTTACTAGTAACTCGAAGCAACAAGGAGCGTCAACAATAAGTCAACAGTTGGTAAAAAATGCACTACTTACTAATGAGAAAACATATGCAAGGAAAGTCAAAGAGCTCGTTTTAGCTCACAAAATGGAAAAAAAGTTTAGTAAAAAAGAAATCTTAGAAATGTACTTAAACACAATCTATTTTGGGTCAAACGCTTATGGAATCGAAAATGCAAGTCTTGTTTACTTTAACAAATCTGCAAAAGATTTAACTTTAAATGAAGCATGCACTTTAGCAGGACTAATTAAATCTCCAGCTTATTACTCCCCTATTAACAACTATGAAAATTGCATAAAACGACGTAATCTTGTAGCAAAAGAAATGTTGAAACAGAAATTTATTAACAAAACAGATTACAATAATTTAATTAATTCAGATATCACATTATCTTTTTCTCACAATCATAACAACAGTTACGAGCAAGTTGCAATTCATGAAGCTTGTTCATTGCTTAATATGTCTGAAAGAGAATTAATCAATGCTAAGTATAAAATCATTACATACAAGGACGAAAATTTACAGAATCAAATAATTTCCTCATCAAATCAAGTTAAAGATAGAAATTTAGACTCGTTAAGTGTTGTTTTGTCCAACGAAGGACATGTTCTCGCTTATTATTCTAACAGTTACTATAACTTACATAATTTACAAAGACAGCCAGCATCAACTCTAAAACCTTTAGCCGTATATCTTCCTTGCATTGAAGAAAACTTACTCTCACCAGCTACAAAAATTCTAGACGAAGAAATTAATTACAGCGGTTATTCTCCAAAAAACGCAGATGGTAATTATCATGGATATGTTAGTGTTAGAGACAGCCTTGCTTATTCACATAACATTCCATCGGTGAAGGCTCTCGATTATGTAGGTCTTAAAAAAGCTAAAGAAACCCTTACCAAGTTTGATATCCACTTAAATAACTCAGATTTAAATTTGGCACTTGCATTAGGATCAACAAAAAATGGTGTTAATTTATTAAATCTTGCAAAAGCCTACTCTATTTTAGCAAATCAAGGTACTACGCATGGATTAACTTTTGTTAAAAAAATAGAAACAAATGAGGGATTAGTCATTTACGAAAATAAAGGTTACAGCGAAAAATTGTTTAATGAAGAAGATTGTTTCTTAGTCAACGACATGTTAAAAACGTGTGCTGAAAAAGGCTCTGCTAAAAGACTTAGTTCTTTAAATTTACCAGTATGCTCAAAAACTGGAACTGCAAGCGTCAATGAGAAAAACACTGACTTGTACAACATTGCTTACACGAGCGAACATACAGTTCTTACTTGGATTGCAAATTTAAAAGACAAATTTTTACCAAACGACATGAAAAGCTCAAATGAACCTACTCAAATTAATTACGAAATTTTGTCTTATTTATATAAATCAAACAAGCCTAAAGACTTTGCTGTTCCTGAAAGTGTTAGTAAACTTCCGTTTGACCTAAACGAATACGAAACTAACAATTTAGTTGTTTCTCCATCGTCTGACTTAGATCGCTACACATTATACGACTACTTTAAAACTAGTAATCCGCCACCTCAAAACACTCAAAAAAGTGAAAACTTAAATGTTATACTATCAGAAAATGGTGCTTTAATTAGTTTTGAAACGAAAAAATATAATTCTTACAAACTGATTAAAACTGCTAATAACAAATCTAGTGATTTGCTTAAACTATCTAACACTAATGAACAAATATCCTATCTTGATGAAAATGTGTTTAAATATGAAACTATTAACTATAAACTAATAGACTCCAATAAAGATATTATCCTTTCAGAGTGTACTATTAAACCTAAAGAGTATTTAATCGGATTACTAGATTCTAAAATTAACAGTGCTAAAAAGAAGTGGTATGTTTAGAATATTCTTTCATCCACTTCTTCTTTTATTAATCTAAAGATTAAACTTTGATAGCTTTTACTCTGCTTTGTTAGTATTACGGACAGATTTAAACTATTATCTCTATAATCTAGTAACTCTAATCCCATCCTTTCGCTATTGTTAATTATATTAGTATTAGGCATATGCTTTTTAAATATATCATTAACTAATTCATAATGAGTGCATCCTAGTAGTAGACTATCTAGTTCCCTTAGTCTTAGTGTATCTATGTATCTTTTAATAATTCTATCTAGCTTATCTTTGTTATTTATGTTGTTTTCTATAATTCTTGCAAGAGATTTGAGTTCGATTACATTATCTCCTATTTGCTTTTTAGTTAAATGAGTCCCTATATAAGTGTCTTCTTTGTTAAATTGCATTTTTATTATATCATTATCATCTGTCTCTAATAGGCTTGACGCTGTGTTACAAGCCACTATCACTTTATCTACCTTATATTTGTTTTTGAGCATATCTATTAAACTTGTAACTCTTTGTTGTATTTCTTCTTTTGTCTTGTTCCCATATGGCATCATAGCATTGTCTGCGAGATATATAAAATTACCTCCGCCGTTTCTTTTAATTATTTCCTTTAAAACGCTAACACCACCAATTCCGCTGTCTAAAATGCCTATCAAAGGAGATTTGTCTTTTTTCATATAATAATTTATGATTTTGGAAAAATTTTGTGAAAGCACTTGCTTTTTCTATTTTTATTTGATATACTTGGAAAGTATTGGAGGAATGTATGGCAAATATCAAATCTGCTAAGAAACGTATTGATGTTATTGACAGACAAACTATGGAAAACAAATCTTACAAAACTAAGATTGCTACTTTCGTTAAAAAATATAAATCTGCTGTTGATAACGGCGAACAAGAGAACGCAAGTAAACTTTTAAGTGAAACTTTCTCTTTAATCGATTCAGCTGTTTCTAAAGGCATTATGCAAAAAGCTACTGCTAACAGAAAGAAATCAAGATTAAGCTCTTACAAAGCTGCTTAGTCTCCGCTCTCCCAATGGAGAGTTTTTTTATTTTAAAATACATTAGACTAAAAAAAAATTGAGGAGTTAAACCTCAATCTTTATAAAAAAATCTATTAGTTTTATAATAGATTTTTTCTTATTCACTCATCACATATTTTTTTCTTTTTAAATTATATACAATTTTTATTAAATGTTGAACGTGTCACCGTGAGCTATAACAGTTCCTTGTAAGTCGATTAATCCTTTTGATCCATCGTGATAAACAACTCTAGCAATTCCATTAAGTGTAAAGTCATAAATCATTGCAAATGCACCAAATGGAACAATTTCAACTTCATCTTCACTTTGAGCAAAACCATTAATAACTCCCCATTGTCCATGCTTATCTTGTACTACCAAGATTCCAATAGAAGAATGTTTTGTTTTAATATCCTTAAATTTACAAGGAACTATTTCTTCACCAAATTCATTGATATATCCAAATCTTCCACCTTTACTTAGTACAACATTTAAACCGTCATCCAATCCTGAAACACCGGTGTATCTTTCGAATAAGTCACTTATTATATGGTCTTTGCCCTTATAATTTTCAGCTATTTTAAATCGTAGCCAATCTCTTAATGTGTCAATGTAACTTGCCATAATCTTTCTCCTTTTTTTGTAACAGCATTTTAGCACAAAAATCGCATTTGTCAATATCTAAATATCGTATTTTACAATAAATTCATTATCGATTTATTATCTTTTAGCCATCTTTCAAAAGTTTTATAGTTTGGCATGATACTTTTAACTAATTTCCAAAAGCGTATGCTATGATTTTTTACTTTTGTGTGACAAAGTTCGTGAACAATGATGTAATCAATTACGTCAAGTGGGCACAAAGCTAAACGATAAGTAAAATGAAGTTTATCATTATGACTGCATGAACCCCAATTTGTTTTAGCACTACTAACAGACACGGATGAATAACTAAAATTGTACATATCCGCCACCTCTTTGACTCTAATAAGCAAATATTTTTTTAGTACTGCCTTAATTTTAGTTATTAGTTTGTCTTTTGAATTAACTTTAGGCACAATTATCTCATTGCCTCGTATTTTTACTCTATCTGTGTCTATTATCTTCAATTTATAAGAATTTTCTAGAATGATAATTTCTTCTCCGTCTTTTAATTCAAGAGGTTCTGTTTTACTAGTTAATGCTTTAGTCCTTTTTTCTATTATCCAATCTTTATGTTTCGTAATAAAAGCCGTGATTTCGCTTTCTTTTGCTCGCATAGGAGCTCTGACAATTAAATCCCCGTCAACATTAATTTGAATGGCCAAAGTTTTTCTTTTAGAGTAAACGATTTTACTTGGTAATAACAAATCCATTAGAACACCAACTCGTACAAAGCGTTATGTGCTGTAATCTTACCTGATTTGATTTTATAATCTAAATCAACATACTTATGATAAAGATTAATGTAGTACTTAATTCCGTTCTTGCTTATTGCTTGTCTAGACATTTTTATTGCGTATGGCTTAATGTTTAAGATAGAACTTAATTCATTGTCGTCTTTACTTAGCGATATGTTTTGCATTCTTTTGAAATATTTGCCTAAATAAGAAAATATTTCACCTGACGTTTGATTTTTGTTCATTTCATGCAAGACGGATTGATACTTTGTCAAATTCTTTTCATCTATTGCGCTTGTAAGCATATATATTACATATTCCGTTGAATTAGTAACTAGATTTGTAACCATTTCCATATCTATTACCTTTTGTTCTGTTGCATATGCTACAAGTTTGTTTAATTCATTGTTAATTCTAGTTAAATCACTGTCACAAGCCTCAATTAAGTAGTCAAGGGCTTGTTCTTTGATTGATGTTTCATTTTTACTAAGGTAATTTAAAATGTATTTAGTTAAATCATTTCTTTCTAGGAATGCACAATCAACTTTTTCTCCTACGTTTAGTTTCTCTGCATTGACACATACAATAACTAATGAAGAATCAACAAATTCAAACTTGTTTATTACATCCACCGCTTCGCTTGAAGGGTTGTTTAATACTACTAATCTATAATCATTTCCAATAGGAAGTGTTTCTAACAATGGTACTAATTCTTCTTTCTTTAGTTTCTCAGCATCTATCTTTTGAAAGTTAAATTCTTCAAAGTTTTGAATTAGTAATGATTTTAAATTCTTAATTGCCTGATTAATCAAAAAAAAGTCTGAGCCTACTAAATTGTAGACAACGCTCAAACTTGATTTAATTGATTTATTAAATTCCATGAAATTCATAATTTTATTATACCAGAAGAAGCACCAAAATTGCAAGCAAACTTATTGATATTATTGCTTTGTTCAATGGTTTTGCAAGACAAATGCTACTTAAAATGAACAGAATTACAAAATATACAATAATACCTAAGAAATGAATCCCTATTGTACGCATGTTAGCAAATGGTAAACTTCCTAAAGCAATTGCCACAACATTAATAAAATCGAATATGTAATTTACTGGATATAAGACAACACAAATGTTTGGGATAAACGACAGCATTGAAATTACGAATACAATAGAAAATCCTATTGTAAAAATCGGAATTAACAAAATGTTTGCAATTAGTGAAATAATGTTCAAAGTTTTGAAATAATACGCCATGATAATCATGAGAGCTATCATAGTAGACAAGCTTATTGCAAAAGCAGTTGCAACTTGTTCTGGAAATTTAATAGACATAAGAGCATTCTTGATTGGTGTGCTAAATAATGCAATACCAAAGACACAAGCAAAACTCATTTGAAAACCTATGTCGAAAACACACAAAGGATTAAACAAGAAAATTATAATTCCAGCAATAGAAATTGAAGATAAGGTGTCATAATCTTCTTTAAAGATTTTACTAAGCATCAAGACTATTGCCATTATCATTGCTCTAACTACAGACACAGCAAATCCACATATGTACGCATACACAAACAGAAATGCTGAGACAAGAAACAATCTTTTCCAGCCTTTAAATCTTATCCTGTCTAAAATAAAGTACAGTATTGAAGTAATTATACCAACATGTAAACCAGATACTGCTAATAAATGTGCAATACCAGAAATCCTGTAAGCATTATACTGATTGTCGTTTAAAAATTCTTTGTCGCCAAACAAAGCTGAATAAGCGATTTCAACATTTTCAGTCGTAAGTCCGTCTTGAAGTTTAGTTTTAACATATGACTTGATTTCTTCAGCAAAAGTTTTATCTAATTTCCCTATTTTTACGTTATCAATATCAACTGTAAAAGACATTCTCAGATTTTCTTTGTACATTCTAGCATTTGGAACGTCTCCATAATTCAAGTCACTTTTATATGCTTTCTTTGGATTAAATTCAATCTTTCTTCCAATTTCAATTCCTTCATACAATCCAGAAGTGTCATAAATGTAAATATATGCGCTTACTTTTACTCCATCAATTTTACAATTATCTGCTTTAACCAAGCAGGATTTTTCTTTAACGTCAACACTATAAATTCTAGCACTAACAGTTTCTGGAATATCCAAATTCCTATCAAATTTTAAGCATGCAAAATTGAAAAATGAAAATGCAATTAAGAACGACACAACTGGAATAATGAAAAATTTAGGTTTCTTGTTGATTATCGCAACAACCAGTGTTAAACTCATTATTAAAGCAAGGACAATGATAGATAAAACTAAATGCTTTGTTACAAAGAAACCAAAAAGACTTCCTAACATTAGGAAAACAAATATTAGTAATAAAGGCCTAAAATTAAACCAACTTTTGTGCATTCTTTTGTTCATTTTCTGTGATTATACCACAATTTTAAAAAATTTCCATAAAAATACTTGAAAAAACTCAAAATTTATGTTAGTATTCAAGCGTACCAATATGCCCCTATAGTCTAGAGGTTAGGACATGGCCCTCTCACGGCTAAGACTGGGGTTCGATTCCCCATAGGGGTACCAAAGAAAAACACTTAGGTTTTCCTAAGTGTTTTTTTTAATGTAAATAAGCATGAAAAAAATGATTGTTTTTAATCATTTTCATCTTCATTTAAGTATTTTACGATTTCTGGATGTCTAGAAATAATTTCTTTGTACTTCTTTTTCTTTTTCACACCATCAACTATTAGATATATTCCTATGACCATAATTATGAAACCAACTGAAATTGCCAAAACACCATTGAATAATGCCATGTTTTTTTCTGTTTCCATGACTGAAAGCAACGCAACTTGAGCAAGCACTATATGGTTAAATGCTCCGGCAAAATTAGTTAATTTGTACTCTTTAATGAGCATAGTTTTACCTTTAGATCTGATTACACCACAAAGTGATTTTGTAATACTGTACGCAGAATATGCAGCGATTGTAATAGCAATTACCAAATTATACTGATAATTTTGTTGGAAGAAAATCTGAGAAATCGAATAACCTATGTAAAACACACTGGAAATTGTCAGGACAATTCCGCCATGAATGTAAGAATTTATGTCTTTAAGGTTGTCTTTATTTTTTCGTAGTCCGGTTGAACAATTGTTTTTTACATATCCAATTGAAAGACCGTAAAGTGCGATTGCAATAAGGAACCATGATTCAAACCAAATTCCGACAGCAATTTTAAAAGCAAAAAAACACAAGTTTCGTAAAAATGCCAACTTGCCATAAACAATAATTTTTTTTGATTCTGGTATTTGTCGAAATTTGCGAATTAAATTAAACATTTTTTTAATTATACCATAATATGATTAATTTTCAAGTAAAATTAAAAGAAATTAGTCGAATTTTGTAAAATTACTCTGATTTTTCATCATTTTCTTTGTCTTCGTACTCTTTTTTAATCATAGTAACTTTTAATTTTGCTTTTTCTAATTGTTCTAAACATTTTTTAGCAAGCTTACAGCCCTCTTCGTAAAGCTTCAAACCTTCATCAAGATTTGTTCCTTCTTCTAAAGCTTTTGCTATTTCTTCTAAACGTTTAATGTCTTGCTCTAACATCTTTTCTCCTTTTTTGTTACTTTTGCATGAATTTTTACATCATTTGCAATCACTTTTATTTCATCTCCAACGTTCACATTTGTTGCGTTTATTGAGTCATCATTGACCGTTACTATTGAATAACCCTTGTTTAAAAGCCTTGCAGGATTAAGAACATCTAGTGTTTTTATACTTTTATCTACACAATGTGTAGCATTAGTAATCATTGTATTAATATTTTTATCACACAAAATAAATTTTTCATTTATGTCCATTATTGCGTCATTAATGTTGTCTTGAACTGAAGATGAGAGACTCGAAAGTTTGTATTTTACATCGTAACTTTTCTCTTCAATCATATACAATATATTTTTACTAAAATTTGATTTCAAATCTTTTATTTTATTAATTAATTCAGTTTTATCAAAAGTAACTATTTCAGCCGCAGCGCTTGGCGTAGGAGCTCTTAAATCTGAAACAAAGTCTAAAATGGAAAAATCCGTTTCATGTCCTACTGCACTAATTAATGGTTTGTTACATATAAAGGCAACACGAGCCAACTCTTCATCATTAAACGGCATTAAGTCTTCCAGGCTTCCTCCTCCTCTAGCGACAATAATTACGTCCACGTCTGTTAAATTGTCAAAATAAGTTATGCCTTGAATTACATCGTTGACAGCATACTTTCCCTGAACTTGAGCGTCATAAACAAAGATTTCAAGACTTGGATTTCTTCTTGATACTACATTCTTTATGTCTTGCAAAACCGCTCCAGTTTTACTAGTCACCACTCCAATTGATTTTACAAATTTTGGAATTGGAATTTTGTACAAGTCACTAAACATACCTTCTTTTTCAAGCTTGTTTTTTAGTTCAATGAATTGTTTGTACAATTCACCTTGACCACACTCTTGAATACTGAGTACATTAAATGTTAATTTTCCGCCTTTTGGATAGTATTTAATGTTACCGCGACACTCTACCATGTCACCAATTAAAAACTCACGTTTGCAGTGAAATTGAACGCAACTTAGCAAATTGTCAGTGTCTTTTAGCGTAAAATATGCAACATCCCTTGTAATAGAAAAACTAGACAACTCTCCAGTAACTACAATGTCTTCAAGAATTACTTCGTTGTCTATTAAATCTTTTATTATTCTGTTTATTTCTCTAACGGAAAAAACTTTCATTATTTAACAAGGCCTGCTAAGAAACCATTAATAAATTTAGGGCTCTTTTCTGTAGAATACTTTTTAGCAAGTTCTACAGCTTCATTGATTACAACTTCTTTTGGATTTTTGACATAATCAAGTTCTATTACTGCCAAAATCAAGATTGCTAAATCAATTTTGTTTAGTCTTTCTAATGTAAAGCCCTTAAGATTTGAACTAATTTTTTCGTTAATTTCAGCATAATGCTCAGCAAAAAATCCTAATATTTTAGTCGTAAAATCTAAATCATTTAAACTTGCATTTTCTAAAATATCTTCTTCGCTATGATTAAAAAATCTAGAATATATTGTTTTAAATGCTAATTCTCTTGCTTCTGTTCTTTTCATAAGTTCTCCTTATAAGCAAAATTTCTCTCAGTTTAGAGAGAAGGTTTGCTTGCATCCATAACATGTACATTAATTGACTTAATTTGTTGATTTGGTAACAATGTTTTAATGCTGTTTTTAACGTTTTGTTGAATTTTGTAAACAACATCATTTACTTCCACGTCTGTGTCCACAACAATATAAATATCAATTAAAAGTCCAGTTGCTGTGTACTTGATTTTAACACCTTGACCGATGTTTTTGTTAAATATTTTTAAGAAGCCCAAACGTTTAGATTTGTAAACATTCTTAACTCCTTTAATTTCTTTGGTTGCTAAACTCACGATAGAAACAACCATGTTTTTATTGATTAAAGTTTCATTTTCACCTTTATTACTTCTCAATTGTGCCATATTCACCCTCTTGTGTTTATTATAACACAATTATTTTTATTTAGCAATTATTCTGAGGGTATAATCACAATTTTATCAATTTCAACACCTAATTGCTCTGTAACGACTGTTGTGATTTGAGCAACTTCAGCGCTTGTTAGTTCTTGACATTTGATGAATACGTTTACATTTGCACTACTGCTAGTTACAATTGCATCTTCAAATCCCTTTCCTCTGATAATGCCTTCTGTAACTAATTCTTTTTCCATTTGGCTAATTAAAGCATTTTTGTTTGCTTCAGCTTCCTCTTTTGATGCTTGAGAAGAAGATGCATTTGCTAGAATTGAATCATAAAATTGGATTTCTTGCGTTCTTGTTGCTTCCCTCTCAGTTCTGTATGTTGAGTAAAAGTTTGCATTTGTGCTTGATGCACTTGTTTGCGCTGATCCACCGCTTGAAAGCGAACTGTTGAGAGCCACATTTACATAGCCAGTCACTAACAATAAAGCTATCATCACTGACAAAATAATGATTTTTTTCTTTTTTGACATTGTTTTCATAATCCCTCCTAATCTCTTGACAAAATTTCAATGTTTCCGTCTGAAATGTTAATAACGGTTTCTATCGCATGTAAAACCTTCATTCGTGTTGTAGTGTTGTTTAATCCTTTAGCAGTAACAAGTACGCCTTTTATTGGAGGAAAAGCATTTAGATTAATTTCGGAATCTGTAACGTCTGCTTGTCCCATATCCAAAGTAATCAAAATTTTTACATTTGTCACCCCTCCAATACCATTTAAAATTTCTTCTAAATCGCTTTCAAGCTTATCTACGTACTCAGTAACCATCATCTCATTTCCAGTGTCTGCAACCTTTTTAGATGATTTTTTTGAATAACTGGACATGTAGATTAAAAGTAAAATTGCAACAAAGATGACAGACACATAAATTTCAATATGCTTTACTTTTTTTAGCTTGTCCAGCCATTTAAAACCGACTTTTTTAGGCAAATCACTCATCGAATACAATTACCTCACTTGCTAAATTTGTACGTTCTTCAATAACTCCTGAAATGAATTGATATTTATTTATATGCTTTTTTTCTTCTGCAATGACCAATTTTGAAATATTTACATTGCATGAATTGTAAACTATTTCGTCATTTTCTAGCGAAAAATTTAGATTTATGTCCACTCCGCTGTATCCTTCGTTTATTAAGGCCTGTTGAAGTTCTTTTTCTAACGCATCTACTTTGCTGTTTGATATAAAATTTAGTAACTTTTCATTAACAGCATAATCTTGATAATTAAGAGTAAAATCTTTACCTTTAGAAAAGAAATTTATAAGAGGTGTTAAAATAACCGCCACCACAAAAATTGAGTAAATACTTTTAATATAATTATTAATTTTGCCACTTGGAATAATGACGTCAATTATTATCCCGCAAATTGTAACTCCTAGTATACTTAAAACATATGCTTTCATCACACCACCACACTTGTCGTCATGACTAGACCGATTGATATTAAATACATAAATCCTACAGCAATTAAACATGTTGATAGCATAGTAACTGATTTTGAAGTGCTAGATAAGAAATTTGAAAGTTTGCTGTTGCCCATAGGTTGTAAAACAGCTGAGATTAATTTCATCATTAAACTGAATATTACTATATCTAAGATTGGTGACAAAATCGTAGTAATGATTAGTAAAATTCCAACTAGACCTATTGAGTTTTTTATTAATACAGAGCTAGCCAAAATTAAATCCATTCCGTCTGACAAGTATCCTCCCATTACTGGAACATAGCTCTTAATTGTGTATTTAGTTGTACGAATGCTTAAACTATCGAATTTCCCCGCTGTTATGCCCTGCAATGAAAAGACTGCAAAGAATATAGTAAACACAATTCCTACTGTCCATTTAAACAATCCTGAAACAAACGAACTAAACTTATCTACTTTAACGTTATCTGATATATTTGATATGATACCAAAGACAAAACTAAACATAAACAACGGCATTATAAAGAAATTAAAAATATCTGCAACATATGTAGAAATAATTGCTACAACCGGTTGAAACACTCCTACGCTGGCATGCGCTCCAATTCCAACCATTAAAGTTAACAGAATTGGAAACAACACATTCATTTGGCTAACCATACTGTCAATTGACTGCCCTGTGTCTATTGCTAGCGATGAAACCATAGCAATTACCAAAATTGCAACAACCATAAAGCAAACCAAATGAATTAGGTTACTAGTAGATTTTTCATTAAATTTACTTTTTACTCCATTTAAAAGATTTCCAATTACTCCTATTGCAATAATGAGCGACAACATTGGAAGATAACGGACTACCTTATCAATAACATTTGAAAAAAGTGAAGCAAAAAAAGATGAATAATTAACTGCATTTTCTCCGCTAATTACTTCGTAAACCTTTTCTTTTAAATTGCCTAATGAAAATAAGTTTGTATTTTTCTCATTAAATTCTTCAATTACTTTACTTAAATCTTTAAAATCGATTGCGTCAAGTTCATTGACTATGCTTTCATTTAATTCTTCTTCAATTTGACTCGTTGTGTTTGTTTCTAAACAATATGTTTCAGCTGGAGCAATCACTATCATGAGGAGAAGCATTAAAACTAACATTAAGCAAAGACTTGCATTTCTTTTCTTTAATTTCATCATAATAGCGACACCACCATATCAATTACTGATGTAATAATAGGCAACGCAACAACAAGAATAATTAGTTTTGCCGAAAATAAAATCTTGTCCGCGACACTACTCGCCCCTGCATCAACGCATATATTTGCTCCAAATTCCGCAATGTAACCGATGGCTAAAATTTTAAATAATGGACTTAAAAGTTCCATCTTTACACCGGTTTTATTGAATATTTGATAAAATGAGCCAAAAACATTTTTAAACGTTCCGACAACCATTATTATAATCATTACACTGCCAGCAATTGAAATTAAAAGGGCTAATTCTGGTTTTGTCTGCTTAATTAACATATGTGCAAAAACTGTGACCAACGCCACCGCTACAATTTTTAAAATTTCACTCATAAAAACCTACAAAACGAACAAGGATTTTACAGTTGTAAATAGGTCTTCAATCAAACCAACCACCATAAGCAAGCTAATAACTAATCCCGCAAGTGTAGTAATTGATGCAATTTCTTCTTTGCCACAATGTTTTAAAATTTGATTAACAATTGATGTTATTAGTCCTATTCCTGCCAGTTTAAAGATTATTTCCATAAGTCTTCCTCCTAAATTAAGAGAATTGCTAGTCCTACGGCAAACAACAATGACAATTTGATTATCATAGGACAAAGTTTAGTCATATCTTCATTTGCTTTACTTAATTTCGGCTCAATTCTTTTTAAAAAACATTCAGTTTGCTCTAGTTCGCCTTTCTGATCCAATCTGCCAACAGATGTGATGATTTCCTTCAATTCTGCTATCTCATCTTGCTCTAAAATTTGAATTTTGCTTAAATCTAATTCGTTTGTTTCCAAATATCTTTTATATTCATCAATAAAAAGTCTAAATTGCTTTTTAGATTTAATTGAATTTAAGAAATTATCTAATTTTTCTTGTTTGAATGCTAAATTCAATTTAAATTTTTCTAAAAATAATTTTAAATTAACGTAAAAATTATATTTGTCTTTATACTGCTCGCTGACAGATAGTGCGATTATCATAATTACAAAAATAAAAGTAATAATTAACAACCATTTCATAACCCACCACTAAAAATGTAATTTAATCGTTCATCATAAACCCCTTCAAGGGTTCCAGGGCCGTTGTCCTCATTTAAAACAACAAATCTTTGGAAATATCTTTGATTTAAAATTTCGTCGAAACCAGTTTTCCTTTTCAATTGATTAATATCTTTAGCGTGAATTGTAGCAATTACTGTCACTCCTGAATTCATGGCATTAATAAGTCCAGCTAAATCCTTTTCTAAATCTAATTCGTCAACAACTATAATCTCTGGTCGCATACTTCGTATTCCATTCTTAAAAGCGAAAGACTTGCTACAATTAGTGTATATATCAACAAAACACCCCAAATCATAGCTTATTTCACTGTCATTCATGTTTGTGATTTCATTTCTTTCATCCACTAGCAAAACGTTTTTTGAAAAGTTATGTGTGTAAAATTGAAAAATTAAATCTCTTAGAAATGTCGTTTTGCCAGCCCCAGGAGAGGACACTATTAATGTGTTTTTTACGTCCCCTCCTTTTACCAAAAAATCATAAACGGGTAAACTGCAATTTTTAATTATGTGAGGTATACGAATGCTTAATGAACTGAAGTTTTTAATAGTCATTACTTGTCCATTTTCGCTCACTACTTCTCCAGACAATCCAACTCTTATTCCTTTAGGTAATGTAATATATCCATTAATTATGCTATCGTTGTAAGCATACAGCGAATTTTGTGACGCTCGTCTAATAAAATTTTCTAAATCAAACTTAGAAATTTTTATAAAATCTCCATTATCATCTTTTACAAAATATTTTTTATTTTTTACAACAACAATCAAATTTTGATTAACTCTCATTCTGATTTCATTAATATCATTAAAATTAAATGCTGAAACTATGTGTTTGTACATTTCATGGTCTAAATAATCTTTTAACATATTAAAAAATATTTAGAAAAAAAAATAAAATGCACAAAAAAAATCAATACAACAATTGTACTGATTTTTCGACGTTAATTTTAAAGTCTTTCCATGTACTCGCCTGTACGAGTGTCAACTCTAACTCTATCCCCTTCATTTACGAAAAGTGGAACTTGAATTACATAGCCAGTTTCAAGAGTTGCTGGTTTACCACCAGTTTTAACTGTGTCACCTCTAACTCCTGGTTCAGTTTTTGCGATTGTTAATTCTACGAAAATAGGTGGTTCAACGTTAATAGGTTGTCCATTGTAGAATTGAACGCTACAATTTGTGTTTTCAACAACAAAGTTAAGAGTTTCTTTAACAGTGTCGTAGTTGAAAGGAATTTGATCATATGTTTCATTATCCATGAAGTAGTACAAACCGCCTTCATTGTAAAGATACATCATTTCTTTTCTTTCAATTGTAATATCGTTAATTTTTTCTGAAGGGTTGAAAGTTTTTTCAATAACTTTTCCGCTTAAAACGTTCTTTAATGTAGTACGAACGAAAGCTGCTCCCTTACCTGGTTTTACGTGTTGGAAATCAACAACTAAAAACAAACTTGGTTTTTTAGGGTCAGTTGATGATCCATCATCAAAAATTACACCTTTTCTAATATCTCCTGCTGTAATCATATATTTTTCTCCTTTAATCTTTTTTATTATATCATAAATCTAAGGTTTTGACAATGTTTTAACCTAAAAAGATGGACATTTTGGCTACATTATTGTTAATTTTTACAATTGCCTGAACGTCGCCAGCTTCTTTTAGTAAATATTCCCCATCGCTTAGATTGATATTTTGAGTTAATCCATTAAGTAGTCTAGTTTTTACAATTTCGTCAACGTTTAGAACTGGATAATTAATTACTTGATCTAAAGGCATCATTTGCTCCAAAATGTTGTCTTTGTTTAAATTTTGAACGTCAATGCATGCATCCAACTCAACATTTCCAACCTTTGAACGAACTAAATTGGTCATGGTAGCGAGACTATTTAAGTTAAGAGCTAAATCTCGCCCGATTGAGCGAATGTAAGTGCCACTACCGCACTCAATTTCAAGTTTTAGAACACCTTTATTGTAACTAATCAACTTTATGTCATAAATTATTACTTTTTTAGACTTTAATTCAACACTAATACCTTTTCTTGCCATTTCGTATGCTCTAACACCATTCACAGATTTTGCGCTGAACTGTGGTGGTATTTGGTCAATAACACCAATGAAATTTTTTAATTCTCTTTCTATTTCATCCTTAGTTGGAATTATAGAGGTTGAATCCAATTTTGTACCAACCGCATCTAATGTATCAGTTGTGTATCCAAATTCGAATGTTGCAATATACGTTTTTTTCTTTTCTTGCATTAAATCAAACAACTTCGTTGCTTTACCTACGGTAACTAGCAACACACCAGTCGCCATTGGATCAAGCGTCCCTAAATGACCTACCTTTAAAGGACGAACTAAATGTTTAATTTTGTTCACCACATCAAAGCTCGTCCAGTCTTTAGGCTTGTTTACTGCAATTATTCCTTTATTCTTCATCTTCATCACTCTCTGTTGAGTAAGTAATGTTCTTTAAAATGTTGTCAATTTTGTTGTAATAATCTTCGCTTGTGTCAAGTTTAAAATTTAATCTAGGAGTTATTCTCAAACGTATACGTTTTGCGAGTTCTTTTCGAATGTAACTTCCAGCTCCCTTTATACGAGCAATAACTTCCTCTTTAGGAGTAGATCCTAACGATGTAATATAAACATTAGCATCAGCTAAATCTGGTGTGATTTCAACCGCGCTAACACCTATTATTGCATCGATTTGAGGATCTCGAATTTTGTTGTCAATGATAAACGAAATTTCTTTTTGAAGTTGACTGTTAATTCTTTCTAATCTAACATTTTTCATTATTCTTCAATCCTTTTAAGAGTGTAACATTCAAATCTATCTCCTACTTGAACATCATCGAAGTTAGTTTTGATTCCACATTCTCTGTCTTTTCCTGCTTCTTTTACGTCATCTTTAACAATTTTTAGAGATTTGATTTCGGTTTCACAAATCATGTCATCACCACGGTAAATTCTTACGTGTTCACCACGCATAATTTTTCCATCTCTAACCATACATCCTGCAACAACTCCAGCGTTTGAAAGTTTAAATACTGCCAAACATTCAGCGCGTCCAAGGTAAACTTCTTCATATTTAGGTTCTTTCATACCTTTAACAACTCTCTCGATTTCGTCTAAGAGTTCATAAATGATTTTGTAAGAATAAACCTTAATTTTCATTCTTTCAGTCATAGTTTTAACTTTGCTGTCTTGACCAATGTTGAACGCAATAAGCATAGCATTAGACGCTCCAGCAAGGATAACATCACTTTCGCTGATTGCTCCCACTCCAGAATGTAATATGTTAATTTTAACTTCGTCATTTTGTAATTTTAAAACAGAAGCTTTAATTGCTTCAAGAGATCCATGAACATCTGTTTTCAAAATTACATTCAAGATCTTCATATCTTTTTCACTAGTCTTTTGAAGTAGGTCTTCAAGAGTGTTTCCACCGCTACCTTTAATAAGGTCTTCTTTGATTTTTGCTTTTCTTTCTTCAACGATTTGTTTTGAAAGTTTTTCGTCAACTGCTGTAAATGTTTCACCAGCTGTTGGAACTTCGTTAAATCCTAGTACTGTTACAGGCATTGAAGGAGTTGCAACTTTGACTTGTTTGTTGTTTTCATCAATCATTGCTTTAACTTTACATATGCTTGTTCCTGATACGATTGTATCTCCAATATGAAGAGATCCGTCACGTACAATTAGAGATGCAATCGCACCTTTTCCTTTGTCAAGACGTGCTTCAATCAATGTTCCCATTGCAGGAATGTCTGGATTAGCTTTAAGCTCTTGAACTTCTGCTACAAGCAAGATTGTTTCAAGAAGTTTGTCAATTCCTTGACCTGTATGAGCTGAAATCTTACAAATGATAGCATCTCCACCCCATTCTTCAGGGAGAACGTTGTGTTCAGCTAATTGTTGAAGAATTCTATCAGGGTCAGCTTGTGGCTTATCCATTTTGTTGATTGCAACGATCATAGGAATATTTGCTGATTTTATGTGATTGATTGCTTCAACTGTTTGAGGCATAATTCCATCATCTGCAGCAACAATCAAAATAGCAATATCTGTAACAGACGCACCTCTTGCTCTCATTGCTGTAAATGCTTCGTGTCCAGGAGTGTCAATAAATGTAATAGATTTGTTGTTAACGTTAACTTTGTAAGCACCAATTGCTTGAGTGATACCACCAGCTTCTGCTGTTGTAACTTTAGATTTTCTAATGTAATCAAGTAAGCTTGTTTTACCATGGTCAACGTGACCCATAACTGTAACAATTGGAGGTCTTTCACTAGCCTCAGACATGTCGTATGACTTCATACTTGTTCTCAAATCTTCAAGTTTTTCTTCACTTGTCTTGTCAAGTTTTTGTTGAAGCTCAATTCCCATATCAGACAAAATCAATTCAGCGGTTTCGAAGTCGATTGTAGAATTAATTGTCACCATCATTCCCAAAACCATAAACTTTTTAATGATTTCGCTGACAGGTCTACCTGTAACTTCACTCAACAATTTTACAGTGATATTTTCTGTCGTAATAACAGCTGGACCTGTTGGACGTTCAACTTTAACTTCAGCAACCTCTTTTTTCTTCTTAACTTTACGATTAATTACTCTGTCTTCATCACCTTCAACAAGCATTCCACGCTTTAACAAGTCGCGCTTACTATATTGACGTTTTTCTTCAAATCTTTCGCCCTCTTTCTTTTTAGTTGCGAAACTTCTTTGAGGAGTTGCCATAATAATAGGTTGAGCATAGTTGATAGCTGGACGTTTTTGTTGATTATCTTTGTTAAATGGAGGTCTTTGACCAGATTTAAAGTTTGGATTGTTAGGTCTAGTTCCATTTCCAAATGGACGTGTTCCGTTTTGGTTTAATCTGTTATTTTGATTATTACCAAATGGACGATTATTTTGTCTAAATTGAGGATTTTGTCCATTTTGAGCATTTTGATATCTGTTATTAAAGTTATTACCTCTTTGGTTTTGGTTGTTTTGTCCAAATTTATTGTTACGATTCTTGTCAAATTTATTTTCTTGACGATTTGGTTGAAGTTCTTTAACCGGCTCTGTTTTAGTTTCTTGAGGCACAACTTTCTCTTCTTTTGGAAGAGAAACAACAGAAGGAGTTTCCACCTTCTTTTCTTCTTTTCCTAGAGATGCTATTATCTTGTTTTCCTTTTCCTTCGCCGAACGGGTAATAGCACTAATGTCTTGCTTCAAATTATAATAATTTTCGGCAAGTGACACTAATGTTTTTTCCCTAACCATGATTTGCAATTGTTTAATTGCTTTGTTAAATTCTGGATTTTTTGTTTCGTTGGTCAAATCTATTACTCCTTATTGTTGATAATTGCTTTTGCTAAACTTTCATCTAACAAACCAATGATCTTAATATCTTTCTTATGTGTTAAATTTTCTAAGTCGTTAATTTCCAGCATTTCACAACCGTGCTTTGATGCTGACAACTTTGCTAAGTCTTTTAAGTTTTCACTAGCAGAGTCTGAAACGAGGACTAAATGAAGTTGTTTGGGTGTGTGTTTTACCATTGATTGACCAAACACAACTTTTCGAGCTTTTATTGCAAAACCAATGTAACTACTTATTTTTTGCATACTCCTCCAATTTGACATAAATCTCGTTTCCGACATCGCATTTAAAAGTACGATTTAATGCTTTTCTTTTTTTTGCTTCAAGAAGACACTCGCTTAAATCACAAACGTATGCCCCTCTGCCGTCTAATTTTTGATTAAGGTCTAAGTAAAACTCGTCGTTTATCTTTGCAACCCTTATCATTTCTTTTTGTTGCTTTGTGCTTCTACAAACACAGCAACGTCTTTCTCTTTTTATATGCATATTTTACTCATCGATATCACTAAAGAAATCGTCATCCAAAATAATGTTAGCGTTTGCAGTACTTACAACATCATTTGATTTGTTTTCAACTTGAACGCTTGAGATAGGTTTCACGTCAATTTTGTAACCTGTGAGTTTAGCAGCTAAACGAACATTGTGACCACCCTTTCCGATAGCAAGTGACAATTTGTTTTCTGGCACAAGCACGTTTGCAACACCTGCAACTGTGTCAACTGTAATTTCACTAACTTCTGCTGGGCTTAATGCTGAAACAATGTAATCTGCTGGGTTTTCACTGTAATTAATTATATCAATTTTTTCACCGTTTAATTCATTAATTACTGCGTTTACACGTGCGCCTTTGTTACCAATACATGCTCCGATAGGGTCAAGGTTTGGAACAGTAGTAGAAACAGCAATTTTAGTTCTAAGTCCTGCTTCACGCACAATTCCAACAATTGACACTTCTCCGTTAGTTAGTTCTGGAACTTCCATTTCAAGCAACATTCTTACGAAATTTGGATGAGTTCTTGAAACTTGAACTACAGTTCCTCTAAAGTCATCTTTAATGTGACGAACATAAACTTTTACTCTTTGTCCAACTGTTAAGTTGTCTGTAGCCATCATATCACGCTTTGTAAGCAATCCTTCAAGAGTTGTTCCACCAATTTCAAGGTAAACATTGTCAACATCAATACGTTTAACGTTTGCAACAATTAGTTTTCCTTCCTTGTCTGCAATGTCTTTGTAAATCGATTGTTTTTCAATTTCTTTAATCTTTTGTGTAATAACTTGTTTAGCAGTTTGAACAGCGATACGATTAAAGTCTTTAGTTGACTCTTCTTGCATTACCATGTCGCCAATCTTGTAAGCATGTTTAATTTGCTTTGCTTCTTCAAGACTGATTTCTTTTTCTTCGTCTTCAACTTGTTCAACGACAGTTCTGTATGAATAAATCTTAATAGTGTTCTTTTCTGGATTTAATTTAACTTGTGCGTTTTTAGCCATTCCGCTGTTTTTCTTGTACGCTGCAGTCAATGCTTGCTCAAGTGCTGAAATGAACACTTCCTCATTAATTCCTTTTTCTTGTTCCAAATCTTTTAATGCTGCAAAAAAATCTTTGTTAATCATTATTTTCTCCTTAAAATTCAATGTATGGTGTAATGTATGCAATTTCTTTCATGTCAATCTCAAAATTTTCTTCATCAAGACTGAACACTACTTTGTCTTCAGTTTTTGCTTCTAATGTTGCGACAAATTCTTTTTTGTCATCAATTTTTCTGTAAAGTTTGACGTTCACTTTTTTACCAAAATACTTCTTAAACTGCCAATCAAATTTTAGAGGCTTGTCCAATCCGTAAGATGACACATCAAGTGAATATGACGCGTCTTTAGTTGGATTAATTTCATCCAATGGTTCGTTTAACATATGAGTTACTTCAACACAATCGTCGATAGTAATTCCATTTTCTTTGTCAATGTAGACAATTAAATGCATTCCGTCTTGCTTTTTAATGTAATCAACTTCCACAAGTTTAATTTCCCCATCAAATAATGGTTCAATTTTTTCAAAAACTAAATCTGCAATTTTCATACTTCTCCTTAAAAACTAAGTTAGGAGTGGCGCCGGCCACTCCTAGTAAGTATTATTAGTATATCATATAAATTTAAATAAATCAATAGATTTTACATTAATTTTATAAAAACTTTTGCAGTTGCAGTTGCATCATTAATCGCTCTATGTGCATTATCTAGAACAATTCCAAGTTTTTCTACAACTGTTCCCAATTTGTAATTTTTTAGTCCCGGAACTTTCTCTCTTGCCATTTCGATTGTATCCATAAGGACGTGGTCAAAATTGTACGACAATCTTTTTGATATATTGTGAATAAAACCAATGTCGAAAGATATATTGTGCGCGACAAGAGTTGAACCATAACAAAACTTGTAAAAATCCGGTAAAACATAATTAATTGTAGGCGCATCCGCCACCATTTCCTCTGTAATTCCAGTAAGTTCTGTTATCTCTTTAGGAATTTTTTTAATTGGCTTTACAAACGTTGAAAAGATTTCATCAATTCTTCCATTCGTCACTTTACAAGCACCGATTTCTATGATTTCATCTTTCAGCGAATCAAGACCAGTTGTTTCTACGTCGAAAACGACATATGTTCCATCAAAGGTTTTGTCTTGAGCATCGAACAAACCACTTTGCTCGTAATCTATGTATTTTTCAGGGAATACTGTGTGATACTCTTCGTTTACATGCTTAAACCCTGACTTGATTTCTTCTCTCTTGTACTCACATCTAGCAATTGAAAAAGCATTAAAACTAAATTTACCATTGTATTCTCTGAATGAGCCAAAGCAACAAACGTTCATGCCAACTTCAATCAAATCGCCTTTAAGTTCATCTGATTGACGAGGAAAAATTGAGCAATACATAACTTTGTCGCCATTTTTTATGCTAAAACTGTAAAATACTTTTTCAATTTCTTTTGTTTCGCCATTTTTTGTATAAGAACGTTTGTATGTTTTCTTTTGGTTGTTTGTAACAGTTCCGCAAATTACGACATTTTCGAGTGCTGAATTAACTTTAGAATAATCAATTGCAAGCGTATACTCATTTTTACCAATAATATCCGTTATATTAGACAATTCGTAAACAGTTTTTTCTTCCGCTTCTTTAATACTAGATAAAAGTTCCATATTGTTTGCAATTACGTCTTTAACTTCTATCTCATCTTCTTTTTTGTCAAAGGTGACATGAAAATCTGCAAAAAATGATTCTTTTAATTTAGTTTCAACTAAATCCTCTCTTTTAAGACTAGTTGCATAATCATAGCTTGAAGGACTGAGTTTTAAACTAATATTTACACTCAAATTATTGATTTCTACTTTAACATCATCATATGTAAAATTTTTAGTGAGAGCTGGAAAATTATTAACTAACGTTGTGTACGTATGATTGGCGATTTCTCTCTTATCTAAAGGACAAGAAACAAACACCATTTCGTAGTTAACATAATCCCCTACATATTTTTTCAAATTTTTGAGCATTTCTTCTTTGTTTTCGTCTGTCGGTTTAAAACTTGATGGATTATACAAAAAATTAACAGAGCATACATTGTCTTTTTCTCTGTAATTAGCATCTTTAAATCTCACACCATCAAAAATATTATTTAAAACTTCCATTATATTTTGCATGACGAAATTATAACAAAAAAAGAAAAAAGTGTCAATATTTTAGACACTTTTTAGAGTACGAACTGTAATATATCAACCACAATTACTAAGCCTAGCAATGCAATCAGTCCTATGTTGTTAATCATATTAACAACTTCTCTCTTAACAGGTTTCTTCCTTATCCATTCAATAATCGTAAATATCATTTGGAAACCGTCTAACGCCGGAATTGGAAGAAGATTAAACACTGCAAGATTTACCGCTATTAAAGGCAACAGCAACACTAAATAACTTATGCTTTGTTGAGTATATGAAGCAATCATATTTATTGTTGTAACCGGCCCGCCGAGTGAAGTAATTGACAATTGTCCAGTGATTAAATCTCCGAAGATAATTAGCACTTTCCATGCCCATTTAAAAGTAAACGGCACCGCTTCTTTTAATGCTTCTCCAAATGAATACTTATGAGTAGCAATTTCAAACTCATTAGTTGTTTTTTCAGTGTTTAACATTGACCAACCAACGTATTCACCCTTTTCATCATATATCACGTTAATATATGCATTAATTGTTATATCATCGCCATCTCTTACAACTTCGTATGAAATAGACTCTTTCTTCATGTAACGATTTTCGCCTTTTTCGGTGTACATGTAATCATAAGTTGATTTGATATCACCGTTTTTAGCATATTTTTCTTCAAGATTTTCAGTAATAAGGCTGTTTAAATACTTGTCATGAACAAAATCGAAGTCCTCATTTTCTACACCAACGATTACATCGCCTTTCCTAAAAATTCCATAGTTCATTGATGCACTGTCGACTTTTTTAACTTCAACTAAATCGTAACCACAAGAAACAAGCAAAATAAACGAGAAAATAATACCGCTTAAGAAGTTAAAGAAAGCACCGGCAAAAAGGACAATTAATCTTTTCCAAGGCTTTTGATTGTTGAACGCTTCGGGATTGTTTAAATCATCTTCTGTTTCGCCCTCAAAAGCACAGTACCCACCTAGAGGTAAAACTCTCAGTGTCACTTTTTCGCCATTTTTCTTTGTTTTTTGAAATATCTTAGGACCAAACCCTATGCTAAATTCATTGATTTTAAATTTTAAAATTTTTCCAGCTACATAATGACCTAATTCGTGAATTAGAACCATAAGAAGCAAAACAAGAATGGCTACAATTATGTAGCCACCGTAAACTAATATTTTTGATAAACTTAATAAATTGGACATACTTTCCTTTAATTTTATTCAAAGTAGTTTTAAATTATACTCTTACATTGTGATAATTGTTAAACAAATTGTTAAGAAAACAACTACGAATATGATTGAATCTACTCTGTCCATCATTCCGCCGTGACCTGGGAACAAGTTTCCACTGTCTTTAATGTTTACTTTTCTTTTTAACTTACTTTCGAACAAATCTCCTGCTTGACCGATTACTGAACCAAGTAAACCGATGAGTAAGAAATGCCACCAAGCAAGTCCATATTGGCTAAGCATTGTTGCAAGACCTGAAACATTCTTAATAACTAAGAAAACAAGCATAGCGCCTAACATTCCGCCAATTAAACCACCACACGCACCACTTATTGTCTTTTTAGGACTAATTGATGGAGCAAGTTTTGGACCTTTAAGAGCACAACCTACAAATAATGCAAGAGTGTCTGTAAGCATAGAAATAGCAAACACCATAACTACAAACATTAATGAGAAGTTTCTAATTCCTACAAAGTAATCCATGTGGTTGATATTTAAAATCAAACAGAACATGAAACTTGGATATAGACATGCTATCAATGTGTTAACAGCGACATTGAAATGCTCTTTTAAACTTCCTTTTGGAGCTTTAATCCATTCAACAAGAAATGTTACTATGCCATAAGCAATTAAAGCTAACATTTCAATCCATATAATGTCATTAAAATCTGCAACTTTTAAGCAAATTAACAAAACAATGTAATAAAATATTCCATACATTGACGTTAAAAATTTGTTAACATTTTTTCCGCCTTTGTTCATGATTTCGCTCATTTCAAAGCCTGCTACTATCACAACTGCTAAAGCGAAAACGTCAAATATATAAGCCCCAATATCATGTGGTAATAATTTAGCAAGTACACAAAGTGCTGTAACTAAAAATATAAACGTTCCTGTAATAATTCTCTTTTTCATGCTATTTCACGCCTCCAAATCTTCTGTTTCTTTTCATGTAAATCTTTAATGCCTTAACTAAATCACATTTCGAAAAAGCTGGCCAAGTCTTTTTAGGGAAAAGCCATTCACTGTATGTTGATTGCCATGGCATGAAGTTGCTACTTCTCTTTTCTCCTGAAGTTCTGATTACAAAGTCAAGTGGAAGCATATCTTTAGTGTAAAGATGTTTTTCAACATTTTCTTCTGTGTATTCTCCATTTTCTTCAGCAATCTTCTTAAACGCCATTAAAAGTTCGTCACGACCACCATAGTTGATACACATGTTTAAAACTAATTCTGTTTTATCCTTTGTTAAAAGCATAAGTTCTTCCGCTTTTTGTCTTACGGACAACGGAAGTCGCTCGTCTGTCATATCTCCAGAAATTATAATACGAACATTTTTGTCCAGATAGTCTTTTTTGTACTCATCAAGCATTTCATCAAATTTTTCCATCAAAAACTTAACTTCTTTTTCGCTTCTTTTCCAATTTTCACTTGAAAAGCAATAAAAAGACACATTAGGAATTCCTAATTGTTGACAGTATTCAATGTGTTTTTTTACGTTTTCACTTCCCACTTGGTGACCAGCACTTCTAGGAAGTCCTCTCCTCTTTGCCCATCTGCCATTTCCATCGATAATGAAACCGATATGTTTAGGCATTCGTGGGTCTAGTTTCATTTTTTCGAAATTCAAACTAAACCTCCATAATATCGGCAATTTTCTTTTCGCAACTAACGTCTGCTTTTGCAGTGTAAGAATCAAGAGTTTTTTGAACATCTTTGTCTAAAGAATCATAATCATCTTCGCTAATTTCACTGTTCTTTTTCATCTCTTTGAAGACATCCAAACAATCACGTCTAGCGTTTCTCATGGCAATTTTTGATTCTTCTAAAAGCTTTTTAGCATCTTTAGTGTACTCGCGTCTTCTTTCTTCTGTAAGCATTGGGAAACCAACACGTATAATTTTACCATCATCGCTAATTGAAACTCCAAGATTAGCTGCTTCAATTCCTGCTTTAATAGATTTTAAAGTTGAGATATCCCAAGGAGATACAACCAACATTCTTGCATCTTGTACTGTAATATTTGCAGTTTGGAAAATTGGAGTTCTTGTTCCATAATAATCCACTTTTATGTTCTCAATCACTTTAGGGTTAGCTCTACCCACTCTAATCATCATTAGTTCATCAATAAAGTGATTGTAAATTTTATCTAAGTTGTCACTATATTCCAACATAGTCATTTCAATCATTTCGTCCATAATTTTCTCCTAAAAACCATTTTAGCCCAAAACAAAAAAAATAGCAAGCAAAATAGCTTACTATTTATTTATTAACAAAGATTTATTTTTGATTCATTTGAGCAGCAACTTCTGCAGCAAAGTCATCATTACGTTTAGTTAAACCTTCGCCCATAACCATAAGAGTAAATCTTCTGATTGTGATTTTTTCTCCAATTTTAGCAACTAAATCAGTTAAAACGTCTTTAACTTTCTTCTTGCCATCTGGATCTTTAATGTAAGTTTGCTCCATAAGAACGACTTCTTCAAAGTACTTGTTAATTTTACCTTCAACAATTTTGTCAACGATAGCTTCTGGCTTTCCTTCGTTTAAAAGTTGAGCACGGTAGATTGCTTTTTCTTCAGCGATTTTTTCAGCTGGAACGTCTGCGATATTTACGCAGATAGGACGACATGCAACGATTTGCATGTTAACATTGTGAGCAAATGTTCTAAGTTCTTCATTCTTTGCAGCAAAGTCTGTTTCAGTGTTGAATTCAACAAGAGAAGCAAAACTTCCGTTTCCGTGAACGTAAGAATCAATGAATCCTTCAGCAGCAATTCTGCCTTCTTTCTTTGCAGCTTTAGCGATTCCCTTTTCTCTTAAGATGTCGCTAGCCTTTTTCATGTCTCCATTAGCTTCTTCCAAAGCTCTTTTGCAGTCCATCATGCCTGCACCAGTCATACCTCTAAGTTCATTAACTTGTGATGCTGTAATCATACTTTCTCCTTTAAAAATTTAATTTTTACGCATTTTCAGTTTCGTCATTAGACTCAACTTTAGCTTCTTTCTTTGGGGCACGTTTTTTTGTTGCTTTTTCTTCTTGAGCTTCTTCTTTTACGATTTCGCCTGTAACCATAGCTTCCATAGAAACATCTTCATCGTTAGCGTTAAGGTCATGAAGAATTTCTCCACCCTTAGCTTCCAAAATTGCATCAGTCAATGCACTTAAAATAAGTTTAACTGAACCGATTGCATCATCGTTAGCAGGGATGCATACGTCAACGTCATCTGGATCACTGTTAGTGTCAACAATACCAACAACTGGGATACCAAGGCGTTTAGCTTCTTTAACTGCAATGTGCTCTGTGTGTGGGTCTACTAAAATGATAAGTCCTGGAATACCAGTCATATCTTTGATACCAGTAAGATTGATAGCAAGTTTGTCGCGTTCAGCACGAAGTTTGATAACTTCTTTCTTAGGAAGAAGATCAAAATCTCCTAAAGCTTCCATGTTGTTTAACTTGTTCATTCTGTCAATTCTCTTTCTAAGAGTTGTGAAGTTAGTAAGAGTACCACCCAACCAACGAGAATTAACATAGAACATGTTAGATCTTTCAGCTTCTTGCTTTACGATTTCGCTAGCTTGTTTCTTTGTTCCGATGAACAAAACGTTAGCGCCAGCAAGCACTTTTTCTTTGATGAAAACATAAGCTTCATCAACTTTCTTAGAAGTGTCTTCTAAGTTAAGGATGTGAATACCATTTCTATCTGTGAAGATATATTTCTTCATCTTAGGGTTCCACTTTCTAGTTTGGTGACCGAAATGACATCCAGCCTCCAATAATTGTTTCATTGAAATAACTGACATAAATTTTCCTCCTGTTTGTCTACTTCCCCACTAGTCGTCTTGCTATTGAACCTGAATAAAGGCAACAGTCTAGCAATCGTAATGGGTGCTTATTCATTGAACAAACTTATTTTAACAGATATGAATTGGTTTGTCAACGGAATATTGTAAAGTTTTTTTGCTTAACAGCAAATTATTTTGTAAAATAATTTAACAAAAGTAAATAATAAGCGTATCATTTTTCTTAAAATTGACAATTGATTTAATTAATGTTATAATGCATATAACGTAATAGTCATGTAAAGGAGAAAAAATGGAAACCTCAATTGCTAGAGATTATATTTTTTTAGAAGAATTACCAATAAAAACCAGTTATGACCCTCAAGGTAAAGACATTGGAATTCAGTTTATTCTTCCTTTTTCAAATGACGAATTCATAGTTGTTAAATCAAAAGTAATTTCAAGTAAACAAATTTATACTTTTAAAAGAAGATTAAAGAATTTGATTAAAGACAAAAACATTCTAGAAGCATATATTTTCTTAAGCGATTGTTATGAAAAGTTGAATATTGAAAGACCCTCTTTCCTCTGCCTTCCTGAAGAAATTTTAAAAAATCAAATAGTAATGCGTCAATTTTTAGAAGAAGAACAATTACCAGCATATAACATTTATATTGGCAAGGCTATTATCGAAAATGAAAAAGCCATTTAAAAAACGACCAAAATCGGTCGTTTTTTATATTTTATTTATTATTCTTCGCTTTCGCCTTCGTTAAGCATTTTTTCGTAGATTGCAATAACTTTATCGATAATTTTTTCGTCGTTAATTACAATTAAATCGCCTTTTTCTTCGTCAAGTTCGAACAAAACGCCTTCGCCTTCTTCTACTCCTTGCATTGGAGTAATTGGAATTAAAATTGCATACAATTTGTTTGTTTCCTCCAATGGAATAACTGCAATTTGTTCAAATTCGATTGGATTGTTGTTTTCATCGTGTAAAATAATGTTTTCAATGTTTTTTTCGTCTAAGATTTGTTTAATTGGGTCTTTTGCTTTCATAATTTTCTCCTTTTTATCTTTTCATATCTAAATAATCTTGCAAAATAATGGACGCCGCCACCATATCTAATTTTTCTTTACGTTTTTTCCAGTCTTTTTCTGTTTCTCTTAAGATGTCTTCCGCAATGCTTGAGGTTAAGCGTTCATCAAAGAATTCTAATTCAAAATCGATTTTTTCTTTAAGTTGAGCCATGAATTCCCTAGTTTTTTTAGCGATTTCTTGTTCTTCCCCTTGCATATTCATAGGAAGCCCACAAACGACTAACGACACATTCTTTTCCTTAATTAGATTTGCAAAATAATTAAGGTCTGTTTCAATGTCTTTTCTTTTGTATGTCTGAAAAGGTGACGCCAAAAACATAGTGTCATCGCTTAAAGCCACTCCTATTCTTGCCATACCAAAATCAATTCCCATAGCTTTCATATTTATATTATAGCACCTTTTTTAATTTAAGTAAAATAAAAAGACATTGTTTTAATGCCTTTTTATCGCGATTTTATCATGTAACTCTTCCCTGTCTATGTAAATGGTTTATTATAACGTTACATTTTTTAAACTTTTCAGTAAAGAAGACCTTCTTAATCTGCATAATGCAGTTCTTTGTATCGCCAAAATTCTAACATAAGACATTCCTAAATTTTCTGCTATTTCGGTAATTGTCCAAAATTTTCCATCTTCCAAACCATACATATATTTAATAACTTGAGCTTGTCTTTCTGTTAATATTTCCAAAGCTGAAAGAATATCTTCTCTAGCCTCTTGTCTAACAATACTTTCGAATAATGGATCTTTTGTAATAGCCATGTCGTAAAGTTCTTGTTTTACGTCTTCGTCTTCATAAGATAAAGGTTTTGTTTCATGAATTTTTCTTTGGTTCATCAACCTCAAAAATTTATTGTAACACGCGTTAACAAATGATTGGTAAGAACATGTAGAATAATGCATAGGATCTTTTTCAACTCTTCCCATTTTGTCAATAATTGCATCATTAATTAAATCCCAAATCACTTCAGAGTTATCTTCAAGATTTTCTTCATTCTCAACGCGTTTGATTAGAGAATCATACAAACATTCCCAAATTAGTTTACAGATTTTTGTGTCTGTAGGATTTTTTAAATAAGCTTTATATAATTGATTAATATTTATTTGTGTATTATTTTTTGCAATTGCCATATCATATCCGCCTTTTGTGTTAAGAATATAATATATAACTCACATTTTTGTCAAGAATTTTCGACAATTTTCTTAATTTTTTTATTTAAATAATG
The DNA here is from genome assembly GCA_015069415.1 of Clostridiales bacterium. Classification (GTDB taxonomy): domain Bacteria; phylum Bacillota; class Clostridia; order Christensenellales; family UBA1242; genus Onthoplasma. Next base: position 40,985 of record SVIQ01000004.1, on the reverse strand, counting down.
TCAACAAAAAGCCCTTAGCGATATGCTAAGGACCTGAATTAATCTTCTTGTTTTTTAGATTTTGACATTTTTGAACTAACTTCGTCTTTGATGTCGTTCATGATTTCTTTACCTTTTTCTACTCCCTTTTCAACAGCGTCGGAGAAAGGTTTATTTGTTTTACAAATAATTGAACCAACAACCACACCAATTCCCATACCAATCAAGAATTCCTTCATATTTCCTCCTTGAGATTATTCTTTGTAGAATTTTAGGAAATATGAGCGAAAACGATGATTATTCTTTGTTATTTTTTTCCAATTTTTCTTTGTAATCTAAAACTGCATCTCTCAAACAATCAATACAGAATGTAATATCAATTGGAGATTCATCTCCAAGAGTTGTTTTGATGTTGTAAGGATCCAAAAACAACATTCCAACCATTTTGCCTTTAACCATTTGAGTAATTGTAGAACAAATTGCAATGATATATGGATTAGCTTGAGCTCTAAAATTACAATTGGTAATAATTCCACTTTCAACGCGAAGAGAAAATTCTACATGTGCTGTTTTATCTTCGTTGTAAGCATCAGCAATTCCGTCTGGCTTTGAAATTCTACCAGCATTTTGAGGGTTTTCTAAAATTTTAAGCACTTGTTTACTATACATTTTTGTCCCCCTTTCTCTTACGAGTCTTCATTCCGTAAGTTGAAGAGAAAGCTCTTAACTCATCTACAACTTTTTTGATAACTACAATCGCTTTGTCTATTTCAGCGTATGAGTTGTTTTTACCAAAACTAAATCTAATTGTACCTCTTGCATCTTCATTTGTTAAACCGATTGCTGTCATAACAGGAGATACAGTTAAACTGTTACTTGAACATGCGCTACCTGTTGAAACCGCAATTCCGTTCATATCAAGTTTTGTAAGCAAACTTTCACCATCAACTCCAACAAAAGTAACAGAAACAATAGTTGGAAGCTTTTGTCTTACATTTGCATTGATAACAATATTTTCAACAGAGTCGGTAAGTTTTGTTATAAAATAATCATGAAGACCGTTAATTTTGTGATTGTTTGTTCTGATATCACGATAAGCAATTTCGCATGCTTTAGCAAAACCAACTACACCTGCTGTGTTTGTTGTACCACCACGTTTACCTCTTTCTTGATTTCCACCAAATATAATAGAATCAATTTTAACCTTGTTTGATAAATACAATGCTCCAACACCTTTTGGTCCATAAATCTTATGTGAAGAAATCGTCATAGCGTCAATTCCGATATCTTCAACGTCAATCATCATATTTCCATAAAGTTGAACAGCATCTGTGTGAAACAAAACGCCCTTTTCATGCAAAGTTTGAGCGATTGCCTTAAGATTTTGAATAGTTCCGAGTTCATTGTTTGCTGATTGAATAGAAGCTAAAATAGTTGTTGGCTTAATTGATCTTAAAAGTTCTGCAAAGTTAACAAAACCATTATGATCGACGTCAAGATAAGTAACTTCAAAACCTTGTTCTTCTAAGTACTTGCAAGCATTAATTACAGAAGGATGTTCGATTTTGCTAGTAATAATATGATTACCTCTTCCTTTGTAAGCATTGACAATTCCAATAATTGCCCAAGTGTTAGCTTCACTACCACTACCTGTAAAATAAATCTCATTAGATTTAGCTGAGATTGTTTCAGCAATTGTGTCTCTACTTAAATCTACCAAATTTGAGGCATCTCTACCAAATGAATGAATTGAAGAAGAATTACCATAAACATCATTGAAAACAGGCATCATAGCATTCAAGACTTCAGCGCCAAGCATTGTAGTAGCAGCATTGTCAAAATAAATCTTTTCGTTTTCCATACTTTTTCTCCGTTTTTAGTTTAACACATGTGTTATATTTTGTCAATATTTAGATTAATAAAAAAGACGAAAATTTCGTCTTAATTTTTTACGTATTTTGCGTATAAAGTAACATTTGATTCAACTTCGTCTTTGTAAAGATTCCAAGAATTAATACATTCTTTTTCAGTGTACCAACCAGCAAATGTGTAAGTAATACTATTCTGATACTCTGCGTCTGGAGCTTTGTTTCCAATTAACTCTTCATCATAAATTTTAATCGAATCTGCTTCTTTGTAATTTACTTTAAACGATTCACCTTGAACAACTATTGAATCTGCAATCATAAAAGTAACTTCATACTTTCTCTCTTTTTCGCATCCTGAAAGCAAAACAAGCGATGAAAGTAAAATAAATAATGAAAGTACTGTTGCAATAATTTTATTTTTTAACTTTGTCATATACTTTTCCTCCTTGATTTCATTATACATTATTAAAAAATGAAAATACAAGGATTTTACAAAAAAAAATAACCAAATTGGTTATTTTTATAATTTGTCAACGTCTACTTGATCGCATTTGTTTATGAAATCTTCAATTGTTTCGGCTGAATTCAAGCCCACAAGACTGTCAATTTTCTTTCCCTTTTTGAAACAAAGCAAAGTCGGAACGCTAAAAATTCTATATCTTTTAGCAATTTCTTCATTTTCATCAATGTCAATCTCAAAAAAATCAACGTGGTCGAAATTTTCTGCAACTCTATGGATAATAGGTTTAAGCATTCTACAAGGCATACACCATGTCGCAGAGAAATCAATTACTGTCAAGTGTTCACTGTTAATCAATTCATCAAAATTTAACTCTTCACCCATAAAATCATCCCCCTAGTTAATAATGTCATTAATCACTTCTGCTGTAATTATTGTTGCCATATTTATTGGATAGTATACCACACTTGCAATCGTTTTGCAATCAAATTTAAGTGCTTTTTGAGTTGTGAAACAAACTTTTAAATGCTTAATCCCTTGTTCTTTACAAAATTTTCTTAAAATTTTTGCAATTGGATCATACGATGTCTTTTGAATATCTGCAATTTTAAACTCTGGAATTTCCATTCTGTTTCCAGCTCCCATTGATGAAAGTAGAGGAATATTTTTTTCATTTGCTTTTAAAATAAGCAATTTTTTTGCCTTTATGTCATCTATACAGTCAATAATATAATCACAATCGAAATTAATTTCATTAATAGTGTTTTCATCCAATTTTAAAGGATATTTTGTTATTTTTGTGCATGGATTTATGTCTTTTAATTGAATTTCTAATTCATCAACTTTAAGTTTTCCAACATTCTTTGAATTTGCCACCATTTGACGATTAATGTTCGTTACATCAATGTCATCAAAATCAACAATTCTTAAATCATGAATACCCGATCTAACCAACATGTGAGCAACAGCACTTCCTACTCCTCCTACGCCAAACAAAAGGACACGAAAAGAAGACAAGCGCCTAATCTGCTCGTCTGTTAGCATCATTGTAAATCTATCTAGAAATTCTAAATTATAAGATGTATTTTTTGTAGTCATGGCTTTGAATTATGTCTTTCATTGTGTTGTCAACGAAAGGTTTGTCTATTGTAACTTTAACCATAGGATTTTGTTCGCTTGCATTAAAAGAAATGTCTTCTAAAAGTTTTTCCATAATTGTTTGAAGACGTCTTGCTCCTATGTTTTCTTTTGTTTCATTTTCAAGTTCAGCAAGGCGTGCAATTTCATCAAGAGCATCGTCTGTAAACTCAAGATCAATATTGTCAACTTTTAACAATTCAGTATACTGATTAGTAATTGCATTTTGAGGAATGGTTAAAATCTTTTTGAAATCGTCTTTGTTTAGACTTGATAATTCTACTTGAATTGGGAAACGACCTTGAAGTTCTGGAATCAAATCACTAACACTTGAAATTTGGAAAGCACCAGCCGCGATGAATAGTATAAAATCAGTATGAATTACACCATATTTTGTGTTAACAACCGTACCTTCTACAATTGGAAGAATGTCTCTTTGAACTCCTTCACGAGAAACATCTTGACTGTTAGATTTTTTTGCTGCGATTTTGTCAATTTCATCAATGAAAATAATTCCTTCACGCTCTGCTCTTGAGATAGCTTCTTTGTTGATAGTGTCAGGATCTACACGTTTGTCACTTTCCTCTTCCACTAAAAGTTCTCTAGCACGTTCAACTGTTAATTTTTTCATCATTTTAGGAGTTTTTACAATGCCTCCCATAATTTGACCAATGTTAATCTCAGCTCCAATGCCGTCAAGAAGATTAATTTGTTTTGGTTGCTCTTTTACTTCAATTTCGATGATATCTTTATCAAATTTACCAGCTTCAAAATCTTTGTAAAATTGCTCCTTGAAGATTTCCGTTTCCATTTCTTCTGGTTTTGCTTGTTTCTTTAACGGATACAAAACATCTGTAATCTTTTTGTTAACAGTTACAAGAACGCTATTTTTTATTTTTTCAGAGTGCTCACGCTTGACTAAACGCACTGATGCTTCAACAAGGTCTCTCACCATACTTTCTACATCACGGCCCACGTAACCTACTTCAGTGTACTTAGTTGCTTCAACTTTTACAAAAGGAACGTTCATTAGCTTTTCAATTCTTCTTGCGATTTCAGTTTTACCAACCCCTGTAGGTCCTTTGAAAATAATGTTTTTTGGAGTAATTTCATCTTGAAGATTTTTAGCAAGTTTACTTCTTCTGTAACGATTTCTAAGAGCTATTGCAACTGCTCTTTTTGCTTCTTGTTGACCGATAATATAATTATCAAGACTTGCTACAATTTCTTTACATGTAAGCATTTTAAACCTCCTCAAAAACAAAATTTTTGTTAGTGTAAACGCAAATATCTGACGCAATGTCGAGTGATTTATGTGCAATTGTTCTAGCATCTAAATCCGTGTTGTAAAGCAACGCTCTACCCGCACTTAACGCATAAGTTCCACCACTTCCAATTCCACAAATTCCATCATCTGGTTCAAGAACGTCTCCTTGACTAGTGATTACATACATATTGTCATGATCGGCAACAATCATCATAGATTCTCCGCCACCACCAGACGAACGCACATTTTTAGAAAATTCTACAGCACTTCTAAGTAGGCTACCGCTGTACTTGTTTAACATTTTTTCAAACTCTTCGCACATTGTGAATCCTTCCGTTGGACGACCAGCAAAACCAACAATTACTTTGTCATTGTAAATTCTTTTTACTTTGTGAGAATTGGCTTTGAAAATAATATGCTCACCTAAAGTTGCTTGTCCATCCCCTGCAATGACTGTTTTTCCATCGCGCTTTACACCGATAATTGTCGTGGCTTTAATTTCCATTTTTACTCCTTAATTTCTTCTAATTTCCTCTTTATTTCTTCGTTTGAGCGAACTCCATACGCAAGATTTCTCTTTGCTTTGTCTCTTTCCTCAATTGGATTTAAAATCCCAAAATTTGCATTAATTGGCTGAAATGATTTAGGATTTGCATTAATTAAATAGTTGTACAACCCACCTAAAATTGTGTCAGCTGAAAACGAAATTAATTCTTTTTTATTAATCATTCTGTCTATATTAATCGCACAATACAATCCACTAGCTATGCTTTCAACATATCCTTCGACTCCGCTAAGTTGACCGGCAATAAATATATTATTGTCACAAATTAGTCTTGAATAAACATCTAAACATTTTGGAAAGTTTACAAAATTGTTTGTGTGCATTACACCGTAGCGCAAAAATTCAGCATTTTCAAGTCCCGGAATTAACGAGAACACTCTCTTTTGCTCTGGGAACGTTAAATTTGTTTGAAATCCTACTAAATTGTACATTGTTCCATGCGCATTTTCTTTTCTTAATTGAACAACAGCATAGGGACGTTCTTCTTTGTGTGGATTTTTAATTCCCACCGGTTTCAATGGTCCAAATCTAATTCCGTCAACCCCTCGTTTTGCCATAATTTCAATAGGCATACAGCTTTCGAAAATTTTGTTCTTTTCAAACTCGTGGAGTTCAGCGGTTTTTGCATTAACTAATTCATTGTAAAAATTCAAATATTCATCTTTATTCATTGCACAATTTAAGTAATCTGCACCGCCTTTGTCGTAGCGAGATGCAAAGAAAGCTTTTGACATATCGACACTTTCAAAACTAACGATTGGCGCAACTGCATCATAAAAGTAAAAGAAATCTTCCCCTATCTTCTTTTTGATTGCGTTACACATGTTGTCTGTTGAAAGCGGACCAGTAGCAATTACTGTAATTGCATCTTCTTCAAAAGAGCCAACATCTTCGCAATGAATTGTAATGTTAGAATTTGATTTAATAAGTTCTGTAATTTTCTTTGAAAATTCTTCTCTGTCAACAGCCAAAGCTTGTCCGGCTGGAACTCTGTAATCATACGCAGTTTTAATAAGAGTGCTACCCAATGCTAACAATTCTCTTTTGAAAACTCCAGATGCTGTTGAGATGTCATCACTTTTGAGTGAATTACTACAAACAATTTCAGCAAAATCTCTTGACGAATGAGCAGGAGTCATTGACTTAGTTTTAATGTCGTAAAGATTTACTTTGTGCCCTTTGTTTGCTAGATAGATTGCGCATTCACTACCAGCAAGTCCTGCTCCTATAATGTTAATTTTGGACATATGTACATCCTTTAGCGTTGCAAACTACTGTCGCCACACCTTTAGCGTTAAATTTCTTAAACAATCCTTCACCGCACTTTGGACATTTTTCTTTTAAAGGCAAGTCCCAAGAAATGTAATCACATTTTGGATAGTTGTCACAACCAAAGAATAGTTTTCCGCGTTTGCTGTACTTCGCACTAACAACTCCGCCACATTTTGGACATAATCCTTTGTCTTCAACTTTGTTTTCTGGTTCGTTTAAATTCTTTGTGTTCTTACATGTTGGATAGTTGCTACATGCTAAGAATTTTCCGAATTTACCTTCTCTATAAACCATCATAGAGCCACACTTGTCGCATTTTACATCGCTTGGCTCAGGTGGTGCTTTAGGCATGCTTACTCCCATTTGAGTGCTTGCATATTGCATATTTTCTTTAAATCCAGTGTAGAAAGACGCAACAATGTCTTGCCACTTGTATTTTCCGAGTTCTACATCGTCAAGTTTCTTTTCCATTTCTGCAGTGAACTTCAAATCCATGATGTCTTTAAAGTAATCATCTAAGTAATCTGTGACCATCATTCCAAGTTCTGTTGGAACAAGAGCTTTCTTTTCTTGAACAACATACTCCCTATTCATAAGTGTCATAACAGTTGCCGCATAAGTTGACGGACGTCCAATACCTTGAACTTCCATTTCTTTAACGAGTGATGCTTCTGTAAATCTAACTGGAGGTTTTGTAAATTTTTGTTCGCTGAGAATTTCTTCTTTTTTGACAATTTCACCTTCATTTAAAGCTGGAATGTTAATTCCATTCTTTTCGTCTTCTTGCACCTTATAAACTCTTGTATATCCATCAAAAATCAGAGCTTTACCACCTGAACGGAACTTGTAATCATTCGCAGTTATGTCAACTGTTAAACTGTCATATTGAGCATAAGACATTTGACTTGCAACAAAACGTTTGAAAACCAAAGTGTAAAGTTTTAAGTACTGCTCATCAATTTTGCCCTTTAAGTACTCTGGTGTGTACTTTAAATTAATAGGTCTAATTGCTTCGTGGGCATCTTGAGCGCTTTCTTTTGATGCAAATTCATTAAATTTACCAGGATGATATTCTTTCCCAAAATTTTCTAAGATATAATCTCTCGCCATGAATTGAGCATCTGTACTAACACGTGTCGAATCTGTACGGATATATGTTACAAGAGCTGTTTTACCTTCGCCTTCAACCATAACTCCTTCATACAATGATTGAGCACATTTTGTGTAAGAATTAAGTGTCATTTTAAGTTTACTAACCGCATCTTGTTGAAGCGTGCTCGTAATGTACGGAGCAAGTGGTTTTGAATAAGTTATTTGTCTTTTAACAGATTCAACTTTAAACTCGGCATCTTGTAAATCAACTAAAACTTTATCCGCACTGTCTTTGTTTGGAATTTCAATCTTTTTGCCTTGATAATGTGTTAAATCAGACTTAAACTTTTCTCCATTTTTACTTAAATTTGCAGTGATGTTCCAGTACTCAACTGGTACAAAATTTTGAATTGCTCGTTCTCTGTCTACAACTAATTTTAAGGTTACAGATTGAACACGTCCAGCGCTAAGTTTACTTCTAATTTTCTTAGATAATAATGGACTTAATTCATAACCTACGATACGGTCAAGAACGCGTCGACCTTGCTGAGCGTTAATTAAATTGTAATTCAGCGGTTTTGGATTAGCTATGCTTTCATTTACAGCTTTCTTACTAATTTCATTAAAAGCCGTTCTAACGACAGCATTTTCGTCTAAACCTAAAATAGTTGCAATATGCCAAGCCATTGCTTCACCTTCCCTATCCGGGTCGGTTGCAAGGTAAATCGCTTCAGCTTCTTTTGCTTTTTTCTTGAAATCCGCCACCAAAGCTTTTTTCTCTGGTATGATTTCATAAGTTGGTTCAAAATTATTGTTAAAATCTATCGCGAACGATTTTGCCGGTAAATCCCTAACATGACCTTTCGTTGGACAGATTAAATAATCACTTCCTAAGTACTTTGCAATTGTGTCTTTCTTACCTGGTCCTTCTATAAATACTAACTTCATAGTATCTCCTTTTAAAGACTCTAAAAAGAAGCAAACGCTCCTTTTAAGCCATTATATAACTGTTGTTCGCAAGTTTAATCACCAAACCATTCATTTCGAGTTCCATTAGCATTATATTAAGCTTGTTAGTTGGAAGATGAGTTAAATCTGCTAACTGTTGGAAAGTTTTCTTTTCAGTCTTTATATAATCTAATACAATTTGAGCGTCCATGTCAAGTTGAATACCTACATTTTTTTCATTTTCTTTGTCAACAATTTGAAAATTGTCTAAAATGTCCTCCGGACATAACACTATTGAACCTAAATATTTTTTAATACATAAATTTGTCCCTTCGCTCATAGGAGAATTAATTTTGCCGGGAAGAATAAAAATGTCACGATTAAATTCTACAGCATCTTCGATTGTTCTCATAGAGCCACTCTTCTTTCCTGCTTCTGGAACAAAAACCCCGCGCGACAAACCTGCAATAATCCTGTTTCTAATTGGGAAAAGATACGGAAGTGGAGTTGTGTTTGGATTGTTTTCGCTTATTACCAAATTGTTTTCTTGAAGTTTCTTAAACATCGGTTGATTAATCGCCGGATAAACATGATTGAATCCTCCAGCCAAAACAGCAATTGTGTTTCCTTCTTCTTCAAGAGCTGTCTTATGTGCAACTGAATCAATCCCCACAGCCATTCCAGACACAATTGTAATGTCATTTGCTACCAATTTTTTAACGAATTGCTTTGTAACTACAGTACCGTAATCGGTTGGTTTTCTTGTTCCAACAACTCCAATGCAAAAAGAATTTAACAACTGTGTGTTACCCAAGCAATATAAACATAACGGTGGTGTTGAAATTTCTTTTAATAAATAAGGATATTCTTCGTTAAAAAATGTTATTAACTTAATGCCTGCATCTTCATACGTTTTTAATTTTTGTTCCAAAAATTGAGGTAAAAGGCAAAGTGACATTTTGTTAAACTCTTGTTCGGTTAATATATCTTTAATTTGAGGAGAGGAAAGAAAAATGCTTCTAACATCCACGCCTCTTCCTACAATTTCTAAAATTTTTCTCTTTTTTGAGTAAGACAATCCTTCAAATAAATCTAGCCATAATATATTTTTATCATCAATTGTCATAGCCTACACCGTGTACTTTTTGTCAAGCATTCTATATTGAATTGCTTCCAAAACATGTTCCTTTTTAATGTTTTCACTACCCTCTAAATCGGCAATAGTTCTAGCAACTTTAAGAATTCTGTTGTAACCTCTTGCTGAAATGTTTAATCTCTTAAACGCCATTTCAATTAACTTGCTACTTTCAGGGTCAAGTTTACAATGCTTAACGAAGTGTTTCTCACTCATTTTGCTGTTTGAATAAAATTTTTCGCCTTTAAATCTAGCGAGTTGAACTTCTCTAGCCTTATTAACCCTTTCTTTTACATTTTCACTAGGCTCTTCAAGTTTCTCTGTAGTTAAATCTTCGTAGTTAACGCTGTCAACTTCTACATGCAAATCAATTCTGTCCATTAATGGCCCGCTAATTTTTGTTAAATATTTATGAATTGCGCCAGGAGAACACTTACATTCTTGGGTTGAACTTCCGTAATAACCGCATGGACATGGATTCATACTTGCAACTAGAATGAAGTTAGCAGGATACTGAACAGTCAAGGCATTTCTTGCAACAGTTATGTAGCCATCTTCCATAGGTTGACGAAGCGTTTCAATAGTGTTTCTTGCATATTCTGGCATTTCATCAAGGAAAAGTACACCGTTGTGAGCAAGACTAATTTCTCCCGGTTTTGCTTTTGATCCACCACCAGTTAAAGCAATTAATGTTGCCGTATGATGAGGAGATCTAAATGGACGCTCTACAACAATACCAGTCTTAGAATCAAGAACGCCAGCAACACTGTGAATTTTAGTAACCTCTAAACTTTCTTCAAACGACAAGTCGGGAAGAATTGAAGGAAAGCATTTTGCCATCATAGTTTTTCCAGCTCCAGGAGGTCCTATGAGTAAAATGTTATGTCCACCAGCTGCAGCAATTTCCATTGCACGTTTTGCAGACACTTGACCTTTTACGTACTTAAAATCATGTTTGAAATTATGATTTTTTACAACCAGATCAAAAGATTGGCTTTCATTTTTTTCAACTTTTAACGTGCCGTTAAAAAGACCTACTACTTCTTTAAGTGTAGACAAAGCATAAGTTTCAATTCCATCAATAAAAGATGCTTCTCTTGCGTTTTCTTTTGGAATGATAAATTTAGTGTAACCCATTTGTTTAGCTGAAATTAGCATAGGTAAAATACCGTCTAGTTTTCTAATTTCACCATCTAAGCTAAGTTCTCCAAGCACTACATAATCTTTGAGTTTTTTGTTGTCTAAAATTCCTTCAGCGACTAAAATACCTAAAGCAATTGGCAAATCGTACATACTTCCGACTTTTTTAGTGTCTGCCGGAGCAAGATTTACAATAATCTTGTTAATTGGATAATTGAAAGCACTGTTTTTAATTGCAGCTCTTACTCTTTCTTTACTCTCTTTAACTGCAGTGTCAGCAAGACCAACAACGTCATAACCAGGAATTCCTGCATTAATATCTAATTCAATTTCAACAGGATAACCATTAATTCCATCTAAACCTAATGATAATATTTTAGCTAACATATTTACCTCTTTTGTGGGAGTTTAGCACAATTTCCATTTTTTGTCAATTATTTATCGAACATTTGTTTGATGAAATGAAAAATAAAAAAAGATGAGTTAAACTCATCTAATTTAAAACTAGCGTTAAAATTAATTTCTCTTTTCTTTAACTTTTGCCGCTTTACCTGAAAGATCACGAATGTAGTAAATCTTAGCACGTCTAACTTTACCAGCTCTAGTAACGATGATCTTGTCGATTCTTGGGCTGTGAACAGGGAATGTTCTTTCAACACCACAACCGAAAGACACACGTCTAACTGTGAAAGTTTCACGAATGCCAGATCCTTTTCTAGCGATTACGACGCCTTCGTATGCTTGGATACGTTCTTTGTCACCCTCTTTGACTTTAACCATAACTCTTACGGTGTCTCCAATATTGAAAGGTGTGAGGTCGTTGCGTAATTGTTCTTTCTCGATTTGGTCAATAATATTCATATTACCTCCTACTTGACGTTCTTGCAATTGGACTGTAGCGGACCGCCAATACTTTTGTTATTCTATCATATATTTTTAATTAATGCAAGTCTTTTTTGAAATTTTTTATATTATTTTTTACTCTTTTCTATTAACCCTTTAATTAAAATTAAATCTTCTTTAGATGTTGTAGCTTTGTCGATTGGATAAGCGTTTATTCTGTTTATGTACAAAAACAAATAATTTTCTGTTTCCTTGACTTTTATAATATCTTTGTAATAAATTTTCATATTTCCAAGATTGTCTCCATTTTTTGTGGTAGAAACATAAAAATACTCCTGGTCAAACTCGTAACTATTTATTATTTTATTTTCAACACAATTTTTTCTATTTTTAAAATTAGTTCGAATACAAATTATGCTAAATACAACAACAATTAAATTACAGCAATGAAGTGACCACACATCTTCTCCCATAAAGCTTAAAATAATCGTGAAAAATTCAAAAATACTACTAAAAATTAATAAAAATAACCAAAGTTTAAATTGTTTTTTTGACAATTCTTTTTGCATTTTCTCTGTAAATAAAGTTTCTGTCTTAATCATGATTTCCTCCTTAAAAAGCATTTATTATATGATTAATTTCAGGATTTTCATCACCTAAAATTGTTACAACATCAAATCTAACATTTGATTCAATTAAATTATGTTCCATTAAGTAAAGTGACGCAACTTTTCTAATTTTGTCTTGTTTTCTAAAGTCAACTGCTTCAGCAGGATCACCAAAAGCTCTACTCATTCTAGCCTTTACTTCTACAAAAACTATGTAATTTTTTTGTTTTGCAACAATGTCAATTTCTCCAATTTTGTTTTTGTAGTTGTACTCAAGAATTTTCAAACCTTTTTTCTTTAGAAATTCGCCAGCAATTATTTCGCTTTTCTTTCCATATACAATCTTTTGCATTCTTCCTCTCCTATGATTTTACTTAAGAACGAAAGTCTGTGAATTGGCGTAATTCCATATGTTTTGAGTGCTTCAACGTGTTTTTTAGTTCCATAACCAACATTATTTTCAAAATCATAATTTGGATAAAGTTTTGCATAATCTTCCATCATTTTGTCACGATACACCTTTGCCACAATCGAAGCACATGCAATAGCATATGAAGTTGCATCTCCTTTAATTATTGCCATTTCGTTTTCTGCAATGTTTAGTTTCACTGCATCAACTAGCAATAAATCAGGTTTTACTATTAATTTTTCGTACGATTCTTTCATACATTCTTTAGTCGCATTTAAGATGTTGATTTCATCAATTCTTTTTTCATTTCTTACAGAAATTGAAACTGACATTGCCTTACTTAAAATTTCATCATACAATCTAAGTCTGTTTTTCTTACTTACTTTTTTACTGTCAAAAACACCTTCTAGCATTTTGTCATAAGGCATAACTACACAAGCAGTTACTACCGGACCAGCAAGAGGTCCTCGTCCTACTTCATCTATTCCTGCGATTGTTTTTATATTGTCATTTAGTAATTCTAAATCATGATTAAAAATTTTTAAAGTGTCTATCATTTTTTACTCCAAACAAATTTTACCAAGTTTAGCAGATCTAAAATCTGTGAGAAGAATTTTGCTTGCTCGCTCGGTGTCGATTTCGCCACCTTTTATGACACAACCTCGTTTTTTACCAATCATTGACAAAATGTCAATATCTAGTGTTTCAGAGTTAAAATCTACATTGTATTTAGTTTTTAAAATTGTCTCATCGATTTCATTTAATGCAGAAATTAGATGGTTTGCAATGTCAATAATATTTAAAACTTCATCTTTAATTGAACCTATGAAAGCGAGTTTGTAGGCTTGACTTTCATCTTCAAAATTTGGTAACAACACTCCCGGAGTGTCCATAAACTCAATGTTTCCGTCGACTTTCACCCATTGTTTAGTTCTGGTTACGCCAGCTTTGTTTCCTGTCACAGCTCTACCTTTACCGCATAAATTGTTAACAATTGTAGACTTGCCTGAATTTGGAATTCCTAAAACCATTGCTCGAAGTATGAAATTAACGCCTCTTTCCTTGTTTTTGTCTAAGCGGTCTTTAAAAATCTTTTTGATTTCGTTTACAATGATTTTAGAAGTGCCACTCATTGTTGCATTTAGAGCAACACATGAATGTCCAAGAGAAACAAAATGAGCTTTAAAGCGTTCAATATCTTTCTTTTCAACTAAATCGGCTTTGTTTAAAACAAACAAAATAGGCTTATCTTTAACCACTTTCACAAATTCTGGATTAATACAACTAAGCGGACATCTTGCATCTACAACGTACACAAAACAATCGCAAAGTTTACTGTCACTTTGCATGATTCTAAGTGTTTTGGTCATGTGCCCTGGAAACCAGTTAATCATACTATTCTCCTTTTAGTAAATCCGGTCTGTTTTTCTTTGTTATAGTAATTGATTCATTTTTTCTAAATTCTTCAATTTTTTTGTGATTACCACTTAGTAAAATTTCAGGAACTTTTATTCCCCTAAATTCTGCTGGTCTTGTGTACTGATTGTACTCAAGCAAATTTTCACTAAAGCTTTCTTCTTTTGTGCTATCTTCTTTAATTACTCCAGGAATTAAACGAATAATGCTGTCGGATACAACCATTGCTGGAAGTTCGCCACCTGTTAAAACATAATCACCAATTGAAAGTTCTTCTATGTTAAAATAATCAATTACTCTTTGATCAATACCTTCATAATGACCACAGATGAAAATAATGTGTTCAAATGTTGACAATTCTTTTGCCAATTCTTGATTAAAAACCTTACCTCTTGGCGACATATAGTAAATTTTAGAGTTGTCTTTTTTTACGCTTTCAATAGCCTTAAAGAGAGGTTCGCACATCATAACCATACCAGCTCCGCCACCAAAAGGTTCGTCATCGCATTTAAAATGTGGAGGAACAGCAAAATCTCTAATATTGATTATATTAATTTCAATTTTTCCGTCTTCAACTGCCCTTTTTATGATACTTTCCTTAAGAGGAGCAAACATCTCAGGAAAAAGCGTTAAAATGTCTATTTTCATACTCTTAGATCCTCAAATGTCTTTTGATTGATCTTGAAGACATCATCGTCTTCATCAAATACAATTATTTCTTCAACAAAAGGAATTGAATAAGAATTTACTCCACATTTAATTGTAAGAATGATTGAAGCACCATAATCGTCATAGTCTAACAATTCACCAATCTTTTCGTTCTTTTCGTTTACTACGTCTTTCCCTATTAAATCTGACATATAAAGCTTGTTTTCAAACTCATCGTACTCATCTCTATCAATGTAAATAGATTGATTTTTAAATCTTTCGGCTGTGTCGATATCTTTTAAAACGTCAATTGTTACAACAAAAGCATCTCCAGTTAATGGT
This sequence comes from Clostridiales bacterium, assembly GCA_015069415.1. Classification (GTDB taxonomy): domain Bacteria; phylum Bacillota; class Clostridia; order Christensenellales; family UBA1242; genus Onthoplasma. The sequence goes on along the minus strand of SVIQ01000004.1, from coordinate 25,856 downwards.
CTTGCGCTTGTAATGTTAGCATCTATTTTCTTGTTTGTTAAATAAATATGTTTAAATTCTGTCATGCCTTCATCAACATAACAAATCACTTTCACGGCGCCCTTTATTCCATGAACGCGCACTATTTTTCCTATTTCTAATAATTTCATAATATCCTCTTTTTTAGTTTAACATAGTAATTTTTTTAAATCAAGTGAATTTCAATTATCTTTTTTACGCTTGGATCAAATTCACTATATATTTCAATCAGAGCAGTGCCTTTAGATTTACAAATTATTGTTATGAACAAATCAATCGATTCATAAACTTCAACAATAGAGGTGTCAAGACTAATGCATTTCACACTTTGATTTACATATTCATGACCGTTGTCCGTTACAACGTAAGGAATTTTGTACTTCTTATTTTCTTTAAATTCAAACTCGTAAGTTGCGGTTATAACGATATCGGAAACTCCCGGAAGTTCATCCTCTTTCGGCGGATTGTTTTCTGTTGGAGGAAACTCTATGTCGTAATCATAATCATCCGGATTAGTTGAAATTTTCTTTTGAATTTGAATTTTAAATTCATAGTCTATTTTGTAGTAATCGAAAACCAACGTTATTTTAATCGTTCCCAATCCGTCATCTAAAAAGAAAAACTTGTTATTTTCAAACTTTATTAAATCATTTGTTTGAACTTTCTTGTCTTTTGGACTGCCATATAAATTAAAAAGACGAGAGAAATCTACAGAATCTCCCTCGTTGATTTTGTTTGTTATTAAATTTAAATATGGATCTTTGCTAGCCTCAAAAACATGAATTTTTAAGGTCTCTTTTAATTCAATATCATTCTGTCCTACAACAGAAAAATTAAAATAATAATATCCAGATTTGAGTGCAGAAATAATATTATTTTCAAAAACTATGTTGTCAATTGAACCACTTTTAACAGTAATGTTGCAATTCAGTTTACTCTTTTGACTTTTAGGAGCAACCGAAATAAAATCATCGTCTAACCTTAAAGACGATCCAACGCTCATGGAAATTTCTCTTGGACAATTTAGTGTTAAACTTGTTGCGTAATCAATCTCTTCCTTGTCTTTTTCTTTTGAGCGTGAAAAAATTATAAGCAATGCTATGCTTACAACTAAAATTACTGAAAAGATTGCATACGGCACCAATTTTTTGAGCATGGTGCTAATAATAAAACAAATTTCGACATTTTTCAATAGGTTTGTCGAAAATTGTTGAAATTTTATTCTGCTTTTACTTTAGTAATTATATTTAATTTTCGGTTTTCAGCATCAATGTGTGAAATATAACCAGTGACCTCGCTGTTGATTTTATAGATGTGATGAGTTGCAACATTTGCTCTGTCACTATTTTCTCTAGTAACAGCAAGCGCTGTTAAACCATTTTCAAGCTTAATTAAAGCTCCAACAGGTAAAATTTTCACCACTTGACCATGTACTACATCTCCAAGGCTGATTGAATTAAACACTTTGTCACGTGGATCAGTTTCTAATTGCTTAATGCCAACACTAATTCTTGAGAAATCTGTGTTGGTTTCTAAGATTTTAAACAATCTTTCTTCATTAAGTTTAACAACCTCTTCAAGAGATGAAATATGATTGTAACTAGCATCTTTAATTGAAAGCTTTGCTTTTGCTCCATTTTCTAAAAGGATGATTGCAAACATATTTTCAAGTTTAATGACTTTACCGTTTAAAACATCGCCCGCTTGTACTGGTGTAATTTCTTCGTTGTTTAGTAACTTTGTACTACAAACAATTGATTTTTTTATGTTGTCAATTTCTACCACTATTGCAGTAATCTCTCTTGATTTTAAATCATCTTTGTTTTGGTAATCACTTGTTGAGCATTGGCTAAAAGGCAAGAAAACCCTGTAACCCATAAAATCGCCCAGAATGCCGTGTCCACTCACTTCACTTACCACAAATGAAAAATCACTACCAACTTTTAAGTTTTTAAGTTTTTCCTTGTCTTCTAGAATTTTATTAATTCCAGCATGAGTTAAAACTAAGCATCCTTTGTCATCAATCTCGCCAGTAACCATAACTAAAATAGCGTCACCAATCTTAAAATTAGGTTCAAGTTCTGTTTTAGGGAAAACTCCTTCTTTAAGCCCTCCTAAAGCAACAACAATCTCTTTTTCTCCAATCATTACAATCGTTCCAGTAATGATATCTCCACGATTATATTGCGTAAAACTTATGTTAAAATCTTTCATTTTCATTATTTCTTATCTCCGTCAAGTAATTCATTCATTTTGCTAACAATAAGATCCGCAAACTCTGAAACGTATGCTTTGTCTTTCTTTCTGTCAACGTCTGGGTACAATGGCTCACCAATTAAAAGCTTGTTGCGTCTAAAAATTTTAAACTTTCTTGTGTAAGCCATAGGCACAACTGGAGTTCCGGTTCTGATTGAAAACATTGCAACTCCTTCTTTTGCGCTGTCGCCATCAACATATGGAGTTGGTTTTCTAGTTCCTTGTGGGAAAATACAAACTTTTTTACCCTTTTTAATCACTGAAAAAACTTCTTTAATTGCCTTAGGGTCTGGATTGTTTCTGTCAACTGGAATTCCGCCGAATTTACGCATGAAGAAACCAGCAAATTTGTTTTCATATAGTTCTTTTTTTGACAAAAATCTAAATTTTTTAAAGAACAAAATATCCATCATTACAGCGTCACAATTTGACATGTGATTACAAGAAATAATGTAATTTTTACCTTTTAACTGTTTTAAATTTTTCTTTCCAACCTTTTTTACAGGGAACAACAAAAGCATTGGTAAAGCAATTATTGTCATGCAAATTAAATGTATCATATCTATCCTTTTAATGCGCTAGCGCAAGCATACGCTGTTGACCACGCAATTTGTAAATTAAATCCTCCAGTTAAAGCGTCTACGTCTAAAACTTCACCAATGAAATACAAGTTTTTAACGAGCTTACTTTCACAAGTTTTGCTTGAAATTTCCTTTGTGTCCACTCCGCCAGAAGTAACAATACTAACGTTTATATTATCTAATGATTTTATTTTAAAGTCAAATTGTTTTAAGGTGTTTATTAAGTTATTTCTTTCTATTTTAGTTATTTCGGCTACTTTTTTGTTAGTTAACCTTGCTTTTTGCATAAAAATATCCGTTAATTTTGCAGGCATTAATGAAATCAAATAAGTTTTAACGTCCTTTTTAGCAAATTCTTTACTTTCACGAGCGAATTTTTCTTCTAATTTTTCTCTAGAAAGCGCTGGTTTTAAGTCTATTGAAAAAGCAACATTTGTTAAATCGAATTTGTTGATTTTACTAGACAATGTCAAAGCAATTGGACCTGTAATCGAATTGTAAGTGAACATCATTTCGCCAAATTCTTCGTATTTTTTACCACCAACCTTAATCGTTGCATTTACATTTCTAAGCGATAAGCCATTTAGTTTCTCTACATTTTCTTCTACTAAAATTGGACACAATGCGCTTTTTGTTTCTACCACATTATGATTAAAACTTTTTGCAATTTCATAACCTATGCTCGAAGCACCCGTTCCTGAATACGACACGCCACCCGTTGCCACGACTACACTTTTTGCTGTGTATATTTTATTTTCTAAACACAATATATTGAATTCATCATTATTTTTAGTAACACTTAAAACTTCAGTATTCAACTCAACTTCCACGCCATATCTTTCCATAGCGTTTGTAAGCGACTTAATTACATCGCTAGATTTGTCGCTAAGCGGGAAAACTCTGTTACCTCTTTCAACTTTTGTCTTTAATCCCAACTCATTAAAGAAATTAATTGTGTCAATTGGTGTAAAAGCATTGAGTGAAGAATACATAAATTTAGAATTTGTAACAATGTTATTTAAATGAGTTTCAATTTCGCTCGCATTAGTTAAGTTACATCTGCCCTTACCTGTAATAAACAACTTTTTACCTAATTTTTCATTATGTTCAAGGACTAGCGTTTTAAGTCCGTCACGCGCACAAAAAATCGACGTCATCATGCCAGACGCTCCGCCACCTATTATAATTACATCATAATTTTTCATTTGATTTATTTTAACATATTTTTTCTACTTTTGCAAATGAATGAAAAGACTCAAGACAAAAGCATGAAAAAAAGATGAGAAAACTCACCTTTTTACTTTTTCTTTAAACTTTTTAAGTAGTTGATTTCTTTTTGGTTTAGTTTAGTGTATTCACCACGAGAAAGTCCGCCTAAACGAATCTCTCCTATTTGAATTCTTCTTAAAAGGGTTACATTCTTTCCAACAGCTTCCATCATTTTTCTTACTTGACGATTCTTTCCTTCGCTAATTGTAATTTCTATTTTAGAAAAATCATCTTTTACTTCAATTGGTAGCACACGGCATGGTTTAGTTGTATATCCCCCAATGTCAACACCTAAAGACAATTTCTTGATTTCGTCTTTTGTTATACCAGAATCAATGTGTACCATATAGATTTTTTCAACGTCACTAGAAGGCTTAGTCAAAATGTTAGTAATCTCTCCGTCGTTTGTCATGATAAGAAGTCCTTCCGTCTCATAATCAAGTCGACCTACAGGGAAAACTCTAGAATGCACTCCGCGCATCAAATCCATAACAGTTTTTCTGTCCTTGTCATCACTTGAAGTTGTAACATAACCTTTTGGTTTGTGAAGTTTGTAATAATCAAAATTTTGACTCACTCTTACAATATTGTTGTTGAAATAAACAATGTCAGTGTCTTTAATGTCACAAGAAAGGTCTTTTACAACCTTTCCGTTAACTTTTACTTGACCTTTTAAAATAAATTCTTCAACTTTTCGTCTGCTGGCAATTCCTGCAGTGGATAAATACTTGTTAATTCTCATTTAATCCTTCTTCCCATAGTGCTTCGCTAATTTGCAGTGTTTTACTGTCAATTAGTTTATCAATTTTATTCATTGTATACAATTTTTGAGATTTAATCAAGTGATTATTTAAAAATACTTTAATTTCTCCAACCTCGTCTCCGATTTCAGCATCATCCAACCTAACAGTGTACTCTTTTCTAATTTCTGATTTTTCGCTTTCTTTTAAAGGATAAAAGAAATCTTCTTCAGCGTATAAATATAATCTTGCGTGTGTGTCATTTTCGACATATTCATTGTAGATTTCTTCGTTAGCGTCGATTAGTTTAATGTTTTCAAATGTGTCAAAAGAGGAATTTAAAAGTTCCTTACTTTCTTCAAACATAGGTCCGCAATTAAGCACAACGCATACAGTTGTCATATTTTTTCTTTCACAAGCGCTTACTAGACATCGTCCTGCCTTCATGGTAAATCCCGTTTTCACACCAACGCAACCATCTAAGGTAGATAAGAGTTTATTCTTATTTGTTAAGTATCTTTTGTCTGAACAATTAGTTGCTTCTATTACATGTGTTTTCGTGCTAACAATTTCTTTAAAAGTAGGATTATTTAAAGCATGAGCTGTAATTAAAGCTAAATCATGTGCCGTTGTGTAATGATTTTCATTGTGCAATCCGTGAGGATTAACAAAGTTTGATGAATTAGCTCCCACTTTTACAGCTGTTGCATTCATAAGTTTTGCAAATTCATTTACGCTTCCAGCTGTGTGACAAGCAAGTGCCACAGCCGAATCGTTACCGCTTCTTAACATTAGCCCGTAAAGTAAATCTATAACTTTAATTTGTTCGCCACGTCTTAAATAAATTGATGTTCCTTCTACTCCAATGCAAGAATTGTCTACTGTTATCATTTCATTTAAGTCATCACAATTTTCAAGAACAGTGATTGCAGTAACAACTTTTGTTGTAGACGCCATAGGAAGTTTAGTTTTTTCATTTTTACTAAACAAAATTCGCCCACTATCTTTTTCGATTACGCACATTGCTTTTCCGCTTGAAGTGTCTAAATATGCGTAAGTCGTCTTTAAATTAGGTACAAAACAAACAGCACATATCAAAGCAAGAAGAAAAACAGCTCCTAACTTTTTCATTTTTGGCTCTCCAAAACTTTTTTAAGAACTTCTGTTGCATTTTTTATTAGTCCTAAATATGCAGTAGATTTGTCAGCTCTGATAATCTTAAATTTATCTTTTTCGACCACAAAAAAACCTATTGGCGAAACAGAAAATCCTCCTCCAGTTCCACCAGCCATTGGGAAATCTGCTGAATTGCGTTTTGCATTTAAATCACTGTACTCTCCGCCTCCCGAAATAAATCCTACGCTCACTTTTGAAATAGGAATAATTGTGTTGTCATTCGGAAGAGTTATAGGATTTCCAATCACACAGTTCACATCAATCAGCGACCTAATTTTGTCAATAGACACATCAATTAAAGATTCAATCTTTTTATCCTTGTTTAAATTTACTCTGTCAACTTTTTTCATACTTTTCTCCATGCAGATAATTTTGTATAAATAAGCGTGTAAATCAAATCCACAACTGAAATTCTTACTATATTATTTACACGAATATTAAATACATCTTCATTGTATTTTGGCTCAACTGAAACTAAAATATGTGCAGATTTTTTATTATTTTTAATTTTTCCCAAAAACATTTTTGTAAATATATCAATGTTTCCAGAGGCTACAGCGGTAACGCAGGCATCTTCAGAGTAACCAAAATTTGATTTAACAAAAAACTTCAAAAATTGCTCTCTAAAATACAATTGATTTATTAATTTCATAATAAAAACTAAATTAACATTTTTATTACTAATTTTTTCTTTCCTTAATTTGTTTTTATGATTAATATAAATGTATCCATGTTTTACTCTAATTCTAAATTCAAATTTGATTTTATTAAAAAGCTTAATGCTTACAATTCCCTTTAATTTAAGCACATTCATTCTAACATCAAACTCAACAAGGAATGGATAAATGAACGACAAAATGTTCATTACATTCATAAAGAAAAAAATAAGAGACCACATGTAACTAGTTTCTCATTAATTAATCTTTTTATGCAAAAATTTTTAGTAAAAAAAATTAATAGAAAGATCTATTAATTTTCAAATTTATGCGGGTTGTTCCTCGTCATTTTTTTCTTCTTGTTTAGGTTCTTCATCTGGAATTGAGAATTCTCTGTACAATGATTCACCTTCGCTATGAATGACTCTAATTCTGTCAAGAAGTTCATTATAATTTGGAAGAGCATCAATATTTTCAAGTTCAAAACGTTTTAAGAAGTTTTCTGTAGTTCCGAACAGCAACGGCTTACCAACAGTGTCCTTTCTTCCAACAACTTCAATAAGATTGTTCGATTGTAAAAGTTGAATAGCATAATCACTGTTTGCACCACGAATATTTTCAATTTCTGTACGAGTAATTGGTTGTTTGTAAGCAATTATTGCGACTGTTTCCAACGCCGCTTTTGTTAAACTTCTTTCTCTAATTGGATTTAATATTTCACTAATATTATCCACTATTTCAGGATTTGAACAAAGTTGAATTTTAGTTTTGAATCGAATTATATTAACTCCGCTTGTTTCGTTATATTTTTCTTTTAAGATGTCTACAACTTTGTTAAATTCTCTATCGTTCATGTCAAAACGAGTTTTAAATTCGTCTACTTCAACACCTTCTCCCGCAACGAATAAAACACCTTCAACAATTTTCGCTATTTCCTTAAGGTTCATCATGCACCTCCTTTCTCTTAATAGTTATATCGGCATATCTTTCAGATTGCACAACTTCGATTTTTTGAAATTTGAGCAATTCTAAAATCGCCATAAACACTGTAATTACTTCTAGTTTTGAATACGTTTCATCAAACAAACTAAAGAAATTAATTTGTTCGTTATCTTTTAAGGTCGCATTCAAGAAATCAATCTTTTCAGCAACAGTCCATCTGTCTCTGTTAATTTTCTTTTCAGGTGGATTTTCTTTGTCTTTTGTTCTCATTAAGATAAAAGCAAAAGCATCTAACAATTTGTCAAGATTGAATTGATTGAAAACAATTCTAGCATCTCCAACTGACTTATCTGGTTGCTTGTAAAGTCTGTTTACATTTTCAAGAGGTTGAAGATTTCCGCTTGCTTCTTTAAACAATTGATACTCTTGAAGTTGCATTTTAAGTAATGTTTCTGGATCAATTTGATCTTCTTCGTCATCACTAGCTTCAACAGGAAGTAAACTTCTCGATTTAATTTCAAGCAATCTACTTGTCATATCCAAAAATGCTGTCGCTTCATCCATGTCTAGTTCCCTTAAATTTTCCATGTACTTCATATATTGATCAGTAATGCTGGAAATTTGAACTTCCATGATTGACACATTGCTTTCTTTAATTAAGTGCAACAAAAGATCTAGAGGACCTTCAAATCCCTCTAGTTTAAAAGTTAATTTAGACTCTCCTTCGTATAACTCTTCCACTTTTTACCCCTAAATTAAAGCAATTGGCAAGTAGATATATCCATAAACCAAACTTAAGAACCAATCAAGCAGGTTAAACCCTGTAAATATTTCAATAATGAGAACAACAATTAGTGTTGTAAACAAAATTTTCATACTGTTTTTAACGCTGTAATGAATAAATTTGTTGTCACTTCTCATAAATGATGTAATAAACGTAAAACCATCAAACGGAAAGATTGGAATAATATTAAACATCACCAAGAAACCGTTGATAATCATAATGTAGTCCAAAACAATGAATAAGAATGAAGTTTCCGGCAAGAAATCTTTACAAATAAAGTAAGTAATTGCGCTCGCTAATCCTAACAAGAAATTTGAAAGCATTCCAGAGAATGACACAAGCCTAGTTCCTGCTCTGTACTTTTTGAAATTCATTGGATTGATTGGAACATGTTTTGACCAACCAATTCCAAACAGTAAGAAACAAACAAATCCAACTGGATCTAAATGTTTAAACGGATTAAGTGTAAACGTCCCTGTCTCTTTTGGCGTTTTGTCTCCCATAATGTAAGCTGATCCAGCCTGAGCAAGACGACGCACCATTAATGAAGCAACAAAAATAAACATACCAGTAAAAAACACTGCTATTGCCTCAAGTCTTGTGTAATTTTCGTTTGTTAAAATTGAAAAAAGCAAAATTTTCTCCTTTTGGTTATTATACCATAAAATTCTGCTCTTTTGCAAACAAATTATTTAATTATTTGAAATTTATTTTTATGCAATATATTGATATTTTTAGCAATAAATTACACATTATTTAGTTGTTTCTACTTTTAAAGTGCTTAGACGATTGTAGAATGCACTACTGTTTAAAGGATTTTTTACATTTGTAATTTTTAGGATTTCACTGTCCGTTTCATTAGTAACAATTATTCCTAATTCCTTAAACACTTGCAAGCAAACATTAAATTGAAGATAACTGTAATTATCTTGTTTAATTTTTGACAAAATGTTTTCATACAAATTGTAGCAGTAGTACCCTGTAATCTTATTTTCAAAAGCAAATTGCATAAGTCTAAAGTAATTTCCGAAAACTTGCCTTGACAAACTAATATCCTTTAAAATCTTTGAAGGACTAAACACGCTTTTTGGAAGGTAAATTGTTGACTTACTATGTTTTTGAAGTTCTGAAATGTAACCCATATTAATTACAGGATCTAAGAATATAATTCTACTAAAGGTGTTGAATGAATCAAACGAAGTTGGCGCTAAAATAATAGTGTTAAGACCGGTTTCGTCATTAATCCCCATTACCCTATTTCTAACAATGTTGTCGCTGTCATAAATCGCCTTAAAATTAATGTAAGTGTTGTACTCATTTGCGACAATCAATGTGCCATAGACATTCTTGTCCATATCTACAAGTAATCTAATCAATTGATCACGATTGTAATTATTGAAATTGTAACTTGAATTAATAGGATACATAATTTGTTTTACGTATTCCGCACGCAAAATTTCATCGTCTTTTGGTCTGTAGATATCTTCATAATCAATGGATTTCACAATACCAGAGATTTTTTTCGCATTTCTAAATGTGTCTATACTTAAATCTGCAAGCAAATAAGAAGAAGTGTTTCCAGATAATACAAAATACTTATTTGATGAATTAAACGCAAGCAAGCTAAATGTTGGATATGTGAGAACTAAATGTTGAGGATGCTTAGGCAACGCTGAAATCTTTGCATTCGTAAGCTTAAACATGAAAATAGGACGTGGATTCATATGTCCGCAAGGCTCAAGTTTTTCAATATCTTCAACAAATTTTAAGTTAATCGCATCAGGTTCAATTGCAAAATCGTATGATTTTGTTGGCAAAAACACTGTTTTGCTTAAGTTTCTAGCAACATATTCATTTGTTAACGAACAGAACTTGTCATAATTCTCAACTTTTAAAGTTAATCCTGCAGCCATTGGATGACCGCCAAATTTAGTAAGGAGTTCAGACATATCGCTAAGTAAAGTATGTACATTTACTCCATTTACACTTCTGCATGATCCTACAAGTTCGTCGTTTACTTGACTGAATAAGAATGTCGGACGATTGTATTCCTCTGCGATACGAGCTGAAACAATTCCTAAAATTCCGCTGTCCCACTCTGGGCTTGAAGAAATGATTGCACTAATTCTAAATATATCTCGTGAATTAAGATCAGCCTTAACATCATTGTACACTCTATCACACAAACGTTGTCGTTCAGTGTTAAATTCGATAATTTGATTTACTAATTTTTTTATTGTAGAAGAATCTTCCTCTAAATACAACTCTAAACTTGTGTCAGCAGAGCCCATTCTTCCACTTGCATTAAGCTTAGGAGCGATTTTAAATGCAATGTCGCTAGCTTTACAATTAACGTCAACCCCGCATTCTTTCATCAGACGAAGAATTCCAACAGGAAGAGTTTGTAACTCTTTTAAACCGAGCGACACAATTGCTCTGTTCTCGTCAAGCAGGTCCACAATGTCTGCAATAGTTGCAATCGCGCAAATAGGTAAATACTTACTAGCATTACTAATTCCAGACAACGCTTGAACTAGTTTCAACGCCACTCCAGCGCCACACAAACCTTTAAATGGATATGTTTCGCTCACCTTAGGATTAATAATTAAACAATTAGGTAATTGTTCAGCTCTTTCATGGTGATCTGTAACAATTATATCTATGCCCTTACTTTTAATATACTCAATTTCATTTACCGCTGTAATTCCACAGTCAACAGTAATGATCAAATCCGGATTGTCTTTTAAAATCACTTTGTCAATTGATTCCATTACTAAGCCGTAACCATCCTCATATCTGTTTGGCATAAAATGAGAAGTTCTAGCACCAATTGAATTGAAGTATTTAATTAAAATTGCAGTGGCACTAATACCATCTACGTCATAATCTCCAAAAATAAGGATTTTGCTGTTTTTTGAAATATGGCTTTCAATTTTCTCCACCACTTGTTGCATGTCTTCAAACAAGAACGGATCATTTAAATCAGTTAAACTTGGATGCAAAAATTTCTTCAACTTTTCAGCCGTATCAATACCTCGTGAATACAAAAGACGAACGAGATTTTCGTCTAAATTATGCATTTTTGACATCTCGATAACAAAGGTTTCATTTATTTTTTCATCTAAGTTACAAATATATTTCATAAAAATCCTTTCGTATTTTAAGAGAAAAAAGCCTTTCAAAGTGAAAGGCTAATTAATTTTCCTTTTTAATGTTTAATTTCTTAGCCGAACGATGAGTAATGAGCATGCTCCAAACAAATGGTATTACATGAAGAATAACTCCTGCAAATGTAACTGCCAAGAATAACAAATTTAATGATGTGTACTTAACAACACTTGGAGCAATGATTACAAGTAAAATTGAGAACAACATTATTGCAAGTGTTATGAAAATTGCTCTTGTTCTAATCTTTTTCATTGCAGAAGACAATGCATTAGAATACTGCTCATCATGTAACAAACTACTACTTCTCAATTCTTCAAACAAATTGAAAGCAATAAAGATTGTTAAAACGTTTAATGCGACAATCATTGCAAGATAATTTAAACCTATGCTTAGTCTTAATATTGTTGCAAAACTCATGAAACCAAGAGTTCCTAACCCACATGCTACAACAGTTGTAATTGCACTGGCTGAATTATATCTAAACCATGCAAAGATCGTTGCGATAACAGCAATAATCAAAATTGAAACTGCTGTAAACACAAAATCCTTTGTTTTAACTGCTGGATCAACTTCAGTATGTTCTGAAATTTTGGTAATTTCAATTTCTAATTTGTCTGCAATTTTAGTGTTAATTTGGGCTTCTTTTTTGTCACTCAAATCGTTGAGATATCTAACAACTAATTTAGCGTTGTCGCCTTCGTCGTACACTGAAATTGTGTCTAAATCTGCATTGTAAGATTTAATAATCTTTTCAACCTTATTAGACATTGATTTTTGTTCTTTTTTTGTTACTTCTCCAATCTCAACAGTTACCTCATTGTAACCGCCCATTTCAAAGTTCTTTTTAAAGCCAAACGCAAGCCCACAAAGTAATCCTGCAATCAAGAAAACCAAAACTGCAATAAGTGTGATTTTATTTTTAGATAAGTAATCTTTGTTAGACTTAGTAAAATCTCTATTTAACATTTTTGCCTCCTTTGTGGAAATTGCATTTTTCACCCTTTGTGTTGTTGAAAGGCAAATACATATTTACAAACAATCTGTAAAGAGCTTGATTTGTAAACAATGAAACTATAGATGTAACAAGCATTACCCAACCAAAAGATTGAATTGCCATGTTAGGCATAAACAAACATACAAATCCAACAACTAAGCTTAATCCGCAATTAATTAATGTTCTTGCAATTGTTGATTTTTGAGCAGTTTTTACTGCAATGTGGAACTTAATGTCGCTTTGATAATTTTCTTTAGCCTTTTCATTGAACATAATCAAACCGTCTGTTGCTAAAATCATAGCTAACGCAAGTCCAAACACACCACCAAGGTTAATGTGAACTAAAGGAATTGATTGCAAGAAGAACAATGAAATGCAAATGAAGAACAACAAGTTAGCGCATGCAATCCAACCTAAATGACGATATTTTACAATTAAGTAAGCAAAAATTGCGATAATGAACAATATTCCTACAACTGCAAGTAAAATTGCTGTGTGACTACCATAAGTTGGCGTAATTGTAGCAAAATCAGTTCTTGTCAAATCAAGATCGAACATTCCCATTTTGATTTGGTTTGCACATGTTCTAGCCTCTTGCATTGTAGTAATGTTTTCACTTTGAAGTTGAATAATTCCTTCAGTGATGCTTCCGCCGTCGTAATCTAATTGAGCAAATGTTTGAGAGCCAAGTAACATGTAAACAGTTTTGTCTTTTGAAGCTGTGTTAACGTCTTTTACAAACTCTTTCTTAAATTGAACTTGAACGAAGTAGTGAGTAATTCCAGTTTGTTGATCAGCATACTCTTTTGCTTCAACAGATTTAATATGTTTAGCAGTAGCAAAAGGATTTGATCCGTCTTGAGACGTTGAGAACACTAGTTCAGTTGGATTTCCAATCAAACTTACGATTTCATTTTCATCATCTTTTCCAGACAAATTTCCGATAGTTACAATAATGCTCTTGTCTTTAGTGCTTACAATAGTAACATCTTTGTAACCCTCTTCTCTAACGATTGAGTACAATTCGCTAATTGTGTTTTTTTCCATTTTGTCATAATTTTCGCTTGATTCATCATCGGGAACAGACGCATCATACACAACTCTAACACCAGAATCAATGTCTTCACCTAATTTTAGGCTAGAAACAAAGTTCTTGTAAGAGTAATTCTTTCCTTTGATTAAAAAAGGATAATCAAAATTGACAAAAGTAGCAATTAAACATACAACTAAAATAATTGTGAATAATACGAATAAACTTTTAGAACGCTTTTTAGTCATAATCTCTCCTAATCTTTTTTATTATAGCCAATTAAATTAAACTTGTCAAACAAAACAAGAAGATAAAATAGACTATTTTTTAATTCCTCAAAGATTATTGACTAAATTTTAGTCTTTAAGCATTTTTTCTTGACATTACGTTAACAATTACGCTTGCAATTATTCCTACTAAAACAGCAAACAACAAATCCCAAACAAAAGATAAGTTAAACTCAAATCCTCCGTTTAAAATTGAAAAAACAAGGAAACATAAAAGTCCATAAATTAAGCCTGAAATCGCCCCATTAATGAGCAATCTTCCATTCAATCGTTTAACAAGAAGAACAACGAAAAAGATTGACACAGCTTTAATTACATCGTTAATGTATGAAATTGTTTTAGTGTCTAAATTTGTAAATTTTAATACTACCGCAAAAAGCACCATTCCAATTAATGTTATTACAATTCCAAGCAATCCAGCCTTGACAAGTGAAAACAATTTTAAAGATTTTAATTTTTGCATAAAGCCTCCTACTCTATCTTATTTTCAGAGAACGCCAAAGATTTGTCTTCCCTTGTCGAATTTTACACAATAGTCATAATTTCTAAGTTTTGTTTTACATTTGCTCGTTAACACACACAAAAAAAGAACGAATTAAATCGTTCTTTAATCTTGATATTGAGATTTATAAATATTGTAAATCTTTCCGTTATATTCTTTAGTTTCACCCTCAACGCGATAATATTCTAGATTTGTTCCCCATTGGTTGCGTCCGTCAAATAAAATACCGGTTCCACTTTGATCGTCTAAAGCCTTTTCAACGTATACTACTCCATAAAAATACTTTGGTTGTCCTATTACATAAGTGTTATCTAGAGCGTGATAGAAATCTGCATATGCTGAGTTTGCGCGCAAATTAGTAAAGAAAAGAGACTCATAGACAATTTCCCCATCGACTTCAGTAGCCGTCGCATCAATAAAGACATTAGAGATAGGTTTACCACTAAAAGCTTCAGACTGGATTGTTTCAAGTTTACTGTTTATGGTTATATTTTCAATCTTTGCCCCTCTAAAAGCCGATACTCCCAAAGTTGTTAAATTTTCAGGTAATATGATAGTTGCTGGAGATTTTGTTCCTATACCAGAGAACGAACTCTGACCAATAGTTGTTAATGTTGAAGGTAAAATTACTTCACTTAAATTTGAGCATCCTGAAAAAACTTGTAAATCTATTTTCGTTGTTCCTTCTGGAATTACAATCTTTGATAAAGATGTACAGTTCATAAAAGCTTGATGATAAATCGTTTTACAAGTTGTAGGTAATAAAACCCCATCAATACTAGAACAATTTTGAAATGCATTATACTCAATTATCGTTAGTCCATCTGGAAGATCAATCTCTGTTCTATTTTCTTGACCCCAAACACAATATCGTCCAAAATGAGTTACTCCATCTGGAACTGTTACAGCAGAATTTGTGCCAAGGACACAACGTGTAGTTTTGTAAATTAAAAATCCATTTACATTTTTTAAATTAGGATTGTTTTCAGCCACTTCTAAAACTTGTAATTTGGCAGAACATTTATCAAATTCATTGGTATTATTTAAATTGGTTAACGTAGATGGAATTACTATTTTCTCAAGACTCGTACAATTTGCAATACCATATTCTCCTATATAACTAAATCCTTCCGGTAAAATCAATTCTTTTAAAGATGTGCAATTATTTAAAGCACTACTTCCCAACCCAGTTAATCCGTCCGGAAAATCTAGATATTCTAATGACGAGCAAAATGCGAATGTATGATTCCCTATCGTCGTGACAGTTTCTGGTAATTTCACTTCTTTTATACTACTACATTGATAAAAAGCACTAGACGCAACACTTGTCAATGTTGTACCGCTTAAATCAATGCTTTCTAATTTGGTACAACCAAAGAATGCTCCACTTCCTAATGTTGTTAATGTATCTGGAATTTTTACATATGTTACATTTGGACAATTCTTAAGTGCGTCTGCACCAATTTCTAAGAGTCCATCTGGTGTGATAAGAGATTCTAGATATGTTTCATCAAATGCTTCACTTTCTATTCTTGTAACTGGAATTTCTTCTCCACTCTCTTCATCATAGTATGTCTTTGGTATTACTACCTCTCCTGTTACTTGATCCGATCCCATGATTGAACATATTCCACCAGTTGCCTCTATTTGTAATTTATCTAACGTTGCTTTCTTTGTGTATAGTTTTGTCCCTTCCGGCAAATCATAGATATTTTCCTCTAACGGTATTGTCATGTTTTCATCTAAGTATAGCCCACATGAATTTCTGTTTATATTCTTTATTTCTTGATTGTAACTTTCATCTCCAGGTGTAATTATTTTCAACCCTTCTGTCTCTGTTTCCATTTCTACTGTTACCACAGCTTCTTCTTCAAATTCTTGGTTCGCTAGGCGGGATACTATTATTTCACAGACCTTAAGTTCTGGATCTCTTGCTTGATTTTCAATTTCCGGTAAGAACGACTGAATTCCATAAACTCCAAATGAAGCTGAGACTTTTCCCATTTTGTATGCATTTGTTACTTTATTGCCTGGTAATGTGTAGTTTATTGTAAATCCATCTGAATCTACAGCACTTGCTTTTAGTTTAGTTGCTGGTATCTCATTCTTTTCAAAGTTAGATACTTTTATTTTATCTCCATTTAGATTGTACCATGTTGAGAGAACTAGAGTCTCTGTTCTTGGTGTTATTGGTTCTATTGTTACTACTAAATTTGCTAAAGCGTAAACACTTGTGTTAGATTTATTTACTACTTTACCTATATTTATTGGAATTGTGTCTCCTGGTAAAATTCCATTTATTGGAACAGACGAGCCTTTAATTGAAGTAAATTCTTCGTTATTAGCATTGTACAATGCTATCTCGAGATTTGCAAAGTGTACGTCATAGTCTTTAATCTTTTTTGATTCAAAATAGGCAATAAGGGTTTTTACGCTCATGAAAGTAAGAGACGCAAAAAGAACGGTAATTAAACCCACTACCCAAAATCGATATATCCTTTCTTTTTTACTCAACCCCTTAAACATATCCCTCTTATCTTTAGTTTGTTTTATTTATTTAATTTTAACAAAAATATATATTTATAGCAATTAAATTTAATAGAAATGAAAAAATTTACCCTAAAAGGTAAATTTTCTAAATTATTTACTTTCTTCAGAATCTTTTTTATCTTCTTTGATTTCACTAGATTCTTTTTTATCTTCTTTCTTCTCAACAACTTCAGCTTTCTTTTCTTCTTTTGGTTGAACTTTTACAACTGTTTTTTGTTGAGCATTTTCTTTTCCGAAAACATAATAAATTGCGTTTGCATGAACTGTGAAATAACCAACATTTTTGTCTTTACCAGATTTAAGAACAACGTATGTGTACTCTTCTTCAGTGTAAGTTTCAACAACTTCACCAACAACGCCAGAGTCAGTCATAACTTTATCGCCCTTTTTCAATTCTTGACGCATAGCACCCAACTCTTGATTATACTTTTTTCTTTTCATGTAAGACATTACAAACAATCCTACAACCAAAATTAATAAAATCGCAATTACGATTAATTCTCCGCTTTTCACCATTAATTCCTCCAATATATGATTTTATTTTAACAGATATGAAATCTTGTTGTCAAACTATTTTATACCATATTTTTCATAAAATTCTTGTTTGTATTCAAGAAATCTGTCGTTATTTATCGCTTCACGCATATTTTCCATCATTTTTAATGTAAATCTAATGTTGTGAAGACTTAATAATCTTGATGCCAAAATTTCATTACACATTACTAGATGATGAAGATATGCTTTTGTGTGATTTCGACAACAATAACAGTCACATTCATCATCTAGCGAACTAAAATCTTCTTTATACTTTGCATTTTTGAGAGTTACTTTGCCGTGACTAGTCATAGCAAGACCATTACGCGCAACTCTTGTTTGAAGAACACAGTCAAACATATCAATTCCGCGTTCTACACTTTCAAAAATGTAATCGGGAGATCCTACTCCCATTAAGTATCTAGGCATATCTTCTGGATAATGACCTTTTAAAGCATCAAGCATTTCTATCATTTTATCTTTAGGCTCACCAACGCTAAGTCCGCCGATTGCAATTCCACATTTGCAATACTTTTTCGTTTCTTCAAGGCTTTTTAATCTTAAATCTGCATAAAAGTTTCCTTGAACAATCGGGAAAAGCATTTGTTTTGGATTCTTGTGCGCTTTATCACATCTATCTAACCAATCAAGAGTCCTATTCATAGCAAGGCACGCTTCTTCTCTTGTTGCTCCATACTCACTACAAACATCAAACGCCATGATAATATCGGCGCCAATATTGTTTTGAATTTCAATTGCTTTTTCTGGAGAAAAGAACATTTTTGCACCGCTCAAGTGATTTCTAAACTCTACGCCATCATCTGTAATTTTTCTTATATTTGCAAGTGAAAAAACTTGAAAACCACCAGAATCTGTAAGCATAGGACGATTAAAGTTCATAAATTTGTGTACTCCGCCCGCTTTCTTTATTAATTCATCTGTTGGACGTATATGCAAATGGTAAGTGT
Organism: Clostridiales bacterium; assembly: GCA_015069415.1. Lineage (GTDB taxonomy): Bacteria > Bacillota > Clostridia > Christensenellales > UBA1242 > Onthoplasma. The sequence continues at coordinate 7,401 of SVIQ01000004.1, read as the reverse complement.
TCGCTAAAATAATTTGAGCACCTAAGTCATACAAATCATCACTTGTTAATGATTTTACAGTAGCAAGCGTTCCAACTGGCATAAAAATTGGTGTAAAAATGTCACCATGCGGTGTGTGAAGCACCCCAGTTCTTGTCCCACTGTTCTTGTCTACGTGTAAAACCTCATAACTAAAATTCTCGTTTTCCATAATATCCTTTTTTTAGATTATTCTATAAACATGCTGTCACCGAAACTGAAAAATCTATATTCATTTTCAACAGCTGTTTTGTAAATAGTCATTGTGTTTTCATAACCCGCGAATGCACTAACCAACATTATTAGCGTGCTTTTAGGAAGATGAAAATTTGTAATAAGCGCGTCAACCACTTTAAATTTGTATGGCGGATAAATAAAGATACTTGTGTCCCTTTCTGTTTCTTTTAAAGGAAGACCATCACTTGCTACACTTTCAAGAGTTCTGACAGACGTCGTACCAACCGCAATTACTCTTCTTCCTTCACTTTTTGCTTTGTTTATCTTTTCAGCAACATCTTTAGTTAATCTAAAATGTTCTGAGTGCATTATGTGTTTTGTAATGTCTTCTTCTTTACAAGGACGGAAAGTACCAAGACCTACATCTAGAGTAACTTCTACTATTTCCACTCCCATATCTTGTATTTTCTTTAAAAGCTCTTCAGTAAAATGAAGACCAGCAGTAGGAGCCGCTGAACTGCCTTCGATTTTATTATAAACTGTTTGATATCTCTCTTTATCTTTCAATTTTTCATGAATGTACGGAGGAAGAGGCATTGAGCCTGCTCTATCCAAAATTTCTTCAAAAACACCATCGAAAATAAATCTTACAATTCTGTTTCCGTCTTCTTTTATTTCTAAAAGTTCACATTGTAATTCGTCATTAATGATAAGAATGTTACCAACATGAACTCTTTTTGCATTTCCTAAAATAACTTCCCAATCTGTTAAATTAATTCTCTTATGCAAAAAGACCTCAACCTGAGCGCCAGTTTCTTTCTTTGCAAAAAGACGTGCTGGCAAAACTCTTGTGTTGTTAACAACCAAAACATCTCCCCTTTTTAGAAAATCGGTGATATTTTTAAATTGTTTATGTTTAATTTCTTTTGTTTTTCTGTCAAAAACTAAAAGTCTACTCTCATCCCTCTTGTCAAGAGGTGTTTGAGCAATTAAATTTTCAGGAAGATAGTAGTCGTATGTGTTTATATTAGTATAATTAATCATTTTCTTCCTCGTTCGTTCCTATTTGAAGACTTTTAGGCACAGGCAAACCAAAATGTTCGTAAGCAAGTCGAGTCACCATTCTACCCCTATTTGTCCTAACAATCAAACCTGTTTGAAGCAGATAAGGTTCAACAACGTCCTCAATTGTCGAAATTTCTTCGTTAGTTGTAGCTGACAAAGTTTCAAGACCCACTGGACCACCGCTAAATTTTTCAATCATACTTAAAAGCACACGTTTGTCAGTAACATCTAGACCTAATTCATCAATATCCATTAAATCTAATGCCTTTTTAGCGTCCACCACGTCAATTTCATCTTTATCTTCAACTTGAACAAAATCTCTAACACGCTTTAAAAGTCTGTTCGCTATACGAGGTGTTCCTCTGCTTCTCTTTGCTAGTTCGTTTGTGGCCTCATCTGTGATTGACACATTCAAAATACCAGCACTACGCTTAATAATAGTTGCAATTTCTTCAACTGAATATAATTCAAGACGACAAACAACACCAAATCTATCTCTAAGTGGACTAGATAGATTTCCAGCCTTTGTTGTTGCACCAATCAAAGTAAAAGGTTGAATTTTAAGACGCATGCTTCTAGCACTTGGACCTTTACCAACGATGAAATCCAAAGCATAATCTTCCATTGCAGGATACAAAATCTCTTCAACAGATTTACTAATTCTGTGAATTTCGTCAATAAACAATACGTCATTTGTGCCTAAATTTGTCAAAATTGCAGCAAGGTCTGCCGCATTTTCAATGCTTGGTCCACTTGTAATTTTAATTTGACTACCAATTTCATTTGCAATAATATGACTAAGCGTTGTTTTTCCAAGTCCCGGAGGTCCATATAAAAGTACATGATCAAGCGCTTCTTTTCTCTTTTTGGCAGCACCTATAAACACTTTTAAATTCGATTTAATCTTATCTTGTCCAACATACTCTTCAAAAGAAAGAGGACGAAGCTTATTTTCAACTTCGATTTCGCTCATATTTTTTGTGCTTGAAATAAATCTATCTCTCTCTTCCACTTTTAATCTCCTATATTTTGCTTTTCTTTAAAAGAAAAGCAACAAAAGAAAACATATTTTATTTACCTACTTTTGTCAATGAAATTAATAGTACAATGTCACTCTAATTCATTTTAATAAAGTGCCTAAATTTAAAATCTAACCACCAATTTGATGTAAAGCTTTAGCAACAATTTGCTCTGCCGTGTCATGCTTTTCAGCACATTGTTTTGCTAATTCCATAGCTTTGTTTCTATTTAATCCTAAAGACATTAAAACAACCGACGCATCTTCGATTGCTTGATTGTTTTCAACTGTAGCTGTTAAAATGTTGTCATTAGGTAAAATGTAATCAAACGGTTTAATCTTATCTTTTAATTCAAGGATAATTCTCTCAGCAGTTTTCTTTCCTATTCCTTTACAAGATCCAATAACATTTGGGTCTTCGTTAATGATGCTGTTTACAATTACACCCATTCTCTCACAAGACAAAATTTGAAGAGCTGTTTTACTACCAACACCGCTAACAGTAATTAGTTGTAAAAACAATCTCTTTTCTTCTCTACTCGAAAATCCAAATAATGAAATTTCGTTTTCTTTGTTTATGTTTAAATAAGTGTAGATTTTAACTTGCTCTCCAACAGAAGGAAGATCTACCATACATGAATTTGTTACATAAACCAAAAAACCGACACCGTTACATTCGATTGTAACGTTGTCGTAATCTTTGTCTGTTAAAATTCCGTTTAAAAATCCTATCATTTTTTCTCCTACATTGAATTGTCGCTTAAAATGTTGTTAGTTTGCATATGACAAAGCGCAACAGCAAGAGCGTCTGCAGCATCGTCCGGTTTTGGGACTTCACTAAGTCCTAAAATAGATTTAACCATGAACTGCACTTGCTTTTTCTCACTTCTTCCATTTCCAGTTAATGCTTGCTTAATTTGAAGAGGTGTGTACTCATACAAATTGTCAGTAAACTTTTTAGCGCCAACAATTAAAACTCCACGCGCTTCGGCAACCGGTATTGCAGTCGTTGTGTTAGTGTTAAAGAACAATTCTTCAAAAGCAACTTGACTAGGTTTAAATGTGTCCATAAGTTCGGTTATAGCCTTGTCAATTGTACTTAACCTTTCGCTAATTTTCATATTCTTTGGAGTTGTGATAACGCCATAGTCAACAACCTTACAGCCTTCCGTCTCAATCACGCCATAACCAATAATGTTGTAACCTGGGTCAATTCCTAAAATTCTCATAAATTTCCTTATGCTATAGACTCTAATTTACTCTTCAAATCTTCTGCGCTTGAGTACAAATTATCAAAACGTTCTTTCCCCGATTCCACTTCGTTTTTGTTTACATTGTAATTAGAAATCAAAAGTTCGATTTTATTTAATATTGTTTTAATAATTTTCAATTGTTGATTGTAACCTTTAACATACATTGGATCTGGATTTTCTCCAATTAAAACTTTGAATTCTTTACACAAATCATTGATTTCTTTTTTGTATTCAGTTTTTAACGATCCACATTCTTTAAGTGCCATTTTGAATTTACTAAAACTAGTGTCAAAACTTGTTTTAATTTCTTTCATTTCTCCGCCGATACGTTTGATTTTACCCATATTTTTAGTAACAACAGAAGAACGTTCTTTCTTTTCGGTGTTCAAAATTGCAGTACTTATATCCGTCAAATCATTCTTGCAATCAACCATTTGTTCATAATTTGACCCAATGCTAGATTTTTCTTCCTGAGCAACAAGAATAGATGCATTGTAAAGATTATAAAGAGCTGACAGCTGCTCCCTGCTGTTGTTAATTTTTTTTAATATTTCTGATATCTTTAGTTGTTCTTTATTCTCCATCTTCTTCCTCTAAGTTGTGAATAACGTCAATTACGTCATCGCTTTCGTTTAATTTATCAATCATTTTGTTAAATGTTTCTTTTTGAGCATCATTTAATGCTGTGTAGTTTTGAGGGATTGCCTCAACTCCAGATGACAAGATTGTGTAACCAGCATTTTCAAATTCGCTAACCATGCTTGTAACCTTGTCTGCACTTGGCTCACAGTAAATTGTGAAAACTTCATCGTCTTCGCAGTCAATTGCGTCCATAGTAATTGCAATTTCCATAGCGCTGTCTGAATCAAATTTTTCATTCTTTTCAACAACAATCACTCCCTTGTCGTCAAACATGTAAGACACACAACCAGATCCGCCTAAACTTCCGCCAAACTTGTCGAACGCATATCTAACATCGCTACTTGTTCTGTTCTTGTTGTCGGTAAAACATTTAACAACAACAGCAACTCCGCCGACACCGTAGCCTTCATAAGTTTGTTCAACATAGTTAGAATTGTCTGTTTCGCTGTTTTTCTTAATAATACCATTGATCTTATCATTTGGCATGTTGTATTGTCTAGCTTTTGAAATAGCCATTTTTAATTTGTTGTTAGTTTCGACGTTTGCTCCGCCTTCTTTTACTGCAACCATGATTTCACGGCCGATTTTTGTAAACATTTTGCTTCTTTCAGCATCTGATTTTTCTTTTCTACCTTTAATATTGTTCCATTTACTATGTCCTGACATATTTTACTCTCCTAATTTCTGCATTATAATACTTCCCGCAACTCCTGCGTTAAGACTTTCTACTTTTTTCGACATTGGAATTCTTACAGTCTTATCTGAAAGTTCTCTAAATTCCTTGCTCACTCCAGAACCTTCATTCCCAATGATAACAGCAACTTTTTTATTGCCTTTTCTAAAATCTTTTATATTCTCTCCGCCCATATCAGCAGTTAAGAATACATCTGCGATTTTACTTTTGTTTTTCTTGACTTCATCAAATGAATTTAGGTGAATTCTAGCTTTTAAAATTGTTCCAGCGCTACTTCTCACCACTTTTTCATTAAACGGGTCTGCGCCATCCACCAAATACACATCCTCAAACCCAAACGCTACCGCCGAACGAATTAAAGTTCCAACATTGCCTGGGTCTTGAACGTGGTCTAAAATAAGTGCGTTCCCAATTGAAGCAACAGGCGGAGGAATAAATCTGCATATGCAAATTAAATCGCTTCCTGTTTGAGTCGTTGACAACATGTTCATTAATCTTTCACTTACTAAACAAAGATTTGGAAATCCTTTAATTTTTTCATCGCTTGTAATTGAGTAAACAATTTCGATGTTTGTGTCAAGTAAGTCTTTGCAAAACCTCTCTCCCTCAAGCATGAAAAAAGAATGTTCTTTCCTAAATTTTTTGTCTTTTAAATTTTTAATGTCATTCTTTGTCAAATTCATGTTTTTATTCTAACAAAAAACTATTTTCAAGTCAAATGATTAAACATACTAAACTAAACAATTAATTTCTTTCTCTATTTTAAATAAAAACTAAACATTTTTCATTCTGTCAATGATACAAGTTGTTTGCTAATCCATTACAACAACGCCTTACAAATTAATGCCCAACTGTCCGGCAGTAAAAAAGAACAAGATTAACTTGTTCTTTTTATTTTCTTGTGTAAACACAGTAAACTTTGCCGTTCCATTCATATGTTTCACCCTCATTTCTTGTCAACGCTCCGTAGATTGTGCCTGTTGAATATTCTACATCTATTTCTTCCAGCACATACCAAACCGAATCATCAACCACTGTTTGATTTAATCTTGAATTTTCTTCTGGATCATAAAATGACTGTAAGGCATTTCCGCTATCCAAAATTAAAGTTTTTATTTTTGCTTGATAAAACGAAGTCGTATCAGGAGTTACATTTGGAGGGATTCTAATTGTGTCTATGCTAGCACCATTGAAAGATTGTGTTTTTATTCTTTCTAATGAATCTGGTAAAATAATTCTTAACGAAAAATTCGACCCGGCACCACAAAATGCATATAAATCTAAAGTTCTTAATCCTTCATTTAAAACAACTTCTTTCAGAGCTTTACAATCTCTAAAACAGTGCATAGGAATAGTAGTGACTCCAGACGGAATTTCCACTCGTTCAATCGAAGAACATTGGTAAAAACAATAAACTCCAAATGAGGTTAAAGCTGACGGAATTTCTATATCTTTCAAATTTGTACATCCTTCGAATACATTATATTCTAATGTTGTCATTGTTGCGTCGCTTAAAGCAAAATCAATTGAAGTTCTGTTTTCTTGCAAAGACGCACACCCCGGCCACATTTTCGTCATATTGGCCGGCACTGTTACAGCAGAATTAGTAGCAAGTGCAACCTCACTGTTTTTCCAAACCAAAAATCCATTAATGTTTTGAAAATTCGTTCCATTTCCTGTAACCACTATTTCTTCTAAAACGTTAGATGTTCCTGCTTGGAAACAAGAATTGTGAATTGATGTTACAGTTGAAGGTAATGTTAATTTCTTTAAACTTGTGCATCCTGCAATAACTCTATGCTCAAGCGATGTTACATTTTCTGGAATCACCAACTCCTTTAAGCTCGAACAACCTTTAAACGTATCATATCTCAAAATATTAATACCTTCTGGAATTGTTATGCTTTCTAAACTTGTACAATCGCTGAATGTTGCATATAACATCCCTTTAAGTCCAGTCGGCAAAACACATGTTTTTAAACTTGTACATTTTGCAAAAATTGAGCCACCAATTGTTGTTACTGTTTCTGGAATCACTATGCTTTCCAAACTTGTACATTGATAAAATGCTTGACCGCCAATGCTTGTTAGTTGGGTTTCGCTTAAATCTATATCTGTTAGTTTTGTACAACCGAAGAATGCTCCAGAGCCTAGCGTTGTTAAAGTGTCTGGAAGTTTGACATGTGTTACTTCTGGACAGTTCTTAAGTGCGTCTGCCTCGATTTCTAAAAGTCCTTCTGGTGTAATTAGACTAGTCATGTAACTTTCTGCAAATGCGCTTGCTTCAATTTTTGTGACCGCAATTTCTTCTCCACTTTCTTCGTCGTAATATGTTTTTGGAATGACAACTTCTCCTGTAATTTCACTAGATCCAGTTACCGAACATGTTCCTCCGGTTGGAGTAAAATCTAATTTGTCTAGAGTTGCTTCTTTTGTGTATACATTAACTCCTTCTGGAATATCATAAACTCCGCTTGGATAAACAGTCTCGATTGGAACTGTAAGATCTTCATCTAAGTAAAGTCCGCATGAAT
>SVIQ01000003.1 GCA_015069415.1 Clostridiales bacterium | reverse complement strand
ATTCATGCGGACTTTACTTAGATGAAGATCTTACAGTTCCAATCGAGACTGTTTATCCAAGCGGAGTTTATGATATTCCAGAAGGAGTTAATGTATACACAAAAGAAGCAACTCTAGACAAATTAGAGTTCAAACCAACCGGTGGAACATGTTCAATTGAAGGATCGGATCAAGTAACAGGAGAGGTAGTAATACCAAAGACATACTATGATGAAGAAAGCGGAGAAGAAATTCCAGTTACAAAGATTGAAGCTAGCGCATTTGCAGAAAGCTATATGACAAGCCTTATCACACCAGATGGACTCTTAGAGATAGGTGCGGACGCTTTAAAGAATTGTCCAGATGTAACATATGTAAAAATTCCGGACACATTAACAACCTTAGGAAATGGAGCATTCTTTGGGTGTACAAAATTAGAAAGCATTGATTTAAGTGAAACAACGATAACATCAATTGGAGGACAGGCTTTTCAACAATGTGAAAGTATGACTGAAGTAAAGTTGCCAGAAACTGTAACTTCAATTGGAAGATATGCTTTTGCAGATTGTAAAAGCTTAACAGAATTTGTAGTTCCAGAAAATGTAACAAACATTGGGCCTTATGGAACATTTAGTGGTTGTACATCTCTTGAAAGCATTACATTACCAGAAAAAGTAAACAATTCGAGTTGGGAAAGAATGTTTAATGGGTGTACTTCTCTTAAAGAATTAACAATTCCAGAGGGGATTAGAGAGTTTGGAGCATATGTCGTATGGAACAACACCGCTCTTGAAACATTGAATTTGCCTAGTACGTTAACTGCTCAAATTGGAAGTTATAATCTTAGCGGGCTTCCAAATATAGATACTATTACTGTGGCAAGTGGTAATACTAGTTATAAAGTGGAAGCAGGATGTTTAATATACAAGGAAACATTAGTAAGAAAGGGCACAAACAATTCGAGATTACAAGACGTCACTAGTCCAATTACAGAAGTAACAGGGTTTGGTGGATTAAATAAGCTGACAGAAATTTTGATTCCTGAAGGAGTTTTGACGTCATCTGGTATGAATGGTCTTCCAAATTTAATAACTTTATCTTTTCCGTCAACTTTAACTTCTTTTACTTGGACAAAAAATAATCCAAAATTAGAAAATGTTATATTTGCAGAAGGAATTAAAATAACTGAAATTCCAGCAGGAGCTTTTGAGAACTGCGAAAGTCTTAAGCAGATCTCAATTCCTGAGGGTGTAGAAAGTATTGGAGGGGATGCGTTTTACCGTTGTACATCGTTGGAAAGTATTAATCTACCAACAACGCTAACATCTCTTAGTGGTTGTTTTGTGAGGTGTAGCTCTTTAAAAGTTTTAAACATTCCAGGGTCGATAGAAACATATAATCAAGGTCAAAATTTTCATAGTGTTTACTTAGATAAGCTGATTTTTAATGAAGGTACGAAGTATCTAAAGGGTACAAATACGTTCTGGTATGGTGGAATTAAAAGTTTATATTTGTCCTCTACTATAGAATCAATTGACGCAAATTTCTTCTGGATAGGAAGTATGGAAAATGTATTTATAAAGAGTACATATCTTTATAATGCATCGACAGATGGAACTGAAAATGATAATTTAATGAAGAAAGCTAAAAAGATTTACATTTTAAGCTCAATAGTTGAAAATACAGAGAATAGTAGTGCCTATTTAAACGAAACTAATTTTGATATTGTTGCAAATGGTTATACAGATGAAGAGGGAAACAGTTATTATGTTTACACAAGAAAATAAAAGAACGGAAACTCCGTTCTTTTGTTGTTTTAAACTAGGTCAAAGAATTAGTCTTTTTTTGCTTCTTCTTTGAGGAAGTCTTTTAGCATTGTGTAGCGTTTCGCTGTGTAATTGTTGTGAATCATGCGGGCTAGCATTTGCTTGCTTCCAATGAGTACAACCGTTTTCTTTGCTCTGGTAATTGCTGTGTAGAGTAGGTTTCTCGTAATAATAATAGGCGCTCCTGGAACAAGAGGAATTACTACGCAATCAAATTCGCTTCCTTGACTTTTGTGGATTGTGATTGCGTATGCTAAAGTAATTTGATTTAATTCGGTTTTAGGATATTTACAAATCTTTCCATCGTCAAATTCAATGGTTACTTCGTGAGTTTCTGAGTCTATACGTTTAATGTATCCAATGTCGCCATTAAACACGCCCTTTCCATTTTGTGTCATGCCGTTGTCTTCATATTTTATATATTCCATGTCATAGTTATTGATGATTTGCATAACTTTGTCGCCTACATGGTATTTTGTAAATTCGTTTTCAAGTTCTATTCCTGTAAAATGAGGATTGATTGTCATTTGAAGTCTCTTGTTTAAGTTGTCAATACCACAAGGACCGGCTTTCATTGGTGCGAGAACTTGAATTTCTTTTGGGTCATAACCAAAATGTTTAGGCAGTCTTGTTGAGACTAAATCTACAATTGTTTCAGCATTCGATATTAAGTCTTTTCCGTTTTCGTAGAAGAAATCTTTACTTGTGTTGTCGATTATCGGCATTTTACCGTTATTTATTAAATGCGCATTAGTTACAATTAAACTGTCTTCGCCCTGTCTGTAAATATTTACTAATTGAGTGGTAAACACTTTTCCGCTTTCAATCAAGTCTTTTAGAACGTTTCCAGCTCCGACACTTGGTAATTGGTCTTTATCTCCAACTAGAACAAGTCGGGTTGTCGATTTCAAGGCTTTAAGTAAGTGATAAAATAGTCCCACATCAACCATACTCATTTCGTCGATAATAATCACATCAGCGTCTAGTGGGTTGTTTTCGTTTCTGTGGAAAATTCCGTCTCCGTCACTTGGATTCATTTCGAGCGCTCTATGAATAGTTTTTGCTTCCATTCCACAGCTTTCAGTCATACGTTTTGAGGCTCGTCCAGTTGGGGCGCATAGCAAAACTTTTTGGTTTTGTTGTTTTAGCATTTCAAGGATACATCGCACAATAGTTGTTTTACCAGTTCCGGGTCCACCTGTTATGATTGAAACTCCTTGATTAAGAGATGATAAAACGGCATCGGTTTGTTCACCGTTTAATTGAATTTTGTGTAATCGTTGGTAAAAATTGATGTTGTCTAAGAAATTAAACTTTTCGTCGAATTTGTTGTATGAAAGCTTAAACAGTTTTCTTGCAATATATTTTTCTTGAAAATATAATTTAGTTAACATTGTAACTTCTTCGCCGTGGAATTCAAAGTTTTTTACCATTCCTTCAATTTGAAGATAATCTACAGATTTTTCCACAAGAGAAGTTTCGTTTTCGCTGAAATTTAAGATTTCAACACATGAACTTACCAATTCTTTTTTTGGTAAATACGTGTGACCTTCGCGTTCGCTTGCTGTTTTTAATGTGTAAATTAAACCGGCTTTTATTCTGTTTTCGCCAAACATATCAATTCCTAGTTTAATTGCAATTTTGTCCGCTGTTGCAAAACCAATTCCGTCAACGTCTTCGATTAGTTGATAAGGGTTGTTTTTTACAACTTCTATGGTTTTGTCTTTATAAATATTAAAAATTTTAATAGCCATGTTTGTTGTTATGTAATGAGATTGCAAAAACATGATTACATTTTGCATTTCCTTCATTTCATTGTATGCATTTGAGATTTCAATGGCTTTTTGTTTGCTAATTCCACGTATTTTAGCAAGTTTCATCGGATTGAACTCTAAAATAGGCAAAGTGTCTTCTTTGAATTCGTTTACAATTTTCTTGGCTGTAACTGGTCCAATTCCGTAAATCAGCCCGCTAGCTAGATATTTTTCAATGGCAGGAAGAGTAGTTGGCTCAATAACTCGCGCTTCATTAACCAGAAATTGCTCTCCAAACTTTTTATGAACAGTAAATTCTCCTTCAAGTTCTAGTGTTTGACCTTCGAAAACTTCCGGAAGATTGCCGACTGCGGTGATTCGTTTTTTATCGTATGACAAATTAAGAACGCTGTAACTATTTTCTGCGTTCCTAAACACTGTGTTTTCCACATTTGCCACAATTTTCATCCTTCTATTGTACTACATTTTCATATTTTTCGCAAACAATAACATAAAATATTTAAAAAATCACACTTTCTGACCCCATTTTTTAAAATTTGGGTATTGACAAATTCAGAATACGTGGTAAAATATTACAAACTTATAAGGGGGATATCCTATTATGAAAAAATTCTTAGTCTTCTTAGTTGCTATTATCGTGGTGGTGTCATTTGGTCTTACCACTTATTATTTCTTGCGCAACGATGAAGTTATTCGTATTGAAACTAAAGAAATCTTCTGTAATGCAGGAGATTCTATTGCTTTAAGCGATTTAAAAATCTCTAGATTTAAGAAAAGCGACAGCACTAAATTTAATTATAATGCAGGTAGTGAAGAAGTTGTAGAAAACATTTTCTACGATGCTAAAACTAAATGTTACAATGTGTCTGACGATTTCGGTGGAGATGTAAAAGTTGTTATTTCTACAACTAACAAAAGATATAAAAAGTTTGAAATCCTTTTCCACGTTGGTAATGGTAGCGCAAACAATCCTTATTACATCTTCAATGAAATGGATTTAAAGAAGATTGGTTCAACTTATCTTACAGAGTCTAAGCATTTCAGACTTCAAAATGACATCTTGTTGTCTAAAGATTTCGAGCCTATTGCTTCTAAAATCAATGAAGGTTTTAACGGAACATTTGATGGTAATGGAAAAACTGTTAAAGGTTTAAACTTGACAACTGGTGAAAATGCTGGTTTGTTTGCTAAAGTTGGAAAAGCAGGATATGTTCATGATTTAACTATTGAAAATTCTGTTATTGCTGGTGAAATCAAGTTTGCCGGTGCACTTGCTGGAGTTGTTGACGGAAAAGTAAAAAATGTTCAAATTAAGAATCCTTCAATCACAAGTTCTAAAGATGGAGCTATGATTGGTGGTCTTGCTGGAATTGTTACTGGTGAAATAGAAACATCTTATGTTGATGGCGGTAAAGTAGTTAGTGCTGTTAAAGAAAATCAATCTATTTTGATGGGTGGACTTGTTGGCTGTTTAGATGCTGGTAAAATCCGTGCTTCATATGTTAACGAAACTATCCTTAAAGAAAATAAAAATGTAAATATTGTAGCTGGTGGATTGGTAGGTAACTACAAAGCTATAACTGAAACAAAAGACGGATCTATTCAACAATCTTACGCAAATGCTGTATTAGATGTTGAAAGAGAAGACAAAGAATATGCTGGAACTTATCATGTTGGTTCTTTCGTAGGTAGAATTGAAGCTTATGCTGGATTCCCTTACGAAGAGAAGAAAATGCAATCTTACTTAGTTGGTAACGTTGCTGTTGGTGAAAATGTTGTTGGAGTTAACAATGTTTGGATAAATAGTAGCGAAAACAAACATTTCTTCTTACAATCTGAAGATGATAATTCTGTTATCTACTTTGACGAAACTGACCATTGGTATTTCATCAAGGCTGTTACAGAAGAAAGTTTAAAATCTTCTCCAATGTTTAACTACTTCTACGATATTTCAGAAAATTACTGGGATGAAGGTTTGTGGTTGTTTAAATCTGGTTCTGTTCCTACATTAAGATTAAATAACTTGTCTGTTTCTCCTGTTACTGCAGGTTACTTGAATAGAGGTAAAGCTGAAGTTCATGTTCCTGTTGAGCCAGAAACTTTAACATTCAAAGAAATTATTGAAAATAATGACAGTATTACTCTTGATGGAGATGTTGTTCTTGATGAAACATGGACACCTATCTCAATTTCAAATAAAATCATCAATGGTAATGGTTATTCTATTACATTAAAAGGTGGTACAAACCTATTTAATGAAATTAACAATTCTTCAATTGCTAACTTAAAAATCATTGTTGAAGACATTAATTTTGGTGAAAATGCTGTTGTTGGTATCCTTGCTAACACAATCAAAGGTAGTGTTGAAATTTCTTCAAGCTTGCAAGCTGTTGAAATTATTGCAACTGGAGCTAAATTTACTGGAAATGTAAAATTATTCGGTGGACTTGTTGGTTCTAGTGAATATACTTCAATCTTTAACTGTAAAGTTCAAAATTTGGTTGTAAGTGAATTTACTGCTAATGAAGTGGCTGGACTTGTTGCTAAGGCTGGTTTTGGAACTTACATTTCAAATGCAGATGTTCAATTTAAAGCTGAAAATATTGTTAAATTAGATGATGGCAACTTATCTCAAATTGGTGGAATTGTATCATCAAACGAAGGAACTATTATAAATTCAAAAGTTGCATTTGAACTTGTGAATAATAATGTTGTACCTTCAGATAGATTTATCGGAGCTGTTTCTGCTCGTAATAATAGCATCATATTAAATGTAAATGCTGATGTTAAAGTGTCAATTGGTGCAATTTCATCACCAGAAAAAGTGCAAACAATGTTTGTTGGTGGTGTTGCAGGATACAATGACAAAGCTGGTGAAATTGAAAATGTAAAATTAACTGGCGAAGGAATTACAGTTGTTAACACTGAAGAAGTGGCAAACAGCCTTGCTGGAAATGGTTACTTTGCAGGATTAGTGGCTGACAATAATGGTAAAATCGTTTCTTCTGTCAATGAAATGAAAACTGTTGGTGCTTGCATTAATGGAAAACAAATCAATGTTGCAGGTATCGTATGTTTGAATAATTCAGAAAACGCGCAAGTAACAAAATGTGTAACATCTTCTGACTTATATGGAAACGAAGTTGCTGGTATAGTTCTTGAAATGAATAATTCTGAAGCAATTATTGATCAAGTTGTTGTAGCAAAGATTGTTAATAATAAAGTTTCTGAAAAAGTAAAAATTGTTGGAAGTAAGTATGTAGCAAGCGTTGCAGTTGCAATCAAGGGCGGAACTGTGACAAATGTACAAACTGAATGCGTATTGTCTGCAACTCAAAACGACACTTACTTGTCAATGGCTGTGTTGGTGTTCCCAGACGGTGCTGTATTTAGTAACTCAGTTTTAAACAACGGCGTTTCTGAAGATTCAATTGTTGATGCAAACTACTATGTAGACACTTGGAGAGATTACAATGCAATGAGTTCTGAAATCAAAAATGAATTCGGACTTACTGAAACAATTACTGGAGATTCAAGTTTCTGTATTTATGACGTTGACGCTGTTTCTGGAGAATTTACAAGTGTTGTAATTAATATTGACACTGTTCCTCAAAATGCTAAACGTTCAACTCTTGCCGATTCTGAAAAAGAATGGTGGGGAGGTTATGATTGTACATACAATGAAATTAACTTCTACAGAGTTACAACTACTGAAAAAATGAAAGATTTAGAAACATTTAAATCTGAATGGCGTGCTTCTGCTACACATGGAGTGGCTACAGGTTTTGGTAAATGGTTAGGTTTGTGGGGAAGTAAAACATTTACTCACGAAATGACTTTTGCTGAAGATGTTTGGTCTGTTGATGAAAATGCAACAACTGCTATCAGTCTTGCATTCTTAAGTGAACTTTCTAAATAAAAGTTAAATGAAAAAAATTCGATAGGAAACTATCGAATTTTTGTTTGTATTAAAAGTAAAAAAATCCGACATTGCGGATTTTTTTTATTGATTAGCAATTTCTTTGTTGTATGCTTCCAAGATTGCTGTAGTAATTTGTTCTCTAGCTTCGTTGTGCTTAGGATGAACAATATCTTTGTAATCGCCATCTGGAATTTTCTTAGAAGGCATAGCAATAAAGATTCCGTTTGGACCTTCAACAATTCTAACGTCATGAACAATGAATGCGTCGTCAATTGTGAAAGATGCAACTGCTTTTAATTTGCTGTCTTCTTTGTTAACTAATCTAATTCTGATGTCTGTAATAGTCAAGTTAGCCACCTTCCCCTTTTTTAGATTAACTATTTTTCAATAGCCATAAACATTTTAAACAAAATTTACCACTTTTGCAAACGATTTTAACTATTTTTATTAATTTGTGAATCTAGTTGCCAAAATTTAAGAGAAATTCATATGTAAACATAGGTGAAATATGAAAAAAGAAATAGATTCTGTGTTGTTTTTAGGAATTGGTGGAGTCAGTATGCATCAACTTGCTCTGGCTTTTAAAAGTCTTGGAGCTAATGTTTTAGGCTATGATATTAAGAATAATGTTTACACAAAAATTTGTGAAAATGAAGGTATTTTTGTTTCTAAAAAATTTGTCAAAGAAATGCTTGAAGTTGACTTAGTTGTAAAAACTGGAGCTATTAAAGACGATGATAAGCTAGTAATAAAGTTGAAACAAAAAGAAATACCTATTGTTGATCGAGCTGTGGTTTTGGGGCAGTTGGCAAGTAGATTTAACTGCGTGATTGCTGTGTCTGGTACTCATGGAAAAAGTACCACTTCTGCTTTAATTTATGAAATGCTGAGGCAAGATGGAAAGAAAGTGTCTTGTCATATCGGTGCAGATGTAACTTCTCCTCGATTTAATTTAAAAGATGATTTTTTGGTTGTTGAAGCCTGCGAATTCAACAAAAGTTTTTTGTCTCTTTACCCAGATGTTGCTGTTGTAATGAATGTTGAAAAGGATCATATAGAATGCTACAAGAGTATGTTTTCTTTGCGTTCTGCTTTTAAAACTTTTTTGAAACGAGCAAAGTCGAGATTCGTTTTTAGAGAAAATTCTACTGAGTTTTTAAATAATGTTAACAAAATTAATCTTGTAGATATCGATTACTCACTTAGTTCTAAATTAAAAGGCGAATACAATTTAAAAAATATTTCAATGGCTGTAAAAGTAGCAAGAAGTTTAGATGTAAAAGAAGAAACAATAGAAAGAGTTTTAAAAACCTTTAAAGGTATTGGTAGGAGGTACGAAAAAATTGGTGAAGTAGGTGAGACAAAAGTGTTTATAGACTACGCTCATCATCCAACAGAAATAAAATCTTTTGTGGAGGCTTTTAGAAAAGAAGAAGAGAATAGTTTGATTGTTTTTCAACCGCATACATACTCGAGAACTAAAAATTTAATGCGAGAGTTTTTAGATTTGTTTAAAGATATGAAAAATGTGATTTTATATAAAGAATATCCAGCGAGAGAAATTCCTCAAGACGGAATAAGTTCCAAACAATTATTTTTAACGATTAAAGAAAATAACAAAGATATTGCATATGTTGAAAAAGTGAACTCTATTGAAAAATTAATTAAAAACTTTAGTGCTGTCGCTTTTGTAGGGGCTGGTGATATTAATTTGGTGGCGGAAAAGATAATTAAAAGAAATTCGAAAAAGTAGTTGACAAACGCTGTTTTTTAAGATATAATTAA
The DNA here is from genome assembly GCA_015069415.1 of Clostridiales bacterium. Classification (GTDB taxonomy): domain Bacteria; phylum Bacillota; class Clostridia; order Christensenellales; family UBA1242; genus Onthoplasma. Next base: position 98,121 of record SVIQ01000003.1, on the reverse strand, counting down.
CTTGCTTAAAAATTTTCAAGGAGAGATTATGAAAACAGAAATCCAACCAAATTACGTTGAAGTAACATTTGTATGTGCTTGCGGAAGTGAATTTAAAGGAAAAACTTCAAAACCAGGCGTTAAAGCTGGAGATATCGTTAAAACTGAAGTTTGTGATAAATGCCACCCATTCTTTACTGGTCAACAAAAACTTGTAGATACAGAAGGAAGAGTTGACAAATTCAACAAACGTCACAATTTAAAATAGCGATTACTAACGCGTCGGCTTTTTTGCTTGGCGCGTATTTTTTATGGGGATTATGAAACTTAGTGAATTTAGAAAATCTTTAAAAGACAAATTAAAAGAATTCGACATTGAAACAACGGATGCCGACTTTATTTTAAGTGAAGTTTTAAAGGTTAAGAGAACATCTCTTGTGTTGATCGATGAAATTGAAGAAAAAGATATTTTAAAATGCAATGAGGCAATAGAAAAAAGATTAAAAGGTATGCCAATTGACAAAATCTTTGGACACTCTTGTTTTTATGGTATGGAATTTCATGTAAATCAAAACGTTTTAACTCCAAGACCGGAAACTGAAATTCTAGTTGAACTTGCATTAGATTCAATTAAAGAAAATGATTATAAAGATGTTTTAGATGTTTGTACGGGAAGTGGATGCATTGCGGTTACTATTAAGAAAAATGCAGACGTAAATGTAACGGCTGTGGACATTTCAAGTAAAGCATTAGACGTGGCTAGAATGAATGCTAAAACTCATGAAACGGAAATAGAATTTATCAAGTCGGATATGTTTCAAGCGGTTGAAAAAACTTTCGATTTAATCGTTTCGAATCCTCCATATATTGATAGTGAAGATATTGAAGATTTAGACGTTGAAGTGAAAGAGTATGATCCTAGACTTGCTCTTGACGGCGGAGAATTCGGTTTAAAATTTTACCACATTATTCATGATAATTTGCGCAAGTTTTTGCGAGTTGGTGGAATGCTAATTATGGAAATTGGCGAAAATCAAAAAGAACTCATCATGTCAATTTTCAATGATTTTAATTTTGTAGATTGTGTGAAAGATTATTCTGGTTTAGACAGAATTTTGATATTTAAAAGATAGGAGAATTTATGATTGAAAAACTAAAGGCAATCAAAGAAAGATTTGAACAGTTAAGTAAAGATATTTCTGACCCTGAAATTATTGCTGACATAAAAACTTGGCAACAAAAAGTAAAGGATCATTCTGCACTTACTCCTTTAATGGAAGAATTTGAAAAGTATGAAAAAATGAACAAAAACTTTAACGAGGCTGGAGAAATGTTGGAAATTGAAACTGATCCAGAACTTAAAGCTATGGCTGAAGAAGAGTACTATTCATTAAAAGAACAATTGAAGGAAAGTGAAGAAAAATTAAAAATCTTACTTTTACCTAAAGACGAAAATGACGAAAAGAACGTTATTCTTGAAATTCGTGGTGGTGCAGGTGGAGAAGAAAGTGCGTTGTTTGCGCATAGTCTACTTAGAATGTATCAAATGTACTGCGACAAGAATAGATTTAAAGTTGAAATACTAAACATTGAAGAAACAGAACTTGGCGGACTAAAAGAAGTACAAGCTTTGATTGAAGGAAAAAATGTTTACTCAAAATTCAAGTTTGAGTCTGGTGTTCACAGAGTTCAACGCGTTCCGGAAACAGAAAGTCAAGGTCGTGTGCACACTTCAACAGCGACAGTTGCAATTTTACCAGAAATGGAAGATGCTGATGTTGAAATTGATGACAAAGATATACGTATTGACTTGTTCCGTTCAAGTGGTGCAGGTGGACAAAAGGTTAACAAAACCGAATCTGCTATTAGAATTACGCACTTCCCAACTGGAATTGTTGTAACATGTCAAGATGAACGTAGTCAAACGCAAAACAAAGAAAAAGCTTTCGCGATGCTAAGAGCAAAAATCTTTGATTTCTATCAACAACAAAAGGTGGCGGAATATAGTGCTAACAGAAAGAGTCAAGTTGGAACTGGAGATAGAAGTGAAAGAATTAGAACTTACAACTTCCCTCAAGGACGTGTAACTGATCACAGAATAGGATTAAGTTTGTACAATATAGACGGATTTATGAATGGCGACATTGATGAAATGATTCAAGCTTTAACCATTGCTGATCAACAGCAAAAACTTGCTTCTCAAGAAGAATAAAATTTAAGGCAAAATGTTATGAAAAAAAATGAAAAGTTGATTTCGTAATCATTTGCCTTATTTTTTATTTCATGATATAATGTCAATAGAGGTATGCTATGGCTAAATACTTAAGACAAGATGGTGTAGAGGGTTATTTGGGAGATGCTCAAGAAATTGAGTACGCAAAATTTAACAATTTGCGACACACTGTTTTAGGATGTATGTTGGGAGATTACAATGCAAATGGAGAATATGTTATTTCTCCAGAGATTTGCGCCGAACTTATAAATTGTAGTAAGTATATTGTAGATACGGTCGGGGAAATTGATATTTGCAAGAGCGACCTAAAACTTGACAAACAACTTACTTTTATGATTTCATTTGAAGGTAATGTTGCAACGCTTACTCTTGCTGAAAAGGTTTGCTTTGAAGCGAATTACAGAATTAATAGCGGTGTTTTCTACAATATTAATGAATATTTCCTTGATGAAATTGTTTTCCCGGGAGATGTAAATAAAAATATAGCATACAGAAAATGGAATGTTGGAACTTTTGGCGGAGAAAGTTTGAATGTTTTTCACATGGATGAAGAAACAAAAGCGACTTTGTTTAACACTGTAAATAGATTTAAGTACTTAGTCCAAGCCAACAAAGTTTTCTTAGAAAAAGAACGAGATTTAGAAAGAGTAGAAGGAGATTACTTCTTAAAGATAAATGAAATTTTAAAAAGATATCCAAAACTTCAAAAACTTGTTCAAGTAGAGTTTAAGGAGGCAATGGAAGAGAAAAAGGATTTCTTAAGGACGGACAAACCTAATCTTTCAAAAACTCTTAATGAAATTATTGAACATGTAATTGAAAATAATATTGAAGATATTCCAAAAGAAGAAAAAGAAGATTTCTTACGTGAAAAGAGGGAAGCTCAAACTGAAATTAATGTTAAGCGTAGTGAAATTTTGGACATTAAAACCGTACCTGTTGTAGGGGTAAACGATGAAGTTGAAACTGTTGTAAGAGTGGATACGAAAGGTGAAGAAAAAAGAGAGCTTCCAGAAATTGTTACAGATTTTGCTAATCAAAGAGAAATAGCAACAAGAGGTGCTCAAGATTTGGCTATATCTACAAGAGTTCATGAGGAAACTGGTGCGATGCCCACAGCAAAGGCTTTAGACAATGCTAGACAAGGCAATGAAGTAGATGGAAAAGATAAAACGGATAATAGGCCGGATGGAAAAGAAACAAGAAAAGGCGAAGAAGAAAGGGGTGTTACTCAGGAAGGATTGGAGCACACGGGCAATCCAGATCAAGAAACTAAATCTACTAAACCTACACAACTAGATGTTAGTCAAAGAGAGCAAATTCTTGGAGTTGTTGAAAAAATAACCGGAGTACAAATCTCTGGAGATTCAGAAACTGAACGAGTTGCAGAAGATTTAACACAACGTGCTAATGACAGAAAGAAACAACGAGAAGATGAAACTTCAAGACAACTTGGTCAAGAAACAGAACAAAGTTTAATTGCTGGTAGAACTGCTGGACAGACAGGAAGAACTTCTGATGGGGAAGATAAAAAAACTCAACGACAAAGTGCAGTCAAAAAAACGGAAAACACAAAGAAATCTCCAGCACCTACTGTAAATCCTGCACAACAGTCTCCTGTTACGGGACCTAATGGTAAATCAGTGACAGAAAGACGAGAGAATGCTACTCCACTAGGGGATTATGATACTTATGAAGAGGTTACAGATCTAAACGCAGGAATTCCAGTAGGTGAAACTCCAGTGGGTGCAACTCCAAAAGAGGGAACTCCTAGTGTAGAGAATCCTGATTTTGATATATTTAATTCGATGTTAAATCAAAATGGTACGCCTGAGGTAACGGCAATTGATGGTTCGGTTGTACAAGTAGCGGTAAATAATGCGAAGGGAACTCCTGCTGTACAAGTAGCGGTAAATATTGAGAACGGAACTCCTGCTGCACAAGTAGTAGATGAACAAACTGTTAACGATAATTCTTTAAATAATATAGGTTACCATCCTTAGAATAAAAAAAATAAAAACACATGCGTGTTTTTATTTTTTAGTCAAAAATATTTGAATTATCAATCATTGATGCAAATGCTCTGTCGTAAAATACTTCGCTTAAAAATTTTGCCATTAAATTTTTCACGAATTCACTTGCTACGTTTGTAGAAAGAGATTCTGCTTGTGCTCGAAGAGTTAATTGTGTGTTATCTTTTAAAATAGCATTAATATCAGCAATTATGTTTTCAATTCTTAAAGTATAGCCTTGGTTTACTATTCTAGTATTAAATCTAGAAAGTTCTGTACATATACAGTCAAGATTTGGTCCGTTTAAATAAGCCACTGCTGAATATTTAAAAAGTTCACCATTTTTAGTGTTGACAGCGTCGTTAAATCTGTCAACAAAAGGTTTTTCGTTTTTGCCTTGAGGTCTAGCATATCTGTCAAAAAGTTCTTCATTAGTGTAAGGTTTTTTTGAATTATCTGGATGGAAATTGTTTTTACTCATTTTTAATTTCTCCTTAAATGCATAATTAATTGATTGAATTTTAACATACTTTTTCATTTTTGTAAATACCTTTTTAAAAAAATCTTTTAAAAATTTAAATTTTTATTTTTTATGTCTAGTTTTGTCGAAGTATGATCACTATAGCAATTGTTGTATTATTTTAACAACCTTATTATATATATGTGTGTGCGAGAAGTTGTCGCAAATTTCGTATTAATAGTTTGTAATGAACAAACAGATAATCATAATATTAAAAGAATATTCTTTAGTTGTCTTGCAAAAACGAAAGATTTGTGATATAATAGAAACATACTAAAGATATAAGGAGAAAAATATGCCAATAACAGTAATTGCTACAATTAAAAAAAGAAAAGAGTTTGTTGAAAAGAAATTTGAATTACCAAACACTCAATATGTTATTGATGGTGAATTGGTTTTAATTTATCATTATGATGAAAAAATTAATGAGTATGTTTTATTAAATGTGGATAGTAACCAGACGAAATATCCAAGAACAGCTAGTCCGGTTTGGTTTGTAATTCGTGATTTGACAGAAAAAGGAATTGAATTTAATGAGGCATGGCTTCAAACTTCTGAGAAAGGGTTGAACTGTTAATGAAAAACTTCGAAAAGAACGACAATGGATTTGTTTGTGCTGTCTGTGGAGAGAATGTAAATCCGCTTAAGTACTCATCTCGTGATCACTGTGTTAAGTGTTTATGTTCGTTGCATGTTGACATTTTTCCGGGGGATAGAGCAAACGATTGCGGTGGAGTTTTGGTACCAATTGACGTTGAGCCAAATTCGAAAAAGGGATACGTTATTGTCTATAAGTGCAGAAAATGTGGAAAACTTCACAACAACAAATCTGCCGAAGATGATAAATTTTCGACCATTCTTAAGGTTATGAACAAGACTTATGACGTTAAAAATTATGAAAAAGAATAATAGAAAAAATATGTAAAAATTTTAGAAAAAGGGTTGACAAACTCTTTTTTCTTTGCTAGAATGATCAAAGCAAATCTCGCGGAGTGACGCATAAGGTTGCATTCGTTAGCTACAACGGGTGGGAATTTATGTCGACCGAAGTCCTTTTGGGCGCCGACGAAAAGTAAGGGTTTAAGACCCAATTTATTTTTGGAGATTGCTTCTTTACACACGGCTAGGTGTTATATATAATAAAAAAATATTCATTGAACAAAAAAATCATTATATATTCTGCCTACATATGAACAAGCGAAGTTTTGCTTCGAACTGTCATGCTTTAAGTTTAGATAATGTCGGTTATGGTGTTGACTAAAATAAAAAAGGAGAAAAAAATGGCAACAACAAAATTAAGAATAAAGCTTGCATCTTATGATGCTGGTTTACTCGAGAATGTAGTTTCAAGAATTCTTGACACTGCTACTAAGTCTGGATGCAAAGTGTCTGGACCTATTCCACTTCCTACAAAGAGAGAAGTGGTTACAGTTATTCGTGCTACGCACAAGTACAAAGATTCACGTGAACAATTTGAATCTCGTACACATTTTAGATTAATTGATGTTTTCGCACCTACTGCAAAAGCTGTTGATTCACTTTTGAAGATGAATGTACCAGCTGGTGTTGACATCAAGGTAGAGTTATAAGGAGGTATTCTGTGGAAAAAGCAATAATCGGTAAAAAGATTGGCATGACTCAAGTTTTTGCTGACGATGGCAGAGTTGAGCCTGTTACAGTGATTGAAGCAGGTCCTTGTCATGTTACTCAAATCAAAACAGTTGCTACTGATGGTTATGATGCAGTTCAAGTAGCATTCGGCGAAATCAAAGCTAAAAATGTTAACAAGTGCCAAACTGGTGCTTTCAAGAAAGCTGGAGTTGAGCCTAAGCGTATCATGAAAGAATTTAGATACGATGACACTAGCAAATTTGCTCTTGGACAAGTTATCAAAGCTGATATGTTTAGTGAAGGTGACGTAGTTGACGTAACTGGTACAACTAAAGGTCACGGATTTACTGGCGTTATCAAACGTTGGAATCAAAGAAGATTAAGAATGACTCACGGTACTGGACCTGTTCACAGAGAAGTTGGTTCAATGGGTGCTAACTCAACACCTAGTAGAGTCTTCAAAGGTAAGAAGATGCCTGGACAATACGGTCATGAAACTGTTACTGTTCAAAATCTTAGAGTTGTGCGTGTAGACGCAGATAGAAACTTGATTTTCATTAAGGGTTCAATTCCTGGTCCTAAGCAATCAATTGTTACTATCAAGTCTGCAGCAAAGGCTTAAAGGAGTAAACTATGGCGAAACTTAATGTTTATAATATGAAAAAAGAAGTAGTTGACGCTGTTGAATTAAACGATGACGTTTTCGGCGCTGATTACAATGAATCTTTAATTCACCAAGTTATCGTTGCTCAAGACAACAATGCTCGTCAAGGAACTAAATCTACTTTGACTAGAAGCGAAGTTGCTGGAAGCAAAAAGAAACTTTACAGACAAAAAGGTACTGGTGGTGCTCGTCACGATGAAAAGAGCGCTCCACAATTCGTTGGTGGTGGTGTTGTATTTGCACCTAAGCCAAGAGATTTCAGCCAAAAGATTAACAAGAAAATGAGAGACATCGCTTTCTCAAGTGCTTTATCTCAAAAGATTAGACAAGAAGAAGTTTTCATCCTTGATGATGTTAAGTTCGAAAATGCTAAGACTAAAGAGGCTAGCGCATTCCTTAAAACTTTCGGTTTGAACAAACGTACTATCATCGTTACTGACGGTAAAGATGAAAAAGTTATGAAAGCAATTGGAAATATCCAAAAAGTTACATGTGAAAACGTTGACCTTTTGAACGTTTCTCAAATTGTTAAAAACACTTACTTAGTGATCACTAAGAGTGCCATTAAGAAGTTAGAGGAGGCTTACGTATAATGAAAGCACAAGAAATCATTTTAGAGCCTATCATGACTGAAAAGTCATACGCAGGCATTGCTAATAAGGTTTACACATTCAAAGTTGCAACTTCTGCTAACAAGATTGAAATCAAGAAAGCTGTAGAAGAATTATTCGAAGTGCAAGTTGCTCGTGTTAACACTATTAACTGCAAAGGTAAAGAAAAATCTAGAAACACAAAAAGTGGTAGAGTTGTTGGTAGAACTAGCGATTACAAGAAAGCTGTTGTTTTCTTAAAACCTGAATCTAAGGCAATCGCATTCTTCGAGAGCTTGAACTAAAAGGAGTAGAAAATGGCTATAAGAAAAGTTAAACCTACATCACCTGCTAACAGATTCAAAACTTACAAGCTTGAAAAATTGGATGCTACAGACATTCCAGATAGTTTGAAAGGTCAAGTTAAGAAAACTGGTGGTCGTTCAAATGGTAAAATTACTGTTAGACATATCGGTGGAGCTAACAGACGTCATTACAGAATCATTGATTTCAAACGTAACAAGGATGGTATCCCTGCTAAAGTTGAAAGTATTCAATATGATCCAAACAGAACTGCTTACATAGCATTGTTGACTTACGCTGACGGAGAAAAGAGATTTATCATCGCTCCTAAGGGATTAAACGTAGGTGACAAAGTTATGAGCGGTGCTGGTGCTGAAATTAAGCCAGGTAATGCACTTGCTTTAAGTGACATTCCATTGGGTTCTAAAATCCACAACATCGAACTTCAAGCTGGCCGTGGTGGTCAAATGGTTCGTTCTGCTGGTGAATCTGCTCAATTAATGGCAAAAGAAGGTGCTTATGCAACTCTTCGTTTGCCAAGTGGTGAAATGAGAAAAGTGTTTGCAAATTGCCGTGCAACAATCGGTGAAATTGGAAACGAAGAAAACGAAATTGTATCTCTTGGTAAGGCTGGACGTAAACGTCACATGGGCGTTAGACCTTCGGTTCGTGGTTCTGCGATGAACCCAGTTGATCACCCACACGGTGGTGGTGAAGGTAAGTCTCCAGTTGGTCGTTCTGGACCAGTTACTCCATGGGGTAAACCTGCTCTTGGATACAAGACTAGAAAACATAATAAAGCTTCTGACAAACTTATTGTCAAGAGAGCTAAGTAGGAGTAGTTTATGAGTAGAAGTTTAAAGAAAAAACCTTTTGTTGAAGAAAGATTGATGTCTCGTGTTAAAGCTATGAACGAAAGTGGTGAAAAGAAAGCTCTTAAGACTTGGTCTCGTAGTAGCACTATTTACCCTGAGTTCGTAGGACACACAATCGCTGTTCACAATGGTAGAAAACATATTCCTGTATACTGTACTGTCGATATGGTTGGTCACAAGTTAGGAGAATTCGCTCCAACTCGTACATTCAAAGGCCACAAACAAAAAGATGCTAAAAAGTAGGAGTAAAATATGGCAAAGAGAATTAGAGAAAAATCTGAATTAATTAAACAAAATAAAGAAACTCGTCCTTATGCTAGTGTGCGTTTTGTAAGACTTGCTCCTACAAAAGCAAAAATCGTTATCGATCAAGTGAGAGGAAAGAGTTATGATGATGCTGTAGCAATCTTGAGCAATATGCCTCACGATGCTGCTGCAATCCTTTTAAAAGTTGTTAAATCTGCTGGTGCTAACGCTGAAAACAACAAGGGCTTAAATGTTCATGATTTGTATTTGGCTGAAGTAATCCTTGGTCAAGGACCTACTAGAGTAAACAAAGTTTACTTCCGTGGTCGTGCTCATGGTGCAGATAGAATTGTTACTAGAACTAGTCACATTAAAGTTGTGCTAGATAATAAGGAGTAAGATATGGGACAAAAAGTTAATCCTAATGGAATGAGAGTGGGTATCAACAAAACTTGGAACTCATTCTGGTATTCAGACAAAAAAGATATTGCTAAAAACATCAAGGAAGACAATGTTATCCGTAAATACATCCTTAATGAATACAAGAACTGTGCAATTTCTAACGTTGTAATTGAAAGAACAAACGATTCAGTTTCAGTTTCAATTTCAACTGGAAAGCCAGGTGTTCTTATCGGTCAAAAAGGTGCTGGCGTTGAAGCTTTAAAGAAAAATGTTGAGAAATTAACTGATTCTAAGAAAGTAAACGTTAACATTGTTGAAGTTAAAAACGTTGATTTGGACGCTAAACTTGTTGCAGAAAGCATCGCTGCGCAACTTGAAAAACGTGCTCAATTTAGACGTGTTATGAAATCTGCTATGCAAAGAGTTATGCGTGCTGGAGCAATGGGAGTTAAAACTATGGTTTCAGGACGTCTTGACGGAGCTGAAATCGCTCGTAGTGAACACTATCACGAAGGTTCACTTCCTCTTCAAACTTTAAGAGCTAACATTGATTACGCTCACGTTGAAGCTCACACAACTTTCGGTGTGCTTGGCGTTAAGGTTTGGATTTACAAGGGCGAAATTTTAGGCAAAGTTTCTCAAAGCACAGTAAATCATAAGAAAGGAGAAAACTAATATGTTAATGCCTAAGAGAGAAAAAAGAAGAAAACAATTTCGCGGTCGTATGACTGGTCGTGCAACTCGTGGTAATGAGGTTTCTTACGGAGATTACGGTCTTCAAGCAACTGAACCATGTTGGATGACTGCTAATCAATTAGAAGCAGCTCGTGTTGCTATCAACAGATATATGAAACGTGGTGGTAAGGTGTGGATAAAAGTTTTCCCTCACAAGCCAATCACTAAGAAACCTGCTGACACTCGTATGGGTAGCGGTAAAGGTGCTCAAGTTGGACACGTTGCAGTTGTTAAACGCGACAGAGTAATTATCGAAGTAAGTGGACCAAGTGAAGAAGTGTGTTTAGAAGCACTTAGACTTGCTTCACACAAATTGCCTTGCAAAACAAAAGTAGTTCGCAAGAAAGGCGGTGAAAACAATGAAGAATAATTATAAAGATTTATCAATACAAGAGTTAACAGCTGAAGAAAGCAAACTTAGAAGCGAATTATTCAATTTGACTTTCCAAAACAAGGTTGGTCAACTTGCTGACACTTCTAGAATTAGAATTGTTAAGAAAAATATCGCTAGAGTTAAAACAGCTCTTAACCAAAAGAAAATTGCTGGAGCAAAGGAGTAGTATATGGAAAAAGTAAACCACAAAACAATTCAAGGTGTTGTAGTTTCTGATAAGATGGACAAGACTATTACTGTTTTGGTAACCAGCAAGAAAAAACACCCAATTTACAAAAAGTATATGACTTATACTAAAAAATATAAAGCTCACGATGAAAAGAATGAAGCACATGTTGGTGATACAGTTACAATTATTGAAACTCGTCCACTTTCTAAAGATAAGTACTTCAGATTACTTACAATCGTTGAAAGAGCTAAGTAGGAGGCAAACATGATACAACCAGAATCAAAAATTAAAGTTGCAGACAACTCTGGCGCTAAGATTATTAAATGTATTAGATGTCTTGGTGGTTCAGTTAAGAAAACTGCTAACGTTGGTGACCTCATCGTTGCTTCTGTTCAAAAAGCTGATCCAGATGGAAAAGTTAAGAAAGGTGATGTAGTTATCGCTGTTATCGTACGTTCAGTTTATGGCGTTCAAAGAGCTGATGGAACATCTATCAAATTCGACGAGAATGCTGCAGTTCTTGTAGATAAGAACAAGACTCCAAGAGGAACTCGTGTGTTTGGACCTATCGCAAGAGAACTTCGTGCTAAAGGATTTACTCAAATCATTTCATTAGCACCAGAAGTGTTGTAGGAGGCAAATATGAAATATAGTATTAAAAAAGGCGACAACGTTTTAGTGCTTGCTGGAAAAGATGCTGGGAAGTCTGGCGAAATTCTTGCAGTTGATCGTGAAAACGGAAGAGTTGTTGTGGCTGGAGTGAACATTCAATCTCACCACAAAAAACCTAGAAGTAAAGATGATCAAGGTGGAATTTTAAAATCTGAAGGCGCAATTGATGTAAGTAACGTTCAAGTTATTTGCCCAGCTTGTAACAAGGCTACAAGAGTTGCTCACAATTTGGTCGATTCAAAGAAAGTTCGTATTTGTAAAAAATGCGGAGCTACTTTAGATGTAGCAAAGAAAACTGCTAAGAGCAGTAAGAAATAAGGAGTATGACAATGGAAAAAGAAATTAATAGACGTCATGCACACTACAATGAAGTTGTAAAGAAAGCTATGCAAGAAAAGTTTGGCTACAAAAACGTTATGGAAATCCCTAAGATTGAAAAAATCGTTTTAAGCTTACGTCTTGGTAAAGAAAAAGACAATGCAAAAAGTTTCAACAATGCTGTTGACGAATTAAGCATTATTGCTGGTCAAAAAGCTGTTGTTACATATGCTAAAAAGTCTGTTGCGAACTTTAAACTTCGTCAAGGACAAAAAATCGGTGCAAAAGTTACATTACGTGGTGAAAAAATGTACGAATTCTTCGATAGATTAGTATCAGTTGCTCTTCCACGTGTACGTGACTTCCAAGGTTTAAGTACAACATCTTTTGATGGACGCGGAAATTACAGTTTCGGTGTTAAAGAACAAATCATTTTCCCAGAAATTATCTATGATAAAATCGATACAGTTCGTGGATTTGACATTATGTTCGTAACAACAGCTAAATCTGACGATGAAGCTAGAGAACTTTTAAGATTAATGGGCGTTCCATTTAGAAAGGTTAAATAGGAGAGTGGATTATGGCAAGAAAAGCAATGGTAAATAAACAACAAAAACAACAAAAGTTTTCTACACGTGAATATACAAGATGCTCAATCTGTGGTCGTCCACACTCTGTTCTTAAAAAATATGGAATTTGCAGAGTATGTTTTAGAAATTTAGCGCACAAAGGTGAAATTCCTGGCGTTAAGAAAGCTAGTTGGTAAAAAGGAGAAGAATATGTTAGTTTTAGACCCAATCGCAGATATGCTTACTCGTATTCGCAATGCTAATACTAATAAGCATGAAAGTGTGCTCGTTCCTCAGTCAAAAACTAAACTTGCTATCGCTGAAATCCTTAAAAATGAAGGATTTATTGTTGATTACAAAACAAGCGAAGTTGATGGCGTTAAGATGATCGAAATCGCACTTAAATATGGTCCAAATGGCGAAAAAGTTATTCAAGGACTTAAGAGAATCAGTAAACCAGGTCTTAGAATTTACGCTAATGTAGAACAATTACCAAAAGTTCTTAACGGACTTGGAATTGCTATCATTTCTACAAGCAAAGGCATCATTACTGATAAAAACGCAAGAAAATTAAATATTGGTGGCGAAGTACTCGCCTACGTATGGTAGAGAGGTGAATTATGTCAAGAATTGGAAAATTACCTATCACTATACCTGCTGGTGTAACTGTTGAAGTTAACGGAAACGTAGTTACAGTTAAGGGTGGAAACACTACTTTAACTCAAGACTTTTCTAACAATATTGCAGTTGAAGTTAAAGACGGAGTAGTTCTTGTTTCAAGAAAAGACGAAACTGCTGACAGTAACGCTAAGCAAGGTCTTTACAGACAATTAATTAACAACATGGTTGTTGGAGTTAAAGAAGGTTTCAAGAAATCTTTAACAGTAAGCGGTGTTGGTTACAAACTTGCTAAACAAGGTAACAAACTTGTTATGAATTTAGGTTTGAGCCATCCAGTTGAAGTTGAAGAAGTACCTGGAATCAAATTTGAAGTTCCAGACAACAACACAATTTTAGTTTGTGGCGCTGACAAACAATTAGTTGGTGCAGTAGCTGCAAAAATCAAAGCATTAAGACCTGTTGAACCTTACCACGGATACGGAATTCATTACACAGATGAAAAAGTAGTATTGAAGGCTGGTAAGTCAGCAAGTAAGAAAAAGTAGGAGGTAAGTTATGATTAGTAAACAAAATAAAAATCTTAATCGTAAGAAACGCCATGTAAGACTTCGTCATGACTTATCTGGCACAACATCACGTCCAAGACTTTGTGTTTACAGAAGTTTGACAAATATTTATGCTCAAATTATCGATGACACTAAGGGCGTAACACTTGTTAGTTGCAACACAACTCAAAAAGAAATTAAAGAGAAAGTGAAAGATATGACTAACAAAGAACAAGCAAAATTCGTTGGCGAACAAATCGCTAAACTTGCTAAGAAAAAGAAAATCACTGAAGTTGTATTCGACAGAGGTGGTTACCTATATACTGGTAGAGTTAAAGAACTTGCTGACGGCGCTAGAGCCGGTGGCTTGAAATTTTAAGGAGAAAAATTATGGCAGAACAACAAAAACGTTTTAGAAAACCAAGAACAGAAGTTCATGATGAATTTTCTAGCAAAAACGTTCACTTACGCCGTGTAACAAAGGTTGTTAAAGGTGGACGTAACATGAGATTCTCCTCTCTAGTAGTAGTAGGAGATAAAAAAGGTAGAGTTGGTATGGGAATCAGCCGTGCTATCGAAGTTCCAGCAGCTATTGAAAAAGCTACAAAAGCTGGTAAGAAAGCATTAATTAATGTTCCTGTAATCAACGGAACTATTCCTCACGAGGTAATAGGTAAGTTTGCTAAAACTAGCGTTAAAATGTTACCTTCTAAACCAGGTAGCGGATTAATTGCTGGTGGTGCAGCTCGTATAGTGCTTGAAATGGCTGGTTACACAGACATTACAGCAAAAATTTATGGTTCAACTGACAAAATCAACGTTGTTAGAGCAACATTAAATGGTCTTAAAGCTTTAAGAACTAAAGAACAAGTTGCTATGCTTCGTGGAAAATCAGTTGAAGAAATTTAGGAGGACTTATGGCTAAGAAACAAGAAAAAACTATTAAAGTTACATTAGTAAAGAGTCCTATTGGTTTCGACAAGCGTCAAGCTAAGGTTGTTGAAGCTTTAGGATTTAAGAAACTTGGTCAAACAAGAGTTCTTCCTGACAACAATTGTATTAGAGGTAGCATCTTTAAAGTTAAACACTTATTGAAAGTGGAAGAAGAGGCTTAAGGAGAGATTATGTATATACACGATTTAAGAAATGCCGATGGCGAAAAGAAATCTCAAAAGAGACTTGGTCGCGGTATCGGTAGCGGTATAGGTAAAACCTCTGGTAAAGGCCACAAGGGACAAAACGCTCGTTCAGGCGGTGGCGTTCGTCCAGGCTTTGAAGGTGGTCAAAACCCTTTATATAGAAGACTACCAGTTCGTGGATTTAGTAATGCTAAATTCAAAAAGGTATATTCTGTAGTTAACGTTAGCCAATTGAATATTTTTGAAGCTAACACTGAAGTTGATGCTGTTAAACTTCTTGAGGCAGGAATCTTGTCTAAAGTTGAAAAAGACGGTATCAAAATATTAGGAAATGGTGAACTTTCAGTTGCTCTTAAAGTTGTTGCTAACAAGTTCACTGCTCAAGCTAAAGAAAAAATCACAGCACAAGGTGGAACAGTAGAGGAGGTATAATGTTTAAGACATTAGCTGACGCTTTTAAAATTAAAGAAGTAAGAAACAAAATTCTTTTAACTTTGGTCTTACTCTTCGTTTATCGTCTTGGCTGTTGGTTACCTATTCCAGGTATTGATGCTGAGGCTTTGGGTGTTAAGGTTGAAGGTAACACTTTCCTTAACTTACTCAGTTCGGTAAGTGGTGGAGCATTGGCACAAGGTGCGTTTTTAGCGCTTGGTGTCTCTCCATATATCACTTCATCTATTATTATTCAATTATTGTCTGCAGTTATTCCTAGCTGGCAAGTTCTTGCTAAAGAAGGTGGCGCAGACGGTAGAAAGAAAATTAGTAATTACACAAAAATAGCAGCTTTAATTATTGCATTAGCTCAATCTATCGGTATTGCTGTTGGATTCGGTACTGCAGGAAGCACTCATTTGAGCGTGTTCGGTGGAAATGAATTCTTATGTTATGCATTTATCGTTTTAATGTTGGTGTCTGGTGCTATGGTTACAGTTTGGCTCGGAGAAAAGATTACTGAAATTGGTGTAGGAAACGGAATGTCTTTACTCATCTTTGTTGGTATCTTATCTAGTGCTGGAACTGGAATTATGAACAACTTTACTGGAATCGGTAAAGGTGGAGAAACAGCTCAAACTGCTATTTGGCAATTCATCCTATTCGCAATTATTTTGGTTGCAATCTTCGCTCTTGTTGTATTTGTTGACGGCGGTGAACGTCGTGTAACAGTTCAATATGCAAAACAAATGAAAGGACGTAAAATGTATGGCGGACAAGCTTCTAATATTCCTATTAGAGTAAACGCTAACGGTGTTATGCCTATCATCTTTGCAAGCGCATTGTTAACTTTCCCACAAATGTTGTTTAGCATTTTCTGGCCAAACACTACAACTGGATTTATCGGTTGGTGGAATAAATGGATAGGTGCAGGTTCTTGGGTTTATGCTGTTCTTATGGCATTGTTAATCTTAGCATTTGCATACTTCTGGACAATGATGCAATTTGACACTGATGACATCAGTAGAAGAATTCAACAAAACGGTGGATTTATCGCAGGAATTCGTCCTGGTAAACCTACTGCTCAATATTTATCAGCAATTAACAAAAGAGTTACTTTGTTTGGAGCTATATTCTTAGCATTCATGGCTTTAATCCCTACATTGTTGTTTACAGCAATCGGAACAGGAGCTTTGAACTCTGCGTTTAGTGCTACTGGAATGCTTATCGTAGTTTCAGTTGCTCTTGAACTTGACAAACAATTAGAAGCTCAATTGATGATTAAAAATTATAGAGGATTTTTGAAATAGGGGGAAAAATGAATATAATTCTTATCGGAATTCAAGGCTGTGGTAAAGGTACTTTAGTTACAGGACTTGAAAAGCATATTGATTTTGATTTGATTTCAATTGGTCAATTACTTCGAGACGAAGTTATGACTGGTTCTGAGTTGGGCAAACATATTAAAGAATGCCAAAATAATGGTGTTCTTGTAGAAATTGAAACAGTTTTGGCTGCTATAAATAAAAAATTAGCAACTTCAACAAAAGAAATTGCAATTTTTGACGGTTTCCCAAGAAACGAATTACAAGCTGACAAGTTTAATGAAATTTCAAAAGTCGATTTAGTGATACATTTGCATTTGTCAAAAGAAATTGCATTGAAACGATTATTAAATAGATTAACTTGTGAAAAATGTGGCTTTGTAACAACTAGAGAAACAGCTAAAACCGACGTATGTCCAGAATGTTCTGGTAAACTCGTTCAAAGATGGGACGACACATTAGAATCAATCGAAAAGAGATTTGCAACATTCGAAAAAGAAACATATCCATTGCTCGAAAAATACAGAAAG
The DNA here is from genome assembly GCA_015069415.1 of Clostridiales bacterium. Lineage (GTDB taxonomy): Bacteria > Bacillota > Clostridia > Christensenellales > UBA1242 > Onthoplasma. Next base: position 81,237 of record SVIQ01000003.1, on the reverse strand, counting down.
CAAGGTGTTAAAGTTGTTGACATTGAATCAATTGATAAAGATACAACTTTAAATGCCGTTTTGAAGGTATTAAATGAGTATAACTATTAAAAATGAAAAAGAATTAAACAAAATGCGCAAGGCGGGCAAGATATTGAAAGATACTCTTGACCTCCTTGAGTCTTCTGTTTTCCCAGGTCAAACGACTAACAATTTGAATAAAATTGCGTTTGATTATATTACCTCACAAGGTGGTAAACCTTCATTCTTAAATTATGAAGGGTTTCCTTACACGATTTGTGCAAGTAAAAATGAACAAGTTGTGCATGGATTTTGTGATGATGAACCTTTAAAAGAAGGCGACATAATCAGTATTGATTGTGGAGTTATTTGGGAAGGGTATCATTCTGATGCCGCACGAACTTTTCCAGTTGGAAATGTAAGTGCTGAAAATTTACGACTTATTGAAGTCACAAAACAATCCTTTTTCGAAGGGATAAAAGATATTAAGGCGGGTTCAAGACTTGGACATATTAGCCACAGAATTCAAGCTCATCTTGAAAAGAATGGTTATGGAGTAGTCAGAGAACTAGTGGGACATGGAATAGGAACTCATTTACATGAAGATCCTATGGTTCCAAATTACGGCAAGTACAATTCAGGAATTGTGCTTGAGGAAGGTATGACTTTGGCCATCGAACCAATGTCTACTTTAGGCAACAAGAATGTTTACTTGGAAGATAATGACTGGACTGTTTCAACTCAGGACGGACTACCAAGTGCTCATTATGAAAACACTGTTCTGATAACAAAAGACGGTGTTGAAATCTTAACTTTATAGGAGTAATATGCAGACAGAATTTGTCATAGGAGATATAGTAAAATCACTCTTAGGACACGATAAAAATAACATTTTTATAGTAGTTTCTATTGACAAAAATGGATATCTTGCTATAATAGATGGTAAGTATCGAAAAAAAGAAAATCCAAAGAGTAAAAATCCTAAGCATCTTGTAAAAATAGGGCATGATGACAACTTACTTAATAAGGTGTCTCAAGTAACTGTTACAAACAAGGAAATTTACAACTATTTAAAACAATTTAAAGTAAAGGAGTAAGCATGTCAAAAGATGACGTTATCGAAGCTGAAGGAGAGGTTGTTGAAGTTTTAGGCAACATGAATTTTAAAGTTAAAATCATGAACGACCACATTATCACAGCTTACATTTCTGGAAAACTTAGAACTAACTTTATTAGAATTTTAGTTGGGGACAAGGTTAAAGTTGAAATGAGTCCTTATGATTTGACAAAGGGTCGAATTGTTTGGAGAGATAAAAACTAAGTGTAATGTGAAAGTCGCTTGTCAAAAACAAGTTTTAGCAATACACAAAAAATAAAGGAGAAATTTATGAAAGTTAGACCATCAGTTAAACCTATGTGCGACAAATGCAAGGTCATTAAACGTAACGGACGTGTTATGGTAATTTGCTCAAAGTCTGCTAAACACAAACAACGTCAAGGTTAATTAATTTTGAAAACAAGCATGGTGTCTCGCGGCAATTTGGCATCATGAGTAAATAAAAATACATTTTTTGGAGGAATATATGGCACGTATATCAGGCGTGGACTTACCTAATGAAAAGAGAGTTGAAATAGGACTTACTTACATTTATGGTATTGGTAGAGTTACTGCTAACAAAATCTTGGCAGCAACAGGTATCAATCCTGACACTAGAGTTAAAGACCTTACTGAAAACGACATTGCTGCTATTCGTAAATATATCGAAGGTAATGTTACAGTAGAAGGAGAACTCAGAAAAGAAGTTTCTCTTAACATTAAGAGACTTAAAGAAATTAGATGCTATCGTGGACTTAGACATATCGCTAACTTGCCAGTTCGTGGTCAATCTACAAGACACAACGCACGTACTCGCAAAGGTCCTAGAAAAACAATAGCAAACAAGAAGAAATAATAAGGAGTAAATAATGGCTACTAAAAAAGAAACTAGAAAGAAGAAAATATTAGTTAGCAATGGCGAAGGTGCTGTGCATATTTTCGCTAACTCTAACAATACAATCGTATCTTTAACAGATAGTCAAGGTAATGTTTTAGCAAGTGGTACAGCTGGAGAGCTTGGAAACCGTGGTGCTAAGAAGACAACACCTTACGCAGCTCAACAAGCAGTTGATAAAGCTCTTAAGGACGTTGCAAACTTCGGCATTTCTAAAGTTGCTATTTATGTTAAGGGTGCAGGTGTGGCTCGTGAAGCGGCAATTAGACAAGTTGGTGCAGCTGGACTTCAAGTAACAATGATCAAAGATGTATCTCCAATTCCGCACAACGGATGCAGACCACCTAAGAAGAGAAGATTATAGGAGGAAAGAATGGCAAAATATACTAGTCCAGATTGTAAGCAATGCCGTAGAGAAGGTTGCAAACTTTTCTTGAAAGGCGAAAGATGCTTGACTAAGTGTTCTTTTGACAAACGTCCAGTTGGTCCAGGTCAACACGGCGCTGATAAAAAGAAAGTTTCTGAGTATCGTTTACAATTGCGTGAAAAGAATAAAGTTAGAACAGCTTATGGTATGTTAGAAAAACAATTCAGAATTTACTATGAAAAAGCTGTAAAGAGTAAAGAACAAACAGGTTGGGCATTACTTAAAATGCTTGAACTTCGTCTTGACAACGTTGTTTATCGTATGGGTCTTGGAACTTCTAGAGCTGAAGCTAGACAAATCGTTAACCATGGTCACATTACTGTAAATGGAAAGAAAGTAAACATCCCTTCTTACCAAGTTAAAGCTGGTGACGTGATTGCAGTTAAAGACGAAAAACAAAGTCTTGAAATGTTCGCTAGTCTTAAGGGCTTAAAAGTTAATGCTCCTAAGTGGTTAGAATTTAACACTGACGCACTTACTGGAAAAGTTTTGGCTTTACCAGAACGTGAAGACATTGACCTTGGAATTCAAGAGCACTTAATTGTAGAATATTATTCAAGATAATAGGAGAAATTAATATGATGGAAATCGAAAAACCAAAAATACTTTTAGACGAACTTGAGGGTGGAGCACATGCAACTTTAACAGTTGAACCTTTAGAAAAAGGTTTCGGTATCACAATCGGTAACATGCTTAGAAGAACACTTTTATCTTCTCTTCCAGGTGTTGCAATCGTTGGTATTAAAATTAAAGGCGTTTTACATGAGTTCTCAACAATCAAAGGTGTTGCTGAAGATGTTCCAGACATCATCTTAAATCTTAAATCTGTAGCAGTTAAATCTGACACAACAGATGAAGATTTTAAAGGTACTATGCATATCAAAATGAAGGGTCCTGCAACAGTTTATGCTAAGGATATCGTTTGCGAGGATGAGTTGTCAATTGCTAATCCTGATCAATTCATTTGTACTCTTGATGATGATGCAGATTTAGACATTACTTTATATGTAGGTCGCGGAAGAGGTTTCGTTCCTGCAAGTCAAAATAAAAATTTCTCTGATGAAGTTGACTATATTGCAATTGACGCTTTGTTTACACCTGTTAAACGTGTGAACTTTGAAGTTCAATCTAGCCGTGTTGGTCGTAGTCTTGATTATGACAAACTTGTGCTTGATGTGCAAACTCGTGGCACTGTTACAGCTAAAGAAGTTGTTGCTTTGTCTGCTAAACTTCTTAACGATTACACTAAAATGTTCGTTGAGTTAGTTGAAGGCATGGACGGAGTGAACATTCTTATTGCTAGAAAAGAAGACGAGAGAACTAAATTATACGAAAAACCTATTGAGGAAATGGAATTAAGCGTTCGTAGTTACAACTGCTTAAAACGTGCTGGTATTGAAACTCTTGGAGATCTTGCTAAAAAGACTAAGGGTGAAATGATGAAAGTGCGTAACATGGGTGCTAAATCTATGGAAGAAGTTATCGCAAAACTTGAATCTTATGGTATTGTCCTTGAAGGTAATGAAAATTATTAGGAGTGACATATGAAAGTGAAACAATTAGGACGTCCTACTGAAGAAAGATTAGCTATCATGCGTAACCAAGCAACTGATCTTCTTTGGAAAGGTAAAATCGAAACTACACTTGCAAGAGCAAAGTCACTTAGGAGTTACGTTGAAAAATTATTAACTCTTGCCATTAATTCTTACGAAGACGTTGTTACTGTTCAAAAGAACACTGTTAATGCAAAAGGTGAAAAGGTTACTCGTGAAGTTATGAACGATGGACCTAAAAAACTTAATGCTCGTAGAAAAATTATGGCTAAAGTTTATGATGTTAAAGAAGAACGTAAGCCTGGTGAGAAAAAAGCTGATTACATTGCTCGTATAGATAATATTAAACACCCATTACTTGAAAAAATCTTCAACGTTCTCGCTCCAAAGTACGATGCACGTGCTAAAGAAGTTGGAACCAAGGGTGGTTACACTCGTATTATCAAAATCGGTATCCGTAAAGGTGATAACGCCGAAATGGCTATTATTGAATTAATTTAGCAATTAAAATTCAAATAAGAGCAATGAGGCGACTATATGAATTTATCTTATAACGCCGAGATGGCTATTATTGAATTAATTTAATTCGATATTAAATTAAGTCTTAACACTTGTTAAGGCTTTTTTGTTTTTTATGACACAAACAATTAATTTTTATTTTTTTCAAAAATTTCAACATATTCTTTGATTTTTAGACAAATTAGTGTATACTAATAATTGAAAGATTCTATTTCAGAGGAGAAAATCATATGAAAGCAATGACTAAAAGGCGAGTAAAAATTGGTTTAAGAGTTGGGGTTTCTGTTCTCTTAACTTGTTTTGTGTGCTTAACTGTAGTTGGTATTTATTTTGCAATGAAATCTAATCCTAAAACAAAGACGCATGTCAATCCTTTGGCATTCTCTTTTGACGTTTGGGATGGATCAAAAGATAAAACTACTTTTTTGAGTGGAAATGATTTTGGAAATCGTGGAGAAAAAGTATTTACTATAAATTCAGCTAGTGCATTGGCGCATTTTGTGGATTTAACAAACGACGCTGAAGTTGCTAAAGAATATGATTATTTTAAAGATTACACAATCTACCTAAATTCAAACATAAATTTAAATGGAAAAAGTTTAAATTCTATTGGTAAAACGGTTGAAGTTGATGGTGTAAAACAATCTACATTCCAAGGAACTTTTGATGGTTCTTATTATTCAATTATGAATGGTAAAATCAAAGGGAATGGTTTGTTTAATTATGTGTCTAATGCAACAATAAAAAATATAGGACTATATAATGTAAAAATTTCTGGCAACGGAGAATATGCGGGAGCAATTGTTGGTACTGCTGAAAACAGTAATATATCTAGTGTGTATTCTAGACTTTGCGAAGTTAAAGGTAAAAATGTTGCTGGTTTAGTTGGTAAATTTGTTACAACAGAAAAGGATTGTACAATTGAATATTCTTTTGCGCATAGTAGCCTTAAAGGTGATAAGAATTATGGATTGGTTGCAAAAATTGAAGGAGAGAATTTATTGAATGTAAGCAATTCATATTATGCAAACGAAAATTCTCATAAAAATTCTGCTAATTTATCATTAAATAATGTAAAAAATATAAGTAAAAATAAATCATTTAATGATTTCGAAGGATACACTAAAGAATGGACAGCAAATGATGTTTGGTGCGACTATACAACAGTTGAAGGCGCCGAAAAATTCGATTTTGATTTCCCAATTCTTACAAAATTTAACAAAGTTTTCATGGAAGGAGCTTGTTACATTGGTGTCGTGAATCAAGAAGATGGCACAATATCAAATGAAGACGTTTCAATTAATAATGCCGTTTTAAATGCAGAAAACGATGAATCAACAGAAATTAATATTATTGTAAAACAAGTGTTTCTTAAAGAAACAATTGAAGTTTCTGGTAATAAAGAAATAGTTATTAATTCAGATAGGCAAACAAAAATAGTAAGAGATATATCAAACAATGATAGCATGATAAAAACTGGAGATTCTTCAAAACTTATTCTAGGTGATGAAAACAGTCCTAAAGAATTTATTTTAGATGGTAACAAAGATTTAATAAAGGCTAATAATCTCTTGTCCGGTGCGGTGATTGAGAATAATGGTCAAGATATTGTATTAAATGGAAATGTTGTGATTCAAAACAACATTAATAATACAACAAAAAACGGTGGCGGACTTTCTTTAGATTTTACTTCATCAAATGTAAATACTTTGATGGATTTGGATGGATTAAAAGTTTTAAACTGTGAAGCTGAAAATGGTGGTGGAATATATGTAAGAAAAACTAATTCTATGCAACCTCTTTCAAGCAGATTGTCAGTTTCATATTTAGATAGAATAGACGAAAAAACTGAATCTAATTTAATTTTAGACGATGTGGATATTGTGTATTGTTATGCTACAGATTTTGGTGGTGGTATTTATTATGAAGTAGAAAACGGAGTTGTAACTTTAACAAACGCTAGAATTCATGCTAATCAGGCGCAGTACGGAGGAGGAGCGTATGTTAAATTAGGTAAGTTGCTAATACCAGAGAATTCACCAACACGTTTTGGAGGAGTGGATCTTGATGGAGATGGAACTCTTGAATTTGGCGGTTTTGATGAAAATTATTATGATCAAATTAATCATGATAACTATGCACGTCTAGACGGTGGAGCAATATACATCGATACATCTGCATATTTAGAACTTAATGGCGGAACCTTCATTTATAATGTGGCCGAAAGAAGCGGAGGAGCTATTTACAGTCTAGGTAATGCTGTGATCACTCATGAAGTAAATATAACTAATTGTGAGGCTGGATATTATTACATTTACAGTCAAAATAGACAACAATCTGAATATGATGGTTGCGGTGGTGCTATTTATTTTGCTGGTGAATCTTTGTTTATAGAAGGAGGAACAATTACTAATTGTGAAGCATCAACAAATGGCGGAGCAATGTATGTAACTTCAGATGCAAGTGTAACAATAGCAAAACTAACAATTTCCAATAATAATGCATTAAGTTGTGGCGGAGGAATTTATTCTGATGGTGTAGTAGAAATGAGAGATACTTCATTGGAAGGTACGGATACTCTAATCTCATCAAATCATGCAATTAATGGAGGAGCTGTCTATAACAATGCCGGATTGTTTATTTTGGAAAGTGGTACAATCTCTAATAATACTGCCGGAAGTGCAGGTGGTGCGATTTACTCATTAGGCACGACTAATATGAATGGAGGAACAATTTCAAACAATACTGCGGGGGAAAATGGAGGTGGAATCATTTCAAATGGTACACTTAACTTCGCTGGAGGAACAATTTCCAATAATACAGCTACTTACCATGGTGGAGGAATATATTCTTCGAGTACTTCAAGTTTTGAAATGACCTACGGAGATATTACTCTTAATAATGCTAATGAAGGTGGAGGACTTTACATTAGTTGTTCAGAATTTACTATCTCGGATGGAACAATTTCAAACAATACGGCATCATCTGTTGGTGGAGGACTTTATGTTGGTTCTACATCAGAAGTTGTTGGACATATTCAAAATGCTACAATTATAGATAACAGAGCAGGTTTAGATCCTTCAAGTCAAGAAATTCAATATGGGTCAGGAATAGGTAAAGGAGGAGGTATTTTCCAAAATGGGAATACTACTCTTACGTTAACTTCTGTAACAGTAAATTCAAACACTGCATCCTCTTACGGAGGAGGAATATATGTGGGTGCAAATACAATTTCAGGAATATGTAACATAGAAGGTAACACAACAATTTCTAACAACGAAGCAACAGGTTACACATATTATCAAGACTCTACCTACGGTTACTTGGATGAATATACACAAGAGGGTAATGGTGGCGGAATTTATGTTGATGTACATTATTACACTGTAGATAATTGGGAAACCGGTTGGTTTGATGAATATTATGTATATGGAGAGTTGAATTTAACAAGTGCTACAATTGATGGAAATTTTGCTGACAATGGTGGTGGAATTTATACTATGAATTCCTTAACTATTGCTGATGGAGTAAAATTATTAAATAATACTGCTGAGAATAATGGTGGAGCTGTATTTGGATTAGTAGATGTTACCGGCGGAGAAATTTCTGGAAACAATGCACAAAACGGTGCGGGTTTATACGGTGCATTTAAATCAATAGATGGCGGAAAATTTAAAGGGAATCATGCTTCAGTTTCCGGAGGTGCTATTTATTCAACATATTTTAAGTATGATGATCCTTTCAATGTTCAGAATGCTGAGTTTTCTTACAATTTGGCTGGAACTTCAGGTGGAGCGATTTATTGCGGACAGCTAACAGTAGAAAATAGTACAATAAAAAATAATTATGCAGGTTACACATATTCTGGAACAGATAGATATTTAGCAACAAATTACACTTATAATGGCGAAGTGAATTCATATGGCGGAGGTGTTTACAGTTGCGATGATGGATACATCGTTATAGATTCAGGAGAAATATCTTACAACAGTGCTAAATATGGTGGAGGTATTTATTTTGAGGGTGCCACTCTAACATTAAATGGCGGACTTTTAACTGAAAACCATGCAGAAGCTGACGGTGGAGCTATTTTCTTGAAAGAAAATGGTGGTTGGGCTAGGAATTCGGAAATGGTTATGGCTGGAGGAACGATTTCTCACAATACAGCAGTTAATGGTGCTGGAATTTACAGTACATATAAAACTACCCTAAATGGTGGAGAAATTTCTTACAACGTTGCAAAGACTTCAGGTGGTGGAATTTATGCAATTGGAAATCTCACAATTGACGGCGAAGATATGAAATTGCAACATAATTACGCGGGATATTTACGTGAAGAGCAAGAAGGAGGCGGTTATTCTTACACTATAAAATATAATTCTTATGGTGGAGCGATATATGCTAATACTTGTATACTTATTTTTATTAGTGGTATTATTGATGATCATAAGGCATGTTCACAAGGTGGAGCAATATATTTGATTGGCTCAACCTTAAATATGTCTGGCGGAACTATTTCAAATAGTTATGCACCTACTACGGGCGCTGTTTATCTTGTTTCTTCATCTACAATGAATTTATCTTCAGGTACAATTTCTCACAACACTTCAGTATATGGTGGAGCGGGAATATGGATATCTTCTGGATGTTCGCTTACTATGTCTGGGGGATCTATTGAATACAATGAAAACACAGATGGTAATTCTGGCGCTATTCAGAATAATGGTACCGCGACATTGACCGGAGGAAGTGTTAGTTATAATTCAGCAACCGGTTCAACTGGTAGGGGCGGGGCTGTCTATAACGCTTCTGGAGCTTTCCTTTCAAGTGAAAATGTTAAGTATGTAGGAAATTATGCAGGAGGCGGTGGTGCAATTTATTCTTTAGGAACTGTTGAACTTACGGGTGGAGAAATTTCAGGAAATAAGGTAAAACATAATGGTGGCGGAGTGTACTTAGCGTCTGGATCAAGTTGGACTTCTAGCGGAGTGGATATCTTAAATTGTGAAGCAAGTCAAGGTGCCGGAATTTATGTCAAAGATAACGTAGATTTTAATTTTAGAGGGAAAATTGTAAATGAATCACTTGCTGAAAATGTTTATGATTTATACACTTTATCCGTGTTTGAATACTGGGACGGAAACTATGTTCCTAAAATATATTTGGGAGCTAATGCATATTTAAAAACTGGTTCAGCTGATTACATTAATAAAAATATAACTGTATATAAAGAAGGATATACTGTAGCTAAAGGTTATGACACTTCTGAAGTAACTGAATCTACGTCAAGGATTGTATATGTAACTACTGAGATGGAAGGTGTAACAGAAAGTCATATTAGTAAAGTCAATTTAGTTTATCCAACGCTTGATCTCGGTTTGTCAGATTATTATAAGGATGACGGAACTTTCAAATCAATTGTTATCATTGATGCTTTCTATCTTGACGCTTATGATAATGTTGAAAATGGAAACCTTGTTAAATTTGACAATGAAACTTATGCTCACTCAATGTATGCTAAGAAGAATTCTGGAGAACATAAAATTACACATACAATCACTGGAGATACAGACTTCATTGGATGGGGATTAAAGTCTATTGATGTAGTTTCAAATGGTTGGACTGTAAATGCTGATAAGACCTTAATTTCTTGTGTTCAAAATAATAATACTGTGTTCGAATATAAAATAAAAGACACAGTAGTTCAAGATGGGGTTACCTACTACATTATAGATTCAATCACCAACTACACTGCAACTAAATCATTAGGTCATAATATTTATGCTGTTTGGGCTCCTGAAATTTGGAATGTTTCATTCACTATGGAAAATGGTGAAGCTGGAAACATATCTACGCTTCTAGCTAAATATGGTGATGTTATTGAGGTGGGTACTAACACTGAAGTTTATGAAAACAGTAAATTGTATTTATCTGCAAATATCTTACCTAGTCAAGACAAATATGTACAAACGGCTAAAGTTTATTATAGTTATGACGAAGTTGATTGGATTTATTACAATGGATATGGTACAACACAAGAAAATGTTGTTCTTGCAGGATTGTTTAATAAACCTACAACATTTGCTTTAACTCGTTCTACTGAAAACAATTTGTATATTAAAGTTGTTTATACTACAGGTTGGAAGATGAGTGATGCCGATGGTGAAATTAAACTAGGTTTAAATGATATAATTTCTACTGATAGAGAAAATTATATAGTTGACGAATCTGGTAATTTAATTTTACCAACAGAAGGAAATTTAAATGTTTATGTTGATACAAACAAATTTAGTACTTCAACATCGACTCTTTTAGGTTTCTCAGGAAATTACAACGGTTCAAATATTTTCATAACAAAAGATCATACTACGGATGGTTTCTTTAAATTCGTTTCAGAAGCTGATGGAATTTTAACATACTCTTGGGATGTGTCTTCTGAGTTTGATTTCACTGCAGTTATTAAGGATATGAAAACTGCGCATATTGATATGACTAAATTAACTGAACTTGGTGCTACAATCATGTTGAAATCTGAAGAAGGTTACGAAAAGGTTATTGACGGAACTGATTATAAACTTTATTTTGGAAAATGGGAAATAATCTTCTTAAATTACACTCCTACATTTAGTGACGACGAATTTGAAGATATTCAATTTGTCTTCTACGCTTACGAATATGGAGATGGACAAAAAGATGCATTCGCAGAACCTGATAAAGTTGTTCAAACTGTCGAGAGAGATCTTGTAAATCAAAAGTATTATTTGATTCTTGAAGATTGGTTTGCTGAAGACATTCCTGTTGTCGACGGTGACATTGTTGTTACTGTTCCAGACGAATGGGGAGATATTTGGAATCTTTTAGGTTAATAAAAAAATAGGGTAAACAAACCCTATTTTTTTTGTTTAAATTTTAAATTTAATTTCTTAAATCTATTGACATTTTCACTGTTGTTTTGTATAATTAATTTGTTATAGTGCAAAATGCTGCTTTGACTATACTTGGCATAATGCCAAAAGAGGTTGCTTTTATTTTTTATAAGGAGGAAATACATGCCTACAGTTAATCAATTGGTAAGAAAAGGTAGAGTAAAACAAGTTGAAAAATCTCAATCAATTTTGCTTGATGGTTCACCATTTAAGCGTGGAGTTTGTTTAACAGTTACTACTACTACACCTAAAAAACCAAACTCAGCTTTACGTAAGATTTGTAGAGTTCGTTTAAGTAATGGTAAAGAAACTACTTGTTACATTCCAGGTGAAGGACACAATCTTCAAGAGCATAACGTAGTGCTAGTTCGTGGCGGACGTGTTCCAGACCTTCCAGGTGTAAGATATCACGTTGTTCGTGGCGCATTAGATACTGCTGCTGTTCAAAAACGTAAACAAGGTAGAAGTAAATACGGCGCTAAACGTCCTAAGTAAGCAGGATAATCGCCTTCTTTAATTGTTTGCTTTGCAAACTTCATTATTGTGCTTTTTAGCTTTCGGCACAAGAATTCTTGTTCTTACATTGATAGGTTTAAAACGCAAAATGATAATGAATTAAAGATTATAAAATATATAAAAAATTTAGTTTAATAAAATTTATAAAGGAGAAAATTATGTCAAGAAGAAATGCGGCTGTAAAACGTGAAGTTTTACCAGATCCACTTTACAATTCTACTTTGGTTACTAAAATTGTTAATCAAGTAATGTTAGATGGAAAGAAAGGCATTGCTCAATCTATCGTTTACACTGCTATGAAAACAGCTAGTGAAAAAGTAAACGATGAAGCTTTAAATGTTTTGACTACTGCTATTGAAAACATTAAACCAAAACTTGAAACTAAAGCTAGACGTGTTGGTGGCGCTAACTATCAAGTTCCTATGGACGTTAGCCCAGCTAGACAACAAACTTTAGCTATCCGTTGGTTAGTAATGTGCGCTAGAAAGCGTAACGAACGCGGTATGGAAAACAAACTTGCTGCTGAAATCGCTGATGCATTCAACCAAGCAGGTGGAGCAATCAAGAAACGTGACGATATGCATAGACAAGCAGAAGCTAACAAAGCTTTCGCTCACTATCGTTGGTAATAAGGGGGAATAAATGGCAAGACAAGTTCCATTAGAGAAAATTAGAAATGTCGGTATCATGGCTCACATTGATACTGGTAAAACAACAACAACTGAAAGAATTTTGTTCTACACTGGTATTAACCACAAGTTAGGAGAAGTTCATGATGGTGCTGCAACAATGGACTGGATGGCACAAGAACAAGAAAGAGGTATCACAATTACTTCTGCTTGTACAACTTGTAAATGGAAAGATTGTTCAATCAACATCATCGATACTCCAGGACACGTTGACTTCACAGTTGAAGTTGAACGTTCTTTAAAAGTATTAGACGGTGCTGTTGCGTTGTTTAGTGCTCGTGCTGGTGTTCAAACTCAATCAGAAAAAGTTTGGAAACAAGCTACAAAATTTAATGTTCCAAGAATTTGTTTCGTAAACAAAATGGACATTAACGATGCTAACTTCTTAAAAGTTGTAGCAAATATGAAAGAAAGATTAGGAGCAAATGTTGTTCCTGTTCAATTGCCTATTGGTCAAGCTGAAACTTTTAAAGGTTTCGTTGACCTTATCAAGATGAAGGCTTATGTGTTCTATGATGATCTTGGAAAAGATGTTAGAGAAGAAGAAATTCCTGCTGACATGTTAGCTGAGTGTCAAGAATACAGACAAAAAATGATCGAATCTGTTGCTGAAACAGATGACGTATTATTAGACAAGTTCTTTAGCGGTGAAGAATTAACTAATGATGAAATCAAAAAGGGAATTCGTGCTGCAACTTGTCAATTGAAAATGTTCCCAGTATTATGCGGAACAGCTGCTAAAAACAAAGGTATTCAAGAATTGTTGAACGCTATTGTTGATTACATGCCAAGCCCAATTGATGTTCCGGCAATTTCTGGTACATTAGAAGATGGTTCATCTGTTGAAAGAAACAACAGTGATGACGAACCATTTGCTGCTTTAGCATTCAAAATTGCTACAGACCCATTCGTTGGTCGTATCACATTTATCCGTGTGTACAGTGGTAAATTATCTGCTGGTAGCTATGTTTTAAACAGTGCTAAAGACAAGAAAGAAAGAATTGGTCGTTTGCTTCATATGCATTCAAATAACCGTACAGATATTGACGAAGTATTAGCTGGTGATATTTGTGCTGTTGTAGGCTTAAAATATACAGGAACTGGTGACACTCTTTGTGATGAAAAATTTCCAATCAAGTTAGAAGAAATGGAATTCATGAAACCAGTTATTGAGCAAGCAATTGAACCTAAAGATAAACAAGCTCAAGAAAAACTTGGTATTGCTTTATCAAAACTTATGGAAGAAGATCCAACATTCAAGGCTTACACTGACGAACAAACTGGTCAAACTATTATTGCCGGAATGGGAGAATTACACCTTGACATTTTGGTAGACAGAATGAAGAGAGAATTTGGTGTTGAAGTTACTGTTGGTCGTCCACAAGTTGCTTACAAAGAAACAATTCGTAAAGCTGTTGAAGCTGAAGGAAAGTACATTAAACAATCTGGTGGTCGTGGACAATACGGTCACTGTAAAATCAAAATGGAACCTCTTGAAAGAGATAAAGGTTACATCTTTGAAAACTCAGTTGTTGGTGGAGCTATTCCTAAAGAATTTATCGGACCTATTGACGCCGGTATTCAAGAAGCTAAAAAGTCTGGTGTTATCGCGGGATATGAAACAATTGACTTCAAGGTAAACGTTTATGACGGATCTTACCATGACGTCGATTCAAGTGAAATGGCGTTCAAGATTGCTGGTTCTATGGCATTTAAAGAGGCTATGAGAAAAGCTGATCCAGTTTTACTAGAGCCTATCATGAAAGTTGACGTTGAAGTTCCAGATGAATATCTTGGAACAGTTATGGGAGGACTTACTTCTCGTAGAGGTATCTTAACTGGTACTGAAACTAGACCTGGTAATGTTCAACTTATCCATGCTGAAGTTCCACTTTCTGAAATGTTCGGTTATATGACAGACTTACGTGGAAGCACAAAAGGTCTTGGAGATTTCGTAATGTTGTTCAGTCACTATGCTGAAACTCCAAAAAGTATTTCAGACAAAATTGTCGGCGATAGAAAGAAAATCGACGGATAATTTTCAAAATTAATGCATTTTGCTTGACTTTGTAATGAAGTTTAGAGTAAAATAAAATTGTTTATTATATAAAGGAGAATTTATTTATGGCAAAAGCTAACTTTGACAGAAGTAAACCACACGTTAATATTGGTACTATCGGTCACGTTGACCACGGTAAGACTACTCTTACTGCTGCTATCAACCTTACTTTAGCTAAAATGGGCTTCAAGGCTGACGCTAAAGATTATGCTGGTATCGATAACACTCCAGAAGAAAGAGCTCGTGGTATTACAATTAACACATCACACATTGAATATGAGACTGCAAAACGTCACTATGCACACGTTGACTGCCCAGGACACGCTGACTATGTTAAAAACATGATCACTGGTGCTGCTCAAATGGACGGAGCAATCCTTGTTGTTGCTTCTACTGACGGTCCAATGCCTCAAACTAAAGAACATATCTTGCTTGCTCGTCAAGTAGGTGTTCCTTACATCGTTGTATTCATGAACAAAACTGACCTTGTTGACGATCCAGAAATCTTAGACTTGGTTGAAATGGAAATTCGTGAATTGTTATCTTCTTATGGATTCCCAGGAGATGACATCCCAGTTATTAAGGGTTCTGCATTTAAGGCTCTTGAAGCTGCTTCAGCTGGTAACGTTAATGACGCTGCTTGCGACTGCATCAGAGAATTAATGGACGCTGTTGACTCTTACATCCCAGATCCAGTACGTGACACTGAAAAACCTTTCTTAATGCCAGTTGAAGACGTATTCTCTATTACTGGTCGTGGTACTGTTGCTACAGGTAGAGTTGAACGTGGTGTTCTTAAACTTAACGAAGAAGTTGAATTAGTTGGTATCAAACCTACACGTAAAGTTGTAGTTACTGGTATTGAAATGTTCCGTAAGTCACTTGACGAAGCTCGTTCTGGTGATAACGCTGGATTATTACTTCGTGGTATCCAAAGAACTGAAATTGAAAGAGGACAAGTATTGGCTAAAATCGGTTCAATCACTCCTCACACTCAATTCAAGGCTGAAGTATACGTATTGAAGAAAGAAGAAGGCGGACGTACAACTCCATTCTTCAATGGTTACCGTCCTCAATTCTACGTTCGTACTACTGATATTACTGGTTCTATTAAGCTTCCAGAAGGAACTGAAATGGCTATGCCAGGCGACAACCTTACTATGGAAATCGAATTGATCAACCCAATCGCTATCGAAAAAGGTATGAGATTTGCTATCCGTGAAGGTGGACGTACAGTTGGTTCAGGTGTTGTTGCTGAAATCATTAAATAATCTTTAAAGATTTTAACAAAACCTAAAACGAATTAGAAATCCTAAAATCCCGCATTTGCGGGATTTTTTTTACGCTAGAGATAATGTAAATAATTTACAATAATTGTTGACAAAATTGTTTTTGTTAGATATACTTATAATATAAGGAGAAAAAAATGTTTAGAATGTATGGTTGGCGTAAATAAATTTTACTTACATTTAGTGTAAGTGGTTTTTAATTTCGCCACAAGACATTTGTTGAATATTTTGCACTTGGTGCATGTTTTGTGGATAACATTACGAACGCATCAAGTGTTTTTATTTAAGGAGATATTATGAAAAAGATTTTATATAGTGCAACTAAACCTACAGGAGATTTAACCATTGGAAATTATCTTGGAGCTATAAAAAATTGGATTAAGTTGCAAGATGAGTACGATTGCTATTTTTGTATTGCAAATCTTCATGCTCATACTGTTGATTTGTCTGCGGACTTTGTAAAAACAAAGACAATGAAACAATTTGCTATGTTTTTAGCATGCGGATTAGATCCAGAGAAGTCTATTATTTATGTTCAATCTCAAGTAAAAGAACACAGCGAACTTTGTTGGTTGTTAAATTGCAATACTATGATGGGTGAAGCAAACCGCATGACTCAATATAAAGATCATGTTGCAAAAGGAGAAAAGGGGCTAACAACTGCGTTGTTTACTTATCCTGTTCTTATGGCTGCAGATATATTGTTGTTTAATACTAACATTGTTCCGGTAGGAGAAGATCAGGTGCAACATGTCGAGCTTACAAGAGATATTGCAAATAGATTTAATAATCGTTTTGGTGCAACATTTGTAGTTCCGAAAGCGGTAGTTCCTAAAGTTGGTGCTAGAATTAAAGGTTTGTTAAATCCTCAAGCAAAAATGGGTAAATCTGGTGACGATGTAAACAATATGATTTTACTTGAAGATTCAGATGAAGTTATTGTTAAAAAAGTAAAAAGAGCAGTAACTGACAGCTTAAATCAAATTAAATTTGATGAAGAAAATCAACCTGGAGTAAGCAATCTTTTAACTATAATTTCAGCTTGTGAAGGTAAAGAAATTGAAGATGTTGTTAAAGAGTTAGAAGGTCTTGGTTATGGAGCATTGAAAAATAGAACAGCAGAAGCAATAATTTCTGTTTTAAAACCTATTAGAGAGAAATATGAGTACTATTTGTCTCATGAAGATGAATTAATGGAAATAATGAAAAAGGGTGCAAAGAAAGCTGAAGTTGTTGCAAAGGAAACTTTAGAAAGAGCAAAACAAAACATGGGATTATTGTAAAAAAACAGCATTTATGCTGTTTTTTTGTCGATTAAAAGAAACTTCGTTGGTTAAAATTGTTACAACAACAGTTATTATTGTTATTGTTGTTTTGACCGTAAGCGCCCAATGCTAGCAAAAGTAACAATAAGAAAGAAGTGTTGTTTGCGAGATCTGTGTTGGTTGCTTGTGCGATTACAGAGATTAAGATTGCAAACAATATGTATAATGCAGTTGAGTTCATATTTTTTCTTGCTCCTTGTTTATTTTTTGTTGTTTTTACTATTTATTCGCTAAAATTTTATCTTGTGATTATTTTTTTTGAATTTAAAAATTTAGTACAATTTTTGTATGGAAATAATGGACGAATTTGAACTAAAGAAATATATACCAAACAAGTCAAATATCAAGAATATGACCTCATTTTTCTACGCTTTTAGTGATGACACTAGACTGAAAATAATTATTCTTTTAATGTTAAAAGAGTTGTGCGTCGGAGAAATAGCTGACATTCTAAACATTAATCAAACTACCGTAAGTCACCAATTAAAACTTCTAAAATCTTTAAATATTGTAGAGTGTGAACGCAATGGTAAAAATGTAGTATATTACATAAAAAACGACAATATTGAGCATGTTTTGAACGCAAGTGTTGAATGTATTTAGCAAAGTTTAATTAATTTCATAATATGTATTATGAAAGTAGTTTGCGTCTCAGGCGGTAGTTACAAATCAAATTATCTAAAAATCATCAAAAGTCATTTGAAATGTGACTTATTAATTTTTAATGCTGGAATAATTTATGAATATGACGAAAGCAAAGAATTGTTAGGTTTTGGCTTAGTGATTAAAGAGTTGATTCAATTGTCAAACTTGCTTAATTCAGTAGTTGTTGCTCTTTCTTACAGGAAAGGGAAAGAAGTTTTTTTAGTTGCCCAAAAAGACATGTTTTTCATTGAAAATATATATACAGGAGTTGCTTTTTCTTACAAGAAAAAAGATTTCATTATCGGTAAAGAAAAAACAAATTATAAGCATGCTAATAAAATTGTTTTAACAAACAAAAGATTAACTGTAAATGTTGATAGTTGCTCCAAAAATAAGACTTATATATTTTGTGATAACAAGGGTGTTACAGTAATAAAAAATAAAAAAAGTCAAAGAAAATTTAATAAATGTTCGAAAATTATTTTGAAATAAAATTTTCATGTGTTATAATGTAGGAAATGATACTAGGTTGTTCAGTTTGATAACCAAGATGCCCTAGGCAAATTTTTGCATTTGGAGACAATATGAAAAAGAGTATAAGAGATATCGAAGTCAACGGAAAACGCGTGTTTGTAAGAGTTGACTACAATGTCCCTATGAGCGAGGACCTAAAAATTGTAGACGACACTAGAATTGTGTCTACACTTCCTACTATTAATTATTTAATTGAGCATGGAGCAAAAGTTATTTTATGCTCTCATTTGGGTCGCCCTAATGGTCAAGTTGATAACAAGTTATCACTCCGTCCTATTATGGCAAGACTTTCAAAACTTTTAGATAAACCAATTTCTTTTGCTGAAGATGTTTTAGCTGATTCTACAGTTGAAATGACTGAAAATATGAACAACGGTGAAATCTTAATGCTTGAAAATATTAGATTTTACAGCGAGGAAGAGGCGAACGATGAGAAATTTGCAACCTCTTTAAGCAAACTTGCAGATATCTTTGTTCTTGAAGCATTTGGAACTTCTCATAGAAAGCACGCTTCTACATATGGAATCGCAAAACTTTTGCCGTCTGTAGCTGGTTTCCTTGTAGAAAACGAGTTGAAGATGTTTGATAGAGTACTTAACAGTCCAGAACATCCAGTGGTTGCAATCTTGGGTGGAGCTAAAATTGCAGATAAATTACCAGTTATTGAAAACTTAATTGACAAAGTTGACACTATTCTTATCGGTGGAGGAATGGCTTACACATTCATTAAAGCTATTGGTGGAAACGTTGGAAATAGTATATTAGATAATTCAAAACTTGATTTAGCTAATGAACTTCTTGACAAAGCTAAGGAAAAAGGTGTTAAAATTTTACTTCCTATTGATAATGTCGGAGCTAAGGCTTTCAGTGAAGATAGTGAAACTAAACTTTTCAACAGTGGTTTCTTTGCAGATGATTTCCAAGGAATGGATATCGGTCCTAAAACAATTAAAGCTTTCAAAAAGGTAATTAAGAAAGCTAAAACTATCATTTGGAATGGACCAGTTGGCGTTTATGAGTACGAAAAATTCAAACGCGGTACTAATAAAATCGCTAAATACATAGGTAAAAGCAAAGCTGTTTCAATCATTGGCGGAGGAGATAGCGTTGCAGCAGTTCAATCTCTTGGAATTAGCAAAAAGGTTACTCATATTTCAACAGGTGGAGGAGCTTCATTAATGCTTCTTCAAGGTAAAGAACTTCCATGTATTGAGGCTTTACAAGATAATTAGGGGTTTTATGCGCAAATTAATTGTTGCAAATTATAAAATGAACGGAGACGAAAAGTTTTATTCTCTTGTTACTAAAAAACTAAATAAATTGGCACTAAAGGACGCAAGATTTGTATTGTGTCCGCCTTTTGTTTATTTATCAAAATTTAAGAAACATATAAAAAGCGGGGAATTAGGAATTCAAAATATCAGTGCTTTTGATTTTGGCGCGCATACTGGCGAAATTTCTCATCAAATGCTCAAAGAGTTTGGTGTTAGATATGTAATCATTGGACATAGCGAAGTCCGAAGTTCTGGTGAAACAGATGAATTAATTGCTAAAAAAGTAAAGATAGCTTGTGGGCATGATATGATTCCTATTATTTGCGTTGGAGAAGACAAGAATTCGGGGTTAGAATTAATAAAATCACAAGTTGAAAAGGCTATTCAATATATCGATAATTCAAGCAAAATTATTTTTGCATATGAACCGATTTGGGCAATTGGAACAAAAGTTACTCCAACTTCAGAAGAGATAAAAACTGTTGTAGATAACATTAAATTAACGCTTGAAAAATTAGGATTTAAAGATGTTCCTGTTTTGTATGGTGGAAGCGTGAATAAAGATACTTACAAGCATTGCCTAAACAGTGGTTGTGATGGCTTACTTGTTGGAGGTGCTTCTCTTAATCTGGATGAATTTATTGAAATTTTAAAAGGAGTCGACAACTATGAATAAAGGAATTATGATTATTCTAGATGGCTACGGCGAAGGTGAGAGTTCTCCATTTAATGCTGTAAAAAATGCCAACACTCCTACATTAGATAAAGTAAAAGAAAATGGTTTTTCTTTAATTAAGACAAGCGGAGAGTCTGTAGGCTTGTTCCCTTTGGATATGGGAGGAAGTGAAGTTGGTCATATGACGCTAGGAGCAGGAAGAGTCGTTCCTACAACCGCAAAATTAATTAGTGATGAAATAAAATCTAAAAATTTCGAAAAAAATAAAAATTTAATAAAAATATTAAAAAAATTAGAAAAATGTGGGTCAAATTTGCATTTAGTTGGTTTGATGAGCGACAAAAGAATACATAGTGATATTAATCATTGTGTAGAACTTGTTAAAATTGCATCAAAATATGCTAAAAATGTTTTTATTCATTTTATTACCGATGGTAGAGATTGTGGGATTTATGATTCTTTAAAGTATTTAAAATTTTTAAAGAAAGAGATTAAAAGCATAGAAAATTGTGAAATTGCTAGTGTTGGTGGAAGAGATTTTGCTATGGACAGAGATAAAAATATGGACAAAATTGAAACCGCTTTTAATGCAATGTTTTCTAACGAAAAGAAAATTAAAAATGTTGAAAATTACATAAAAAAACAACACGAATTGGGTTTTACAGATCAGTTCATACAGCCTGCCAGAGTTGAGACAAAAGGCGATAGTTCGTTTAATAAAAATGATTTAGTTTTCTTCTTTAATTTTAGAGAAGATAGGCTGAGACAAATGGTTGATTTTGTTCAGTCTAAATCTATGTGTGTTGCAGCAATGTCTAATGTTGGAGGTAGTAAAGGTGTAGTTTTGTATCCTAACAAAAATGTGAAAAACACACTTAGCGAACACCTTTCAAAGTTGGGTATTAAGCATGTTAAAATAAGCGAGTCTACAAAGTATGCGCATGTAACTTATTTCTTTAACGGTGGACAAGAGGCTCCTTTTGAAATGGAAGAAAGAGTGCATATTAAAACTAAAAGCACTGAGGATTTTGCTTTGACTCCAAAAATGAGAGCGAAGGAAATTACAAGTGAAACAATTAAACATATTAAGAAAAACTATGGTGCAATTATCGTTAACTTTTCTAATCCGGATATGATTGGTCACACGGGTAATTACGAAAAAACAAAGATTGCAATTGAATATTTAGATAAGTGTGTTAAAAAGATTTTAAAATGTGCAAAGAAAAATGATTATTTTGTAATGCTTACAGCAGACCATGGTAATAGCGAACAAATGAGAACAGAAAATAACCAACCGCATATGGCTCATACCTTAAATGATGTATTTTGTTCGGTTGTGTCACAAAACAACGTTGTTTTAAAGGAGAAAGGCGAACTGAGTGATATTGCACCTACATTCCTTGATTTGATGCGTGTAAAAGCAAATAAATCGTTTACAGGACATAGTTTAATCATAAATTCTGTTGACAAAACAAAAGATAAGGAGTAATATAAAACCATGAAAGCGTTAAAATCAATTTATTATCAATTTGAAAACTGGATTGCAACAATGAATCCGTGGTTGTTTGCTTTTATTTACGTAATTTTGTTTGCAATAATTTTTATTAGTATTTTAAGATTTTACAAAATTTACAACGGAGAACAAAAACAATTTGAAAAAATCAGTTTGCTAATTATTACTATTTTGTTGTTTGCTTTTGTGGTATTCATAACATATGTTAGAAATTAAACGAAAAGACTTGTAAAATTAGTTAAATTGTGCTATAATTAAATAGTTTTGGAGGAATTATGAATTTTATTTTAGGAACAGTTCCTAGATGGGCGGAAGTAAGTTTCCCTGTATTTGAAAGAATTTGTTTGGTAATCTTGGCTCTTTTGAGCTTGGTTCTTATTGTTTTAGTGTTCATGCAAATTACTGGTGGATCTGAAACAAATAATGTAATTACTGGTAACAAGGATAGTTACTATTCTCAAAATAAATCTGGATCAAGAGAAGGAAGAATTACAAGACTTGTTTACATTTGTTTAGGTTTGGTTGCTTTCTTTGCGATTGTTTACTTTATGTTACTAAAAATTTACGGATCATTTTAAAAAATCTCCCAACTGGGAGGTTTTTTGTTTTCTTAAAAACTATTTTAGCAATTTTACTTTAAATTCATTTTGATAATTTTAGGTTTGGTGGTAATATAATATTATATGGATATTATTAAAATTATTAGAGATTACAAGTTAATATATTTAGATATTAATAAATTGTGTTCTTCTCTTGAAAAATTAAATTTGGGAGATTATGAAACTTTAAGAGAAAAGGTTAAGTCTTTGATTGAAAACGGAGACTTGTTTTTGGATGAAAAGGGCAAAATATCTATTTCTAAAGATAGAGGCTACGTTAAGGCTCGCATAATCTTAAACAAAAAAGGTTTTGGTTTTGCAGAAGTTGAAGACATGAATGATATCTTTATTCCTTCATATGCGTTAAATAATGCGTTGAATGGTGATGATTGTTTGGTTGAAATAACTAATCGCAAAGGAGACAACAATTTTGACGGAAGAGTTGTTAAAATATTAAAGAATAATACTACTCACGTTGTTGGAACATTTATTGAAGGAACTAACAAAGATATTGTCTTTCCAGACGATGAAAGATTGCCTCAAGTTAGAATTTACAAGGAAGATAAAAATTGTGCAAAAAATAATGATAAAGTTTGGGTTGAACTTTATATGTCGACGCTAAACGAAACTGTTGTTAGAGGAAAAGTTTTAGAAGTTTTGGGTCAAACAAACACTCCTAAAGCTGAGCAATTAGCAATAATTCGTTCATTTGGTTTGCAAGAAAAATTTAGTGATAAGGTTTTGTCTGAAGCTAGGGCAATAAGTCAAGAAGTTGAACTAAAAAATTTCCCATCTAGAGTAGATTACACAGAGCAAAAAGTTATAACAATTGACGGCGAAGATGCTAGAGATTTCGATGACGCTTTGTCTATTGAAAGATTAAATAATGGAAACATAAAACTCAATGTGCATATTGCAGACGTTAGTAATTACGTTCCTTATAAAGGAGCGATTGACAACGAAGCATTTAAGCGAGGAACGAGTGTTTACTTTTCAAACATGGTTATTCCAATGCTTCCAAAGGAAATTTCTAATGGAATATGTTCACTTAGTGAGGGCGTAAACAGACTTACATTGACCGTTGAAATTACAATGGATAAAAATTTCAATGTTAAAAAATATGAAGTGAAAGAGGGTGTTATTAAAAGCTCTCATCGTATGACGTACACTGCTGTTCAAAAAATATTGAATGGTGACGAATTCTTGATAGAAAAATATAAAGATGTATACGTTGACATTCTTACTTATCAAGCAATTTCAAACAAGTTAAAACAAGACAAACATACACGCGGTGAAATTAGGATGAACATTCCTGAACCATTCATTTTAGAAAATGAAAATGGAGAAATTGTTTCCATAGAAAAGAGAGTTCAAGATGAATCACACGAAATCATTGAAAGTTTAATGGTTTTAACTAACGAATGTATTGCGAAAATGTTTTATGATTTAAAACTTCCGTTCCTTTATCGTGTACATGAAAAACCGAGCGAAGAAAAAATTGAAAAATTGCGAATTTTGCTTGAATGTATGGGTATTTCAAACGATTTGAAATTAAACGGTGAAGATCCTAAAACATATCAAGCAATTATGGAAAAAATCAAAGGAGATCCTAAAGAAAGTACGCTTAGTGTACTTGTTTTAAGAAGTATGATGAAAGCGCGATACGCTCCGACATGTTTAGGTCACTTTGGTTTAGCAAGTGAATTTTATTGTCATTTTACTAGTCCTATTAGACGTTATCCGGATCTGACAATTCATAGAATTATTAAAGATTACATTCACGGCGTTCCTAAGCAAGATATTAAATTGAAGTATGAAGGATTTGTTGAATTCGCGAGTGAAAAAACAAGTGAAACCGAAAAGAATGCAGATGAAGCAGAGCGTGAAGTTGACGACTACAAGAAAGCTGTGTATATGTCAAAATTCTTAGGTGAAGAGTTTGATGGTTTAATTTCAGGAGTACAAGAGTTTGGTGTGTTTGTAGAACTTGAAAATGGAGTTGAAGGACTTGTTCGTCTTGAAGATTTACCAATGGATGAATATACTTACGATGATATGACATTGACTTTGTATGGGGCTAATCATCATTTTACAATTGGTGATAAATTGCGAATTGTGGTTGCGAAAACAGACACAAGGCTTAGACAAATAGATTTTGCTTTGGCTGGAAATGATATTTTGTCTGGAGGAACTCTTGCAAGAAAAGAGAAAAAATCTAAAAAAACCACAACTAAAAAACTAAAGTCAAAAACAAGTTCGAAAGGTAAAAGAAAAAAGAGATAAATAAGGAAATCATATGGATAAAAAAATAATGGCAGAAAACAAACGCGCAAGATTTGATTATGAAATTCTTGAAACTTATGAAGCTGGGATTGTTTTAACGGGCGATGAAATTAAGTCTGTTAGAATGGGATATTTATCACTTGTTGATTGTTATGGTTTTATCAAAGATGGAGAATGTTTTTTAAGAAACAGCTACATTAAAGAATATTCAAATTCATTTGATGCTGGAAGATACGGAGATAACTCTAGAAGAGATAGAAAACTTCTTCTGCATAAATTAGAAATTGAAAAAATGAAAAAGAAAATTGAACAAGATAGATTGACTCTTGTTCCCACGAAAGCTTACTTCGTTGGAAGCAATTTGAAAGTCGAAATTGCAATAGCAAGAGGTAAAAAACTTTACGATAAGCGCGAAACTTTAAAGAAAAAAGAAATTACTAAAAAAATAAAAATGGAAGGTTAATCTTCCATTTTTTTATTGAATTAATAACAAAATGAATTTTCAAGCATAAGTGAAGTAAATTAGTTTATTTGTCTCTTTTTCTTTCAAGAAATTTTAAAATTGAATTTAATCTTGGAATGTTGTAACGTAAAATTAGAATAGGCATAATATTTAACGCAAGGCTTGTGATAAACATTGGTAATGCCATTGGTACAATAAATGTTTTTGGAACTGCAAATAAAATTAAGATTGACGCAAATATACTTAGGAAATGATCCAAAAATCCTTTTTTGCATTCTAAAATAAATTTTTTAATATATTCTGGATCTTTTGGAATTTCCATTTTATTTTTTTTAAATTTATTGAGTTTTCCTAAGTCTAAAATTCTGTCTTTCCAAACTTTAATTTTTAATTTTTCATAAAATCTACATTCTTTTTTGCTAGGAGTGAAAAATTTGTCGTTGTCAAATATTTTATTTGGTAACCATTTGCAACATATTGTTGCAACTAAGGCATTTATAATAAGTATTATTGCAAGAGCACATATAAAAATTACACTAATTTGCCAAATTTTCATTGTGTCAATATTGAAAGCAATTCCAAGAGATAATGACAAGATTGCTCCAATGCTAAATATGATTAAAGTAAGCATTTTTATCCTTTTATGTATATAATCATCATAATTAAATTGTCGAAAAAAGTCAATAAAATATTTTATGTTTTTAATACTATCAATTTTTAGTTGGTAAGTTTTATCTTTTAATATGACATGTTTAGGATGAAAATAAAAATTTCTATGGTATTATCTTTAAAAATTTAAGGAGATGTGTTATAATATGGGTGTTTTAGATAATATCAAAGATAAAGTAAAACAAATTTTTAATTATTTTAAATCGGATGCAGATTTTTTACAATATATTCACATGGGAAGTTGCACTAGTCCTTGTATGTTTTGTCCTATAAGAGATAAAAAAATTTACAAAAATGGAGAAGAAGTTTCTCTACCTGCGCATTTGAGATGCGATTGTAAATATGTGGAAATTGAAACAAAATCAGTGGGTAATATTTCGAACAAAGGTTTTCAGGCGCCAGATGTTTACTTAAAAGCTTATGGGAAACTTCCGGATTATTATATAACAAAAGACGAAGCTATGCAAAAATATGGGTGGTCTAGAGGGAAAGATTTGTCGAAGTATGCGCCCAACAAAATGATTGGTGGTGATAGGTTTTATAATAATAGAGGAATATTACCAGAAAAAGAAGGCAGGCTTTGGTATGAGTGCGATGTCGATTATGACAACGGATTGAGAGATGGTTTGAGATTATATTATTCAAATGACGGCTTAATATTTTATTCAGAATTTCATGATGAATCAAAAGTGGTATTTATAAAATGATGGAGGAAACTATGAAAGAAATAATATTTAATAGAGATGATTATGAAAGTTATAAAGATTTTTACGTACAATTATATAGAGAGCTAGATGGTAAAAGTTTTGGGGATTGGCAAGCTTATGAAAATTTAAATTATAATGCAAGCATGTTGGATGAATTTTTATGGTATAACAATGACAAAATAGTAAAATTTGTTTTTATTGGTTTTGACTTAGAAAAAATAAAGAAACAAAAAACATATGATGATTATGAATATGATATTATATTTAAAGTTTTTGATAGAGTTGTTTCAGAATATAAAAATTTCACAATGGAGATTATAAAAGAAAGAAAGTAGTTAGAAAATTCTAACTACTTTTTTGATTGTTAGGTTGAGCTGAGAAATATATTGTTAAGTATCCCACGATGTAAAGTTGAAGATGTTTTAGTGATGTTGAACCTATTGTACAATATGTTAAAATTACTATTAATGAAGCAATAATTCCATATGGTTTGATTTGTTTAAAGAATGGATCAATTGACATAACTAACATAATCCCTAGAATGATAGTAGGAATAAGTCCTACTCGATAAATATAGTCTATGAAGACATTGTGTACAATTGAAACTCCACAATGACCAAAGAGGAATGTTCTTGGTGAGGAGAAAATGTCTTTTAAATATTTTTTCAACAATCCAACTCTTCCGGTTGTTAGAGTGTCTAAACCCGGTTCATAATGCGAAGATTGATGATTTCCGAAAAATCTGTTTAAGATTGCTCCTGTGTGATTGAAACATACTAAACAAGCAGTTAAAATGCTCACAAAATAAAATAAAATTTCATACAGATGTTTTTTGTCTTTGGTTTTAATTGTTAGAATTATACTTTCTGTTACAACATAAATTATTAATAAAGTTAAAATTATTGCTCCAGTTTTTGAAATGGTTAAAATAATAAAACTTGAAATAGCAAATAATCCAAAGAAATAAACATATTTTTTTAATAAACCTTTTTTATATAAGACAATCCATGCGGACAGTGCCACAAGCATAATAGCTGTGCCAAAGTTTGGATTGCCTAAAAAAGCGTCTAATCTTACATATAGATTGTTGTTAAACCAGCATTTGTAATGAGTGGCTCCTTCAATATAATTTTGTAGGGCAAGCATAAAACATGAAACTAAGATTACATATATGAAGAAAGATAAGAATAGGTTATAAATATTGATATTTTTTCTTTGGCTAAATAAAAGAATTAGCATAAGTATTAAAATTTCTGTTCGCAAAGCATTGGAAAAGTTATAATATTTCGAAAATGGGAACATTACAAAGATTGTAAACAGTAAAAATAAAGAGCATATAGTCAAGAAATATTTGCTTTTGTAATTAATTTCCTTTTTTCTTAATTGAAAAATAAATTTTATAAAAAGAACAATTGTGAATATTGTATAAACTATCATCATTTGGTTGTCTGAAAGATAGGCTCTGTTTAGTGCAGTAATTACTAACCATAAAATTGAACTAGTTGAAAATTCACATAGAATAAATAAAACAGCAAGTCCGACTGTTGCATAGCTAAAATGTTTATAAAATATAGATGGAATGTAAACACTAACAATCATTAAAAGTTTTGCTATGTAAATTTTAGTTGATTTTCCGTTTAAAAATTTCCATATATTCTTAAGTATTGATTTCACAAAGTACTCCTAAAAAACTATTAAAAGCGTTAAAATTGTTTTTAAATTTCAAATATTTTATCAAACATATTGTAACAAAAATTAAAATTATTGTAAATTAAAATGTTTATGTTTTTACTGATACGCAATACTTTATAAAAAATTATATTTACTCATACTGTTAAATGACTGGTTAATCACTAGATATATAGAAAAGAAAAATGAATAGAAAAGAATAAAAAAAACAAACAATTTGTTTGTTTTTTTTGGTGGAGATGATGGGAGTCGCACCCATGTCCTAATGCAAGGTTGCATCATACACTACACGTTTAGTCAATGAGTAAATTCAAAACTAATCATTAACATTGACACTGATTAATTTCTATCCTCGTTTGTCGTCAAATTGAATGAGAAAGTTCAAATTGAAGTTCACCGATAATCGACGCCAGACTTTAACCTATCGGTACGATTAAACTGACGGCAGGCGCACTAAGCAGCCATTGCTAATTTGTTTTCGTTTGCGTTTATTTAAGTTCGAGTCAAATCGAACACATGATTTGCGAGGTGTCCCTCGACGTGCGTATCATGACAAATTACACCAGTCGAAACTAGTTCATCCCCATGTTTGGAAAATTTCCATACTTAAATTATATCATAAAAATTTTAGTTTTCAATGGTATTTTTTAAAATTTACTAAATTTTTTATGAATTTTTTAGTTTTAATAAATATTTTTCATTAATTTGTTTAAATGTTTTATTAATTTTTTATTTTTTTTAAATTGTTTTGCAATGTATTAGAAATAATTTTCTTGTTCATTTAATTGTAAAATAAAGTTGCATTTGCTATAATTAAAAAAAGGGGTGTTTATGAGAAAGACAAAAATTGTAGCGACGATTGGTCCATCTAGTTTTGATTATGCTATAATGAAAAAAATGGTGCAAGCGGGACTTAATGTTATACGTATAAATTTATCACATAGTCGTCTTGGAGATATGGACGAAATTGTAAAAAATGTAAAAAAGATTAGGAAAGAATTAAGCGTTCCTTTGCCGATTATGATTGACACAAGAGGACCTGAAATTCGTGTTAAGATTTTTGAGGCTGGAGAGGCTCAAATTAAGAAAGGTCAAACATTTACTTTTACAGAAAAAATTTTGCTTGGTAATGAAACTGTTGTTTCTCTAAATATGACAGGAATAGCTAAAAGTGTGAAAGCTGGTGACAAGATTTTAGCTTGCGACGGACTTATAGGTTTTAAAGTAATGAAAGTTGACGGAAAAGATATTATTTGTCGCGCTGAAAATTCTGGAACTATTTACAACAGAAAAAGTTTGTTTATTCCTGGTGTAAAATTTAAAATACCTTACCTAAATGACGCTGATAAAAAAGATATATTATGGGCAATAGAGAATGATGTTGATTTAATTGCAGCAAGTTTTGTAAACTCCAAAAATGATGTGTTAGTTTTAAGAAAATTCATTGAAGACAATAATGGAGATATGAAAATTATTTCAAAAATTGAATCTCAATGTGGAGTTGATAATATTGATGAAATTATCGAAGTTACAGAT
The DNA here is from genome assembly GCA_015069415.1 of Clostridiales bacterium. Classification (GTDB taxonomy): domain Bacteria; phylum Bacillota; class Clostridia; order Christensenellales; family UBA1242; genus Onthoplasma. Next base: position 51,355 of record SVIQ01000003.1, on the reverse strand, counting down.
GCTATTATGGTCGCTCGTGGAGATTTAGGTGTTGAAGTTCCGATTGAAAGACTGCCTTACATTCAAAAGACAATAATTAAAAAAGCTGTAAGTAAAGGAAAGGCTGTAATTACAGCAACAGAAATGCTTGAAAGTATGATAAACAATAATCGTCCAACTAGGGCTGAGGTAACTGATATTGCAAACGCAGTGTTTGACGGAACTAGTTGTGTAATGCTTTCTGGTGAAACTGCAATGGGTAAATATCCGGTCGAAGCAATAAAGACGATGTCAAGAGTTGCGGAAAATGCAGAACTTCATATTAATTATAACAATCAATTCAATAAACCTGTAAACGTTGAACTTTTAAATACTACAGACATTATTTCATATAGTGCAGTGGACGCGAGTTTTATGAATAATATTAAAGCTATAGTATCATTCACGAGTTCTGGTTTGAGTGTTGGTTTGATTAGTCGTTTTAGACCGTCAAAGACTATCATAGGTGCAACTTTCAACGAAAAGACATACAGACAAATGGAATTGATTTGGGGTGTTGTCCCAATTAAAACTCCTGCATATAACACAACGGATGAAATGTTCAAAATAGCAGGAAAACATTGTTTAGAACATAAATTTGCAAAGCGTGGAGATTTAATTGTTATAACATGTGGAACTCCTAAAAAGTCTACAGGAACAAATTTAATTAAAATAGCTGAAATTGAAGATTAAATAGAAAAATTAAGAATATAATAAAATTAAATGAAAGAAAAGATTAAGAAACTGTTTGATAAAAACACTACGCATGGGAAAATTATGAGATTGGTGCTAATCGTTCTTTGTTTAGCACTAGTTTTTGCTGTTGGAATTTTCATTTTAAAGATTACTAATCTTTGGGAAAAAGTAAATTCAATAGAAAAAATTAGAAAAATTGTAGAACGAGGTGGGGTCTTCAGTGTCTTAATCTTTTTAATTTTTCAAATTTTACAAACAACAATTCTTCAAATTCCGGCTTTCATTGTTACAATTGCTGGAGCTCTAGTGTTTGGTAAGTGGGAAGCGTTTTTCCTAAGTTACTTTGCTGTTATGATTGGTAGTGTCATAATGTTCGTTATTGGACGAAAGGCTGGTAAAGGATTTCTTAATTGGATAGTTGGGAAAGAAGAGAGCGAAAAGTGGCAAAATAAAATGTCACACGGAAAATATCTTTATTTCTTAATGATGTTTTTCCCAGTTTTCCCAGATGATATATTATGCGTGGTGGCGGGAATGACTAATATGAGTTTCAAGTTCTTCTTTTGGACAAATGTTTTGGCAAGAGGAGTTGGAATTCTTTGCACAGTATTCTTTGGAAGTGGTTCGATAATACCTTTCCATGGTTGGGGACTTATTGTTTGGGCTGTGATTTTGATTTTCATTGGAATTCTTTTCTTCTTAAGTGTCAAATTTCAAGACAAGATTGATGAAACTCTTAAACAGTTGTTTTCTAAAAAGAAAAAAGAAAGTGGCATGAATGATAATTCCGACAAAGATAACATAAATGATGATAAAATTTTAAAAGAAAGAAAAGTAAATAACAAAAAAGAAAATAAGAAAAATTTGTAGAAATATTTGCTTATAAATAAAAATAATGTTAAAATAATAACATGAATACATCATATAAATGTAAAAATTGCGGGGCAAATCTAGAAGAATTTAATCCAAAGTGTGCGTATTGTTCTAGTGCTAATCCGTTCTTTAAAAAGCGAGAGGAAAAAACTTTTGACGAAGAAAAAGAATTGGAAAAAAAATTGAATGATTTGTTCAAAGAAGAAATTGACATTTTTAAGCCGATTGATTTAAAAATAAATGTCAAACATAAGGATAAAAAATAGGAGGAACTAATGGGATTTTTTGGAAAACAATTATTAGACGTTATTGAATGGAAAGATGTTAGTAATGATGTTATGGTTTATCGTTACTTTACGGACAAACGCGAAGAAATTATGAACAGCTCTACATTGATTGTAAGAGAAAGTCAAGTGGCAATTTTTGTTCACAAGGGTGAAGTTGCGGATGTGTTTGGACCTGGTACTTACAAACTTGCAACTGAAAACATTCCGTTCTTGACTAAAATGTTAAGCTTGCCTACAGGTGGAAATTCACGTATTAAAGCAGAAATTTATTTTGTAAATACAAAGAGATTTATGGGACTCAAATGGGGTACTCAAAATCCTATAATGATGAGAGATGTTGATTTCGGAAACATTAGACTTAGAGGTTACGGAACTTTTGCAATTAAAGTAAATGATCCAGTGGCTTTCATGAGGGAATGTTTCGGAACGAACGCTGTGTACAGAGTAGGTGACATTGTTGATCAATATAAGTCTACATTGGTTCAGTTGTTAACAGATGCAATTGGAGAAAGCAAATTGTCAGCTCTTGACCTTGCTGCTCATTATAAAGATATTTCAAAGATTGTTGAAAAACATGCAAAAGAAGAGTTTGGTCCACTTGGGCTTCAAGTTACAAGATTTGTAATTGAAAACTTGTCACTTCCAGAAGATGTTGAAAAGATGTTGGATGAAAGAACAAAGTTGGGTGTTATTGCTGACAAAATGGGAACATACACTCAATTCAAAGCTGCAAATGCTATGGGAGATGCAGCAAATAATCCTAATGGTTCAAATATGGCTGGACTTGGCATTGGTGTTAGCGCAGGAATGCATGTTGGTGAAATGTTTAATGAAAGTGTAAGATCTGCAAAAGATTCTAAACGTCAAGTTGTGATTAATTGCGCTAAATGTGGAGCATCAATTCCTGGAAAATCAAAGTTCTGTCCAGAATGTGGGGCTACTCAAGCATTGTCTTGTCCTAAGTGCGGAGAACCAATTAGAAAAAATAGCAAATTCTGTTCTAGTTGTGGTGAAAAATTGTTAAAGAGTGGAAAAGTATGCTCAAAATGTGGAAAAGAATTAGATTCAAACGCTAAATTCTGTCCAGATTGCGGAACAAAACTTTAGAAGAGGTGAATTATGTGTTTGTTTAGATACAGAGAGAAAAAATACGGAAAATTTACTTTAATTTTATTTGCTTTACTTGTTATTGCATTGGCTGGTGCTTCTGCATTTGGTGGTGCATATGCAGTAATGGAAATGTCTCATTGGTCAAAGTGGATAATTTTGGCTGTTGCTAGTGTTGTTTGTTTGGCGTTGGTGGTGTTTGGAGTAGTTTTAATTTGTATTGCAACAAGTATGATTAACACTTGGCATAGTGTAAGAGATCTTAACACTACTGGCAAAATTAAAGATGTTAGACTTTGTGACAAATGTGGCAGAGTGATTTCTAAAAAAGCTCAAATTTGTGAACACTGTGGAACACAACAAGAAACTGGTTTAGGCATGAAAGATTGTCCTGAATGCAAAACTAAAAATAGTGGTACTGCAAAATTCTGTGAAAAGTGCGGTTACGAATTTAAATAAAGAGGTTTTAACCTCTTTTTTTACTAGAACTTGTAAGAATAATCAAGAAAATTAAGTAAAAATTTTAAGAAATTCAGAAACTACAAGCTGGAATGTGTAAAATAAAAAGACTCAATTTTAGTTGAGTCTTTTTTAATATGTTGAAAATGAAAAAAGATGGACAATAAATCCATCTTCTTTTGTTTCTTAACGTTTGCTAAATTGTGGAGCACGACGTGCTTTCTTAAGTCCGTATTTCTTACGTTCTTTCTTTCTAGCGTCACGAGTAACGAAACCTGCTTTCTTAAGTTCTGGTCTAAGTTCTGGTCTAAACTCGATTAATGCACGAGTGATACCATGTCTAATAGCACCAGCTTGTCCAGCTTTTCCTCCACCGTAAATGTTAACTACTACGTCAACATTGTTAAGAGTTTCAGTTAAAACTAAAGGTTGTTTAACGATAGTTTTAAGAGTTTCAAGATCAAAGTACTCATCAAGAGATTTGCCATTGATTGTGATAGCACCAGTACCAGTTGTAACGCGTACACGAGCTACTGAGCATTTTCTTCTACCTGTTCCAAGAAATTCTTGAGCTTTAGCTGTAGTTTTCTTAGTTGCAGTTTTTCTTACTTTCTTTTCAACGATTTCTTCACTCATTAGTTCTTACCTCCGTTCCATACTTCTGGTTTTTGAGCTTGGTTCTTGTGCTCAGCACCTTTGTAGATTAAGCAGTGTTTAGCCATTGTTCTACCAAGAGTGTTCTTTGGAAGCATACCTTTAATTGCTCTCATTAAAGCAACGTCACTGTGTTCTTCCATCATTTTCTTGTATTGAATTAATTTAAGACCTGAAGTGAAACCAGAATAACGTTTAAAGTACTTTTGTTCAGTTTTCTTTCCAGTTAACACGATTTTGTCACTGTTCAATACGATTACATTGTCACCACAGTCTACATTTGGAGTGAAAGTAGGTTTGTGCTTACCTCTAAGAAGAGTAGCAACTTCGCTAGCTACGCGACCTAAAGCCTTACCTTCAGCATCGATAATGTACCATTTCTTTTCAACTGTGGCTGGTCTTGCCATAATTGTTTTCATTTTATATTTCTCCTTAAAAATTAATACCCTTTATTTCGCGTTCAGGGTTAAACTAAAAGCTTTGAGTCCGTGTGGCAGAATCAACCTTTTAGCGAGCAATACTTTTATATTATATATAAAACAAAAAAAATTGTCAATAGAAATTTTGAAATTCATGACAATTTTCTTTTTCTTAGTTAAGCAAGCTTTCAATAATTTTCAATACGTCGGTTTGTTCGTTTTCAGGATTTGATTCTTTTTGCTTGTTTAATCTTTCTTTTAACATATCTATTTCGTCTTTTGTCAAAAGCTTAATATATTTATCTTTAATTGCAAGCAAATCAAATTTGAATGTTTTTTCATCTTTGCTTTCTTTGAATTTTTTGTAAGAAATGTTTACTTCATTATACAAGTTAACGTATGTTTGATTGGGATCAAAGACTGAGTCAGACTTTGGAATATTCAATCTACTTTTTTCAATTTTGAGCACTCTATTTTTTCTTTGATTGATGTCAATGATTGTTATCGCTATACCAATTACTGTGAAAAGAATAGATTGCCATAAAGATTTTGTTACAGTGCTTTTAAATTCGTCAATAGATTTAATTAAATCAAAATAGATTTTGAAAGTTCTGCTAAATGAAAGTTCTAGTTTAGAGGCAATGGCTAAAATGTCAGCTATGATAATTGAGAAAGAATTTAAAACTATTGTTAAAATACTTAAGTATAAAAGAGCAATCCAATTTGATCTAGATTTTTTTGTGAAAACATAATGAGCTAAATAGATTTGAAAAATACTAATGATTGCAGCGAATAATCCGGAGTAGTAAAGTAGTCCCCAAATAATCGCTCCGGCAAGAATAATTAAACTGCTGTAAAGGTAAGCAAGAATTAAAGATTTTGTTTTGTTGCTTTTCATAATTCCTCCTTAATTAATATTTTACATTCAACAAGTACAAGTAATCTGGCTTTGCAGTGTTGGTGCATTTGTAAGAAGTAAACAACGATTTTTTTACTTCGTCAAGAGATAATTTCCCTTCGCCGATTTTTAACATTGTTCCAACAATGTTTCTAACCATTTTGTACAAGAATCCGTTTCCTGTAATGTAGAAATTTAAATACGCTCCTTGCTTAATTAACTTTGCTTTGTAAATGGTTCTAACGCTTGTCTCAGTTGAACTTCCGCTTGCTTTAAATCCTTCAAAATCATGAGTTCCAACAATCATCTTTAAAAACTTTTTCATATGTTTAAAATTTAAATTTGGACTTATTTTTAAAGCATCTTTCATTAAAGGCAGTTCAATGTTTGAAGAGTACATTTTGTAGCAATAGGTTTTTCTTTTTGCTGAAAATCTTGCGTGAAGTTTTGTTTTGGTAATGCTTAAAATTTTAATATCTTCAGGTAGTATTGCATTGACTGAACGAAGGAATTTTTCGCTTTCAATTTCTTTCTCTGTTTCAAAATGAACTGGTTGCATATATGCAGAAACTTTTGCATCTGTTCTTCCGCTTCCTACACAATTAATTTCTTCTTTTAAAAAAATTTTAATTGCGTTTTCAAGTTCATCCTGAATAGTGTTTCCTTTTTTTTGTTTTTGAAATCCGGAATAGTTGATTCCGTTGTAACTAACGATTAATAAATATCTCATAATGAAATTATATAAAAATTTTTTTAATTTTGCAATAAAATATAAAAAATAAAACAAAAACGTTAAATTTTTATTTAAAATAATACAATTATTAATATTTTTTTACATTTTTTATTTTATTTAGATAAAAAGTTGTATCGCAGTTTAGTAAATTAATTTAAATAAAATTCAAAAAAATGTTTGCTTTAAACTTTTCTTTAGTATTATAATACTATAAAGAGGGAAAGATGAAAAGAGTAATAACAGACGGAAACAGTGCGGTTTCAAATATTGCATATTTATTTAATGAAGAGGCTATGATTTATCCAATTACACCAAGCAGTTCAATGGCTGAAAATTGTGATATATGGGCAAATCAAGGCAAAAAAAATATTTTTGGAAATTGTTTAAATGTTCATCAAATGCAAAGCGAAGCGGGAGTGGCTGGAGCTGTTCATGGAAGCTTGATAAGTGGAAGTAAAACTACAACTTTTACATCTAGTCAAGGACTTCTTTTAATGATCCCAAATATGTACAAAATTGCGGGCGAAGGATTGCCTTGTGTATTTTATGTTGCGTCAAGAAGTCTTGCGACTCATGCTCTTAACATTTTCTGTGATTACAGTGATGTATATGCTTGTTTAAAAACTGGTTTTAACATTGTTAACGCAAGTAGTGTACAAGAAGCAAATGATATGGCAATAGCATGCGAACTTGCAAGTTTAAAATCTAGAATTCCATACATTTTATTCTTTGATGGGTTTAGAACAAGTCATGAACTTTCTACAATTAATCAGACAACTTTAGAAGATCTAGAAAAAGTAATTACGCCTACATATTTTTCAGAATTTAAATCGAAGTATTTAAATAATCATGATCCGTTCGTTGCTGGAACAAATCAAAATCCAGATGTGTTTATGCAGAATAGAATTAAGTCTTGTGCAAAATACAAAAACTCAATCGATGATTTTAAATGGGCTTTAGAAAAAGTAAAAGAAATTACGAATAATTCGTATGACACTGTAGAATATTTTGGAGATATCAATGCAACGGATGTAGTTGTGTCGATGGGTACTAGTGCCGATATTTTAAATTTGGCTAAAAGACAGTACGAGAAAAAAGTTGGAATTATTAAAGTTCGAACTCTCAAACCTTTTGATGAAAAAAGGTTTGTTGAACTTCTCCCTAAAAAAGTTAAAAATATTACGATATTGGAACGTAATTTAGATCCTAATGGAGTTGATGCGTTAACTTCTTTTGTTGAACATGCGTTGATTAAAAACAACATTAGAGCAAAAACATATTCTGGATGTTTCGGACTTGGAGGAAAAGAGTTTACTCCAGATATGGCAATTGCGGTCTTTGAAAATATGCGAAACAGAAAAAAAGAATTCTTTACTGTTGGTGTGTACGATGATGTAACAAACACTAATCTTGAATTAAATTCTACTTATCGCGATAACATTGCAGATTTTAGTTTAAGAGTTTACGGGCTTGGAAGTGATGGTAGTGTTAGTAGTGTTAAAAATACTATTAAAATTTTAGGTGAAGAAACTGATAATTACGTACAAGGATATTTTGATTATGACAGCAAAAAATCTGGAAGTTTAACAATTTCTCATATGAGGGTGAGCAAAGAAAAAATAGATGCGCCATTTAATCCTAGAAAGGTTAATGTTGTTATGTGTAACAATGAAGGTTTCTTAGAAAAATATGACATTACTGAATGTTTAAAAGAAAATGGAATTCTTTTGTTAAACACTGGCTATGACAATGAAACTTTAAACAAGATTATGCCTAACAAAATGAAACGAGAAATCGTTAGAAAAAATATTTCGACATTTGTTATTAACGCTAATGAAATTGCTTCTAATTTTGGTCTGGGCGGAAAAATTAACACTATTATGCAAACTGCCTTGTTTGAAGTGACTAATATTTTACCGTTTGAAACAGCAAAGGAAAACATTAAAAAATCAATTGAAAAAACTTATTCAAATAAAGGACAAAAAATTGTTGAAGCTAACTTAAATGCGGTTGAAAATGTAAAGAGTGCAATTAGGAAATTTAACAATAGACAATTAATCATTCAGGATGTTCAAGTGTGTAAAGTAAAACAGTGTGACTACTATGAAGAAATCATTGTTCCAACAAGCAATCAAAAGGGTGATGAAATTTTAGTTAGTAAATTTAATGAGTCTGGTTTCATGCCTACTGATACGTCCAAGTTTGACAAACGTGCATTAAGTCAAAACTTGCCTGAATGGATAAAAGAAAAATGTATTGAATGTGGAAGATGTAGTATGATGTGTCCACATTATGCAATCAAACCAATTGTTGTTTCGAAAGACAAAAAATTACCAAAATCTTTTGAGACTAAAGATACTTTTGACAAAACTGGGAAATACAGGCTTCAAATTGACACATTGAATTGTACAGGATGTGGGGTGTGTGCAAGTGTTTGTCCTGTGAAAGCTTTAATCATGAAAGACAGTGAAGAAATTAGACAAAAAGAAGTTTCTAATTTTGAAGTCTTCTCTTCTTTAAAATGTCAAGAAGTTAAATCTGTAAATTCAGTAAAAGACGTTCAATTTAAAAAGCCTTATTTTGAATTTAACGGAGCTTGTGCTGGATGCGGAGAAACTCCTTACATAAAACTTGTGACTCAACTTTTTGGTGATAGAATGCTAATCGCTAATGCAACAGGTTGCTCGTCGATTTATGGTGCAACATATCCAACGTGTCCTTACTCAAAAGATAAAGATGGATTTGGACCAAGTTGGGCAAATTCATTGTTTGAAGATAATGCGGAATTTGGTTACGGAATTTCTGTTTCAAGAAAAAATCAAAGAGAAAATTTTATAAAATCTTTAAAAAACATGCATTTTTCTAAGAAAATTCAAGAAAAAATCGATAAATTTTTAGAAAATACAGAAAATCATGATTATAACAAACAATTAATTCTTGATTTAAAACAGTATAAAAAAGGTCATGTTTTAAAAGGCGATGAATTGTTCTTGTTTGATAATTTAAGTTTGATCACAAGTCCAAGTGTTTGGATAATCGGTGGTGATGGCTGGGCGTACGACATTGGATTTGGAGGGCTTGATCATGTTGTGGCAAGTAGCGAAAATGTAAACATTTTAATTCTCGATACTGAAGTTTACTCTAACACTGGAGGTCAAACAAGTAAATCGACTCCAAGAGGTGCTGTTGCTAAATTTAATTCTACTGGAAAGACAACGAAAAAGAAAGACCTTGCTAGCATGCTTATGACTTATGAAAATGTTTATGTGGCTAAGGTTAGTATGGGCGCAAATCCTGATCAATGTTTGAAGGCTTTTATTGAAGCGGAAATGTATGACGGACCAAGCGTAATAATTGCATATGCTCCTTGTGTAAATCATGGGTATAATATGCGTGACAGTCAAATTCATTCTCAAAATTCAGTTAAAAGTGGATACAACACCTTGTTTAGATTTAATCCAAATGCTAAAGAACGTATGCAGATTGACAGTTTTGATCCGTTAATGAATTACAAAGATTTTGTTGAAACTGAAAATAGATTTTCGATTTTAGACAAGGTGAACAAATCAAATAAAAATAAATTAATAAAACTTAGTGAGCAAGATGCAAAAACAAGGCGAGAAAATTATAAAAATAAAAAGTAGACCCATTATGGTCTATTTTTTTTACATTAAATAATTATTATATTTTTTACCTTCAAGATTAAAAGCTTGTATCATGGATTTAACGATTTCATTTCGTTTTTCGGGGCTTAATCTTTTTAATCCGCTCTTCAAATAAGCAAAAATAAATTCGAATTCAAATCTTAAAAATTTATACATAGATTTCGCATGTGTAAAATCTTGTTGAAGTTGTTTTCTTTTAGTTTTGTTAGTTTCATTTTTTAAGTCGTTTTTTAGGTTATTAAAAATAATAAGGAAATTTTCATATAATAAAGATATTTTTTTTATTCGTTTTAAAATATTGCTGGCAATAAAATTTTTGAATTCTTCGTTGTTCCTTTTTGGGTGGTATTTTAGATCATCGTTTTCGTCTTCAATCATTCGAATTTCGCTTATGATTTCATAATAAGAGGATGTGTCAAAAGTAGGCCTTGTTTTTTTTAATTTAATTGTCAGCAAATTTATGAGATTCATTATTGTTTCCTTAAGGGTATTGAAATTATATCATGAGACAAAAGAAATGTCAAACTTACATAGAAAAGAAATGTTTAAAATTGTTTTGAGATTTAAAATTTTTTTGTTATAATATTTCTTGTTAAAAGGAAATTTTATGGAAATACAAAAACAATTAGCTTACGAATTTAATTTGCGTGAAATGTACGCAGAAAACATTATTAATCTTATTGATGAAGGAAACACAATTCCATTTATCGCTCGTTACAGAAAAGAAGCTCACGGAGCTTGTGATGACCAAGTGTTGAGAGATTTTGCAGATAGACTTAATTATTTAAGAAACCTCAACAAAGAAAAAGAAAAGGTTGAAAAAGTAATTAAAGAGCAAGACAAATGGACTGAAGAAATAGAAAAAGCTTTAGCAGATGCTTTGACTTTAACAGAAGTTGAAGATATTTATCGTCCATATAAGCCAAAGAGAAAGACTAGGGCTACAATGGCTATCGCAAAAGGTCTTGAACCTCTTGCTGATATCATTCAAGCTCAAAACGTAGACAAAGAAATCGTGGTTTACGCTAAAGACTTCATTGATGAAGAAAAAGGTGTAAAAAACGAAGATGAAGCAATTGCTGGAGCAAAAGACATAATAGCTGAACGCATAAGTGATGATGCAAACTTAAGAAAGACTCTAAGAGAAATTATTTCTAAGAAAGCTCAAGTGAAAGCAAGTTGGGTTGAAGAAAAGGACGAAAACAAAACTTACGAAAATTACAAAGATTTTAGTGGGGACGTTGTAAAACTTCCAAGTCATAGAATTTTGGCTCTTAACAGAGGAGAAAAAGAAGACTGCTTAAAAGTAAGCGTTGAAATTAATGAAAAACTTATGCTTTCAGAAATTGAAAAAGTTTACTTAAAGGATAATGAGTTTACAAATCAAATTATGCTAGACACAATTGCTGACAGTTACGACAGACTTTTGTTCCCATCTCTTGAGAGAGAATGCAGAAGTACATTGACTGACATGGCAAACGAACAAGCAATTAAAATGTTTGAAGTTAACCTAAAACCTTTACTTCTTCAAGCTCCTTTAAAGAATAATATCATTATGGGTTACGACCCTGGATATTACAATGGCTGTAAAATTGCAGTCATTGACGAAAAAGGTGATGTTTTAGATACTGCTGTTGTTCATCCAACACCTCCTCAAAACAAAGTTGAAGAAGCAAAGAAAAAACTTGCTGATATGATTATTAAGAATAATGTTGATATTATTGCAATTGGAAACGGAACAGCAAGTAAAGAAAGTGAAATTTTGGTGGCGGAATTAATTAAAACTCTTCCAAGAAAAGTTAGTTATGCTATGGTTAATGAGGCTGGAGCGTCTGTTTACAGTGCTTCAAAACTTGCGGCTAAAGAGTTCCCTGATTATGATGTAAATTTAAGAAGTGCAGTGTCTATCGCTAGACGTTTACAAGATCCTCTTGCTGAACTTATTAAAATAGATGTTAAATCAATCGGTGTTGGACAATATCAACATGATATGCCTCAAAATAGACTTACCGAAGTTCTTGAAAATACTGTTGAAGATTGCGTTAACTCTGTTGGTGTTGATTTAAACACTGCATCAGTTAGCTTGCTATCATATGTTTCTGGAATTTCATCAAGCCTTGCTGAAAACATTGTTGATTACCGTTCTCAAGTTAAACATATCGAAAACAGAAGCGATTTGTTAAACGTTAAGAAAATGGGACCTAAAGCATATGAACAATGTGCAGGCTTCTTAAGAATTAATGACGGAAACAACATTTTAGATAACACTGGCGTTCACCCAGAAAGTTATGACGCAGTTAAGAAATTGCTTGCAATCTTTAATTTGACTGATGAACATATTAAATCTGGAGAACTTTCAATGCTTCCGTCTTTGATTAACAACAGAGGTGAACAAAAGACTGCAGATGAAATCGGTGTTGGAGTTCCAACTTTAAATGATATTGTTAAAGAACTTTTAAAACCAGGTAGAGATATTCGTGAAGATATGCCGTTACCAGAACTTAGAAGTGACATTCTTTCAATGGAAGATTTAAAACCTGAAATGGTTTTAGATGGCGTTGTTAGAAACGTTATCGACTTCGGTGCGTTTGTGGATATTGGTGTACATCAAGACGGACTTGTTCACATTTCTCAAATTAGTAACGCTTATATTTCTCACCCAAGCGACGTTCTTAAGGTGGGAGAGAAAGTTAAAGTTAAAATTTTAAGTGTTGATTTAACTAAAAAGAGAATTTCTTTAACAATGAAAGGTATTGAATAAGAAAAAAATGAGCGTGATTGCTCATTTTTTTTGTTGAACGTGCTAAATTTTGAACAAAAAGTAGTCTTTTGTGTACTAAAATTAGCCGTTTTTGTCGAAATTTAAGCCAATTTTGATAATTTTGTACAAAAATATTTGAATTTTGTACAAAATTGTTTGACGCGAGAGTTTTTCTGTGTTATACTTGCATCATTCTTAAAATTTAAAAGGGAAAAATATGACACAAAAAGAAAAATTATACCAAGAAACATTGACTAACAATTATTTTTTAACATTAAAAATTAAAGAATTGGGAGTGTCTTATAAATATAGGGGATTTAGTTATTTGGTTGATATTCAAGACTTATTAATTAATCAAAATGCAAAAGTTAAGGCTTTTTACAAAGATGTTTATCCTTATATTGCCGAAAAACATAAAAAGAATGAATGTACTATAGAAAGGGATATAAGAAATTTAATAGACAAACTTTGGGAACCGATATTAAAAAATAAACTCATCGTATTTTGGAACAAAGAGAAAAAGCCAAGATGTTGTGAGTTTATTTATCTAGTTAAAAATTACATATTAGGGCAAGTTATATAAGATTACATTTCAAAACGAAAGATTTTATCATTCGAATTTTGTTTTTGATTCCATATCTTTGCTGAAGATAGTAAGGTTTGCCTAAAATTTGTTCATGTGTGCAACTGTTCATAAGTTTGCCTACACCGTTAGTGATTGCTCGCATGCTAATTGAATTTTTTTCCATTAACATTTGACAAGCAGAATCGAAGGCTTCATCACTTTCATCGCTATATTTTATCATGTAAGTAATAATAAAATTAAGGTACTCAAAGGATGCGTATCTTTCATTCATTCCTAATTTAGATAAAACAAGACCAATTCTCGTCATTAAAACTGACGCAGGGATGTCTTTATAATCTGTATTCATACCTTTATATAATAATAAAATTTTCACTAAAAATCAAATGAAAAAATAAAAAGATTATTAAATTTTGCAAAGTGTAAAAATTTGTTTGACAATTATTTGCATATTTTCTAGAATATTTTTAAATTAGGGGTACAAATGATTAAGAAAAATCTTACAGGACAAACTGTTGCAATAATTATTCTTGCTATATTGTTGGTTGGTGCAATTGCTTTTGCTGGAGTTTTTGCGTATTACAGTTCAAACTCTAATAAGGTTGCAGGAAAAATCACTTTAGCGACATTAAAAATCGATTTTGACGAAGTGGGTGCTTCAAGTGGAACAAGCGAAGTGTTAATTACGAATTCTTCAAATGTTGTTCCTAACGAAGGAATGCAAAACACTCCGTTGACTATTATAAACGATTCTACAAAACCTATTTACTTAGTGGTTTTGTACAATTTAGAAACTAGAGATAAGAAAGGGAATGATTTAAATCTGGATGCGACACCTAAGCAACCAGTAATTGACATTGGATCAAATTATGACAACGAATTTTATCCTTCAACTAATGTTACTGGTAGAGCAAATGAATGGCAAGATTTTGTTTATGCTTACACAAAGTTAGGAGAAACTGAAACATCTTATTACAGATGTTTAATTAGTACTCAAGTGCAAACAGAAGACAAAATTACAGTAATTGAAAAAGATCAACTTAAACTTTACAGGGGTTTGGGAAACACTTATCAAGGAATTGAAATTACATTAAAATTTAGAGCGTATGCAATTGCTTCTGATTCGTTGACTACAGAAATGACAAGTGCACAAACTGAAAGAGATAAATGTAACGTAATTTTAGATGCAGTTTTCACATCATTTGAATTTGATATTGATATGAATTAATGCCTTAAGGCATTTTTTCATTTTTTTTTGCTTGTCCGCATATATTAAGCAATGAGTAAAATTTGGGTTGTTTTAATAATTTCGAGTTTGATAATGACATGTATTTTCGCGCCATCTACAATAATTTCAACAATGATGAATGGTGCAAAAATGGGCGTAACCATGGCGATTGAGTTTGTCGGCATTTATGCTGTCTGGATGGGGATAATGCAAGTTATGGATGATTGTAAATTAAGTCATAAATTATCAAACATTTTGTCTCGTCCGGTTGAAAAAATTTTTGGACGAACAGACAAGGAAACTAGAAAAAATATTTGTATGAACATTGCGTCAAATATGTTGGGTGTTGGAAGTGCCGCAACTCCTTATGGTATCAAAGCAATGAAAGGCATGGACAAGGGAAGCAATAAAGCAACAAGAGCGATGATTATGCTTGTAGTTATAAATTCTACAGGGATTCAAATTTTTCCTACCACAGTAATAGGTATGAGAGCTATGGCGGGGAGCATAAGTCCAAGCAGTGTGATAATTCCCACAATCATTTCAACTTTTTTGCCGACTATTTTAGGAGTTCTTCTTGTAATGGCTATTTACAGGAGGAAGAATGGTTGATTTGTTTATTCCTTTGTTCATTGGAATTGTTTTAATTTATGCAGTAATCAAGGGTGTGGATGCTTACTCAAGTTTTGTAAAAGGAGCAAAAGGAGCTTTGCCTTTAATGGCGTCGCTTTTACCTTTTATAATTGCAATGTTTGTTGCAGTAGAATTGTTTAGGAACAGTGGTTTAAGTGGATATTTGTGTAATTTTTTAGCGCCAGTTTTTCGTTGGGTAGGGATTCCTCCTGAAGTTTGTGAATTGACATTAATTCGTCCGTTTAGTTCTAATGCTGGATATGTTTTGTTAAGAGATATTTACGCACAATACGGAGTTGACAGTTACATTGGAAATTGCGCGAGCGTTATTATGGGAAGCACAGATACTATTTTTTACGTAAGTAGCATTTACTTTGCGTCGACAAATGTCAAAAAAACATTGCTGACAATTCCAATTGCTTTGTTGTGTAATGTCTCATGTGCAATTCTCGCTTGTTTTTGTTGTAGATTTATTTAAATATCTATTGATTTTTTGTTTTGTTTGTGCTAAAATCAAACTATGAAATTTTTAAAATTGATTGTTTTGTTTGCTATAGCAGTTGTTGTGGCGTGTTTCTTGGCGCAATGCGGAGTGTTTTAAACTAAAGGTTCTTGCGTTTGCAAGAATTTTTATTGCTCTAAACAACAAACTGCATTTTTGAGTAATGCTAAACAAAATAGTTTCGCTATTTAAGGAGAGGGTTATGCACGAATTTTTACATGTTCTATTAGAAGCATTCATTGACACAACCAAAGTGTTGCCTTTTCTTTTCATAGTTTATTACATTATTGAATTGATTGAATTTAAGTGTGCCATTAGTTTTAAAAACAATAAGTTTTTAAAGGGTAAAAGCGGGCCAGTGTTTGGGTCAATCATTGGATGTGTTCCTCAATGCGGATTTTCAATTATTTCGACAGATATGTATTCGAAAAAGTACATTTCGATTGGTACATTAATTGCCGTTTACATTGCGACAAGCGATGAGGCATTGCCTTTAATGTTGTCTGAGCCTAAATTCATACCTTGGATGTTCCTTTTAATCGCAATTAAAGTTGTGTTTGGAATAGCTGTTGGTTATTTGTCCATCGTTTTATACAAGCTTATTTTTAAGAAAAAAGTAGAAGTTCATGAAAATCATGATCACCACTACCATAACGACGAACACGATCATGAAGAACATGACGATCACGAAGAAGTTTCTTTTGGAGGATGTTGCAATCATAGTGTTGAAACAAAATCTTATGACTGGAAGCATCCCTTGTTGCATTGTTTAAAAATTAGTGCGTTCATATTTGCTATAAATTTGATTTTCACATGTATTACGCATATTTGGATAGGTGAAGAACGCCTTGCTAACTTCTTAAACGGAAGTCTTGCTTTGCAACCTATTCTGGCTGTTTTGGTTGGACTTATTCCTAATTGCGCATCAAGTGTAGCAATTACTAAGTTGTTTATGCTTGGAGGACTGTCGTTTGGCTCACTTGTTGCAGGGTTAAGTGTAAACGCAGGAATTGGACTTGTTGTTTTGTTTAAACAAAACAAAAACTGGAAAGAAAATTTGTTTATCATCATTATGATGATTGTTCCAAGCTTAATGCTGGGCTATGCTTTGAACTTTATTTAACGTGAGGGAGTTCCTTGCGTTTTTTCTTTTTTTTTAAAAAAGTTTTACTCTGTAAAACTTAAATTTTTAAAATATTTTTTTCAAGTTCTTTTTAAAAGATAAGAAAATCAGCTTAAATATAGTACATTTTTGCATTTTTTCGATTTAAAAACTAATAATAAAAAAGGGTATTGACAATTTCGACACTTTGTGTTAATATATAATCATCTCGAAAAATTATGGAGGGGAAAATGAAAAAGAATATTAATGTTGAGGAATTTGTTAAGGGATTGACTGAAGAACAAAAAATGTCAATTTATGAAAGAATGAAAAAACTTGCAAGAGGAACAGGAGCTCTTGCTAAGAGTGCAGGACAAGCAATAAAAGAAGCTGCAGTTAAGACTGGTTACGGAATTTCTAAAGGTAAGAAGAGAATTGGTGCTTTCTTAACGGCTTTATTGTTAGCTGTATCTCCAGCTGTTTTGACAGCTTGTAGTGATGAGAATGTTGAAGACTCTCAAATCGCTCAAAAAACAGAAGCTATTGCAAAAGCTGTAGGATCTGATTACGAAATTGGTGAAGTTAACACAATTAAAATCTTAATTAAATGTTCTGGATTTGAAGTCGTTGGAGAAACTAAAGAAAATGCTGAATTGAGAGTGCTTGGAAAAGTTATGACAGGTCAAGGAGCGGTGTCTGACGGTTATGCTACATACAAAGCCAACGAAGAAAATATTGATGACATGATGGAAATCAGAAAAACAGCTCATTCTATGTTTAAAGATGGAGCATACATTGGAAATAACGCTTCAATCTTGGAATACCTTGATCTAGTTTTCGAATTTGTAAGAAATAACACATGCGAAAGCATTGTAACTTTCACTCAAGAACAAATTTTAGAACAAATCGGAGCTGATTTTGATGTTTCAAAATTGGGAGAAGGCAAAAATATTGTGGATGCTCTCATTCAAGAAGTTGGTAGACAAGGTCTTAAAACTTCAAAAATGACTAAAGAAGGTATGGACAAATTAGAAGAAATTGTTCGCGGAGATGTTGCTCATTCAACTAGAATTAGCTACAAGGGAAAATTGCCAGCATCTAATGATACTTATAACTACAGTATGAGAATTATTACTTCTTATTCAGAATACACTGAATTCTCAATTCCAGTTACAATTAACAGTTCAAACGGTGCTTTGAGCGTGGAAGAATTAGAAGATATTTTAGCCGGAAGATTAAATGGTGAAAAGACTGAAGGTGTAACTGTGACTGTTGATTTTGGTGGATTAGTTTGGAATGAAGCTAAACAAGCAAAGTTAAACAAAATTATTTCAGAACTTGTTGCTACTTACAATGCAAGTCTTAAAACAGAAAGCACAACAACACCAGCTCCTACAACACCATCACAATCTGACACAGTTACAGATGAGCCACCAGTTGTTGAAACTCCATCAACAGATGCTACACAAGAACCTCAAGGGTCTGTAGATTCTTCAATTGTGACTTCAGAAAGTGAAACAACTTTAGCTCCAGAAACATCAGATAGCTCATCATCTTCTGCAACAGAAAATGCAGATTTAAAAGAACCTGTGCCTGATGTTGATTTTGATGAAATTATCGTTGGATAACGGTAACATAAGGGGAAAATTATGAAAAAATTAATTAGTATTCTTATACCAGTTTTAATTGTTACAGCACTAGCCGTTGGTGTTATCTTTGTGACTAAAAATGTTCAAGACAAGAAAGAATATACTTTGTCAATTTCAGCATCTGATGGTGGAAAAGTACAATTGTCTATTGATGACAAGGATTATGAAATTGGTGCAGGAACTTCAGATGAATTTACTGTAACAAAAAAATCTAAGCTTGAACTTAATGCTGTTGCGAAAGAAAAAATGACATTCGTTAAATGGCAAAAAAACGATAAAGATTATAGCTTAAATAAGAAATTAAAATTGTCAATTAGTAAAAATGCGAAATTTAAGGCTGTTTTCGCTGAAGAAAAGTTTAATGTCGTTGTAAAAGACGGAACTTTCGAAGATAGTTTTAAATTCAGTGGTGCAAATGGTATTTTAGAGGAATTAAATTCTAAATATACTCCGAGAGAACATTATACATATGTTTATAAAATTGGAGAAACTGAAGTTACTAGTGAAACTAAGATCACACAAGACGTAACTATTACAAGAATTGAAACACCTAATAAATATAGTTTGATATTTAAATACGGTCACAGCGTTGTGGATGGTGGAAATGTTGAGTATACAGTAGAAAATAAAGATTCAATAGTTGTTCCAGCTCTTCCTGTAGAAAATGGTTATACATTTGCTTGGCCTGACTATACTTTAGAATTTGTTGTAGGACAAGAAATTCAAGTAGAAAAATCTATTATCAACTATCCTATTAAATTTGTTTTACCAGAAGGTTATGAATTTGTTGATTCAATAACATTCATTGAGAAAACATACACAGTTTTAGATGAAGAATCATCTTTTGTTCTACCAAGTTTAACTGACGTAGAAGTTGAAGAACATTATGAAATGATTTGGCCAGAATTCACATTTGATTTTGATGAACAAAATTCAGTTGAAGTAATGGCTGTAGTTAGTCCAATCGTTTATTCTGTGAAATTTAATTTACCAGAAGGATTTACATTTGAAAATGAATCTTCTCAAATAGTAAAACAATATACTGTTGAAAATAAAGAAGTTGTTGCTCCTGCAATTCCTGACGACGTAAAAGCTTACTTTGAAGGAGAAGTAAATTGGTCATCTTTTGACACAAATGAACTTAAGGATTTTGAAAACGTTACTCTTAGCGGAACTGCAACATCTTACACAGTTAAATTTATGAACGGTTCTACAGAAGTTGGTAGCGACACTTATACAATTTTAGACAGAACAATTGAAGAACCAGAAGTTCCAACAATAGCCCATTACGAAACTCGTTGGGAAGAATATGATTTAACAAAACTTGAAAACAAAACAGTTGAATTAGTAAAAACTCCAGTTGAGTATACTGTTACATTCAAGAATGGTGAAACTGAAATTGCTACTGAAACATATGACATTGAAAACAAAACAATTACTGTTCCAGAAGTTCCAACTGTTGAGCATTATGATACAAAATGGGATGATTACGATTTAACTAATGGTGGAAATATTGTAGTTGTATTAGTTAAAACTCCAACTCAATATAATGTAACATACAAACTTCCAGAAGGGTATGCGTTTGCGGATAGCTCTACATCAGTTTTAAAAACATACACTATTGAAACAGACCTTTCAACAATTGAATTACCTAGTCTTGATGGAGTTGTAGTTGAAAAATATTATGAATTAGCTTGGCCAACAGTTGATTTGAACTACACAACAAATCAAGAAATTGTAGCTCAAAAATTTGCTATTCAGTACACTGTGACATTTGTTGAAGATGGAAATGAACTTGTTAAGAAAACATATTCAATTGAAACTTACACAGAAGGTAAAAATTACTATGGTTGTATTTTACCTGAAACAACTAAATCAAATTGGATTGTTTACAAAAAGAATTCAGATGAAACTTTAACTGTAACAAATTTGATTGTTCAAACTTATCAAGAAGATCAAGCGATTGTTCTAATTGGTAAAAACAATGATGAAATTGCAAATTATGTAATTGAAGCTGTAAATATAAGAGACGTGCTTGTCGAATATAAAAACGCATATGCACCAGAAAATGATTTCATTAAAATTACAAATAAAATTTCAAAATTTGTAGCATGTAAAGATTTTGTAATTAAAGATAAAGCTGTTGATTATTTTGGTGTTGTAGATTCAATGACAAAATATACAAACGACGAATTGAAGGCTTACTTCTTTGACAATATTTATATCGAAAAAGCTTCAGGTATCAATTTTGACATTGTTAAACATTATCCACAAAGTGTTACATTTACTTTCGGAGAAAAGTCTGTAACAATGACAAAAGATAATTTTGATTTAACAAATTTAAGTGATATATTTAAATCTTGTAATCAAGCAGACACAATTACTGTAACTGTTGCATTTTAATTAAGACACCCGTTATTACGGGTGTTTTTTATTGTTTAATAACAAATTATATTTTTATTAAAAAAAATAAAGTTAGTTAATTCTAATAAAAATTGTTTTAATTGAATATTTATTAAACAGCAAATTTTATTTATATTAAAAAATTAAAATAAATCTATTTAAAACTCTATTTTATAGAGTTTTTTATTATTAATAATAATCTTTATTTTTTACATAATTATTTTTTTATTATAAATTTTATGAATATTCTTAAATTTTACACAAAAACTAAAATTGGAGGAAATTATGCAAAAAAATGAGATTTTATTGTTAAATAGAATGTACCAAGATGCTACAGTTGGAATGCTAGCAATTGACAAAGTTTTAAAGAAAACAAAACGAGAGGATTTGAAAAAATTATTTCAAAAGCAGTATTCAATGTATGAAAAGTTTGCTTCAAAATGTGACGCTGTTGCTATGAGCAATGACAAAGAAGTTAAGGAAAATAGTGTGTTTAAAAAATTTAAACAATCAGCTATGCTTTACATGTCTCTGTGGATGGACAATTCTTCTCGTCATATTGTGGAAATGATGATTGCCGGAACGAGCATGGGAATTGTTGACACCATCAAAGCAGAAAAAGACATGCCTGTAAAAAATGAAGAGCTCACTGAAATGGTACACGAATTTAAGAAAATTCAAGAAGATTTTTACGAAAAATTAAAAAAACAACTTGCTAAGGTTTAACCTTTAATTTTTAGGAGAGAATATGTTAGATGAAGTTTTGGCTTACTTTGATTATTTAGAAAAATTCAAGCCATTAAGCAAGCCTAAATGTGCCAAATTTGATATCGATGAATATAATGATAGTAATTACATTTCTCTTGTAAACGATATCGTTACAGAGTTTGACAATTTTGATGATTTGTCGATTACATTAACTTATTTGAAGGGAGACTAATGGAAGTTATTCGCGGTGAAATTTATTATGCTGATCTTAGTCCCGTTGTTGGGAGCGAACAGGGTGGAATGCGCCCTGTTTTGGTCGTGCAAAATGATGTCGGTAATAAATATAGTCCAACAGTAATAGTTGCCGCGATTACTAGCCAACTAGAAAAAGCAAAACTTCCAACACATATAGAACTTGAGAGAGAAAAGTATCATTTAGTAAAAGATAGCGTTGTTTTGTTGGAACAAATTCGAACTCTCGATAAAAGACGTTTAAAAGATAAAATTAGTGAAATAGACAGTTTAACTATGCAAAAGGTTGATGTGGCAATTATGATTAGTTTGGGATTAACTTTATAATTTTGTTCAAAATTTCGACATTTTTTACAAAATTGCTTTACAGATTGTCGAAATTGTGATAAAATTTCACCGAAGGCAAATATGACTAGAGAAGAATTAAACGATTACAATATATATATGCTTAGAGAACTTGCGAGACGTTCTGGAGTTAAGTCGCCTACTAGTAAAAAGAAAGAGCAACTTATTGACGAAATTTTGTCGTTAAAAGAAGGCACTCAACAACCAAGTCTTAAAAAGTCAAAGCAAGGTCGTCCACCGAAGAATGTGGGCTTGTCTTTCGTGGATTTTTTCAATCTTGTGCAAAGTAATGAAAATATAACATTTTCTCAACATACTTCTTGTCCGGATGGAGAAAATTATTTTGAAATATCTGGTTATGTTGAAAGAAATGGTGAATTAAATTTCGTTTGGCAGAAAAGCTTTGATCGTTTTGTTCAGCATCCATTGCCTAAAGCTATTGCAGACTCTTTTGATTTAGTATCTGGAGATTATGTTGAAGCTATTTTGGAAAACAGGGAAGGTAAAACTTTAATTTCAAACATTCAAGCTGTAAATGGACTTGAGGCAATCCCGGGTCAAAAGTATTATGTTACTTATTATGATGACAGTGCAAAAGAGCCTGATGTTCCTATTAAATTTTTAGATAAAAATCTAATGAGTTTTGAAATTAAGTATGGTCAAAATGTATATATCTATGGACAAAATAGTAACGAAAACACAAAAGCAATTATGAATATGTTTGAAAATTGTCCGGATGAAAAGAAAATTTACATTAATTTAACTCTTACCGAACGAAATAGAATGTATTTAAAGAAACTCAACAACTGTGAAATGTTTACTTGTGATATCACTGAAAATTTTGATTACGCAAAGAGCTTACTAAATTTAGCAATAAAAAGAGCTATGCGAAAATATGAATTAGGACAAAATGTTATTATCATTATTGATGACGTTAATTCTCTTTTGGGCATTGATGATGAAAATATGACACTCACTAAAAAACTTTTATCTCTTACTAAAGATGGTTATGATTGCGGTTCAATTACAACTTTTGCAATTATGACACAAAAATTACAATTATTTGAACGCCTTGCAGACACTAGATTGATTGTGTCGGATGGAAATGTTGTTAATCAGTAATTTGGTAGGAGACTCAGTCTCAATTTTTTGTTTTTAGGAAGAAAAATGCATTTTAATTTACTTACATTTTCGAATAAAAGTGAAAATATAAAAAAATTTTAAAATATTTGTGAAAATTTATTGACAAATATCTTAAATCTTGGTAATATATAAATGCATTTTGATTTATGGGGGATTAGCTCAGTTGGCTAGAGCGCCTGCCTTGCAAGCAGGAGGTCATCGGTTCGAGCCCGATATTCTCCACCAAATGCAATTCTGGAGAATGGAATTATTCTCCACCAGACGTAAGTCAAAATTAGTGTTAATTAGTTAAAAAGTTCTTAAAACAAATTAATATGAAGAGATGTAGCTCAGCAGGTTAGAGCACCACCCTGATAAGGTGGGGGTCGGTGGTTCGAGTCCACTCATCTCTACCAAATGACCGTAAGGTCATTTTTTTGATGAGTGAACTCGAACAAGTTCGAAACCTGTCGGTTCCAGACCGAAATCATAGATTTCTCCCGTTTGCAAGCTAAAAACTTGCCAATTGTGGCAACTTTTATTTACGCGCAAACCCACTCATCTCTACCAAATGACCGCAAGGTCATTTTTTTGATGAGAGAACTCGAACAAGTATAATATAACATGAAAAAACAACTCGAGCGAGTTGTTTTTTTATTAAATTCTAGAGTACAAAGGATTAAATTCTAAAATTTCAACATCTGACAATTCATTTGTTTGATAACGTTCTAATTTTGTATCTAACCAATTCAAGACTTGGTTACTACTTTTAGGAATAAATGGATTTAACAAAATTGCCAAATTCAATATAAGAGAAAGATATTGATAACATAAATTTTTGCATTTTTCTTCATTAATCTTAAAAGCGTTCCAAGGTTCAGTTTCGTTGAAATATTTGTTTGAAAAATCAACAAGTTCTAAAATTGTTCTCAAAGCATTAGCAATTTTTCCTTGTTCAATGAAATTGGATGTGTTAGTAAAAGTTTCTTCAATTCTTGTTTTGATATTATCATCAAGAACAGATTTTTTAATTTTTCCATTAAATTTATTCTTTACAAAAGATAGAGTTCTGTTAACAAAATTTCCCCAGTTGTTAATTAATTCGCCATTTACGGTGTTTGCAAATTCTTCCAATCTAAAATCTAAGTCTTTTTTATCACTAATATTTTTTGCAAAGTAAAACCTTAAAAAGTCAACATCAAATTTTTCTAATAATTCTCTGGCTGTCAAACAAGTTCCTTTGCTTTTAGAAATTTTTTGTCCTTCATTGTTTACAAATTCGTATGCATATATGTTGTCGGGCAAATGATATTGTTTGCTATTTGCAAGTAATAGTGCGGGGTATATTATTGTATGAAACTGAATGTTGTCTTTGGCGTGAATATAATAATGTTTACAATCGTTGCTTTTGAACCAATCATTGAAATTGAAATTGTTTTTTTCGCAATATTCTTTGCAAGCGTCAACGTAACCTAAAACATTTTCTCCCCAATTGTAAATAACTTTTTCTTTAGAGTCGGAAGAGGGAATAGGAACTCCCCAATCTAAATCTCGAGAAATAGCTCTGTCGATTAAGCCTTCACTAAAGTATCTTTCGGTTAATTTTTTAGCGTTTGTTGACCAATTTTCGTTGTTATTTTGATAAAACTTTTTTAATTGATCTTCTAATTTGGATAATGCTAAATAATATTGAAAAGTATTTTTTAAGATAGGTGTTGAATTGCAAATTCCACATTTAGGATTAAACAGTTCTTCAGGTTCTAAGATTTTCCCACATTTTTCGCATGCATCACCTTTAGTGATATTCCCGCATTTAGGACACAGTCCTAATACGTATCTGTCTGGCAAAAATCGTTTACAACTTTGACAAAATAATCGTTGTTCTTCTTTTTTGTACACATAAGAACTTTTGTATAAATCATCATGAAAATCTTTTGCAAAGTTTATATGATATTCGTTTGATGTTTTCGTGTAATTATCAAAAGAAAAATCTAATTGTTTAAAAATTTCAACAAATTTTTCATGATAAAAGTTCGCAATGATA
Source organism: Clostridiales bacterium (assembly GCA_015069415.1). Taxonomy (GTDB): domain Bacteria; phylum Bacillota; class Clostridia; order Christensenellales; family UBA1242; genus Onthoplasma. The sequence goes on along the minus strand of SVIQ01000003.1, from coordinate 26,214 downwards.
TCTGGTTTTGTGTTTTCTTTTTGGGCCTGAATTGAAATAGGTGTTCCAAAACAGTCGCTTCCACTTACAAAGCATACATTTTCCCCTTTTAGTCTAAAATATCTAGCTAAAATATCTGCGGGTAAAGATGAACCTAAATGTCCAATGTGCAATTCGCCGTTTGCATACGGCCAAGATAGTCCTATAAATATATTATTCATTTTTAATTTCTCCTTTTTTTAATTTTATTATTTTTTGATATTAATAAAAATCGCATTAGTCTATTATTGTTATACTGTAAAATCATACTACCTCCAAAACAAAAAGAGCACCGACATTCGATGCTCTCTTTTTATTATTTTTTAAAACATATTAAAATTTGCGCAACAAACATCTATGTTATATTAAACTAACATAGTGCTCATCATATTAAGTTCTGCTACAAAATTAAATGTCATTTTTTCTCCTTGATATAATTCATTATATCTAATTTATCAATAAAAGTCAATATTTGATCATAAATTCTTTATTGTAAAAGGTTTTTTGTTAAAATGAAATAAAATTTTAATATACGATTGTAATTTTTTGTCGAAGTTGGTATAATTTAAGTAAGGTGAAAATATGACATTTGTTAAAGATAAGAGTTCAATTAAATATTTTTGTTTGGCAGGAATTATTTTGCTGTGTTTGTATTCAAGCGCTGTGAGCGAATTGTTTGTGCCGATTTTTGATGATATTTACTATGGAAATTTAGTTAAATTGTTTACCTCATTAATCAATGCTATTGTTTGGGGTGTTGAAATTATTTTAATTTTGTTTGTTTGTAAAAAACTGAAAATAGAACTGTTTGAAAACAAAAACAAAAAAGAATTAACGACAATTCAAGTAATTTTACTTTTTGTTTTAGCAATTTTACCTATGTTAATTGTAAGTGCATGCATAAATTGGAAAGTAAAAATCGTATACTCTCTAGGTGTAAAAGTTACATCTGTCGGATTGGCTTGCAATGCGGTGGAAATTCTTTCATTTGCAGTTCGAATGGTGTTGATGATTTTGTTCATAGTTTGCACACAAAAAGGTTGCGAAAAGATTTTTAAAACAAAATGGATAATTCCTTATGGAGCGATTTTTGCTTTGCTTACTTTTGGAATAATTGACTTCTTTGTTTTAGCAATGGATTTGAGAGCTTTTTACTTGATCATCAGTTTCTTGTATGGAATTATATATTTAGTGGCAGAAAAGAAATTTGGATTAACATGGCTTTTGTGCTATTTAGTATATTTGTTGTAGGTGAAATATGAAAAAATTTTTAAAGTCTAATTCATTAATTTGGATTTATTTCGGTTTAGTATTTTTAATCGAATTGATGGCTGTAATTGTTACAAGTGGAAAGTTTTACATTCGTATGCCGTTCATCTTTTTGACATTACAGTTATTTATCGTTGCAATTTTATTGTCAATTCCGTCAAATAAGGCAAGACATATAGTATCATCAGTTTTATTAATATTTTTCATGATAGTCAATTTAGTTTTCATTGTAATCTTTGAAATGACTGAAACTATCTTTGATTTCGGAATGTTTAACTTAAGAAATGATGGTATGGCTATTTTAGAGTCTGTTCCAATAAATTTCGCCTTTTTCACAGTTTCTGCTTTGGCTATTGCATTATATATTGTTTTTGGTGCGCGTTATGTTAGACATGCTGAACCACCTGTTAGCATCAAATGGTGGGCAATTCCAACATCAATTGTAGCGGTTAGCACTTTGGGCACAATTTTATACTTCAACAACAAAGATTTTGAAAACGATGTAACTGACAAGTTGTACAGAACAAGTGAAGCATCTTATTGTGAATATGGAGCGGTTGGAAATTTCCTAAACGAAGTTGTAAAAGGTACATTCTTTAGTAATGTGAAACTAGGAGATGAACAGCAACTTGAAACATTTATTTATGATGCAAATAATATTTATCAAACAAACTTTGAAACGACGGAAGAGTATAACGTTATAACAATATTAGCAGAATCTTTTGAATGGCATGGATTTATGCAAGACGCTGAATTGTTTGTAAATGGTTATGACATAAACTATTCTAATTACAGTGACGAAAATGGAAATCCTTACACAAGTGCAGAGCAAATTTTAAGAGAATTGTATCCAAATCTTTATGCTTTCTATGATTCAAGTTTAGTTATGAGTAACTTTTATTCTAGAGAAAAAACAGATATCTCTGAAAATTTAAGCTTCTTGGGTTCATATCCAACAAATGTTTATATTAACTACGATTTCCCATCAAATACAATGAGTACGACAATGGCAAACGTTCTAAAGTCGTTAGATGAAGATATTACAGCAAATTCATTCCATAACGGAAGTTACACTTATTACAACAGAAATAAAGAATTGTTGTCTGCAGGATTTGACAGTTACAATGCTACTGAACAAATGAAAAAGTGGGGCATGACTGACTGGAGTGCGAAAGGTGAAAGAAATCTCGATGCTGACATGATTGAAGTTTGTGCAGACAAGATGTTCCCAACTGATCAAAGATTTTACACATACATAACAAGTATAACAATGCATGGACAATATACTTATCGTAACAATTTAGAAAAACGCGGTTACTACGATGCTATGGCTAAGTTCGGAATAAAAGAAAAGAAAGGGGATAGTTTCTCCGCATTTAATCACAACAATTTCTACTACTACTGTGCGTGCGTAATGGAATTGGATAGAGCTGTTGGGGTGATTATGGAAGAGCTGGAGCAAAGAGGATTAAAAGATAACACCATAATTTGTATGTTTGGCGATCACAACACTTATTACTCAAGTTTGTCTAATTATGTAAAAGATATAGATAATGAAAAACATGAAAATTACACAAATTTATTTAGAGTTCCTCTTATGATTAATGTTCCTGAAAGTTTAAGTAATCGAATTCAAAATCACATTTCAACTACATTAGTGAGCGAATTAAAAAATAAATATGAAGAATTAGGAATGGCTAGTCAAGATGCATTAGATTTGGCTAAGCTTCAAATTCAAGAAAGATATCAAATTAATCCTACTGGTGGCGGAACACAAATCAAGGTTAAGAAATTCATGTGTACAGCTGACATTGTTCCAACATTGTTAGATTTATGTGGAATAAATGTGTTTGGAAATTTATATTTTGGACATTCGGCTTTTGAGTTAGACATAAGCGTTTTGTATTCTAGAGCTTATGATATGTTTATTACTGACAGTATTTATTTTGTAAGTTTAAACAACATTAAGTACTTAAGAAAAGATAATCCTGAAAACAATAACGATGTAGCAATGAAATATGCAGATATCAAATTCTATGATAGTGAAGATTACATAGATCAAGTGGAAAAGGAAGCTCAGATTTTACTCGAGAAACTTAGTGCATGTAACAGAATTTTCTACAATGATTATTGGGGAAGAAAAAATATCAATGATAAGTCAAAAACAAATGCTGAAATATTTGTTGAAAAGCTAAAGGAAATTAATTAATAAAAAACAACTCAAACGAGTTGTTTTTTTCTAACTTATTTTTCTTAATGGATGATTTTTGAAATAATCATTGTAGTAAATTTTATCTAAGTATTCTTGTTTGGTTAGTAATGTTTCAGCGCGGGATAAGAAACTTTCGTAGTCATCTTTAGTGAAATCGCTAGATTTGTAAAGAAGGTCGTTTGCTCCAAAACAAATTAATTTGTCTGTAACAAAAATTCCGTACGCTCTAGAAAATATTACAGATTCAACATTTTTTACAAACATAGAAGTTCCATAGTATAAGTTTTTGTAACCATTTATTCCGAAAATATCTAATATAGTAGGCAACATATCTGAAGTGGTTGTGAACTTAGAAATCTTGTTTGTTCCTTCGTTTAATTCGTATTGAGTTTTTAACTTTTGATCGTAAATCATAAATGGAACTCTGTACAATTCACTGTTGTATCTTTCGTCAATGTCTTTAGCATAATAGCTTAAATTGTTGTAATAGGTGTTGTGGTCAGCGAACATTACAATAGTGGTGTTTTCAAGATCTCCGTTTTGCTCAAGTTTTTCCATCATAATTCCAAGAGCCTTGTCAAAATCCATAACCGTTGCAGCATATGTTCTTAAATAATCACCTTTAGTTCCTTTACCTTCAGGGTAGGCTCCAACTGAATCAAGTTTGTCGTAATAAGGTTTAAGTATTTTTCTGTCTTTGTAATGTCCGTGCATTGAAAATGTTAACCAGAATGTCATGTATTGATTTGTGCTATCAGTGTCTGGGAACATTTCATCTTTCATTTTTAGCATAGTTTCAGAGTCTAGCGTTCTTTGACCCTTTTCTCGGTTTCCTTTCCATGTGTCAACAAGACCGAATTCTTTCATTTCTTCTATGTCGATTAGTTGTTCAAATCCTAAATTTTCATGAAGTGTGTTTCTGTTGTAAAAATCTCCGTTGTTTTGGTGGAATGATTTGATTTGTACAAGGTCTTTACCGTTGTTTTTAACATGCTCTTTAAATAAATTAGGAAGCGACCAATCGAAAGAATTGTTGGGGAAATCATAATTTGTATATTTCCCTGTAGGGTTGCTTCCAAGTAGGGCAAGCATTTCTGAAGTGTCTGTTTTTTCTCTTGCATAGAAATTGTCTGCATATATGCTATCTGAAAAGAATTTATTTAAGTTTGGGTACAAAATTTGAGATTGTTCTGGTGTGCAATTTTCAAGGAACACATACCACTCAAACGACTCTACAAGTATGTAAATTAAATTGTTGTCTTTGCTAATTCCAAAATATGGAGAAGTAGCAAGTAAAGCATTTTCATCTTCGTAAATAAATTTTTCTATTCCTTTGTTGTCATGCTTTACAAGGTTGTCAACAATTGTTCCATTAATAGTTTCGTAAATTGCATTTGAAGAAATTCCAAGTTGTTGATATTTGCTTGTTGCGTCACTATATAAAAATCTGTCAACATAACTTTGTTTGCTACTTTGAATTGCGCTTATTGTTGGATTCAAAACAATAAATATTGAACAAATTGCGAGAAGGGAAGAGATAATAATTTTTGTAAGTTTGTAAGTTTTATGTTTAGTGTCCTTTTTGTAGAAAAATTTTATCGTAAGAATTGAGCCAATTAAATATATAACAAATATAGTCATTAAAATTGTAAGTAGGCTCCACCTTAAAGATAAATCTTCAATTGTTCCAAAAGCATCATTTCGTTGGTTGATCATTGCCCATTCAAAATATGTTCCGTTTGAATCATAAAGATAGACAAATCCAACGTTTAAAACGACTTGGGCAAATAGTAATATTGAACAAATTGTTACCTTAGTTTTTACACTTTTAAATAAAAATAAGATGAGTAAAATTAAACTAAACAAAACTAAAGGATAAACCGGTTTTGTTAGATATGGTTTGCAGTCTGTAAAACAAATGCTAATTAATTCCATTAAGATTGCACAAATAGAGTATATGAAAACTAGCATATTAAATTTAAAAAACTTTTTAATTCTTTCGTTCATTGTTCTTTACCTCAAAACAAGAATATTTTAGCACAATCTAAAAATTATGTCTACAAATTATCAGAATTAACTAAAGCAAAAAGTATTTAAAATTTTTTTCTTTATAAAATAAAAAAAGAAGCAATCGCTTCTTTTACATTTTTAATAGTAAAACTACGATTGCTACAATGAATGCTAGTACAATTAAAATAATTATTGATAATGCTAACCAGCCAACAAACTTTTTGTTTAAACGCAACTGTTTAATGGTTAGATTAAGTGCAAGAACAAAGTACGGTAATCCCCAAATAAACATGTAAACACTAGATACTATACCTATAATTGATAGGAAAATTCCTGCAGACATGAAGTTTCCAAGGCTTAGTACAAAGATACCAATTCCGCCACCGCAAAGAAGTAAAAATACTGATAAATAGAATAGTGCGCGAGTACCAAATTTTGTGATAGATTTTCTTACTTCAGGATCTTCTTTTGCGTTGTTATATGCTATACGGGCATTAATTGTTAGTTCTATAAATTTTAATAAACTTAATGGGCTTTTTGATTTCATTTTTTACCTCCTAAAAATCTACTCCAGACCAGCTGTCTGTTTTTGAAGAGAATGCATTTCTTCTTTTTGTTCTACTTGCGCGGTCCAAAGCTTTAGTGTGTCTTTTAAAATCTTCTTGTTGCTCAATTGGGAGTTCATTGAATTTTTTTCTTTCCTTGTTTCTTGCGTGCACAAGCAAACCTAAAAGAGTTCCAAGAACAGCATCAATCGCTGCAATTACAACAAAGATTGCAACAATACCTATTGGTTTAATTCCTTTAAACATAAAACAAGCTACAATTCCAAGACCAATCAACAAGATAATCCATAGTCCAAGATTAAATATTAAATTTTTAATTTCGTAACCTTCTGCGACTTCTTGCATACTCAATTTTGTCCAACTGAATAATTTTTTTGTTATCATGCCAAGAATGAGCGCAGGAACACACATTAATGCTGCAAGCATAATGATTATTAACCATAAGAAAATTTTGATAGACGTTCCTATAGTTGGTAAAATTCCATAGATATCTAAAACTATCCATTTTGGAGTTTCAATTCCTAATGCAGAATATGCCATTGGTAATATCATTGTAACGAATGCATAAATTGCGAATGCACAAGCCAAGCCAAACAACACAGCACTCACAATTGCTAAAGCAAGAAATAATGGTCTTGGTTTCTCTTGCTTTTGAACTGGATACTGAAGGTAGGGAACTTTGTATCCCATTAATGTTCCGCGCTCACGAATTTTTTTGACATGTTTGTAAGAACTTTCACTGTATGATTCTTTTTCAATTGAGTCATCTTTGATTTTGTCATTTTCAAATTCTGAGTTCGATTTTTTGAAAAATTGTTCTATCATAACCCCTCCGAACTTATTTTGTTAAAAGCATTATAACATTTTATTAAAAAAAGTGTATCAAATTTAATACTTTTTTTAGAATTTTTTTATTTCAAAATTATAAGAATTGTTTACTTGGTAGAATGAAATGAAAATATTTTCAAGAAAGGGGTGTTGATTAGAAAAAGCACCAGAATTTCTGGTGCTTTAATTATTTGTTTTCTTGTTTTAACATTTCTTCGATTTGCCATGGGTGACGTGAGAAGAAATCTTCTTTTTCTTTTAGTGTTGTTAATTTCATTCCTCTGTTGCTGTCCATTACGTCGTAGAATGTTTTGAAGATGTTTTTCCAACTGAAACATTTGTTTTTGTCTAAGCCAATGTAATCTGCAACGTGTTCTGTTCCGCTTGGAACGATAGGGTGAAGAAGGGTGTTTGCTACAAATATCATTTGCATAGTGTTAGCAATTAAAGATTTGAGTTTTTCGTTGTCAGCTCCGTTTATATCTTTAACCCAATACTTATTAATATTTCTAATAAATACATCAAGAGCGTTGTAAACTTGGTGGAATTTTTTGTCATGCATAAACATTTCCACGTCAAGAATTGCTTTTTTACACATTTCCATTACTTCATTAGAAATTTCAGAAATAGGAATAATGCCGTCAAAATTATTTTGAGTTGTGTAGAAAATTGTTCTTAAAATTCTGTTGTAAACATTTGTTAACAAGTTGCCTTCTCTAACCATAGGGTCTAATTCGTCGCCAGAGTTAGGATTGAATGCTTTAGGCATTAAGCTTACGTTATTATTAGTTAAATTCATAGCTAGGAAATGCATTCTAAATTGTTCGGCAGTGTAGTAATTTAAGAATTCTTCAGCCATTGGAGGTTTAACACTTCCAGAAGAACTTGCTTTTTGATTTAGATATAAAATAGATTTAATAGGATTGATTTTTGTAATTTGTAATTTGCCTTCATCAGCGTTTACATTTGCATCTTTATTGTAGAACATAAACATAGCTTGTTGTGCTGGTCCGTAGAAATACAAATTATCTTCGCCTAAGAATTGGTAAACTTTACCTTCTTTAGAGCACCAATATTTTTTCCATTCGTTTTCATCTTTTCCTATACTTTCAAGATATGTTTTACTAAATGAGATTGGGGCAAACAAACTTTCAGGCCAAACGTAGAATGTTTGATTTTTAAGTCCATCAACTTCAGGACAAGGAACTCCCCAAGAAATGTCACCAGAAAGTCTAAATGGAGTTAAGGTTTTTCCGGTTCTGTATCTAATACCATTTTGAGATAAAACTTCACATGCTTTTTCACGAAGAGCAAGAGTTTCAAATTGAATTGTAATGCTAGGTGCTTTGTCGCTTACGCTTACGTCTTTAAATTCAGGGAGTTTGTCTTTTAAAGAATTTAATTCGTCAGAGTATGAACGTTTAATGTAAATTTCAGGAAGTTTAAAGAATTCTTTAATTTCTTTTATCATAAATGAAGGAGTGTCTTTTTCTCTTTCGATTGATGAAATCCATTCATTTAAAATTGGGATACACTTGTCAAGGTCAAAGTAAAGATTTTCAATTTTTACAAGTTCTGGTTTTTCGCCACTAATTGCGCTTACAGGATCAATTAAATCTTGAGGAAGATATTGATGACCTAAACCACATTCGTCAGCATATCCATGTTCGCTGAGGCATCCTTCGATAGGGCATTTACCAATGACTTGTCTACCATTTAAAAGCGTGTCAAATTTCTTATCGTAAAATTGCAATGATGAGCGCTTGCTAACCATATTAGCTTCAACAAGTTTATTTAAGAAATCAGCACAAACTTGTTTGTGAATTTCACTTGCTCTTCCTAAAGCTGACGCATAGAAACCACTAAATCCTATTTCATATTTTTTGAAGATTTCAGCTTGCTTAATATGATTAGATTTTACATAGTCCGTTAATGTTCCGTCGAAACCTGTTGATTCCTGTAGTTTTCTAAAACTTTCCAAAGCGGGAGACCCGTAACAATCTGTTCCAGAAACGAAAATAACATTCTCATTTCCAATTCTGTCTCTCATGAAACGAGCAAAAACATCAGCTCTAAGAGTCATTCCGACATGTCCATAATGTAAAAGTTTGTTTCCATAAGGCATTCCTGAAGTTACGACTGCCTTTTTAGGAAAGTTTGGTCTTGGGCGAATAAATTCTGCCATAAATTTCTCCTTTTAAAAAAGCACCAACTCTTTTTGAGTGGTGCTGTAATTTTCAATTAACATCTACACAAAAAGATATCTATTAGTTTAATAGACTAAGAATTTGTTGCTGTTGTTGAACTGAAAATTTCATATTTTTCCTTTTAGATATAAAAATTTTAGCACATAAAACGAAAAAAAGCAATGTTTTTTAAATATTTTTTTACATTTAAGAAAATTTCTAAACAAACATTAAGTGTTTAAAATCTTTTAATTGGTAAAAAATAAATTTGGAGGTTTTATGGATTTTCAAAAAAGTATAACAAAGCATAATTTGGCAAGATCATTTGCTTCAGAATGTCAAGAAGGGGCAAGGTATCAATTTTTAGCAAAGATGGCTCAGCAAGAAGGATACCAATATATGAGTATGCTCATACGCACACTTGCGCATAATGAAATGGCTCACGCACAACAATTTTTTAATAAGATTGTAGAACTTGGAGGAGGGGATACTCAAAACATTGAGATTACTGCAGGATATCCTTTTAAAAGTGGAGAATTGTGTGAGGTTTTAACTAATGAGGCAGATAATGAAAGAATGAGTGCCGAATCAATTTATCCAAAGTTTGCCGACATTGCTCGAGATGAGGGTTTTGATGAAGTTGCAGATTTGTTTGATATGGTGTCACGCGTTGAAAAAACTCATGAGCGAACATTAAAGCATCTTGCTGAAAGTTTAAGTTGTAATTGCCTTTACAAAAGCAATGAAGGAGAACAAGCTTTCAAATGCGATGAATGCGGAACAATTGTCAAAGACAAATGCGCTCCTAAAAAATGTCCGCTTTGCAAAATGGGGCAAGGATACTACAGAATTGACTTTAGCATTTGTTAACAAAAAAACACTGGGCGACCAGTGTTTTTTGTTTAATTATTTGTAGGATTAATTCTAAAGATTGTGCCACGTTTCTCATGATGGGAGATGTCGAGGCGAACGTTTACATTTGGAATGATGTTTTTACTTTCTAAATAGTTTACAATCGTTCCAACTGCAAGGTTTGTTGTGTTGGAGTGCTCACTGATATGTGACAAAACAACAAGTCTTGTGCCTGCACCTACTAATTTTTCAATTGCTTTTGCGCAGTTTAAGTTAGATAAATGTCCGTTTGGCCCATTAATTCGTCTTTTTAAGAATGGGGGATAGTTTGGATAACTCATTAGCATTTCAGGGTCGTAATTTGCTTCGAGGTAAACTAGAGCGCTAGATTTAATTACTTCGAAAGTTTCGTTTGAGAAATGTCCTAAGTCTGTGCAAACGCTTACAACTGCGTCTTTTTCGCTTACTCTGTAACCCACACAATATTTACTGTCGTGAGGCAAAGGGAAAAATTGAATGTTTAAATCGTTTATAGTAAAAGCATCGTTGTAAAATACGAACAATTCTTTTGGAATTTTAATTTGGTTAAAAATAACTTCACTTATGTTCACATGTGCATAAACTGGAATATTAAATGTTCTAGCAAATTTTTCAATGCCTTTAATGTGGTCAGAATGTTCGTGTGTAATTAAGATTGCATCAATACTATCTGGCGTAACGTTTAGTTCGTTTAGGGCGTCAAAAATATAATTGAAAGGTTTTCCTGCATCAATGAGAATTTTTGCTTTTTCACTTTCAATGTATGTACAATTTCCACTACTTCCGCTTGCTAGATTACAAATTCGCATATGTGCATTTTAGCAAATTGTTGAAAATTTTGCAATAATTTTGTGATTTTTAATGAAAAAACACAAGTCTAAATACTTGTGTCTATAGTTTCGACAATAGAATTGGGCGTCAACTTTTTATATTGACTTATTAGTTGGTTAACTTCCTTAATTAAGTTTTCTTTCTTTTCAATTTGCTTTTGACTCATTGGAATTAAGTGTGAGATTCTAGAAATTAAACTTGTTGCAAGTAATTCAAAACGTGTCTGAAATGTATAGACTTCAGATAGAGCAATTTTGTCAATGTCATCATGTATGCCAGAATAAAAATTTTGGTTAAATTCTATTTTATCTAAATAATTCTCTAAATTTTTTACAATTTTTATTATATTTTGATATCTTTTAATGAAATCTAGTTTTAAATCTAATTTAGTTATTAAGTTCATAAAAACTCCTTATTTTTTCATAATATATCATAAAATTTTTAAAAAGTCAATTTGTGTAAAACCTTGACAATAAAATTAAATTTTGATAATATTAAATTCAAGGAGTTAAAAGGAGTTAAAATGAATTTAATTAGAAAGTTAATTCAAAAGTTTACAAAGGAAAAATCAAATTTGCCAGAGGTTGTAACAACTAGAGATTTAGTAAAATATATGAAGGAAGAAAGAATAATGTTTGTTCCTAAATATGATGATAAGAAGGTCAAAGATTTTGATATTTCAATGTCTCATTAGGTTTAGATGTTTGGAGGTGATTATCATGGACAGGTTGATTGTCGGATAATTAAATTTGGAAGAAAACGATTTTCTTCTTAATCTAATTATTTTGGGTAACAATTTTTAAAAGGAGAAAATTATGGCAGATTTTAAAGAAATTAAGAAAGAAAAAGCGTATTTGGTGTGTGCATATGTTAATATGGACAACAGTGAATATCGATCTAAAGAATTGGAATTGTTAAGCGAATCTGCTTACTATGACATCGCTAAATTAAATGTGTTTTTGGTAAAAGAAGTTAACGCTAGAACTTACATGGGAATAGGTAAAGTTGAAGAAATTCGTGATGAAGTGGCAAATCTTAATGCTGAAGTTGTTATTTTTGATTGTCCGCTCACTGGTTCGCAATTAAGAAATTTAACTGAAATTATTGGGGTTCGTTGTATTGACAGAACAATGCTTATTCTTGACATATTTGCTGGGCGTGCTAAATCTAAAGAGGGTAAACTTCAAGTAGAACTTGCTCAACTTAAATATGCTCTTCCTAGACTGAATTGTTTAAAAATGGACGCTGAAAAGGTTTCAGGAAAAGGACTAGGCGAAAAGCTTAAAGATTTGGACAAACGAAAAATCCAAGAAGACATTGCAAAACTTGAAAGAGAAATTAAAGAAGTTCAAAAACATAGACAAACAACTAGAAAACAAAGGTTAACTAGAATGAAAAGTGTGGCTCTTGTGGGGTACACAAATGCTGGTAAATCAACACTTATGAATTCTATTGCTAAAGCAGATACTTATGCCGATAACAGATTGTTCGCAACCCTTGATGTTTTAACTAAAAAGGTTTGGGACGATGGAGTAGAGTATGTTCTAATTGACACAGTTGGATTTGTAAGTAACCTACCACACGAACTTATGTATGCGTTTAGTGCAACTCTTGAAGAAACAATTGACGCGAATGTGTTACTTTTAGTGGTTGATGCAAGTGATGATCATAAGTATGAACAAATAGAAGTGGTTGAACGTGAATTTAATCGTCTTGGAGTGGAAAAGGGTCAAGTAATCTTAGTTTACAACAAGATTGATAAGGTGGCGGACATTAATTCTCTTAAGACTTTTGATTATTCAACTTGCTATATCGGAGCAAAAACAGGTAAAAACATAGATAAGTTAAAAGAAATGATTAAACACAAGATTTCTTTGAATTATTAAAGATTAACTTTGTTTTGTTAAAAAAAGTTAAAATTGTGCATATCTAATAGTTTTGAACAATATAATAAAAGTTTACGAAAAATTTTTGATTTTCGTAACTTTTTTTTGTTTTCAGCGTAATATGTAGTATACAAAAGAAACAGCAAGGTACCAAAGATAAGAAACTTTTGTAGTACATATCAGAAACACTTTTAGGAGGAACTATGTTCAACAATTTCTTTGGAGGAAATGATTGTGGTCGTGACTGCGGTTGCCAAAATTCTGGATGCGGAGACTGCACTTGGATCATCATCTTAATCTTACTCTTATGTAATTGCGGTTGCAAAATCGACCCATGCTTACTAATCATAATCTTATTATTGTTATGCGGTTGTGGATGCGGAGGCAAAAAAGACTGCGGTTGCTAATTTAAAATTTAGTGATTAATTAAACAGGGAATGTATTTCATTCCTTGTTTTTTTCTAAATGTTAGGTTTAAATTAAAATAAAATGTCAAAAATTAATTCAAAAAAGTTTTTAAAATCTATTGACATTACTAGTTTATTATGCTAAAATCGATCAATATGAAGTATAGTCGGTTGACTACGCCCTTACGGGATTTAGGCAATTGGCCACACAATTAAATAAGGAGTTAATGAATGGATTCTAATACACTCAAAATCAAAAACGTGAAATGTGGTAAGGCTGTTAGAAAAAGCTTCGCTACAAAAGAGATTCCTTTCGTCATGGACGATGCTCTTAAAGTTGCAAAGGACTCTTACAATTCTTTCTTAGAGGAGGGTATTGGTGAAATCTTAAATGAGTACAACCCTATTATAGACTACTCTAACAAAGCAGAGTTGTCTTTTTTGGGTTACTCTATTGACAAGACACCAAAGTACTCTTGGGCAGAATGTAAACGTAGAGGAGTAAGCTACACTGTTCCTCTTAAAGTTAATGTTCGTTTACTTGTAAAAGAAACTGGACAAATTATGGACCAAGAAGTGTTCATGGGAGATGTCCCTTTCATGTCTCAAGACGGTGCATTTGTTTGTAACGGAGTAGAGAGAGCAATTCTTAACCAATTGATTAAATCTCCAGGTGTCATCTTTGACGGTGCTATTAACAAGTATGGTCGTATGGATTACCATGGAAGCATTCAACCAAACTTTGGTATGTGGATTGAAACTGAACAAGTTGCTGGCGACTGCATGCGTGCAACTGTTGAACGTAAATTCAAAATGAGTTTAGGTGTTCTCCTTAAATGTTTTGGATATACCAACGAAGAATTGTTGGAAATTTTTGCGCACCATCCTTTCATTGTGAACACTCTTGAAAAAGAGCCTCAAGTCACTCAAGAGGATGCATTAATTGAATTTGGACGTCGTACTCGTCCAGGTGAAATTCCAAACCCTGAAAACACTTTATCATATATTAATGACCGTTTCTTTAATCCTCAAAGATATAATTTGGAGAAAGTTGGTCGTTTCAAAATCAACAAGAAAATGTCACTTGCTAACCGTATTACTGATCAAATTTCAGCAAGTGATGTAAAACTTGGAAGAAAGACATTTGTTTCTGCTGGTGAAATTATTGATCATGAAACAGCTGTAAACATTCAAAACTCTGGTATTAACTTTGTTGATATCATTGTTGAAGACAAAACCTTACGTGTTGTTGGTAACAAACGTGTTGACCTTAAAGCTTATGCTGGAATTGATCCAAGCGAAGTTGGTATTACAGAACTTGTTTACACTCCAGTTTTAGATGAAATCATGAAAGAATTCAAGGGTGACACTGAAGGTCTTAAAAGTGCGATTCGTATGAACGCTAGAAAACTTGAAGATCACCAAGTAACTCTAGATGATATTATTGCTGAAGTTTCTTACCATTTGAACTTGATTGATGGTATCGGAGAAATGGATGATATCGATAACTTGACAGTTAGACGTGTTTCAACTTGTGGAGAACTTTTAAGAGATACATTCCGTAGAGGTATGTCAAAACTTCAAGCACAAGTTAGAGAATCTCTTCAAAGTAGAGATTTGACTGACATTACTCCAAGTCAAATCGTAAATGCTCGTCATATTAACAAAGCATTTAAAGAATTTATGGCAACAAGCCAACTTAGTGATGTTTTGAACCAAATTAACCCTGCTGCAAGTTTAAGACATAAACGTCGTTTGTCTTCATTTGGACCAGGTGGTGTTAAGAAAGAAAGAGCTACAGTTTCAGTGCGTGATATTAACCCATCACACTATGGACGTATTTGTTTCGTTGAAACTCCAGAAGGACAACCTATCGGTCTTGTTACATCAATCGCTGCTTACGCAAGAGTAAACAGATATGGATTCCTTGAAACTCCATATAGAAAAGTTGATATGGCAACAAGAAAAGTGACTGATGACATCGTATTCTTAATGGCTGATGAAGAAAAAGGTCATTACATTGCTCAAGCAACTATCCCAGTTGATGAGAAAAATTGTATTTTAGATGGTTACGTTGACGTTCGTCATGACGGACAAACTGAAAAAGTTGATTCTCAAATGATTGACTTGGTAGACTTAAGTCCAAAACAAGTTTTATCATATGGAGCATCTCTTATCCCATTTGTAGAACACTGTGCTGGTAACCGTGCATTGATGGGATCTAACATGCAATGTCAATCAGTTCCACTTCTTAGAAGTGACAGTCCAATTGTTGGTACTGGTGTTGAGCATAAAATCGCTGCTGACTCTGGTGCACTTGTGCTTGCAGAACAAGACGGTGTTTGTAAATATGTTTCTGCTGATTATATCACTATGGAATATGCAGACGGAAGCATTGTAAATCATAAATTACGTAAATTCGAACGTACAAATGAAAAAGCTTGTTTCTCTCAACGTCCAATCGTTAAGAAAAATGAAAAAGTTAAGAAAGGTGACGTCCTTGCTGACGGATCAAGTACAGACAAAGGAGAACTTGCTCTTGGTAAAAACTTAACAGTTGCAGTTATGAACTGGGAAGGTTACAACTTCGAGGATGCTATCCTTGTTAACCAAAGAATAGTTCGTGACGACGTGTTCACATCTATTAGTATTCAACAAGTTAAGTGTGAAGCTAGAACTACAAAACTTGGCGACGAAGAAATTACAAGAGATATCGCTGGTGTTGGTGAAGACGCTTTAAGAAACTTGGACGAAAACGGTATCGTTAGAATCGGAACAGAAGTTAAAGTTGGTGATATCCTTGTTGGTAAAGTTACTCCAAAAGGAGAAACTGACCTAACTCCAGAAGAAAGACTATTAAAAGCAATATTCGGTGAAAAGACTAAAGAAGTTAAAAACACATCTTTAAAAGTTAAACATGGAGAAGAAGGTGTTGTCGTTGGTGTTGAAATCTTGTCTAGAAAGAACAAAGATGAACTTGATGCCGGTGTAAACATGTCTATTAAAGTGTTTATCGCTCAAAAACGTCAACTTCAAGTAGGAGACAAGCTTGCTGGTCGTTACGGAAACAAAGGTGTAGTATCAATTGTTCTTCCAGAATGTGATATGCCTTACATGGCAAACGGTGAAACTGTTGATATTCTTATAAACCCAATGGGTATTCCTTCACGTATGAACTTGGCACAATTACTTGAAATGCACTTAGGTTTGGCTGCTAAACATCTTGATTGGAAAGTTGCAACTCCAGTGTTCGACGGAGCAAAAGAAACCGATATTCAAGAATTATTAAGACAAAACAATCTTCCAGAAGATGGAAAGATGCAATTATATGACGGAAGAACTGGTCTTCCATTCGAAAACAAAACAACAGTTGGTGTTATGTACATGCTTAAACTTGACCACATGGTTGATGACAAGATTCATGCTCGTGGTATTGGTACTTATGCACTTATCACTCAACAACCTCTTGGTGGACGTAGTCAACTAGGTGGACAACGTTTCGGTGAAATGGAAGTGTGGGCTCTTGAAGCATACGGAGCATCTAGATTGTTGCAAGAAATGTTAACTATTAAATCAGATGACGTTGAAGGTCGTATTAAAACTTACGAAGCTATCGTTAAGGGTGAACCTATTCCAGAACCTGGAATGCCAGAATCATTCAAAGTTTTGGTTAAGGAAATGCAAGGTTTGTGCTTAGATGTTAAGATCTTAACTGCAGATAATCATGAACTTACAATTAACGAAATCAGCGAAGAAGGTGATGAGGATAGAGTTGTTGAGCCAGTTAACAAACAAGCTCTTGAAGATGTTACTCTTGAATTTGACGACATTCAAGCTAATTACGAAAATGATGTTAATAGTACAGCATTTGATGAGTCTGAATTGTTTGACGATTTAGACGATTAGTTCAAACCTAAAACTTTAGTTTTAGATTGGTGAAAATTTATAGCGGGTTGGTTAACAATTAACCAACTTGCTAAACAAATATTATAGGAGAAAAAAGAAAATGTTTGAATTAAACAATTTTGACTCAATCCGTTTGGGAATTGCTTCCCCAGAACTTATTAGATCTTGGTCTAGAGGAGAAGTTACAAAACCTGAAACTATCAATTATCGTACGCAAAAACCAGAAAAAGATGGTTTGTTCTGCGAACGTATCTTTGGACCTAAAAAAGACTGGGAATGTCACTGCGGAAAGTACAAACGTGTTAGATATAAAGGCGTAGTTTGTGACAAATGTGGTGTTGAAGTTACTAAGAGTAAAGTAAGACGTGAACGTATGGGACACATCGAACTTGCTTGTCCAGTTAGTCATATTTGGTTCTTTAAAGGTATGCCTAGCCGTATTGGTATTGTTCTTGACATGTCTCCAAAACTTTTAGACGAAGTTTTGTACTACGTAAGTTATGTTGTGCTTGACCCTAAGAACACTGAATTTACTTACAAACAAGTTATTCGTGATAGAGAATATCGTGAAGCGATTGAGAAATATGGTCCTAATGGTTTCCGCGCAGGAATGGGTGCTGAAGCTATTAAGGAATTGTTAAATGATATTGACCTTGAAAAAGAAAGAGATGAATTGTCTAATATTATGCACAATTCTAAAGGTCAAAAGAAACTTAAAGCAACTAAGAAACTTGAAGTTGTTGAAGCTTTTATTAAGAGCGGAAACAAACCAAGTTGGATGATTTTGGACGTTGTTCCAGTTATCCCGCCAGATTTAAGACCTTTAGTTCAAATTGACGGTGGAAAATTTGCTGCAAGTGATTTAAATGATTTGTATAGACGTGTTATCAACAGAAATAACCGTTTAAAGAAATTGATGGAGTTAGGAGCTCCTGAAATTATCGTACGTAACGAAAAACGTATGTTGCAAGAATCTGTTGATGCATTATTTGACAATGGTAAACGTGGACATGCTGTTCAAGGAAGCAGACAAAGAGATTTGAAATCTTTAACTGCATCTTTGAAAGGTAAACATGGTCGTTTCCGTCAAAACTTATTAGGAAAACGTGTTGACTACTCAGGTCGTTCAGTTATCGTTGTTGGTCCAGAACTTAAAATTTATCAATGTGGTCTTCCAAAAATGATGGCATTGGAACTTTTCCGTCCGTTCATTATTAAGAGATTACTTGAACTTAATGCTACAAACAACTTAAAGAAAGCAACTCGTATGATTGAACAAGAACGTCCAATCGTATACGATATTCTTGAAGAAGTAGTTGCTGGTCATCCAGTATTGCTTAACCGTGCGCCAACACTTCACAAACTAAGTGTTCAAGCGTTTGAGCCTATCTTAGTTGAAGGAAAGGCTATTAGACTCCCACCTCTTGCTTGTGGTGGATTTAACGCCGACTTCGATGGTGACCAAATGGCAATTCACGTTCCATTATCAGTGGAAGCAAGAACTGAAGCTAGAATGTTGATGCTTGCATCAAACAACATTTTAAAACCAAGTGCTGGTGAACCAAACATGGTACCAAGTCAGGATATGATTTTAGGTAACTACTACATTACATTAGTTCGTCCAGGTGCTAAGGGTGAAGGTATGTACTTCACAAGCGAAGATGAAGCTCATCTTGCTTACGAAAATGGAATGCTAGACATCCAAGCTAAGATTTCAATCAGAAGAACAGCTGAATTCAATGGTGAATTGGTTGTTGGTCGTGTTGAAACAACTCTTGGTAAGATTATATTCAATTCAATTATTCCTCAAGATTTAGGATTTATTGACAGAACCAAACGTGAAAACGTTTTGAGATATGAAATTGAAGATGAAGTTAAGAAAGGATTGTACGGAAAACTTATTTCAGCTTGTTACAAACTTCATGGAACTAACACAACAGTTACAATGATTGACAACATTAAGAATATGGGTTACAAGTACTCAACTCTTTCAAGTATTTCATTCTCAATGTTTGATATTACTGAAGCTAAAGATAGAGCTAAAATTATTGCAGACGCAAGTGAAATCGCTAAACAAAACGATGATCTTTACATGCAAGGTTTGATGAGCTATGCTGACAAACGTTCTAAGAATATGGAATTATGGAAAAAGACTTCAGACGATTTGATTAAGATTACAACTAATGAAATCGACGATTTCAATCCATTAAAGATTATTCTTGCATCCGGTGCCCGTGGTAGTCTTGGAACATACGGAGTATTAAGCGGAATGTTAGGAAACATGGATGCTGCCAGTGGTGAAGTTTCAGACGTTCCAGTAGTGTCTAACTATCGTAAAGGTTTAACAACTCTTGAATATTACAGTGCTGCACGTGGATCTCGTAAACAACTTATGGATACAGCGCTTAAAACTGCTGACTCTGGTTACTTAACTAGAAGATTGGTAGATATTGCTCAAGATACTACAGTAACAGAACATGACTGTTTCGCTAATCTTGGTGAAGCAATCAAGGGTATTGAAGTTACTGAAATTAAACAAAATGGTTCAGTTGTTGAAAGTTTGGAAAACAGAATTTTGGGTAGATTTACTTCAAGTTCTATTATCAATCCATCAACAAAAGAAGAAATTTGTCCTGCTGACACATATATCGATGATGCTCTCGCTAAGAAAATTATTGATGCAGGTGTTGTGAAAGTTCCAATTAGAAACTTGCTTACATGTAAAGCTAAAAACGGAGTATGTTCTAAGTGTTATGGTAAAGACATGTCTACAAACGACATTGTTCATATCGGTGAAGCTGTCGGCGTAATCGCTGCTCAATCAATCGGTGAACCTGGTACTCAGCTCGTCCTTCGTACATTCCACAGTGGTGGTACAGCTTCAGCCGATATTACTACAGGTCTTCCTCGTGTTGAAGAAATCTTCGAAGCACGTAACCCTAAAGGTGCTGCTGTTATGAGTGAAATCGGTGGTAAAGTAAGTATTAATCAAATCGACAAACGTTTCGAAGTTGTAATCAAAGGTACAACAGAAGAAAGTTACATCTTACCTTTCGGATCAACTATTAAAGTTAAAGAAGGAGATGTTGTAACTCCAGGTACAGCTCTTACTGAAGGACCTTTAAATCCAAGAGACGTTTTGAGAACTAGAGGTGTTAAAGCCGTTCAAGAATACTTATTAAATGAAGTTCTTGAAGTTTACAAATCTCAAGCCGTTTCAATCAATGCTAAACACTTGGAAATCATCATTAAACAAATGCTTAGAAAAGTTAAAATTGAAAACAGTGGAGACACAGAACTTCTTGCTGGTGATATAGTTGATATTCGTGTTTACGAAGAAGCAAACTTAAAAGCATTGCAAGAAGGTGGTGTTCCAGCAACTGCTAAACGTGAGTTGCAAGGTATCACAAAAGCATCTCTTACTACTGAAAGTTTCTTGTCTGCTGCGTCATTCCAAGAATCAAGTAACGTGTTAACAGAAGCTGCATTAAAAGGTAAAGTTGACAAATTACAAGGACTCAAAGAAAACATCATTATCGGTAAGATGATTCCTGCGGGTACTGGTGCTCCAGCTTACAGAAATCTTCTTCCAAAACAAGTTAAAGAAGATTCAGGATTTGCTACAGACAATCTTGATATTAAATTTGACGATATTGATGAAGAATAAAAAATAAACAAAAAATTCCAAATTTAATTTTGGAATTTTTTTTATAATTAAATAAAATTCAATTAATAAAAAATTTCAATTACAGCCTTATTTATAGCGGTTTTCTTGAGTTTGAAATTTATAAATAAAAAAATAAAAATAAATAATTTAACTTTATTTTTTCTAAAAATAATTTTTTAAAATTTTTAATTATTTCATTAAAATCTATTTACAAATCAAAAAAAATATGTTATTATGTAGCCATATTTAGGAGGGCTTTATGTCAAATAAAACTTTAAATAAAGAAAGAATTTGTGGGGCTCGTGATGCATTTAAACTTAGTGTTGAACTTGCATCAAAAAAAGTAGAAGAAACTAATTTGATAGGAAAAATTAGCGCAAAAAAAAAGAATGTAAACAAGATTTCACCAAAGGAGATTTTACAAGGTAAAATTTTCTTTAAAGAGGATGTTAAGTCAAAAGAGTATGGTCTCATTCTTAAGGTTGAGGAAAGGATTTTAAATAGATCAAAAACTAAAATTACAAACAGAGAATTTTCTCAAGTAGTTGCAGAATCTTGCAACGAAAAATTTGCTGAACGTGGAATTAGTGCATAATTAAAAATCGTCTTATTGACGATTTTTTTTATTTTAATGAGATATAAATCTTTTTGAAATGATTTAATAAAGATTTTTTTTTGGTTTATAAAAGTTATAAATTTTAAAAGCGAAATGTTTTTAGAATTTTTTTCTTAATTCGTTTTACTTAAATTCTTTTTTGTGGTATGATACTAATATAATAACATAGGAGAGAACTTATGAAAGAAGATTTAGTTTACCCAGCTATTGTAATTAAAGATGATGAAAAAGGAACTAACACAGGTTTCTTTAGTATATTAATTCCGGATCTTGGAATTTCAACCGACGGAGAAAGTGTTGTTGATGCGTACATAAAAGCAAAAGAGTACTTATGTGCTACTGTCGATTGTGCTATTAAATTTGACTGCGAAATTAATGCTCCAAGTGAATTTGAAAAAGTGTATAAAGATAACAAGGAGAACATTGTTTTATTAATTGACGCATTGGCTTAAGTTAAGGAGGCAAGGATGAACATAAGAGAAACTTACAAACTAGACCCTAAGAATTATGCTCAATTAGATTTATTGATTAGTACCTTTTTTGAAATAATAGAATATAAAAGAGGGAGAGGGGATTACGGAAATCGTGTTTCATTAAAGCGTTCAGCTTTAGAAGATAACGACAGAATTTACGAATTTTTCTATCTTGATGCTAACACGACAATTAAACTTCCGGCAAGTAAGAAATTTGAAATTCAAACTATATTAAAACAAGTTATTTCCCCTGCAAAAATGAACAAACTGTGCAATTTTGATGCTAATGTTGATCCAGCACAATGGGCAATAGAGACAAGAGATGCAATTGTTAATGCTAAGACTTTAGATTACGCTAAAATCAATGAGATTTTAAATGAAAGGTACGCATTTCTTGGTCCTGCTTTTATGGAAAAATTACAAGAGCACAGAGAACTTCAGTACAAAATTGCTAGAGAAATGGGGCTTATACCTCCAGACTATGGAGTAGGGTTTACAATGTAGACAAAACTAGTTATCTCGTTAATTCGACATAACTAGTTTTTTTTCTTATGATATTTTAGGTTTTTTTATTTAAACTATTTATGTAAACTTTACAAATACTGGTATATTTTGTTTGACATTTTTCTTAAATTTTATTAAAATTAATTAGACTTAAAATAAATTAGGAGACAACTATGAAATTTAGAAAGTATTTTAAGATTTTATCATGTTTTTCAGCTGCTGCTGTTACAGGCGTGATGGGTGCATATGGCGCTACTTCAAAGGCTTATGCTGAACCAAAGTTTGAGGGAGATAGATCTTCTTGGTATCAAATGGTGTTTGACGGTGTAAAACTTCCTTCTAGCGTTGATGTTGCTAATGGCGACGCATTTAAAATTCCAGTTGGTGGATTGAATGCTGACGACAGCGTGTCTGTTTACGATGCTGCTGGACAAAAACATACTTATGTTAAAGGTCAAGCTGTTGACGAAAGCTTCTTCTCTCTTGATGGAAACACTTTAACAGTAGATGTTTTACATGATGGAACATATTATGTAGTGTTCACTAAGTCTGGATATTCATCAAATGCATTTAAAGTTGTTGTTTCAAATTCTTCTTATTCTTTAGATTTTGTTACAAACAATGGAATGAATGACTTGATTCCTTCAGAAGTGAAAACTGGATCAAAAGCAATTAAACTTCCAAGTGCAAAAATTAAACAAAATGCTACTGACGAGTTCTTAAAGGATGGAGCAGACAAAGATATTTTAGCTACTGTTGAAGTTAAGAAAGCTTCTAGCGACAGCATTACAGTAAGCGACAGCGAATCTGACATTTTCTTTAGAAAGAGCGGTGCGTTGTACTTTAATCCAAAAACTGCAGGAACTTACACAATTAAGTATTCTTACTCAAATGTAAACATGCTTCCTAAGGTTTACACAATCGAAGTATCAAATGACTTTGTTGCACCAACAGAATTAAAAGAATCAAACAAAATTAGTTTACCTTCTTTTGAATTGGGAGATAAGGATATTGAACTTAAACGTCTTGCTCTTAAAGACAATTTAGGCAACGATTTGTCTAGCGATGATTACAACATCGAATCTATCACTATTACAAAGAAAGACAATTCTTTAATCAAATGCGTGTTGACTGGTAACGATTTAACTTTCGATATGACTAAAGAGGCATTTAATGCTACTAGTTATGTTGATATGGTTGGAAGTTACACATTCGATTACAAAGTTGTTGATGCTTATGGTAATTCTAAAACATTTACTTACGCTGTATCAAATGTGAACATTTCAACAAAACCAGAAATTTTCATGGCATACAACTACACTGAAACAGATGTTGAAAAAGGAACTGTTAACACTGATTACTCTGCAGATTTCAAATCTTTCTACAAATATGACGAAGTGATTGTTCCTGCAGCATATGCAACAGACAAGTTGGGTAGAGATGTTGAAATTGTTCGTATCTTGGTCGACAATGACGGAGATAAGTACTACATTGACAACAAAACATCTACAGGTGTTACAATTGCTGAAGGAGAAGAAGGATATAACTACTCAGAAGATGATAACATCGGATATGTAAATAAAGCTGTACAATTCAAATTCTTTAATGATGAAGGAAAATCAGAAACTGAAATTAACAACATAATTGATGAACTTGGATTGAAAGATAAAGAGTTTACTCTTAAGTACTATGCAATTGTTGATAAAGAAGGATCTTTAAATGGCGGAGAAAAATCTTTCTCAGACAAAGATTACACATTCAAGATTACTGATGCAACAGTTGAATTTGACGTAAGCGTTTCTATTTCTGATATGGAAGGAAAAATCATTGTAGACGAAGGTGAAACTGTAAGTGTTAAAGTTAATGCAAGCAACAATGAAGACGTTACAAACAAGGATGCAAGAATTAGAACTGCTGTCTTCTACTATGACGGAAGCGAAGTTGCTAACCTCAAAGATAATATCACTACAGCATTGCAATCTGCACCAAAAGGTAACGGACTTGTAAATCCTTTAAATTCAGAAGCTTTCATTACTACAATGACTGCTAATTATGCTGGTATCAAACCTGCAACATTAGTTGATGGAAAATGGGAATTTACAGCATCTTCAAGTGATAAGATGACAATTTTAGCTGTAGCAATCGCCGATGATGGTAAATTTGATTTTGTAACAAAAACTATTCATGTTGACAAAGTTGTTTCTGACAGCGTTGCTCCAGAAATTGACACAATAAAAACTAACACAGATGTTTTAGTAAATAGTTCAAAATTCTTGAGTTCTGCAGAAGTTGGTGATACTATTTATTTACCTACAATTGCTTTCAAAGATACAATTGATGGTACACTTTCAGTAGGAGTTTCTTACTACATTGATTCTCCAGGAATTGATGGTCATGTAAAAGATGGTTATGATTTACCTGAAGATTTCTATATTGACAACAATGTTGTTTATGGTGGAAAAATTGTTGCTGAAAAAGCTGGTGATTACGTTGTAATTTACAGAGCAAGCGATGATGCTGGTAACACTACAATTTACACTTACAAATTTACTGTTGATGAAGTAGTTTCTAAATCATTAAAAGTAAATGCTAGTGGAAAAGGTGTTACAATTACTAATAACACTATTACTGCTACACAAGGTGCTAAAATTAAATTTGACGGAATCTTAATGTCTTCTGATGGCAAAGTTGATTACACTGAAGACACTAAGACTAACATTGAAGTTCAAGTAAATTCTGAATCTACAGGTAAGGAAAATGAGTACTTATTTGATAGAGTTGGAGAATATACTGCCACAATTAAAGCTTACTATGATGGAGATTTAGTTGAAGAAAAAACACTTTCAATTAAGATTAATGCTCAAGCTATTAATTGGACAAACGGCTTCGATGGTATGGATACAGCTGGTAAAGTAAATGAAGAAATCACTCTTCCAAATGCTACAACTACAGATGGATCTAAAGTTGAAGTTAAAGTTAATTTGGGTAGTTCTACAGGAACAGAAATTGACGTAACTTACACTAACAGTGGTTGGAAATTTACTCCAACAAAAGAAGGTGTTTACTACGTAACATATTCTGCAAATAGTTCAAACTACGAAATTGCTGACAAAACTTTCAAAATCAAAGTTGGTGACAATGAAAAACCAGTTTTAACTGTTGCTAACGATTCTAAACTTTCTAAAGAATTAGTTTACAATGGAACAGATAAAATTGAATACAAAGTAAAAATTAATTCTTCTGATAGAAGTTTCACTGTTACAGTGACAAATGATGGAAAACAAGTTTATTCTGAAGACATCAAATTAACTGTTACAGATAGAAATGACAAACAAGAATTAGAAAACAACACTTATTCACTATGGACAAAACTTAAAGTTGAGTTAACAAGTGAAAAAGACATTGTAGAAAAAGGAAGTTCAACTAACCAATTCTTCATCAAGGGTGCAGGAAAATGTACTTTGAAAATTTCTATTACTGATGATTTTGGAAATTCTACTGAATACACTAAGAGTTTCAATGTTGTAAATGCTAGTGATGTAGAAGAAAAGAAAGATTCTGTAATTGGTGTTGTTCTTATCGTTGTATCTATCATTGTTCTTGTTGGTATCATTGTGTTCTTCGTTCTTAGTGGAAAGAAAGGTGGATTAAAGAAATCTAAACTTGCTAAGAAAGTTGAAGATGAAGTAAAAAATGGAACTGAAAACAAACAAGAAAAGAATGAAGTTGTTACAGTTGCTGAAGTTGTTGAAACTAAAGAAGTGGAAGCTGAAAATGTAGAAACTAAAGAAGTTGAAACAGACGTTGTGGAAACTGAAGAAGTTAAAACACAAGAAGACGACAAAACTGATTCTGAATAAGAAATAAAAAATTTCACCGAATAGGTGAAATTTTTTTAACGTAATTTTCTTTTTAATTTTGCAATTTCTTCTCTAAGTTTAATT
>SVIQ01000001.1 GCA_015069415.1 Clostridiales bacterium | reverse complement strand
TTGATAATATAAAAGCAGATTATATCATTTTTGGACATAATCACAAACCGAATAAATTTGAAAACAATAATAAGACTTTTGTATGTTGTGGAAGTTTGGGAATGAAATATCCTGGAAATTATGTTTTGATTGAAATCAAAAATGAAAATGTTAAAATACAACACAAACAAATTGATTACAATGTAAAACAATTACAAAATGAAATGTTGCAAGAAAATTACCCAAGAGCCAACAATTATGCAACTTGGTTCAATCAGTAAAATATTACAAACCATAAACCTTCAACCTTTGAGCTCTCAAAATTTTGACTTTTTGCAATGTAGCAAATTGTAAACTTTTATACTTTGAAATTGCAAAATTCACACCAAATTTCAAACTTTGATAAAATGTTATCAAAGCGTAGTTGATAAACAACAGAACACCTTGGGACTACCGACAAGCACCCGATTGGGTGTTTTTTTAATTGCAAGTTGGTTGTTTGTATATCCTATTTTCAGACTGCATATTAGTTGAAGTAATCTTATTTTTATAGATTATATTTGCTTGTTTATAATTAATCATGTATTTTTTTAATTTTTCATAAGAGGTTTTTAGAATATTAAAAAAATATATACAATTATTGACATTTGAGGATAAAAGATGTACAATATAAACATAGGAGGTTGGTATGAGCGATATCGGAGAATTGCCAGGCAAAAAAAGACAACGTAGCGAATTTCAACATTATACTCAGTTTTCTAATAGTTTTGGAATCGAAAAAGATGAAGAAAGAAGGATCTATGCAACATTTGTTGGGGAAAAGAATGTTGAATTACTTCGTGGTGAACTATATTTTGTTGAAAAAGTTCTAGATTATGGTTTTAGTGCTGACATTATTTTACAAGGTGTAGATGAATCTAATTTGCATCCAGAAGACTTTAAGTTTTATCGTATGATAAATTCACAACTTGTAGAATGGGATATATTTTTAGATAGAGAATATTCCGACTCTGATGAGTTTACAGTGTAAATGTTATTCACCGCCTAGAACGAAGGGTGATTTTCTCTAAAAAAACTGACGCATGTCAGTTTTTTTGTTTAACAATTTTTTTATTAAATGTTTTTTAAAATTTATTCACAATTTCAATCATTTCGTCGTAGTGATTTATCATATCTTTTGCAAGTTTTAATTGGCAACGAGCTCTGTCAATGTTGTGTTCAGGGTAGTTTGTTTTAAAATAAGTGTCGCCATTAAGATAATCTGTTAAGAATCTTAAACCGCATTCGATTGTCATTGTGATTGATCCTAGTGCAAGTGTTTGTTTTTCGTTTTGTGTTAAAAGATCGCTAAAAGTTGAAACAAAACCTTTTGTAAATGCTTCGAATTTTTTTAAGTCGATTTTAACCTTTTCTAAGTCGATTTCATCTTCTTTTGCCGTGCTTGCTCCGAACCTTATAGCATCGCCGAAGTCGAACCCAACAAGTCCTGGCATTACAGTGTCAAGATCTATTACACAAAGATAATTTTTTGTGTCCTTGTCAAAAAGAACATTATTGCATTTTGTGTCGTTGTGAGTCACTCTTAGTTTTAACTTTCCTTCTTTTTGCATTTTGTACATTTTCGTTGCAAGTTCTTTAAGTTCGTTATATTCTTGTATTTCTTTTTGTACAAGGTTAACTCTGTTTGCAATATTATCCGAAACAGATTTGTCAAAAAGTTCATATCTGTTTACAGTGTTGTGAAAATGAGGAATAGTAATGTTTAATTTTTCAGCTGGGAATTTGTCTAAATATTTTTGAAATGTACCAAATGCTTTTCCTGTCTCTTCTAAAACTTTTAAATCTTCAGTTGTATTGAAAGTGATAGTGTCGTTTACAAATTCGCAAATTCTCCAATAATTTCCGTTTGAATCTTTGTAGCAATATTCTCCATTTTTTGTAGGATAAAAATTCAAAACTTTTCTCTCAGTGTCAACATTTGATTTTTTCATTTCATTTTTAATATGGTTTGTAACGTTAGAAATATTTTCCATAACTTCAAATGGTTTTTTGAAAACAAAATGATTGATTTTTTGAATAATAAAATCGCCAATAGTTTCATCGTTTTTTACCATTACATGAATTGTGGAATTAATATTTCCATTGGTTACGATACTGTAAGAATAAAGTTCACCATCTAGATTAAAAGCTGATAATATTTCTTTTAAAGTTTTTTCTTCCATAATGTCTCCTAAGGTTGATAAATATTTTTTTGCAATAAAAAAAATCATAGATTTGATTTATACTTATTTATGCAAAAATAAATATTTTTTACATTATTTAATTATATCACTTAAAAAATTTTGTGTCTAGTAATTTTTTAACTTTTATTAACGATTAATTTAATTTGAAAAAATTAAAATATATGTTAAAATAAATAATATAAGAGGAAAATATATGAATATAGGAATTGATTTTGATGGAGTTTTGTTTGATAGTGAAAGTATGTACAGAGCTTATTCTGTGATTTACAATTTAAAGAAATATAATGGTAAAGATGAAATAGATTCTGAAGAATTGAAATTTCAAGATCGCTACTCATGGACAAATGAAGATTGTGAATATTTCCTTTCTAAGCATACAAAGGATTTTGAACAGAAAGCTCCTCTTATGCCTATAGCAAAAGAATTGATAAATATTTTATCTAAAAAGCATAAGATTTTTGCAATAACCGCAAGGAATACTAAGGAAAGCATTGCAACAACAAACAAACGACTTAAGAAAGAAAAAATTAAATTTGATAAAGTGATTTATGGGGCTTCAAGTAAATTAAATATCTGCAAAGAATTAAAAATAGACATAATGATTGATGACTATTCAAATACTGTCGAAACTTTAGCGAACGAAGGAATAAAATGTTTTTACTATAAAGACTTAGTGGAAAAAGATTGTAAACATAAAAACATTAAAGAGGTCAAAAATTGGGGAGAAATTGCTCTTGAGATGTATAAAATGGGCATAATTTCTGACGATGATTTAAATTGTATATATTGTGAATTAAATTAAATAAAATTATAAATCAACACTTTTTAAGATTTTTGTTGTCAACAAAGTTCTGAACTTAGGTTATACTAAAAATGTGTGACAAGGAGGAATTTATGAACACAGATAAAATTTATGCAGAGCAAATCGCAAATGAATATGCTCCAAAACAAAATTCAAAAGTTAAGGCGTTAAAAAGATTAGACAGCAAAGTTAAAATGCCTGCAACAATCTTTACTTACACATTCGGCATTATTGCAAGCTTGGTTTTAGGCGTTGGAATGTGTTTGGCTATGAAGGTGTTGGGAAGTTCTACAGCTTCTATGATTGCGGGAATAGTAATTGGATGTTTTGGCATTCTAGGAGTTAGTGTTAATTATCCTATTTACAAAAGAATTTTAAATTCTAGAAAAAACAAATATGCTAGCGATATAATTGGTCTTGCAAAAGAAATAAGCGAAGAGTAGGAGAAAAATGAACAGGTCTCAAAGCAAATATTTTAATACGGCATTACTTATGGATCAAGCATTACTTTTGTTGCTTGAAAAAAAAGATTTAGAGTTTATAACTGTTAAAGAAATTTGTCAAAAAGCAGGTGTTAACAGATCAACTTTTTACTTGCACTACGAAAATATTAATGATTTATTCAAAGAGGCGGTTGAAATGTTGAATAAAGACTTTCAAAACTCTTTTCGTATAAAAGATATAAGGCAAACAATAAATAATGGAGACCCTGAAGACGCTGTTTTTATTCGACCAGAATATTTGATTCCGTACTTAGAGTTTGTAAAAAGGAACAAGAGAGTTCTAAAAATGATTCACGACAAACCAATCATTTTTAAAAATGACCTTGTTTATAAGCAAATGAAAGAAGAAGTATTTTATCCGGTTTTGCTAAAATTTAACGTAAAGAAAGAAGACTGGCCATATAAACTAGAATTTTTCACACGAGGAGTTGTAGGAATAATAAGTCAATGGCTGGAAGACGATTGTCGTTTAAGTGAAGATAAAATAGCGGAATTAATAATTGACTGCGTAGGATTTTCAAAAAAATAAAAAGGACAAAATTTGTCCTTTTTTGTTTTTTAAAGATCAAAACTGGCTGAGGAGTTTGTGTCTAAAGTGTATGACTTTAAAAATTCGGTTTTAAATTTTTCAACAGGAATTGCAAATTCGACGGCTATTTCACGATCAAATTCGTATCCTGACGAGGCGTAAAATCCCTTTCCTCTAAAACGTATTAAAAGGTGGGAAGGGATGTTAAATGTACAAATGTAGTAAGTAAATGGATCATATTTGTGAAGATCTTGAGCGAGTTTAATGCTGTCTTTATTCCAAAAAAAATGAAGATATCTAATCCCGTCTTTATATTTATGAGTGTTTATCTCGTGGAAGTTTGCAATGGAGTACTCTCTGCCAATTTCTTCTAGTCTTCCGGATATGATAAATTCTAATTCTTCGCGGGTTAAATATCTGTAAACTTTCATATTTTTATTGTATCAAATTTTGACGAAAAAATCAATCTAAATGCAGTAAAAAAGCGACAAAGTCGCTTAAAATTTTTTACCGCAGTACTCACATTTTCCTGAATTGTTTCTAACATTTGCTCCACAACTAGGGCAACGAGAAATTGTTTTCTTTTTAGGCTCTTTTTTTACGGGTTGTTCGCTCTCTTCTTCAAAAAAGTCTTCGTCCTCTGATTCGAACGTTTCGTCGTAATTCTCTTCATCATCTTCTAGTGAATCACTTGTTTCTGTTAAAATTTTAGCATTTTTAAATTTTTTAAAAATTTTTATAAAAATAATGTCAACTGCTACGAAGCCTATTATTGCAATTGCAGGAATTAAAATAAACATAAAATTAAGATCAAAACCTAACATTAAAATTAAATTCATAACCTTTCTCCATTTTCATTGTAACATAAATGATAAATTTGTGGCAAGTGAAAACTAACGAATGCTAACTAAAATTTAATCATGTTTTATGTTTTTTGTATATTTTTCCAAATTATCGCTAATTAAAGTTAAAGATTCATATAAAATAATTCTTTTTTCTTCAGTTAGTCCGTCGCTTGCAATTTCTAAAATTTCATCAATTTTGTCAGCAATAATTTTTCCTATTTTTTGTCCTTTTTCAGTTAAAGTCAAATGACATTTGTACCTTTTTTTCAAATTTGAATCACATGAAATGTAACCTTTTGATTCAAGATAATCAAGGGATCTTGAGATTGCAGATTTGTCTTCTTGACAAATTTCACACAATTCAGTCGCGGTTAAATTATTCGATTTGAACAAGTAATAAAGACATGAAACGTGCGGACTTTTTAAATCGAATTCTTCCATTTCTTCAGTTTTAATTTTTCGTATGCTACGACTTATTTTTGCAATTAATACTGTGAAAAGTTCAAATCGTTCTTTCATTTTTTCTCCTTAGGTTTTATATTTTCAATACACAAAGTGTACACTATTATTTAATAAAAAAGATAGTAGTACAAGACGCTACAAGCATAATGTAATACTATCTTGTATTATGTAATTATTTTGATTTCTTCTTAAAGAATTCAACAACTGCTACAGCAACAGCTGAAATGATTGCAACTGTTAACATGATTGGTTGATATGCACCAACAGATACTACAACCTTAAACATTGGGTTGGCAGCTAAAGCTTCTGTTTCGCTAGCGAAAGTATTTGATGTGATCATCAAACCGATAGTAGCAACTAAGAATAAAGCGATAACTGCATAACCAATGTAATCAAATACGTTACTTGAAGATTTGATAACATCTAAGTTCTTCAACAACATAACGATTGCATAAACGATTAAAAGAATTGAAATAATCAATGTGATGATTGCGAAAACTTTTAACCAAAGGAATTCTGTTCCAGTTCCTGCAGTTTTAGCGTCTTTGTAAAGATCTGCGTCGGTAATGACTTTGAAAGCTTTTGTAGTTTCTTTAACTTTTAAAGCATCAATCTTTACAACCATTCCGCTACAAGCAGATAATGCTAATCCTAAGACACCAGCGATGAAACTTACAACACAACTTGTCCATTTCTTAACAATGCTCATTTTTTCCTCCTTTTAATTGACCATATCAACGTTTAAAGTAATCAATTTACAACTTGTTGATTTGTCAACAAGTTAATGGTAGCATATTATTTGTTGTAAAGTCAACAACTTTTTATATAGTTTTTAAAATTCCTTAAAATACAAGGATAAGAATAAAGGATTTTAAAATATATAATATTATAGAGAAAGCCAGAGTAAGAGAAATAAGAAGTAAAGAGTAGAGCATAAAGTTGCAACTAGCAAAAGAAAAGCAATCTTTAAATTGTATTTCACCGCATGACAAAGAAAATAAATCAAGTAGAATGGCAAGCATAATAAAACATTCAGCTGAAACTACAAAAGCGAAGATTATAACGACTATGAGAGAAGCAAAAATTCCGTAATGCAAAATTACACTTGTGATAATTACAAATTGACTGTAAACAAAATATAGATAAAATAGAATTGCAAAAGGTACAAGAATTTTTTTAGTGTTACATAAAAATAAAATAATCAGATATAAACAAAGCGACAAAAGAGAAGCAAAGATTAAATAACCAATTCCGCAATCGTCTCTTAAAAATTTTACGAATGTTACATGTTTTAAATCGATAGAAATTATTGCTCCATCAAATTTAAATGCAGAATAAATTCCAATAATTATCATAATTATAGAAAGAAAAATTAAAAGGAAAAAATATTTTCTTTTTTCTTTTATCGGATTAAATATTCTTGAAATTAAATTTTTCATTTAATTAATTTATGCTAATATTTTTTAAATTTTTACAAAATTTAATATATTTATTTAAAAATTTAATATATTTTTAATTATTTTTATATTTTTTAATTATTTTATTTATATTTAAAATTAAAAAACAATTTTAACAAATTTTAAAATTTCTCCATATTATGAAAGTAGATAGTCTTACTATCTGAAAGGAGAATTATGAGTTTCGATAATTTTCATAATAATTGTTGTTGTAACCGCCCTTTCCCATTTGGGAGTTCAGTACAAGGCGGAAACAACATTGACAGAATAATATTTACCGGCATTACCGGTCCGACAGGTCCTCAAGGACCACAAGGTCCTGCGGGAGCAACGGGCTCGACAGGTGCTACGGGACCAACTGGACCTACAGGCTCAATTGGTCCAACCGGACCACAAGGTTTAACTGGAGCGACGGGTTTAACCGGAGCAACTGGTCCAACCGGTCCAACCGGCCCTACGGGATTAACTGGAGCTGTTGGCCCAACAGGTCCTACTGGTCCACAAGGAATTCAAGGCGTAGCAGGAGAAATTGGTCCTACCGGTCCAGCTGGCGAAATTGGTTTAACTGGAGCCACAGGTCCTACCGGACCAACAGGACCAACCGGTCCTACGGGTCCAATAGGTCTTACTGGTGAAACGGGAGCTACAGGCCCAACAGGACCTGCGGGAGAAATAGGTCCTACTGGCCCAACTGGCCCTGCGGGAACTTCAACGATTGTTGCTTCGGCATTATTTGAATCGGCTACAGCGACAGACGCTGACCCTGTGTTAACAGAAACAACATCTGCGCCAGCAGGTCAAACATCAATTGTTTTAGATGCTACTACAAACGAAGTAACGCTTGAAGAAGGAACATATTTAATACAATATGGAACAACTTCAACTTCTACTGGAACTATCGTTCCAACCATAGCTTTAAGTGTTGATGGGACTGTAATTGCAACGACAACAAGATCTGGAGAAGCTGCGGGAACAAGTACTTTAAGTGGATTATATTTACTAACTACTACTGGAGGAACTGTCGGAATTGAAACAACTGAAGATGCTAGTATAAATTATAATAATACTCAGTTGATATTTACTAAAATATTATAAATAAAAAAGGCTATTTTTAGCCTTTTTTTAATTATTTAGATTGTTTTTTCTTTTTTTCCATTTCTTTTAATTTTTGTCTTGTTTGGTCAGCTTTTTCTTCAATTTTTGCGCGTTCAGTACGATAGTATTTCGCAATTTTGTTCATAGAAACGTTGTTCTTGTACATTTCTTCACACTTTCTGTTTACATCTCTAAGTGCAACAATAGGAGCAAGTTGAACTTGTCTTCTTATATAGTATTTTTTAATACTTTCTGGAGCTTTTCCGTCTTTCCAAAGAAGAGCAATATATTCTTTCTTTTTGTCATCTGGAGCGGTCGCCAAAACTTTAAGTTTTGTCTTTTTGTCCATGTTGAAACCAATGTTGTTTTTCACGCAAATTTCGTCTGTTAATTTTCTTTTTTCTTCTACGACATCGCATTCGAGTTTCGCAACTTGAATATCTTTCATTAACTCAATAACAATAATTAAAGCCATTAATCCTAAAGGTATTAAGATGAATGTAATTAATCCTGAATTTGAAGAGATTGCTCCGAGTAGGTGGCTTATAGTTTTTGCAGTTTTAGAATCGTCATAAATACCTAAAACAACTTTTTCTTCTACCATTTCTGGGTCTGCAATGTTATTAGAAGTTCCTTTAGTTTGAAACCAACGTGTTCCATTGTCGTCTTCATAAACATTTATTATTTCATGGAAAATTAATTTAGAATTTGCTTTTGCAGATTCTCTAATTGATTTACTTTGCATTCCGATAAATTGAAGAGGTTTTGTTTTGTAATCATGCTTTTTGATTTCTTCAGAATTGACTTTAATGCAGGTGTTTAAATCAAATGAATTGTAACTTTTTGGATATCTATAAAATGCAATTTTATCTCCAACTTTTAACGTATCTGTGTCGATTGAACGAACGATTATGTTGTCGCCTACATCGAAACCACTAGCAACCATACTTTCGCTTGAAACTCTTAATGAACTGTATCCTGCAAAGGTTGGTGCAATATTTTGAAATCTTGAATTAATAGAAGCAAAACATAAAACAGCACATATTGCAACCATTAAAACACATATAATATCGAATATTATTGACACAGTTTTAGTGAAAGCATTTTTCCTTTGAAAATTTAATATCTTTTCATTAATTTTACGTTTCTTTGTGTATTTATCTCTAAGTTTGTCTGCTGTTTTTTGTAAAACCTTGTCGACGCTTCCGTCTTCTTTCATTATTACATTTACGTACTTATTCATAAATCCCCCTAACTAAGAACCCAATTAAATCCGCCTGAGTATTCAGCGTTGTTGTTTGTGTCTTTAATTTCAACTTTCACATAAACATATTTGGTGTTAAGTTTTTCAACGTCAAAATCTGTAAGTTCGATTTCTGAAATTGTGTCAAATTGATTAAACTCTAATTTTGCGTCCACTATTTTGTAAGTTATGTTGACGTTCTTTTTAGTCGTGTTTTCAGTTACGTCTACATTTAATTTAGTAGAGCTATTTTTGTTTTCAAATTTATAAACAAAAACTATGAAATCATCATTGTTGAGACTTGTGTCCGAAATTGACAAGTTTCCTTCGTTTGTAGAATTTGGTTTAAACTCAATTTCATTTTGTCCATCGCTTGTTAAAAAATAAATTTCAGCCCCTGTGGTTCCATCTATTTTTGAAGCGGAAACAACACAATGAACTCCTTTTGCTTCGTAATTTCCTCCCATTCCATTTTCATTAGGTTTCTTTACTTTTAACCAAACAAATACGGATAATAAAGAGATTTCGGTTAAAGAAAAAATTATTAACAAAATTATTAAAACTTTCTTTCTTGCTTTCATTTTTTACCCCTTTTTTAACAAAATGCAATACTATTATTTGAATTATCTTAACAATTTATTAAAACGATGTCAAATAATTGTTTAAAAAAAAGATTAAATGAAAATAATGTTTTTATGTTTCATAAAAAGGAGGAACAATGAACCCATTTAAAACTGACACAAAAGATATTGAAGAATACTTTTTTAATTGGAAAGAAATGTATCCAAAACCTTACAAAAAATTGGAGACTTCACCATTTACAAAAGTTAGAATTATACTAATGAATGGGACAGAATTTGAAAGCAATTGGTTTTTGCATCAATTTGCTCGTCATTGTAATGACCAAGATTTAAAAAGAGAGATTGCTAGAGTTAGAGCGCAAGAACAAATGCAACAAAAAAGAATTAGTTGTTTAAAACCAATCAATGAAAACATGCTTGAAGAAACCATTGCTTATGAACAACTTGCTATTGAACTTACTGCGATTCTAGCTCAAAGCGTAAAAGATCAAAACACTAAAAATGCATTAGATTTTGCTTTGCTTGAAGATTTTGACCACCTTTACAGATTTTCAAATCTCTTAAAAATGGATTTTAAAGTTGACCCGGCAATGTATGTAGGAGAATACACGGAAATTATGCCGGCTCGTCCAACAATTTCTCATCACAGACATCCAATGGATAATGTTCGAACTCATATGAATGTGAAAAAATCGGATCTTTACACTATTTTAGTTGGAAACATTATTACTGCAGCAGAACAACAAACTATGAACTTTTACATGAATATGGCTCAAATGTATAAAAATGATTATGGTAGAAAATTATTCGCGGAAATTGGTATGGTGGAAGAAGAGCACGTGACACAGTACGAAAGCTTAAAAGATCCAAATTCAACATGGCTAGAAATGTGGGTTATGCATGAGTACACCGAATGTTATCTTTATTATTCAATGTATGAAGACGAAAGTGATGAGTATATTAAAAACATCTGGAAAGAACATTATGAAATGGAGTGTTCTCATTTGAAAATTGCTTGTGAAATGCTTGAAAAGTATGAAAATAAAACAGCGAAACAAGTTTGTCCACAACTGGAGTTTCCAAAACTTTTATCATTTGGTGGAAATGTTGATTACATTAGGAAAGTGATAATGACAGCTAATTTAACAAGTAGAAACGAAGAATATATTGATATAAATAAGCTTTCAGATGATGACAGATTCTTTAGATATAACTGTATGATAAATGCTCCAGAAAAAGATGTTCCGTCACATGTTGTGATTGAAAAATATATTAAGAAAAACAAAGAAGATTACCGAAGTCAAAAGAAAAATCATCCACTCAAAGAACTTCAGGATCGAAAAAATGATAATATTTGTGTTGGAAGAAAGAAATGCTAACGATTTCTTAAATTTTCGACAATTTATGATATTGTATTGACAAAAATAAGGTGTTTTGCTATAATTAAATTAACAATTTAATAAAGGGAGATTTTCTTATGAGCAGAAACACTTGTGAACCACGTTCGTTAGGAGGTCAAGACATTTTGAATGACTATTATTGTGTGCTTTCAGAAGATGGGAGCAAGAGTCTTTGTCGACGCTCTGGCGAAACTTCAAAAGAGATATGTTCTTTAAACGGTTGTTTTGTTTACGTATTTGACATTGGTGTTTTAGTTTTGGGGAAATCTAATCCGAATGAGTATGAGTACCACTCTATTGGAATGTATTATAATGACGAATCGTTAAATCCATTGGTTTTAGATAGATTTGACACGGAAAAAAGAATTCAAAAACTTAAATTAAAAGTGGATGAAGAAAAAAAGAAAATTCTAATCATAGCTAAATTTGAAGACGAAACTGAAAGACATATCACAATAGATTATGATGAATTTCATCATAAAGTTGGCTATGCTTTCGGCAATGCTAGATATTATACTTTGTTTTCAGAAGAATCTGGATTTAGCAGAAAAATTTAGAAAAAACATCGATTTGTCGGTGTTTTTTCTTTTTTTTAATTAAAAAAAGAACATTTTATGTAAAATTTAAAAATTCAGTTGTTGAATGCATTTTATTTAAAAAAATAAAGAAAACGCAGAATTTAGAATTTTTTTGTTTTTTAATCTCTTGATTTAGAATGAAATAAGTGATATAATGGCGCGTATGGAAACAATTGTAGCTTTAGCTACTCCTGTTGGAAACAGTGGAGTTGCAGTAATAAGAATTAGCGGGGAAAAATCTAAAGAAATTTTACAAAAACTAGTTCGTGAAGATTTGGATTTCGAACCTAGAAAAATGTATCTAAAAAATGTACATATAAAAGACTTTTCAGACACTTGTCTTGTTGTTTTTTTCCGTGCACCGTTTAGTTTCACAGGTGAAGATGTTGTTGAAATTCAATCTCATGGAGGTTATCTTTTAGCGCAAAAAATCATTGATGAATGTTTGAGTTTCGGAGCCGTTCTTGCTGGACGTGGAGAATTTAGTAAACGCGCGTTTATTAATGGAAAACTTTCTCTTGATCAAGCTGAAGGAATTATTGACATAATCAATGCTGAAAATGAAATGCAAGCCAAAACAGGAAGCAGTCTTCTTAACGGAGAACTTAAAAGTTTAATAACTGATTGTCAAAAGGTTTTAACAGATGTGCTTGCTGAGGTTGAAGCAAAATTAGATTATCCAGAGTATGAGTATACAGACGAAGAATCTAGTGATGTTAAAAATCGCCTTTTAGATTTGAGTAAAAAATTGGAAAATTTGTTAGATGAAAGCAAGAATGGTCTTATAATAAAAAATGGTGTAAAAGTAGCTATAGTTGGAGCTCCAAACGTTGGTAAATCATCCCTTCTTAATGCTTTAACTAAGTCAGACAAGGCAATTGTAACAAATATAGCCGGAACAACAAGAGACATCGTTGAGGCTGAATATGAACACAAAGGAATTATTTTTAGATTGTTTGACACTGCCGGAATTCATGAAAGTGACGACGTAGTTGAAAAAATTGGAATAGATAGAGCTCTGAAAACTCTTGAAGATTGTGATTTGGTTTTAAAAGTTTCAACGATTGGTGACATTTGTGAAGTTAGTACAACTAAACCTTATATTGAAGTTTTCAATAAAAGCGATTTAGTTGAAACTAAAGATGATAAATATTTTTACGTTAGTGCAAAAAATAATGAAAATATTAGTGAACTTAAAGACGAAATTTTTAAAAGGACTGTAAAAAACGACATTCGTCAAGACAAAATGTATTTAACAAACACAAGACACATCGAATGCGTAAAAAGAGCGCTAACTAACATTAAAAATGCAATTGAAATGTTCGAAATTACTACAATGGATATTATTTCAAGTGAACTAAAAGATAGTTGGACTGCTTTAGGCGAAGTTACTGGAGTAACGAGCGATGAGGCGATTATTGATCAAATTTTCAGTAAATTTTGTTTAGGGAAATAGTTCGAAAATTGACATTTTAAGCTAAAATAGGAGATATTATGGAAAATTTCATTGACCATTATGATGCGATAGTTATTGGATCTGGACATGCTGGAAGTGAGGCGTGTCTTGCTCTTGCTAGACTTAATAAAAAGACATTACTCACGACACTAAATTTAGATAGTATCGCTTTTTTAGCATGCAATCCAAGCATTGGAGGAACAGCTAAAGGTCAACTTGCAGGAGAAATTGATGCTCTTGGTGGAGAAATGGGAATTAATGCGGACAAATCTCTTTTGCAACTAAGAATGTTAAATTCAAGTAAAGGTCCAGCTGTTCAATCATTGCGCGCGCAAGTAGACAAAGTAGTTTACCACAACGAAATGAAACATACAATTGAGCGTCAAGAAAATTTAGAAGTTTTACAATGTGAAGTGTCTGAAATTTTGGTTGAAGACGGAAAAGTGGTTGGAGTTGTTACTAGCATGGGAGAAAAGTTCTCTTGTTCTGCTGTAGTTGTTGCAACAGGCGTGTACTTAAACGCTAAAATCATTATTGGTGATTTTACTAAAAAGACAGGTCCAAACGGATTTGAGCCAAGTACTATGCTAACCAAATCATTAATGGATTTAGGAATTGAAATTAGAAGATTCAAGACAGGAACTCCAGCGAGAGTTGATGCAAAAAGCATTGATTATTCAAAATTTGAACTCCAAGATGGCGAAAATTTATTATATAGTTTTTCTCCAATGAGTAAGAAAACAAAAAACAAACTTCCATGCTATTTAGGTTACACAAGTACAGAAATGCATGACTGCATTAGAGAAAATATCGACAGAGCACCATTGTACAGCGGAAAAATAAATGGAATCGGTCCAAGATATTGCCCGAGTATTGAAGATAAAATCATGAGATTTGCAGACAAAGAACGTCATCAATTGTTTTTAGAGCCGGAAAGTGCTTTGACTGATGAAGTTTACGTTCAAGGTATTTCAAGCAGTATGCCAAGCGATGTTCAAAGAAAAATGTACAGATTAATTCCTGGATTTGAAAATGTAAAAATTATGAGATTTGCATACGCGATTGAATATGATTGCATTAATGCAACCGAACTTAAAAACAACCTTGAAAGTAAACATATAAACGGACTTTTCTTTGCTGGACAAATTAATGGAACAAGTGGATATGAAGAGGCTGGAGCGCAAGGATTAATGGCTGGGATCAACGCTGAGAGATATATAGACAATCTTCCACCTTTTGTTTTAGGTAGAGATCAAGCTTACATTGGAGTTTTGATTGATGATTTGGTTACAAAAGATATCATTGAACCTTACAGAATGATGACAAGTAGAGCGGAATATCGCTTAATTTTAAGACAAGATAATGTTGACATGAGATTAACAGAGCTTGGTCGCGAAATTGGACTTGTTGACGACAAAAGGTACAAAATCTTTAAAAAGAAACTTAAAAATCTCGACAAGATTAATGAAACATTAAAAACAATGTGTAATCCAATGAAATTGAAACCGTTGTTTGAAATGAAAAATGAAAACCTTCCAGCAAGTGGGTTAACTTTAAAAGAAGTTATCAGAAGAAACAATATCAATATTTATGATGTTAGAGATTATTTCCATGTTTTAGAAGATATGCCAGAAAATTTATTGGACTATGTAAACACTGAAACTAAGTATGAAGGATATATTAAACGCGAACTTGAACAAATCGAAAAATCAAAGAAAATGGATAATGTGAAATTACCAGACATTGATTACAATGAACTTGCTGGACTCAGAATTGAAGCCAGACAAAAATTGAATAAGTTTAAACCTTCAACGCTCGGACAAGCAAAGCGTGTGGACGGAGTTAGTCCAAGCGATATCAGTGTTTTACTTGTTTACTTAAAGATGAAAAATATGATTTAAGGAGAATTATGAACATATTAGATTTACAAAATTTAATTTTTGAAAAACAAAAACAATTTGACACATACTATCAAGAATTATTGAGTTATAACGACAAAGTAAATTTAACAGCAATTTTGGACAAAACGGATGCGTACACCAAACACTTTTTAGACAGTATTTTAGCAATTGATGAAATACCTATGAACGCATCTCTTGTAGATATTGGAACTGGAGCAGGTTTTCCGAGTTTACCAATTAAAATAGTTCGTCCAGACATAAAAATTACTATGGTTGACAGTTTAAATAAACGTGTTACTTTCTTAAATCATATTTGCAGTAAACTTAAAATAAAATCAGAAAATGTTCATGCTAGAGCAGAGGATTTTGCAAAAACAAAACGTGAATCATTTGATGTTGGAGTTGCTCGCGCTGTCGCTAAATTAAACACTCTTTGTGAGTATATTCTTCCTCTTGTAAAAGTTGGCGGAATTATGATTGCGTATAAGGCTGGAAACATTCAAGAAGAATTACAAATGAGCGAGAATGCGATTAAAACACTTGGCGGAGAAGTGGAAAAGTTGATTAACATAACTTTGCCAAACGACTACGGCGAAAGAACTCTAGTGATAATCCGAAAAGTGCGACCAACAGACAAAAAATATCCAAGAGGGAAAAACCTTCCAAAACTCGAACCGATAATGTAAAAAAAATCACCAATTGGTGATTTTTTTATGTATAAACCACACAAACTACCCATTTCAGTTTGTGGTTTGTTTTAATATCTAATATTGTTTCATATTTATTGTTCTGATTTTCTGTCAACATTAATTTCTGTTATCGACCAATTAAATAATGATTTAAAGTCATTAAAACAGTCCGTACATATTAAGTATTTTAAATCAGTGGTCATATACACTTCTCTCTGAGCCTCTTCATTTTGTAAAAATTTTTCCCAACAAAAAATGCAGTGTTCATGATCTCTAGGAATTGAAAGTGTAGAAGTCTTTAATAATTTTGCATTGGTTATGTAATTGTGTTGATTAGTTAATCTCCAATCATTTTTTTTCATTGTGTCTCCTATTTTAAACTATAAGTTCCATTTGGAAATATTCTATAAGTTTCACCAGATGGGGATGTGTAATCCCAATGAGGACCGATAGGTTCTCCGTGCCCCAAATCTGGATGCATGCTTTCTCCAGTTTTAGGATTATACCAGCTTCCTTTACCTGTAGAAGGATCTCCATTACCTCTCCATTCATATCCTTTTCCAGGACATTTTGTTCCATCATCACCTGGATATTTGGGAATAGAGTTTTTTGATATATGAGCCTTAATACCAGAAGTAATTCCGTAACTCACGGCAGAACTGACGGCGCCAACTGCGGCTCCTATTCCAGAGGCTAGTCCTACAGCTCCCCAGTCGACTTTGCCGTCCATACTGTACGTTTCAAGTGCTGCTGTTCCTAATATTTATATTAAAATATTAATTTTGAAAAGTCAAGCAAGAAAAATCACAAACTGCCCATTTCAGTTTGTGGTTTTTTCAATCATTAATTATAAGATTTTTTATCTTCCATTATTTAAATTTAGTAATTAATTTCTTAATGATAAACCGTCAATTTTCCAATTAGCATGT
This sequence comes from Clostridiales bacterium, assembly GCA_015069415.1. GTDB lineage: Bacteria > Bacillota > Clostridia > Christensenellales > UBA1242 > Onthoplasma. The sequence goes on along the minus strand of SVIQ01000001.1, from coordinate 256,695 downwards.
CTAATTTCTTTGTCTTTCTTTGTGATAAGAATAGAGTATAGATTTTCTTTATATACCCGCTTGATAGGATAGCTAATATCTGATTCATTGTCACAAAAAATATAATCAAATCCATATTTCATTAGATTGATTAGAGCCTCTTCAATCTTTAACTCTATATTATTTATTCCTTTGCTGTATTCAAAATATCTTTCAGGAATAGAACAAAGCAACCCATAGCTATCATTTTCTACATGTTTGATACTTAACAAAATATCGCTATATATTTTGTCTTCTTTAATATAATCAAACTTTAACTCGGCTAAATCCAATTCAAAACATTTCTCTAAAATATTTCTTAAATTAAGTATAGACTCTTGAGACTCCTGCCAATATTCACAATTTTCATCTAGCGGATATTTAAAATATAAATTTGTTATATATTCCTTATTGTTAACTATAATGTTAAATATATTGTTTAAAAATCTTTCTTTTCCTATTTTCTTATCACAAACAATTCCAAATGTTATATAACTTCCCATTTTTTCCTCTTACAAAATTTTTATTCCGTTACTAATATGATATGCAATTTGTTCTGCCGAAAATTTCCAACCGCCTACATAGTTACCAGCCATATCTACATACGCTCCAACACTAGTATTTTTGTTGATATATACATATACTGAATCTCCCCGATATGTTGACTCAAAAATATCTGACGCTGTATCTATATGTTTTTGAATAGCTTCTTGATACTTTACTCCATTTGTTTTATTCCAGTTGCCATCAATTCCAAAATCCTTTGCATGTTTCCACTCATGTTGTAATTTGCTGGTTTCATACTTTGTTTTAGGTAATGTTTTTGTGACAGATTGAGATCCGGTAACGGTTTTAGATCCTTTTGCAATATCATCAACATTATTTGCGGAGTTTTTAGCAACATCGTCAGTTCCATTTGCGATATCATCAGCTACATTTCCTGCTCCTTTGATTGCATTGGTAATTCCATAAGCTACGGCAGAAGTAACGGCGCCAACGGCGGCTCCCACACCTGCACATATTCCAACTGCTTCCCAGTCGACTTTACCGTCCATACTCTACGTTTCAAGTGTTGCTGTTTCTAATATTTATATTAAAATATTAATTTTGAAAAGTCAAGCAAGAAAAACCACAAACAGCCCATCTCGGTTTGTGGTTTTCTGTTTTTTAAAACAACTAAATTTTTATTGAATAATTTTGTCGTCCATTCTTGAAAATCTTAGCAAGTCATACTCGAACTTGTAATCAGTTAATATATCACTTAATTCAATTTTTTTATTAAATTTAAATTCGAATCAACAATAAGAATATCGATCTCTCCAAATATTATCAAATTGTCTTTATGAAATAATGTTTCATAAACAGGACCTTTTAAGACATAAGATTTATGTAATTTTGCTTGAACTTTGTCAATAATATGTACTTCGTTATTTATGCTAAGTATATACTATTATTCCATTCTATTAACTTAGGGACTGAAAATCCATTTGAATATATCCCAAGCTTTAAAGCTGGAGATATTTCAATTTCGAAACTTCTATCTCTGAACTCTCCCTGATTTTTTCCAAAACAATATTTATAATATTTTTGATTCTCCAAAAACTCTTTTTTTTCTATTTCTTTTATCATAATCATCCTATAAACCAAAATGTAATTAATTTAGAGTCTTTTTTTATTCTTAATTTTTGCTATTCGCAAGAAATTTTGCAAAATAATTATTTCCCTCTTCGTAATTCATTAATATGTATTTAACATCGCTTGCTAAATGTGTTTTTCCTTTTTGTACTTTAAGTAAAACTTCTTTACATTTTTTTGGATATATGGAAATCAGAGTGCTTGCCACATAACATCTTACAATTTCGCTTTCATCATCAAGCAGTTTTTTCAGTGCTAATACACCTTCTTCAGAAACAATCAACTCTTCTTCTATTTTTGTAAATTGGCGTTCTAATCTGTTCCCCTTTATATGATTATCTTCATTATATAAAGCATTATATCTTTGTATATATAATAATTTAAGTTTTTTTATTAAATCTTCTATAGTTACTTTTTTCATAATTATCCTTTTAATATTATGGCAATATAACTGTTATGCCCAATTCTTTAGCAAATTCTAGTAATTTTTCAACACCAAATTGATATTGGAAATCAAAACTCTTAGTCGACAGCCAAGAACGGACACTCATATTTGCTGATCCTGTTATAGCTTTATTATTTGATTTATAAAATCCTGTAATTTTAGAATGCAAGGAACCTTTATATCCGCTTGGGATTTTAACCAAATTACCGGTATTATGAATTGCTTCGTTTCCAAATTTTGCTATATTATCTGAATGTTGTTCGACAATATGATGCCATGCTTTGTTTTCTCCGGCTAAACCATTTTCTTTTTTAAATGACTCAAATGACTTATATCCTTTTCCTTGTGATATTTTGTCAGTTCCTGTCATTTTTGTACAAGCGCTTTTAATACCTGCACCTATTCCATATCCAACGGCAGAAGCAACGGCACCAACGGCGGCTCCTATTCCAGAGGCTAGTCCTACAGCTCCCCAGTCGACTTTGCCGTCCATACTGTACGTTTCAAGTGCTGTCGCTGTTCCCATAATTGCAGCGCCGGCAACTGCGCCTACAGCAATGGTTGCTACTAAACCAATACCTGTGCAAGCTCCAATAACACCTATTACAAGAGGTGCTGCAACAGTTAATGTTGCTGCGACTTTGCCGGTTGTAGTTTTAACTACTTTCTTTACTTTTTTGAGTGCTTTTTTGAACCAGCCACAGTTTTCGATCATGCCGGAGTCTTGCATTTCACTAAGTAAAATGTACTCACCGTCAAGGTCTAGCACTGCATCTAGTTCGCCTTTTTCGTTAACAAAAGCAGCTCCAATGACAGTGTCGATTAGCGTTTCTTCTGTTTCTCCAATCATAATAACATTTAATGTTACTAGGTTGGTTTCGTGGTCATAACTAAAATTATATTTAATTTGAGTGCTGTCCACTTCTTGAATTTCAGATTCACTTAAGTTGTCTAATTCCATTAAGTCAGACAATTTTAAAGGTTGATACCCTTCAAAGGTTGTAAGTAATCCATCATGTTCTAGTTTTGCATTTTGAAATTGATTAAAAATGCTTTCGCAGTCAATATTCTGAGACTCAACTTCTACCGTTCTCACTGTAGCGACTTCTGAAACGTAATCTGAATTTTGTTTGCTCATCAGCACGCATGAAAACGAAAGAATTAATGCCAGAATACAAGCGGATATACTGAATAATAATTTCTTCTTCATTTTACCCTCCTAACTTCGATTTATGTATTTAAGTACTGTGTTAATGGGGACACAATACGCAATACCGTGAATAACGTTGTTATTTCCGTCCTTTGTTCTAAAGGTAGTGATTCCGATCAGTTTTCCGTTTTTGTCAAGCAGAGCTCCACCGCTGTTTCCTTCTGCTATATTAATGCTTGCTTGAATTACATTTCTTGTTTTCCCACTGTAGACAATATTTAGCTCAGGCATTCCTATTATTCCTTCCGACATTGAAAGACCATAATTTGCAGAGTTTCCAATTGCGTAAACTTTGTCTCCAGTTGAGATTTTTGATGAGTTGCCTAATTTCATAGGTTTAAAATCTCGAAAGTCTTTGTCCATTTTTAGAATTGCTATGTCAAGATCTATGTCATATTTTACTAAATCTACTATTATGTAATTTTCATCGCTTGCAAATCTAATAAAATAACTTTCAAACTCGTAGGTTTCTTCTAGTTTGGTGTAGGTAACGACATGAGCATTTGTTACAAGCGTTCCGTTGTCATCAACAAACTCGGCTGTTCCAAAACTTTCTCCTACGTCCTCACTGTACGCTTTGACCTCAACAACACTTTTAATGTTGTCTTTGAAAATTTCTTTTGCAGTAATTGGTTCTCGTTTTGTCAAAATAAAAAACAGCATGCAAGAACACACCGTTAAAAGAAGTAGTGAGATGAGGGTGAAAAAGACTGAACATTTCTTATGTTTTCTAAAATTGGACGATTTTAAAACCACATCAGACTCTTGTTTCATGCTTGTAATTATAGCGCGCGAAATTTGAATTGTCAACATAATTTCACTTTTTTAAGAAAAACATTTTGTATAGTCGAGTTCACTTCTAGTGAATCTTTTTTTGTTAAAGACGAATTTTACAACTAAATATTAATAAATTCATAAATATATATGTTGACTGATTTGAAAAAAAATGTTAAGATATTGTCGTTAGGAGGTCATATGAAGTTATATAATTCAGAAAGCAGAACAATTGAAGATTTTAAGTCACGTGTTGAAGGCGTTGTGGATATGTACACTTGTGGACCTACCGTTTATCATTTTGCTCACGTCGGAAATTTGAGATCTTACATTATGGAAGACGTTTTGCAAAGAACTTTGGAGTATGTTGGTTATAAAGTAAATCGTGTAATGAACATAACAGACGTTGGACATTTGCAAAGCGATGGAGACACCGGCGAAGACAAAATGCTTAAAGGTGCAGAAAGAGAAAACAAAACCGTAATGGAGATTGCTAAACAGTACACTGACGCCTTTAAAAACGATTGTGAAAGATTAAACATTCGTTGGCCCGAAACGGTAGTTCCGGCAACTGGATGTATCGATGAATATATTAAAATCATTTCAAGACTTATCGACAATGGTTTTGCGTATTTAAGTAACGGAAACGTTTACTTTGATTCTTCAAAACTTAAAGATTATTACAGATTTGGAAATCAAGGGAAAGAAGATTTAGCCGTAGGTGTTAGAGAATCTGTAGAAGAGGATTTAGGAAAGAAAAACAAAAACGATTTTGTTTTGTGGTTTACTAAGTCTAAATTTGAAAATCATGCGCTTAAGTGGGATAGTCCATGGGGCGTAGGTTATCCTGGTTGGCATATTGAATGTTCGGGAATTTCTCATAAATATCTCGGAGAATACCTTGACATTCACTGTGGCGGAGTTGACAATAAATTCCCTCATCACACTAATGAAATTGCTCAAACTGAGTCTTTTGTTGGACATAAATGGTGTAATTACTGGTTCCATGTTGAACATTTAAATGACAAGGCTGGAAAGATGAGTAAAAGCAAAGGAGATTTCTTAACTCTTTCAAAAGTTGATGAAATGGGTTATTCTCCAATGGTTTACAGATTTTTCTGCTTGCAATCTCATTACAGAAAACAATTAGTTTTCTCTGAAGAGGCTATAAATTCAGCAAAATCTGCTTACCAAAAATTAATTAAAAGAATTTCATCTTTAAAGAATGAAGGGAAAGAAATTGACAATCAAATCTTTAGTGAATACAAAGAAAAATTTAAATCTGCGGTCGAAAAAGATTTGAACACTGCTTTAGCGTTGAGTGTTGTGTTTGATGTTTTAAAATTAGAAACTAATGATGACACAAAAATTGCTTTAATTAAAGATTTTGACTATGTTTTAGGATTGGATTTTGACAAAGCTCTTGAAAATAACGAAGTTGTTGTAGATTCAAGTGTTGATTCCGATTTTGAAGCATACATTAATGAAATGATTGAAAAAAGACGTCTTGCAAAGGCAAACAAAGACTACAAAACGGCAGATGAAATTCGAAATGAACTTAAAGAAAAGAATGTTGAATTAATCGACACTCCACAAGGTACAACTTTTAAAATAATATCTTAGAGTTGCGTAAAAAATTCCACAAATTTGTGGATTTTTTGTTGAAAATTTTTAATTAATAAAAAATAATTTTTTGCAAATTGTTTTGAATTGAAAATTCTTTGTGTTATAATAACGTCATAGGAGATAAAAATGAAGAAGTTGAGTGTTTTGATTTGTTTCATGTTTGTTTTGATAATGCCATTTACTCTTTTTGCATGTGGAAAGAAGGATAAAGATGAGTACTTCATGTATGACGGATTAAAAGTTGAACAAGTTGTGTTGTATGATTTGGGAGCTGAAAACCAATTAAGCATGGAAGTTTCAATTAAAAACACTACAAATAATGACAAAAAATTTGATTTGTCCAAATTCGTTTTAAAATCTGGGAAAGATGTCGTTTCGCAAAATGTAGGCGGTGGAATTAAGAATTTTACTCCGACTCTTTGGCAAAAATATGCCGTAACAGTTGATCTTGTTTCGAATAAGGATTTAGAGATAGGCGACAAAGTTAAAGTGTTCTATGACAATAAATTCGTTTGTGAAGTGAGCATTGAAGCATTTTAATTAGATTTTTGAAAATATTTTAAGGAAATGACTTAGATTTCATTTCCTTTTTTTTAACTTTGTGTTATAATACAATCGGTATATTAGAGGAGAATTATGAAAGAAACAACTTACAAGACAGAAATAGGTGGTAGAAAAGTTGAAGTTCAATTAGGTAGGTACTGCGGACAAGCAAGTGGACATTGTATTGTTCGTTGTGGAGACACTGTTGTTATGGTTAATGCAACTATGGCTAAAGCTCCACGCCCAGGAATGGACTTCTTCCCTCTCGGAGTAGATTACGAAGAGAAAATGTATAGCGTTGGTAAAATTCCAGGAGGCTGGAAGAAAAGAGAAGGCAGAGCAAGCGACAATGCTATTTTAAAAAGTCGTTTAATCGACCGTCCATTAAGACCTTTGTTCCCAAAGGGATTTTATAACGATGTAACTATCGTTGCAACTCCACTAAGCGTGGATCCAGATATTGCTCCAGAAACATTAGCAATGTTTGGTTCATCAGTGGCTTTGTCAATTAGTGACATTCCTTTTGCTGGCCCAACAGGATCTGTAAAAATTGCTTGCTTAGATGGAAAGTTTATTGTTAACCCAACAGTTGCAGAACTTGAAAAAAGCACAATTGATTTGGTAGTTAGTGGTACTAAAGAAGCAATTTTAATGGTTGAAGCAGGTGCAAAAGAAGTTAGCGAAGAGCTTATGCTTGATGCAATCATGTTTGCGCATGAAGAAATCAAAAAACAAGTCGCATTTATTGAAAAGATGATGAAAGACATCTTTGGTAAAGCTGGAAAAGTTGTAAACAAAAATATTGCATTTGATGAAATTCCAGAAGAAATCAACAATGCAGTTAGAGAATATGCTCAATCAAAAGTTGAAAAAGTGTTTGAATGCTATGATAGAGATGTTCGTCAAGATTTAGAAGACGAAATGGAAGCTGAAGTTCAAGAACACTTTGCTGAAATTTTCCCAGAACAAGCAAAAGCTGTTGGACAAGTTTTGTACAACATGAAAAAAGAAATTGTTCGTCATAAAATCTTGTACAAAGGAATTCGTCCAGACGGAAGAAAACCAAATGAAATTCGTCCAATTTGGTGCGAAGTTGGATTACTTCCAAGAGTTCACGGTTCAGGTGTATTCACTCGTGGTCAAACTCAAGCTTTAACAACTTGTACTTTAGGTATGATTAGCGAGGCTCAAGAATTAGATGGACTTGAAACTGAAGAATACAAACGTTACATGCATCAATACAACATGCCAGGTTACACAACTGGTGAAGCAAAACCTTTACGTTCTCCAGGTCGTCGTGAAATTGGTCACGGTGCACTTGCTGAAAGAGCATTAGTTCCAGTTCTTCCAAGCGAAGAAGAATTCCCATATGCAATTCGTATGGTTAGTGATATCCTTTCTTCAAACGGATCAACTTCAATGGCTTCAACTTGTGGAAGTACTTTAGCTCTTATGGACGCCGGTGTTCCAATTAAAGCTCCAGTAGCAGGTGTTGCTATGGGACTTATGAAAGACAAAGATAGCGACAGAGTAACAGTTCTTACAGACATTCAAGGACTTGAAGATTTCTTAGGAGATATGGACTTTAAGGTTACTGGAACAACTGAAGGTATCACTGCAATCCAAATGGACATTAAAATTCATGGAATTGACAGAAATATCTTAACAACAGCTTTAGAACAAGCAAGAATTGGGCGTCTTGAAATCTTAAAACTTATGTGCAAAACAATCAAGGCTCCAAGAAAAGAATTGTCTAAATATGCTCCAAAGATTATTTCTTTCCAAATCGACCCAGACAAGATTAGAGAAGTTATTGGTAGTGGCGGAAAAGTTATTAATCAAATCATTGCTGAAACTGGCGTAAAAATTGATATTGAAGACAACGGAGATGTTTTCGTATCTGCAACAGACAAAGAAATGATGGAAAAAGCAAAATCAATGATTTTGACAATCGCTACAGACCTTGAATTAAATTGCGAATACGAAGGAAAAGTAGTTAGAACTACTCAATTTGGTGCATTTGTTGAAGTTGCTCCAGGTAAAGAAGGAATGATTCATATCAGCAAGTTAAGCAAAGAACGTGTTGAAAAAGTTGAAGATGTTGTAAAAGTGGGAGATAAAGTTCTTGCTAAAACAATCAAAATCGATGAACGCGGTCGCGTTGATATGAAACTTATCAAAAAACTTTAAAAATTTAAAAAAATTTATGGTGATGAGCCATAAATTTTTTATTGTCCTAGTTCAATTGGTTCTGAGTCGTAGATCGATTCCATAAGTTCCTTATCTTTAAGAGGTCTTAATCTTTCGAATAATTCTTCTTTGGTCATGTGATTTTTTGCGTTACAAATAGCACGTAGAGCGTCTTCACGAGTTTCTTCTCTTCTGTACATTAAGAATAGTTTTTTCCCTAAGTATGATTGGAATTTACAAAGTCTTACAATATTAAATATTTTTTCGTCAAAATATTCGAATGTTTTAAAACAATTGTTTATGATTAACTTTAAGAGGTCTCCATCGAATGATTGGAGTTGACTGGTTGTCAATTTTTGAACAGATTTCGAATTTATATTAAGAGCAAAGATAATATCTTCAGGATTTTCAATTTGAGTGATTAATTCAGGGAAATACTTAATGTAATAACTCTTAAATTTTTCGTTAGAGAATAAGACAGTATTTTTAAATTTTTCAACAAATTGCTTTCTCATTTTTGCATTCATTTTCAACTTTAAATTGTTGTTGAGTGTAAATGTTTCTGCTGGAGCAAAAAGAGTGAAAACGACATTTCCTGCGATTAATTTTTCGATTATATTTTTAATTGATTTATATCTGGCCTCGACAGACGATACGGAGCGTAGTTCATGATATTTGTCTAAAATTTCATTTAATAAATCAATATTGTCTTTAAGTGCTTGCTCCACTTGTTGAATGGATTTATCATAATCTTGATCAAAATCTAGGTTGTCCACAGAAGAAAGAAGTGTTGCAACGTAGTTGTCTTCTAAAGAAGCAATTTCTTCGAGCAATTTTTTTGCTGTTACATAGTTAATAGTTTTTTGTGTTTCAGAATCTTTTCTTTTTTGTTCTAATTCTTCAGGTGTTTCTGTTCGTGTAATAGTTTCGTATAATTTAAAAGTGTCACAATAACCAGCTACATCTATGCCGACTTTTTTTCGATCGATTTTGTTCATAATTTCTCCTATAAACTTATGCTAACATGTTTTTCATGTTTTGTCAAAGATAATAAAAAATTATGGCTGTGCCATAATTATTTTACAGAAATGTCCAAACTGTCGTAGTGGCTGAACGCAACAGATTTTTTACCGCGTACAGTTTTGAATAATTCTTCTTTTTTGTAATAATTCATCATGTTTAATAAGCAAATTGGGTCGTAATCTAATCTCTCAAGAGCAATGCCAATGTTTATAACTAAATTGTGTTCATTTACTATTTCCATTGTACTATCATCGAAATATGCAATAGTTTTTGGTGCATATTTAATTATTTTAGCAAGATTGACAGTAGAATCGTTAAAATCTTCTAAAAATTCTTTAGATAGTTTACAGAAATATTTTGCCCCATAATGATTTAATGCGAAAATTACATCTTTAACTTCAGTCATAGTTGAAATTAATTCTGGGAAATATCTTAAATGATATTCTCTAAATGTTTCATTTGAGAAAATACCTGATTTTAGATTGTTTGCAATGAAGTTAATTCTTTCTTCTTTAGATAATTGCTCTAAATGGAATGTTGTAGTTGTGCAGAAAGTTTCAGCCGGAGCATAAAGAGCAAAGTGTGGATTTTTTGCTAAAACTTTTGCGAAGAATACACTACGTACTTTATCAGCGTGCGCTGAATGATTGATTGTAGCTAATTTATACGCAATTGCAAAGTATTTTTCAAGTTCATCAAAATAATCTTGCATTGTTTGCGCCGGATTTTCTGAAACTGAGTAGATTTCTAAAAGTTTTTCTTCCATTTCGCTTTTAGCTTTTTTTAGTTTAACAATGAGTTCTTGCTTTTTTCTGTTTTCTTCAAGAGCTCTAGCATGTTGCGCTTGAACTTCAGGACTGCTAAGAACATCGTTCTAAAGGTTTCATTTTTTTCAAATAGTTCATCAAATGTACCTTCATCGCAAATTTTTCCGTCGTCAAGGAAGTAAATTTTGTCTGCGTTTTTAATTGTGGACAATCTGTGAGCAACAATTACAACTGTTTTTTTGCCCGACAAAGAATCGATACTTTTTCTAATATGTTCTTGAGCAAGATTGTCAAGAGAACTTGTACTTTCGTCAAATAAAATAATACTAGAATTTTTAATTAATGCACGAGCTATGGCAAGTCTTTGTCTTTGTCCACCCGAAAGTTTTACTCCTCCCTCGCCAACAATGGTGTTTATGCCGTCAGGAAGTTCATTTACGAAATCTTTCAAATTTGCCATTTCAAGAGCGGATTTTATTTCATCGTCTGTAGTATTTTCTTTTACCATTAGTAGATTGTCTTTGATTGACATATTGAATATGTAAGGGAATTGATTTACTAAAGATATATTATTTCTGATAGATTCTTTATCTAAATCATTAATATTTATATTGTCAATTAGGATTTCACCCTGGCTAGAAGTAAGCATTCTTGCCATTAAATTTAGCAATGTGGTTTTTCCGCTTCCGGACTTACCGACAAAAGCTACAGTCGTGTTACTATCAATCTTTAATGAAATATTATTTAGTACAGTTTTGTTTTCGTTTTCATACGAGAACGTAAGATTTTTGAGTTCTATTTGTCCTGAGCACGTTTCTAAATGTTGGTCACCAAAGGTTTCTGTTGGGAATCTCTTTGTGTCGTAAAGACTGGATATTCTTGAAGAGAAAACTTTTAAATCTGAAATGTTTTGCATCAAATTTCCCCAAATTGAAGCTAGAGAGGTAATGTTCATTCTGTACATAAAAACAAACATTGCAGTAGACACAGTTATTTTAAAGTCTTTTAGCAAGAATAAACAAACGATCAACATTGAATTTACAATTAAAGTCGCGATAATTGTTCTAACTGAATTTAAACTTCCGTTAGTCAAATTCAGCTTTAGTTTAGATTTTGTTTCTTCGTTATACTTTTCTTTTGCTAACTTTCTTAAATTAGGTTCTAGATTTAAAGATTTAACGTCTTTTTCGCTTTTAACTATTTCATTAGTTAAGGAGTAAACATTATCAGTATTTTTAGTTGCATTTTTCATATTTTTCACATAAAGTTTATTGCGAACAAGTTCAAACACTGTTAATATTACAATTCCAACTAAAACTACAAGTCCAACATAAATATTTAAAAACATTAAGTATACTACAACAGCAATGGTCGAAATTAATTGTAAAAAGTAATCAACAATTCCATCTAAACTAGAAATTAACTTGTCTGGGTCATTAACTACTCTTTGAACAAATGTTCCTGTGTCTGTGTTTGAATATGAAGATGACGTAATTTGGTAAATTCTGTCTGCTAAATCAAGCTTCATTTCTCTTGATATTTTTTGAGAAAGGTAAACATTGCAAATTCTAGTTGCCCAAGAAATTAGATTTTTTAGAATTGCCCACAAAGCCAAAAAGAGAATAGATTTCAAAGCAAGATGCCAAGTTTCATTTCCCAAATATGTTAATGTTTTAGAAGCTTCATAGGTGGTTAAGAAAACTAAAACGTTTAGTATACAAACTAGCAATATGTAAAGTGAAATTAAAAATTTGTAAGGTTTTAAATAATGTTTCAATGATAAATTATTAATTGGTGTTGATTTTTTCATATTTTTCTCCATAAGAAAATCGTAAGCAAAAATTGTATTAATTCTTATCATTATAAATCATTTAAAAAGATAAGTCAAGGATACAAGTTATTGTAAAAATCCTTATTTTATTATTGCAAAAAATCGAAAAATTAGGAAAAAATCATTAAATACCAACTTTTTAAAAAATTTATTTGAATTTTTTTTTGTTTTTTTATATAATCTTTTTAAGGAAATGGTATGGCAATTTATAAATCAACTTTAAATAAAAAGAAAAAAGAACAAAAGCAAAAGCCTGAGAAGGAAGTAAAAGAGGTTAAAGAAAAGATTGTAAAAGTAAAGAAAAAAGCGAATGTTGCTTTGATTTTACTTTCTGTTTTTGCTGTCTTGTTCTTGATTTGTGTGTTACCGATGAATTTTGCAAAATCGTTTTTACTCGGTATGTTTGGGTTGTTGGTTTATCCTGTTTCACTCATTGGAATTTTCTTTTCATTAATGAAACTGAAAAAGAGAAAGTATGTCGCAAGAAAAAAATATATAACTTATCTTGTTTGCGCTGTTTTGACAATATGGTTTATTTTCCATTACATTTTAACATCTAAAATACAACTTAACGGTTACGGAACATATCTCATAGAAACTTACAAAGCAAAAACAACTGCTGGTGGATTGCTCTTTAGTTTGATAAGTTATCCAATCGTTAAATATTTGACAGTTGTTGGTGCTTATGTTGTAACAGGAATTGTACTTGCAATATTTATTGGGCTTATTATTGATTACATTAACGTTGAAAGAGAAGTAGGTCATGCTGACACAAAAAGTAAATTTGACCTTAAAAATATTGAAGAATTTGAAGTGGCTCCAGAAAAAGTTAGAGTTGTAACAAAAGAAGAAGAAAACAAAAAGATTGCAAAAAGAAAACTTGGTCTTGAAAAAGGAGAAACAACAATATTATCAAGTTCAATGCCTAAATACGAATTTGATGAGCAAACCGAAATACCAAAAAATAAGAGGGAATACATTTTAACACCTTTTGAGCCTATAATTCCAACAGAAAAAGAAGATGTATTTGAAAATGCTAGAAATTTCAAAAGAGACAAGTCTTCTCAAATTTCTAATTTAGACAAGGAAACAAAAAAGGTTGAAATTTCGCCTACTCCTCAAGTTCAAGAAATTAAAACTGAGCCAGTTTACGTTTCAGAGAATGAAGAAGTTGCTAAAATTACAGATGAAGAAGAATTTTTAGTTGACGAAGATGAAGAAATGGAAGGGTATGAGCCTGTGTTTGAAACAGATGGAGATTTTGATTCTTCGGAAGAAAAAGTTGAACCAGAATTGACCGATTTAGATGAAGAATATGAAGAAGTAGAATCTGAAGAGGTTGAAGAAATTGTTGCAGACGTTGATAAGGCTGAATATGTTGATGAATATCGTTTAAACAGAGATACTGAAAAATTTGGTTCGACAACAGAAACTGAAGTAGTTAGACCGAGTGTTGATATTAGTAAATTTAATATACCTAACATGATAAAAAAGGATGTCGTTGAAGAAGTAAAAGAAGAAGTTGTTCCAACAAGGCTTGACATACCTCCATATGTCGCTCCGCCTGTTGAGTTCTTAAATTATTTGGACAATCCTGTAAGAATTAGTGATGAAGAATTACAAGACAATATTGAGAGACTTGAGCAAGTTCTTGAGGACTTTAAAGTTCCAGCAAAAGTTAATAATGTTCAAGTTGGTCCAGCGGTTACTCGTTATGAACTCACAATGCCTAGAGGAATTTCGGTTAACAAGATTGCTCAAATGTCAGATGATATTGCAATGACGCTTGCATCAAATGGAGCAATTCGTGTTGAAGCTCCAATACCTGGTAAAAATTCGGTTGGTATTGAAGTCCCTAATGCTCAAGTAAGTCCGGTAAGTTTGCGAGAACTTATTGATAGTGATGAGTTCAGAGGAAGAGGAAATCCTTTATCATTTGTTTTGGGTAGAGATATTAATGGAGATATTATTTTCTGTAACCTTGACAAAATGCCTCACGTTTTAGTTGCGGGAAGTACTGGTAGCGGTAAGTCTGTTTGCTTAAATACTATGCTTTTAAGTTTGTGTTACAAAGCAGGACCTCAAGATTTAAGATTAATTCTTGTTGACCCTAAAATGGTAGAATTTACTCCATATAATGGATTGCCTCATTTGTTAATTCCTGAGGTTATTACCGGAAAAGACATGACAATTAACGCTCTTGATTGGGCAATTAAAGAAATGGAAAGACGTTATGCAATGTTTGCAAAACATAGAGTTGGAGGAATTCGTGATTTTAACAATCTTGAGGTTGTTAAATCAGGAAAAGAAGAAAAAATTCCGTTTATTGTCGTCGTTGTTGATGAGTTGGCAGACTTAATGCTTGAAGCAAAACGTGAAATTGATGATAGAATTGCAAAAATTGCAGCTAAAGCACGTGCGGCAGGTATTCACTTAGTTCTTGCAACACAAAGACCGTCAGTTGATGTAATCACAGGAACTGTTAAAGCAAATCTTCCAAGTCGTATAGCATTTGCGCTTACTAACTACATGGATAGCAAAACTATCCTTGACGGAGGTGGTGCTGAAAAACTTCTTGGTAAAGGAGATATGTTGTTTAAACCTCAAGACAAACCTGAACCTGTTCGTGTTCAAGGCGCATATGTGTCTAATGCTGAGATTGCTAAGGTTGTTGAATTTATCAAAGAAAAGAATAAACCAGTTTATGATGACAACGCAGGACGAGCAATCAAAAATCCTCATCAAGCAAGTCAAAAATCTAGCATGGGCGCAGATGAAAGAGAACTTGAATTTGATCCAGTGCTTAAAGAAGCTTTAAGAATGTTTATTCAAACAAAACAAGCTAGCGGAAGCATGATCTCTCGTCGTTTCTCTGTCGGTTTCAACAGAGCTGGAAGAATTATGGATCAAATGGAGAGAGCTGGATTCATTGGTCCACAAGAGGGAGCTAAACCTAGACAAGTGCTTATCACAATGGATGAGTACAATGCAATATTTAATGAAGATTAAAATTGGACATAACGTCCAATTTTTTTCAACATATGTTTGTTTTTAGAATAAAAGATTATATGAAACTTTGCGATGCACATAATGATCTTTTAACAAGCGACAAAACGTTGGAAGAAAAAATAAAAATAGTAAAAAGTTGGAAATCACACACTGTAATTTTGGCAATTTTTACAACGAAAAAAATTACGACGTTTAGTGATTTTTTAGTTTATTATAAAGAGTTTTTAACATTAAAGAAAGTTAATGAAAACTTAATGTTTTCCGTTGAAGATATTGGTAATTTTTCTCTTGAAGAAGTAAAGAAAATTATAACTCTAAAACCTTTTAGTTTGACTTTAACGTGGAATGCTGAAAATAATTATGCCGGCGGAGCAAATTCTCTTGTTGGGCTAAAGGAAAATGGTAAAAAGATAGTTGAATTTGCTGAAAGTAAGGGAGTCTTAATTGACACTGCACACATGTCAAGAAAAAGTTATTTCGATTTTATTAAAATTACTAAATTTCCAATTTTTAATTCGCATAGCAATATTTTTGACATAAAAAAAGAAAACCGAAACTTAACGCATCAGCAAATTTTAGAGATAGAAAAAAGCGGAGGGTTTTTAGGATTAACGATTTACGAAAAGTTTATTTCAAACAAAAAAATCACCTCAAAAGATGTTGCATTTCAGTTTAAGTATTTAAAGGATAACTATCCGTCGTTATATTTTGGATTTGGAACAGACTTTTTGGGAATTGATGAAAATTGTTTGCCTCAAGATGTAAGTGATTATAATTCTTTGAAACATGTTAAAAGAGAAATGAAAAATTTAGGCATAAAAAGAAGAGAAATTAAATCAATAATATGTAAAAATTTTATGAAATTTCGAACAAGACTTGTATTTACAATGTTTAAAAAAAATCACTAGAATTTCTAGTGATTTTTTCTTTGTGATTAATATAATCTATATTTATGTCAAAGACTAAGTTTAGTTATTCTTGTTCACTATTTTTAGTAACTTGTCCTTTGGCTCCACAGCTTGGACATGGAGAAAATTCGTCTTTAAGTTTACTTCCACAGTATGCACAATATTGTTTTGTCTTTGGTTTTGGCTTTTGAGAGTCTTTTAAGTCTTTATATCTCTTAATTGCAAATCCAATTAAAATTCCTCCAACAACTAAAGGTATAACTGAGCATGAAATATTTATTACAAATGTGCTCATCTTTTTGCCAAGTCTACTTTCACTAATTCTCATCGGCTGATCTTTGTCATAATAAATTACAACTTGTTTACCTTCGGTTTCAGGGAATTCCCAACCGATTATACTTTCAGATGTGTATTCTTTCCCGTCAACAGTGTATTCATAAGTTGTGTAATGCCAACCAAATTTGTAGTAATTGGATACGCATGTTGCAGTAACTTTATCATAACTTAAAACAGATGAAAGAATAGAGAAGCTTATTACAAGCCAGATAATTCCAATAACTGCAAGAATTGTTCCCCAAATGCTTAATTTTTTCACATTATTTTTTGCATAGTAAGGATGGTTTGGGTCATTGAGCGTTGTTTTATTTAATAAATCATTCTGTTTTTTCTTTTTGCTTTTGTTTACAAAGTGAACAAAAAGCATTATCCCTCCTATAAAATAAAATGGTAATCCTATTAACAATGTATACCATATATATCTTGATGACATAAAACAAAAAATTGATAAAAATACACCTATTGAGATTAATATAATTCCGAAAACTAAAGGATTTGCTTCGCCAAAACCTCCGCCTCCAGACAAACTTCCGCCCGAACTTGACCAACTAGAGCTTGAGCTATAGCTTGAACTGCTAGAGCTTGACCAACTTGATCTACTTGAACTTGACCAGCTTGAACTTCCTCTACTGCTAGAACTAGAACTGCCTCTGCTTGAGCTACTGCTTCCACGACTACTTGAACTACCTCTTCCCATTGTAAAATACTCCTTATTAAACTAATTATAACACATTGAAAATTAATAAGCAAAGAAAAAAGAACAAAATGATTTGTTCTTTTTATAGTCCATAATGTTCGGCTTCTTGATCAAAATAGGAATCCAATATTTCCAATGCTTCTTCTTCGTTTCGTCCTGAATAAAGTTCAAACTTTTCTTTGTTTAGGAATTTAATTTCAACAATGTAAAAATCATCGTCTTTTTTAATTTTAATGTCTTTTACATTGTTAATATTAATGATGAAATTTCCAATTCTTGCGAATGCTGGACCGTCTTCATTCATTTTTTTAAGAAGATATTCCATTAATTTTTTTATTACCAATTGCTCTTCATCATGATAAAAGTCATATTTTGATTTTTGTGTTTCGTGAATTCTTACAAAATAAATTGTACTACCAGATGAGTCACTGCAACTTTCGTAAGTAGATTCAAACATGTTAATATCTTTTGCTAAAAATTCATATTTTCCAATATTTAAATCAGCCATTTTCCCCTCCGTTTATATTTATATTGTAGCATAATTATTGAAAATTTTCAATATAAAAACAAAAAAAGAAGAAATTAATCTTCTTTTAAAGTCCATAATGTTCAACTTCTTGATCTTGGTAAGATTTCATTAGACTCAAAGCAAAACTTTCGTCTGTTCCGGTGTAAAGAGAGAAAACTTCGCCATTATTGAACGTTAATTCAACTGTGAATAATGTGTTTTTGCTGTTTCTAAGAAGTCTAAGACCTAATACATTGTCAATGTTGATTAAGAATTCATTGTTAACATTGGCATATAGGGTTGAATTTTGATTAAAACTTTTTCCCAATTCTTCAATGATAAATTCGGCTTCATGAGCAAAATCAAATTGTTTTAAAATATGTTTAGATTTTGTTCCATGAACTGTAATGCTATAGTTCTTCAAGTTTGTTTGAGGATTAATTCCAACAACTGTTTCCAACATGTTTATTTTTTTGAGAGATATATTATGTCCTTTAAAATTAAAATATTTCATATTTAACTCCTATATTTCTATATTAACATGGATTTTATAGAATTTCAAGATCTATTTTAATATTTTATGAAATTTTTTTAAGGTTGATTAGTTATGAAACTGTCAACGATTTCAACCGATTTGCAGTCGC
Source organism: Clostridiales bacterium (assembly GCA_015069415.1). Lineage (GTDB taxonomy): Bacteria > Bacillota > Clostridia > Christensenellales > UBA1242 > Onthoplasma. Next base: position 238,531 of record SVIQ01000001.1, on the reverse strand, counting down.
GTGTAAGGTAGAGGAATAAATACATAAACAACGATTCAACTTTTGGAATTCGACTACCGCTGTTGCAGAAACAAATATGTGAAGCATAGCGTGGCATTATACAAAATTCACTATGGTCAACTCCTTCTATGAATTCGATAGTAATCAAATCATCCGTTCTTTTTATTTCTAAAATATTTGCATCTTCTTCTGGTCTGTCTTCGCTTATGAATCGTATGGTGTCCCCGTTTAAAACTGGATAAAATCGATCGTCTACATCTTTAATGAGATCAAATAATTTATTAAAAATCCTAAATTCAGTTTTGTTGGTCTTGTCAAACTCAAAAAGTCCATTATTTTTTCGTTTTGCTGGAATCCAGTACAAATCAAGATTTCCGGCAATATACATTTGAAAAGATTTACCGTTTCTATCAATAATTTGAATGTCATAACGATCATCACATTCTACTCTTAACTTCTTTTTTATCATGTTTTTATAATAGCATAAAATCACCGTTTTGTAAATAGGGAAACAAAAAGAGAAGAATTTTCTTCTCTTTTTATTATGACGATTGATACGAACCTGAATCGCAAAGTGTTTATCGGATATGGTTATTTTGTTGTTAGAGTGAAGATTAATACTTGTAGCTACCAAAAGAATAAATTTGACCAGTTAAATATTCAGCATTATCACTAATTAAAAACCAAATCAATTCAGCAACTTCACTGGTTTTAGCAAATCTGCCTTTAATAATTTTGCTCGCTTCCTCTTCTAAAAAATTAGGTTCTAAATCTGCATTCATTTGAGTGTCCATCCAGTGCGGACAAACACAATTAATATTTACATTATTAAATGTCGTAGCCAAATTTTTTGTAAGGCTATTTAATCCAGCTTTGCTCGCATCATAATCCATTGAATATGGAGAGTTGTAATCAATGCCATTAGTAGATGAAATATTTACTATTTTACCATAACCTTTTTTGTTCATTAAAGAACCAAAAGTCTTTGATAAATAAAAAGGAACAACTAGATTACATCTTAAAGTTTCCTCAAAGATTTGAACAGTCCTCTCTGAGACATCGGTATCAACTACCATTGCTGCATTGTTAATTAGTATGTCAACTCCACCAAACCTTTCAATAATTGTAGATACCATTTTTTCAACTGATTTTATATCTTTAAAATTTGCATTTATAATATCAGTTTTACATCCATATTTGTTTTTAATATCATTTGCAACTTGTTCTGCTTTTGCTTTATTAGAATTATAATGCAAAATTATTAAACAATTATTTTTGAGTTGTTCTGCTATTTTATATGCAATTGACTTGCCTAAATCGCCACTTCCACCAGTTATTAACACATTTTTCATTATTAGAACCTCCAATATATATTTATTATAACATATCTTTGTTGATTTTGTATCACTTTTTATAGAAAAAGAGAGAATATAAAGCAACATCTTCTCTCTTGTGATTAGTTGATGCTTAGGTCTTTGTTTTTAGTGGTTAATAAAGAGTGAACACTTTTAGCTAATAAAAAATCCGAACATTCTGGTTCGGATTGCTCTCATTTGGTGCGAGTGATGGGACTTGAACCCATATGGTCTCCCACACGCCCCTTAAACGTGCGCGTCTGCCGATTTCGCCACACTCGCGTAAATATATTAAAATGTAAATTTTTCTTTAGGCGTGTGGGTCTCCCACACTCCTGTCGGAGCCGGACCGCAATCATAGATTGCTCCCGTTCGCTTGCTAAAAACTTGCCACTGGCAACTTTTCTTAACGCGCTCACCCCTTAACCTAACGCGTCTGTCGATTTTAACCCTACTGCGAATAAATTCTTGTAGGGAACCCGGAAACACTCGCGTAAAATTTACTTTATAATTCTAACAAGAATATTGTGTTTTGTCAACATATTTAGAAAATTTTCTATGCAAATTTATGTTGCGTGATTGATTTTCTATGTCATTTTGCTTAAATTTGAAAGAATAATGGTTTTATTTTTGATTTTTTAGTTGTTAAATATTTTTAATTTATATATAATAAAATATAAAGAAAATTAAAATTTGGAGATGAAATGAAGTTAAAGAAAATTAATTGTATAATAGATTCTGATCCTGGAGTTGATGATACTGCGGCTATTACCTTGTCTCTTTATGACGATGTAATGGATATTAAATTAATATCTACTGTTAGTGGAAATTTAGACATTGATGCTGTAACTAGAAATATGGCTCATGTTTTAAAAATGTTTAAGAGAACAGACATTCCTTTTGTTAAAGGTAGTGCTCGACCTATGATTAGAGAACCTAAAGATGCGAAATTCATTCATCAAAACGAAGGAATGGGAAATTATATTCCGCCTAAAAAAGTTAGTTATAAACCAATGGATAAAGATGCAATTGAAGCAATGTATGAAACTATTTGTGCAAACAAAAACGATATATCAATTGTTGTTTTAGGGCCTATGACAAATGTTGGATACCTAATTCAAAGACATCCAGACGTAACAGGAATGATTGACAGAATTTACACTGAAGGTTGTGCGCCATATGGTTGGAAACATGAAGGCAAGTGGTCAAATTATATTTCGTTCAATGCGTCAAGTGATCCAGAAGCTTTAAAAATTGTCTTAGAAAGTGGAATTCCGATCACTTACATTAGATCAAGAATAGGAAGAGAAATTACCAACTGGAATGAAGAAGAAGTTTTGAGCATGAAAGACATTAATGATGTTGGTAGATTTATTTATGAAATGTACTCTGGTTATTGGGAGCCAGGATATGATGACAGACGTATTGCAACAAACGACACTTGTGCAGTTCTTGCCTTGCGTTTCCCTGAACTTTTTAAAACTAAGAAAGTTAAACTTACAGTAAACACTGATGACATGCCTGGAAGAACAGATGTTGTGTTTGACAAAAAAGGGAATGTGGATTTTGTTGTAAAAGTTAATGCTAAAAAAGTTCATAAATATTTCTTTAATGCGATAAAGAAGTTAGATTTCATTAAAATATACAAATAAAATTTAAAGATTTCCACAAAATGTGGATTTCTTTTTTTATTTCAATCTTATTTATTTGCTTAAAATCGTTATTTGTGTTATAATAAAAAAGAGGTAGTTATGAAAAAGTTTTTTAAAGAATTTAAAGCGTTTATATCTAAAGGTAACGTGTTTGATATGGCTGTTGGTTTAATTATTGCAACAGCGTTCAACAAAATTGTTTCGAGTATGGTAAATGATTTGTTAATGCCTTTAATTACTTATGCTTGTGGAGCTAAGAGTTTAGCAGAATTGAGTGTTCCTTTGCGCTATGAATGGGTTGACGGAGTTAAGAATGTTACGTTGTCGTGGAAATATGGTAACTTCATACAAACCATTATTGATTTCTTAATTATTGCATTATCTGTGTTTGTAATGGTTAAAGTTGTTAACACTTCAAGAGAAAAGCTAAAAGAATTAAATGAATTCTTAGAACTTCAAACAAAGAAAGAAGTTAAGTTGGAGAAAAAGGCAGTAAAACTTAAAGCAAAAGAAGAAGGACGTAAATTTAAAGAAGTTTGGGCTGAGCATGAAGATATGAAGAAAAAAGAAGCAGAAGAAAAAGCTAAAATTCTAGAAGAGGAAAAGAAACAAAAAGAACTTCAAGACAGATTAAATAATCCAACACAAGAAGATCTTCTTAAAGAAATTAGAGATTTATTAAAAGAGAAAAACAGCAAATAATTGCTGTTTTTTGATTTGACTAGAGTAATTTCATTTGTTATAATAAGTATATGGAAAATATAGATGAATTAGAGATATTAAATAGAGTTTTGGCTCAATATGGATTAAGCTTGGAAGATAGGGAAGTTTATGATTTTTTCTATCAATATAGAGAAAGGTTCGATTCAAATCCAAGAAATGAAGATAATGTAGAATATGGTTACTGTAGAGAGGTTAGACCTTCTCTTGAAACTATTTTACCATCAGATTTTGAAAATTCTGGATACTATTATCAACTAAGTAAAACAAACTTTATGGAATGGTTTAGATATAGAAATTCTGGCTCAAATCCTTTGGTTTGGAAAAATATTGGAGATCGTGAAGCGTATAAATGGCTGATAGAAAGTTTAAAAAACACGCGTAAATTTCACGGTCCTCTAAAACGAGGATTGCATGGGCAACTTTTTAATGGAGAAGACGCAAATCATAGAGCATTGACTTTGATTATTAATCATTTTTTAGAAAGTATGTCTGCTAAAACTGAACAAGAAAAGAATGCTGTTAATTCAAAATATTCTATGACATTACCTGTTGCCTATCCTTTGACTGAAGAATTAAAAGCAGAATTAAAAAAGATTTCTAGAGAATTAGAAGTTTTGTCAACAGATGAAGATCCTAGATTTCCAAAATTAGTAACAGAGTATAGGGCTAGAACGTTTGAAAATTATGACGAGGCTTTTTATTTGGCGGACTACGACCCTGAATCTAAAGTATATCATTTTAAATTTAACGGCGAAGAGTTTATGGGGTCAGAAAGAAAGCTTTTAGATTATTTAAAAACTAGAAAACAAACGAGAGAGCCAATTTTGAGATGGGAATCTGAAGGTGTTTACTATATTTCATGCTACAACATGGTTTGGAAATCAAAGAATAAAGAAAAAATTGAAGAGCTTTATCCTATTCTTAAAAGAAAGTTAAAGACAGATGAAATTGATTTGTATAACATGCTAGAGGTACATGATTTAGATACTAACACATATGATATTACATATCCTAGTTATTATTTTGATGACCAAATGAAAGCAGAGGAAATGGGTGATTCGATTTTGGATTTAATTGCAAAATATAAACCATTGTTCTTTGATAAACTTCAAGGAGATTATTCAATTGAAGATTTTATAGAAAGATTTGAAAAGTCTAGAGAAATATTAGGTACGTATGATTTACCAGACTTGGTATATACAAATCTTACAAAGCAAGAAGCAAAAATGTTAAAAGATATTTTGTTGCTTATTGATCAAATTGTGACTGAAGACAAATGGCAAAAATTAGAAGATAATGTTTAAATTTGTTTGATTAAAAATTTTATCTTTGTTATAATATAAAAAATTGAAGGAGGAAATAATGAATTTACCTAATAAATTAACTATTATGAGAATGATTTTAATTCCATTTATGATGTTCTTTTATCTTGCAGACTTCATACCTCATGGAATTGGAAAAATTGTGGCAATTGTAATTTTTGTTGTTGCTGCATTAACTGATATGCTCGATGGAAAAATTGCAAGAAAGTACAATTTGGTTACTAACTTTGGAAAGTTTTTAGATCCAATTGCTGACAAAATTTTAACAACAAGTGCGTTCTTGCTTGTTCTTGCAGACGGAACTCTTCCACATCCATGGGGAGTTATCATTGTAACAATCATTATTGCTCGCGAATTTATGGTAAGTGCTTTGAGATTACTTGCTGTAAACAAAGGAATTGTGCTTGCTGCAGACATTTGGGGAAAATGTAAAACTATGGTACAAATGATTGCTCTTCCAATGTGCATTTTGTTGTCTTACATTTACACTTGCGGATTCAATGTGCCAAATGCTCTTGAATTAACAATGGAAATCATTGCTTATACATTAATTGGAGCAGCTACAGTTTTAACTGTAATTTCTGGTGTAAATTATCTTGTCAAAAACAAAGATTGCTTAAAAGATTAGAAAATAAAATGAAAATGTCGAACAAATGTTTGACATTTTTTTATTCATATGCTAGACTAAAGACAATAAGGAGATGTTATGGACGACAGACAAAAAGCATTAGCGGCTACTATTGCCCAAATTGAAAAACAATATGGAAAAGGCTCAATCATGAAAATGGATGAGACTAATTTTACTGAGGTTGAAGTTATTCCTACTGGGTGCTTACCTTTGGATATTGCTTTAGGAGTTGGAGGACTTCCAAAAGGAAGAATTGTAGAAATCTATGGACCAGAAAGCAGTGGTAAAACTACTGTTGCTTTGCATGTAATTGCGGAGTGTCAAAAAATGGGTGGAACAGCTGCATTTATTGATGCTGAACATGCGCTTGACCCAATTTACGCTCAAAAATTAGGTGTAGACATTGGCTCTATGTATGTTTCTCAGCCTGACACTGGAGAACAAGGACTTGAAATTACAGAACAATTAGTTCGTTCTGGCGGTGTTGATATTGTTGTTATTGACTCGGTTGCTGCCCTTACTCCAAAAGCAGAAATTGACGGAGAAATGGGAGACAGTTTCATTGGTCTTCAAGCAAGACTTATGTCACAAGCATTAAGAAAATTGACGGCTGTTATTTCAAAGAGTAAGACTCTTGTAATTTTCATTAACCAATTAAGAGAAAAAGTTGGTGTCATGTATGGAAACCCTGAAACTACTCCAGGTGGAAAAGCTTTAAAATTTTATTCTTCTGTTCGTCTTGATGTTAGAAAGGCCGACACTATCAAAAACGGTTCGGATATTGTTGGTTCAAGAACAAAAGTTAAAGTTGTTAAAAACAAAGTTGCTCCTCCGTTTAAAACTGCCGAATTTGACATTATGTACGGAGAAGGAATTTCAATTTTCGGTTGCTTGATTGATGCTGCGATTGAAATTGGAGTAATTGAAAAGAGTGGTTCTTGGTTCAGTTACAACGGAGACAAGATTGGTCAAGGTAAGGAAAACGTAAAGGCTTTCTTCTCTGCTCATCCTGAACTTGCCGACGAAGTCGATAAAATTGTTAGAGAAAAATTGGTAAAATAATGCTTCAAACTTTACATATAGAAAATGTCGCGATTGTTACAAATGCGGTTATAGAATTTGACGAAAAACTCAATGTTATTAGCGGTGAAACGGGTGCTGGTAAAAGTATCATGCTTGATTCGTTGAGTTTCGTTTTTGGTGGACGTGCGGATAAATCTCTTATTCGCACGGGCTGTGATCGTATGAAAGTCGAGGCAATTTTTTCTTTAAATGACAAAGATAAAATTTTTATTAATAATATTTTAGAACAAGAGGTTGATGGTGAACTTTTTGTTTCGAGGACTCTTGATATAAATGGAAGAAATACTTGCACAATTAATGGAGAATTAGTACCGGTAAATATTATTAAAAAAATATGTCAAAAATTAGTAGATATTCACGGACAAAGTGAGCATTTGGCTATCTTAAATAATGATTATCAATTAGAAATTATTGATTTATTTTCAAAAAATAGTGAAAAATATTTAATAAAATTAAATGAAAATATAGAAAAATTAAAAGAAATTGAAAAAAATATTAATTTATTGGGCGGAAGCGAACAAGAAAAACAAAATTTAATTGATCTTTATTCGTATCAAATAAATGAAATTGAAAAAGCGAAAATACAAGAAAATGAATATGAAGAATTGATGCAAGAAAAAAATGAAATGCAACAATTTGAAAAGATAATGGAAGCTTTAAAAATATCTTATGAAGCCCTTAAAACGAGTGGATTTGGAGAGAGCGCAGTTGAGAGACTTGTTACTGCTGAAAAAAGTTACAGTTCAATTTCTAGCTTAAGTGAAAAATATTCTAGTATTTTTGAAAGATTGACTAGCGCGAGAATTGAAATTGATGATATTGCCGACACAATAAATAATGAAATAAATAATACTGAATTTAATGAAGAAAGATTTAATTTTGTAGATTCAAGAATTGATGAAATTAAAACATTATTTAGAAAATATGGTGGAAATTTTGAAGAATTAAGTAAATATTATAATGAAATTCAAAATAAATTAGATAATTTAATTAATTCTCAAGAAAAATATGAAAAATTAAATAAAGAAAAAGAAGAATTATTAATTATAATTGACGAAATTCAAGAAAAATTGAGTTTTGAAAGAAAAAATTCAGCTAAAATATTAAAAGAAAAAATGCAAAAAGAATTACGCATTTTAGGAATGCCGAATGCTTTAATGGATATCGAATTTTCTAAAATTTCCGAACGCTTTTCATTAAAAGGCTATGATAAAGTTGAATATATGTTTTCATCCAACTTAGGATTTGAAATGAAACCACTAAACAAAGTTGTGTCTGGCGGAGAAATGAGTCGCGTGATGTTGGCATATAAAATTGTAGTTAGTGAAGTCGATGATATTCACACTATAATCTTTGACGAGGTAGATTCCGGACTCAGTGGAAACATTGCAAGTGTTGTTGCTGAGTATATGGCTAGATTGAGTTTGTGTAAACAAATCATTGCGGTTTCTCATTTGCCTCAAATTTGTGCAATGGCCGACCATAACATAAAGGTTGAAAAAGGAGTAAAAGATGGTATGACTGTTACGAAATCAACGGTTTTGACCAATATTGCTTTATATGAGGAAATTGCAAGACTAATGGGTGCAGATACTGATGAAAATGGAATTAGTGTAAGTAAAGCATTAAAAGAAAAATGTAATAAATTTAAAAATAATTTATAAAAATTGTGAAAAAAATAATTAAAAATAGCAAAAAATGTAATAATTTTGCTATTTTTTTAAATTAAATTGTTATTTTTTTACAAATTAAATTATTTTTTCGAAAATTAAATTTATTAAAAATAATTTAATTTATTTCAGCTTTGAAAATTAAATATGTTTTTAAATAAAATAAAAAAACCAAAAATTAATTTGGTTTTTTTTCATCCTTTATTTCTATGGCACTTACTGGGCAAAATTGCGCGCAACCACCACATTTGATGCATTTTTTTGGATCGATCTTTGCTTTGCCTTTAACAATTTTAATTGCTGATACTGGACAAATTGAAATACAAGATCCGCAAGTAATGCACTTTTTTTCGTCTACCATATTTTCTCCTTTTAGACGATATTATACTAACATTTATATGCAAAATTGTCAATAGTTTGTGACAATAATTTTAGCTTTAGCATCTTCTTTTATTTTAAAAATATTATTTTTAAAAATTTGTTAAAATTGTTTGGAAATTTTTTTTATTTTGGGTATCATATTAGTATGAAAATAGATGTTGCAATTATAGGAGGAGGACCAGCAGGGCTTACGGCTGGCATTTTTGTATGTCGTGCAGGAAGACAAGCTGTTCTTTTTGAAGAGCTGGCTCTGGGTGGACAAGTGTCTATTAGTCATGAAATTGCAAACTATCCAGGATTTAATTCTATTTCAGGTATGGAGCTTGCAGATAAAATGCGAGAGCAGGCAGAAATTTCTGGATTACAAATTAAATATGCTAAAATTATAGAATTGAAAAAGAAAGGCAAAAGTTTTATTTTAAAAACAAATAAAGATGAATACGAGGCAGATTTTGTAATTATTGCAACTGGAGCAAAAGCTAAAAGACTCGGATTGACAGATGAAGAAAAATTCATTGGACGTGGAGTGAGTTACTGCGCAAGCTGTGATGGAAATTTCTTTAAAAATAAAACAGTGTCAGTTGTTGGAGGTGGTGATTCGGCAGTTGAATATGCTGAATACTTATCAAAACTGGCTAAAAAAGTTTATTTAATTAATCGTAGTGAAAAATTTAAAGAAGGCAAAATTAAAATAAATAAATTAAAAGAAATTAAAAATATTGAAATTTTAGAAAATGCAAAAGTTGAAGGCTTAATAGGAAATGAAGTTTTAGAAAAGATAAAAATTAATGCAAATGGCAAAATAACAACTAAGAAAATGGATGGTGTGTTTGTGGCAATCGGACATGTTCCAGATTTGAGTTTCGTGAAATTTGATTTAAGTATTGATAAGTTGGGATATGTTGTCGTCGACAAAGACATGAAAACCAGCATGAAACATTTGTATGCATGTGGCGACATTGTTAGTAAAGATTTTAGACAAGTTATTACTGCATGTAGTGACGGAGCAATTGCTGGAAATTCTACAATAGGGGGAAAATAAATGAAAAAGTGTAAATTGTTTTTAATATTATCTTTCATACTTTGTTCGTTGTTGATGATTCCAGTCAATGTTGCTTATGCTGAACAGAAAGAAGCGGAGATTGATTCGTCTGTTAATTTTGGTTTTTTGTATGACGGAACAAAAGTAATTGATGCTGACATTACTGCTGGAAACGCGACAGGATATGGTGTTTACGAAATAGACAAGAGTGTAACAGTTAAAGCTACGGCAAACACCGGATTTAAGTTTGTGGGTTGGAAAATTACAAGACCTGTAGTAACTACAAAGGGAGAAGAAACTGACGAAGGGTATGTTGAAAAAGAAGTTATTACTGATGTAGAAACAACTTATATTGTTAGCGAGTTTAGCGATTTAGAAGCTTTAATAGGTCTTGGTTTCGCTGTTGAAACAAAAGACAATGTTGGCTTTGATAATTATATGGATTATGGTTCATTGACTTTTAAAGTAAAAGATAATTTAACGATTGATCCAGTTTTTGATTATATTTATTATGATGTAGAAGTTAGTGATAAAATTTTAGAGGTTGCTAATTTAACTGAAGAAACAATTGGTGGGAATACTGTTTATTATTCAAAAAAGATAGTTGATGATAAGGGGACAGAAACTGACGAAACAGACGATGTTATAACATATACAAATTCAGTTTTAAATAACAACTATTACGAAACGTTATATTATGATGAAACTAACAAATTTTACACAATTAAAGAGACTTTACTTGCAGATGAAAAAGGTACAAATTTACAAATTGTTCCAGTAGAAAGAGGAGCATATACATACAATCAAAATCTAGAAATTAAGTTTAATATTAATATAGATGACAACGATGTTTATTCAAGTACAAACGTCGATGTAACGAAATTGTTACTAAACAATGAAAATGTTACTACATCTTCTATAAATTTTGGAACAGAAAATGTTGAAAATATAAAGACAAACACTATCACAAAAGGTAGTTTTGACCGTACAAAATCATTTGAGTTCTATCTTAACGTAAAAGATGATAATTCTTTAGACATTAATTACGATCGTCTTTACATTGTAGATATTAAACTTTCTCTTGATGGAGTGGAATATGTAAACGGGAAAGATGACGGAAGATTTAGAGGGGATTTGAAATTAGAAAAACCAGGTCAAGAAGATAAAAAAGATGAAGAAAAAGAATATGAAAAAGTAATTGATTTATTGCTAAGCGGTGTGGCTCTAAGCGAAAGTGCAAATGTTCAAAGATTCTATTCAGTAATTTCAAATTTTGACAATGCTAATCAAACTCCAAAAAGCATGTTTGTAAAAGCAAAAGATAATTTTAAAATTTATGCTAACGACATTTCTAGAACAGTTAAAGGACATCAGTACCTTTACTACGAAACAAGTGACGATTGGAATACATTTGAATTTAATAAATATAACACTGATAATTTTGCAACCACGGTTGAAATTCCTTACATGGAGACTTTATACGAATTAGACTTTAAATTTGTTCAAAATAAGAAAGGTTCATATTCAGTTTTATCGGACAATATATATAATGTTTTAAATACAATTGAATTTAAACGTGGCGAAACATTTGATTTAAAATCAGAAAATGCTCCTGCAAATATAGGATATACCTTTACTGGTTATTCTGAAAGTTCAAGTGGTTCTGCTAATGGAAATGAAACGATAGTTGTTCCGACAGATACTCCAACCAATATAACTAGATATATGATTTATAATCTTAATGAATATACTTTAGTTTTCGATGGTTATGATGATGATCTATTAACTTATGTTGACAAGTCAGGAAATCCTGCAAAACTTCCTACATTAACGGCATTTAAATTTAATGGTCAATCTTTATTTAACAAGGGTGACAGTACAATATCTAGTACTACTATATCTTTGGGTGATAGAGTTAATTTAACGCAAGAAGTTAATCAAGGTTATGATTTTCAAAATTATTCATTATATAAAAACGGAAAAGAGGAATATGTTGTTGAAAACCGATTTGCAATTACACAAGACATTATTAAAGATTATGTTGATAATAACAAATTAACATTAAAAATCAACTTTACAAAAACTCCTTACAGTTTAGTGTATTACGCTGATGCTGACCATATGGCGACACTTGAAGTGGATACAAAACCAAGTAATGCGGAAGTTGTTGAGGGTTACTATGACAACACTAACGGTGATTTCAGTAACAGTTTGTTAGCGAGTGGAATATACCATGAAACAGAAAATCCGAATGGGAAATATTATCTTGGTGGTGACATGAGTAAATGTACTGCTGAAAATAAAATTACAGTTTTAGTAGTTCGAAATCTGTATAGATTCCAAACGATTAAATTTACTGCAACTGCTAATGAAATTCTTGATGAAAATAAACAAGGTACGGGTAGAAATTACTCATTTGATTCAGTAGAATCCAATTTAACATCCTTAAAATTTACCGTGAATCAAAACTCGCTTACATTTGATTATTCTGCAACAAACGAAACATTGTTAAGAAAAAAAGAAGCAAAAATTGTATTAAACTGTTCAATTCCTTACACAAGCATAAATATTAAAATTAATGACGCAAATGCTTTGGATTTAGTTAGTGCAATTAAAATAAACAATGGTAATATTACAATAGCTGAAAGCTCTTCCATATCCGTTCTTTCAAGCAAGATAGATGTTGGAACAGAATGTACTGTTACAATTGATATTAATGCAATTAATTTTGGTTATGTTCTATCTGGATATAAAATTGGAGAAAATGGAACGCTTCAAGATTATTCTATTGCTGATGGAATAAAAATAACAATTGCCAGCGAGCAAAAGTACGAAGTATATTTAGAATTTGGTTACATTAATTACAAATTAAATATAAATTTAATTGATGTTGATGGTAATGCTGAAAATAAAACTGTTGTAGACGCAGATTCAACTAAGGATGGTATTAATCCATTTACTTTAAATTTAAATGATCCGGCAAGCAACTTGGTTGTTGATTTTACAATGGACAACGGAAAATATATTTCTGACGCTCGAGGTAAAGATGGGTCTAAAATTGACGTAATGATTGGATCGAATGCAGATTTATCAACATCTTATAAGTTTAACATTTGGACAGAAAATAGTGGATTAACTTATAGTGAAGCGTTGAAAAATTTCTTAGCATTATGTAATTATGACGAAAGTAATGGAACTTATTCAGTAGATTTAACTTATGCTTATCACACTTATGATGTTACATTAAATATTGAATTTTTAAGTAGTGATAACTTAAATAACACTTATGGTTCTGCGATTGAATGGAAGATTGAAAAAAACAAGGAAGATGTAACAGATACTTTAACTGGTGACGGTTGGGAGAGTAGAACATTTAATGTTGCATATAATGATGCCTTGACAATAAGCGCAACAGTTCCAACAGGTTTAGACGTTAAGGGTATATTTAGATATGGTTCAACTGAAATCACTACCGGATCAGCATTTAACATTATATACAATATTGAGAACCTAAATCCAGGCACTGAAGAGAATAGAGTCTTTACTTTAAAAGTTGACTATCGTGTTTATACAGGAAGTTTAACGTTTAATGGAGGCGGAAATTATGGCTCAGCAAGTTTTAACAACGGCTCAACAAAGGCTCAAATAAAAATAATTAACGATTTAATTATTTCTACACCTGAAAACAAAAATGAAGGATATCGCCTTGAAGGAATATTCACGCCTTGCGATTATGCTGAATCTTCAGACATTTTCATCATTACTGATGAAGAAAATGGAAAAATTGTAAATACAATCGGAAAAGATTTTGATGCGAACACAACCTATTACAAACGTATAGATAATAATAAGAAATTTAATCCTTCAAACTTTAAGATTAAAGATAATGGATTTAGTATTAAAGTTTTGTTTACATCAATCGAACTAAAATTCAGTGTAAACAATTTAAACGTTGAAGAGTGGGAAAACGTAAAAAACAATAAAGAAGATTTAAACAGCTCAATAGGTCCAGAGAATTTCACGACATTTAAGTATTTTAAGAAAACAGTTAACACAGAATATGAAGAAATTTCATCAAATGCAGTTTTGGTTGCTGGAGATATTTTAAAGGTAGAAATTACATTTAATGAAATTGAACTAAATAATGCAAAATATGATTTGTCTTATGGTATGTCATTAAAGTCAGTAGAGGCGTATTTCGCAGACAAACTTGTTTCAGGACTCGGATATTGGGACGGAGACAAAGTATATTTCGAGTGTGAAGTTGGAACATTGTTTAAGAGTTTACCGGCTGGAGAAGATACTATAAAATTTGATTTAGGATATTCCGTAAAGAAAGTTCCTATAAAATTAACTTCAAATGTTATTCTAGACCAAGATGGGAAAAGTCTAATCGGAGCAGAGCTTAGCTTTGGAAATAATTCATCAGTACCTTTCGAAATTACAGAAGGTGGAATAATCATTAATGATATATATTTCTTACAATCATTGCAATCTATATTTAATTTAAAAGAAACTGCAAAATTCTTAAAAATTGATAATGTTCAACTTTATTTAAGTGGAAGTAAAATTGAAGATTTGAGTAAATACAACATTACAAACACAGACAATAAAATAAGTTTAAGAGCTTACAATGACAAAATTATTAAAAGTGATGAATTAATAACATTAAAAGCTATGGTGTCTCCAAAGTTTGAATATAGTGTTAATAAAAATGATGATGGAAGTTATTTGTTCTCAAAAATCTATAAGTTTATTGTAGATACAAATAATAATGAAATTAAGGGTATTGGACAATCAGTATCTAAAGGCAAAACTGGTGCGGATATTATGAGTGAAAAAATAGTTACTGATATAATGACGATTACATATTTTGATGAATATGGCATGGAAATAGAATTCCCAAGTGAAGTTGGAAAATATTCAATCAAAATTTCGTTTAATGCGAACAGTTGGCTAGCAAATGCTCAATGTCCAGACAACTTAATGCTTGAAATTAAACCGTATGTTTTAAATTTGGTTTCATCGTATGCAGGTCTATACGAAAAAACTTACAATGCTAAAAAATCCGTAACAGACAGAAATGAATTTTTGAGACATATTAAATCTGTAGTAGATGGAAAACAATATGACGGAAGTCTGTTTGTTAACTTTGGT
This sequence comes from Clostridiales bacterium, assembly GCA_015069415.1. Lineage (GTDB taxonomy): Bacteria > Bacillota > Clostridia > Christensenellales > UBA1242 > Onthoplasma. The sequence goes on along the minus strand of SVIQ01000001.1, from coordinate 223,518 downwards.
TTAGATGTTAAGATGGAAACAGAAAGTGCAAATGCAAGCGATTTGGCTTATGATTTGATAATTTCAAATTACACTGCAAGACGGAATTTTGCATTACCTGAAAAATCACAAGTTGTAATGAAATCCGCTGTAAAAATTAACAGAATAAAATTATCTCTTCAAGGAGTTCAAGTTCGCGATAAAGTTTTCGATGGAACGACGACGGCGACTCTTGAACAAGGAATGAAGCTAAATGGAATCATCAACAATGAAAATGTAAATTTAGATTTGGATGCTTTACAACCTTCGTTCTTAAATGTTGATATCGGAGAAGAAAAGGAAATTACTGTAAATAAATTTGCTTTCTTTGGAGACGTTGACAAAATTGGAAATTATGAAATTGATGAAATCTATTATGTAAGACGTGGAAATATTTATCCAAGTAGTTTGAGCGTAACAATTGACGGCGTAGGTGTTGTTCAAGTTATTAATGAAAGAGGTAAAACTGATCATGAATTGGCAAGCCTAATTCCAGTTGATGCAAAACTTCATGTTACTGTATTTAGTTCAGAAGATGATACTTACAAAACAGTCTTTAAGAGAATTTCAAAATTTTTAACAAGAACAAGAGTCCTTAAAATTGGATATCAAATATCTATTGAGAGTGAGGGTAAAGTTCAAGGTTTAAACAATAACTTGACTGTTAAGGTTCCAAGTATTAAAAATATGACAGCTCTAGTTGCGGTAACTGATAATGAAGGTGTAAAAGCCGATGTTAAGAGAGAAGATTTCATGCTAAATGTCGATTTACTTGATGTTGACGCTGAAGTTGATTACTTAGTGTTGGTGCAAAAAAGAACCTTATTTAAAGCTTGGCAAATTGCGGTTATTGTTGTTTCAATAGTTGCAGTAATGGCAGGTGTTGTTGTGGCTCTTGTAATCTTGAGAAAGAAGAAATTAAATAGATACGAAATGAATGATGTAATATAGGAGAGTAGAAAATGTTTGAATGCAATTACAAATTTACATTAGAAGACAGCATCGCTGGCGCAAAATATGTTTACAAATCTCAAAAACGAACTAAAGACAAAGTTATGGCAATTATGATTCCGGTTTTGCTTGTGATAATGGTCGGATTGCTAGTCCTTGACATTGTAAAAGGAAAAAGTATTGTTTGGGATATTGTTCTAATCGTTGCTTTGGTTGTTTTAGAATTACTTTATGTAACTATGCCGATTATGTTGGTGTCTTCTCAAAAGAAATCATTTAAGAAACAAAAATTAGATGAAATGGACGAACTTCAAATTACAATTGACAACAATGTAAGCGTTGAAAAACTAATCAAAGATGGCGAAGAAAAAGCTAAAAATATTCATTCTTTGAAAAATCTAACAAGTTTTATTGAAGATAATGAAAGACTGATTTTAGTATTTAATAATGTGGAATTTACAGTAATAAAAAAATCAGCCTTAAAAGGTGATTTGGAACAATTGAAAACATTGCTAAAGAAAACAATGTCTAAAGCTGTTAATGGCAAAAAATAAATTTCTTCGTTTAAGAATTTAGTTAGACAAGGTCGAAAAAAATTGAGGAATTTCCTCAATTTTTTATTGTTTTTTTGGTCTTCCAACTGATCTTTTAATTGGTTGAATTGAAGTAGTTTGGCTAGTAGGTCTAGTTGTTCTTGCCATAGGTCTAACTGCTTGAGTTGGTTCATTAATTGGTCTGGCCTGAGTTGTTGGTCTAGCGATTGGTCTTTGTGTTGCTAAAGGTTTTCTTTCAATTTCACTTTTCTTTTCACTAACTTCGACTTGTTCAAACTTTTTTTCTGGGATAGGAGTGTGGTTGACTTTTACACCCACCTCAGGAGTTGGTTCTTCGTATCTTGTTGAAGGTTCTTTCTTTTCTTCAACTTTCTTTTCTGTTTCAAAATTTGTAGGTTTTACATTTTTTACAACATGTTTAACTGCTTTTGAACCTTTGACACTTAAACCAATATCTTTTCTTGCACTTAATTTAAATTTTGCAATTTCTAATTCAGTTGGAATATCGTCTCTTTCAAAAACCATAGAATAAAAGTTTTCGGCAAGCTTAATGTCTGTAACTACACACAAAAGTTGATTGTAGCAAGCGTTTGCTTCGTCAACAAACTTTGGATCGTTTTTAACAATGTATCCGTCTTTATTTAGTTTGTCTAAAATATGAAGAGACGATTCAATTGCTTCCTTTTTCAATTCAAAATTTTTGTCAAAAAATATTAAATCTCTGTCAACAATGTCAACAATAGATTTTTTAATAAATATTAATGCTGTGATGGAGATAAGAGCAACGATAATTCCTGCAAATCCTCCCCACATTGCGATTTGTTCAATCATAATTCCCCCTTAAGATAATGTTATTATACCAAATATAAACACTTTTCACAAACAATTGTAAAAAAATTTTCTCAAAACATGAGAAAAATTTTTCTAAAAAACACGAAAAATGACCTATTAGGTCATTTAACTTATTTCTTCAATAATTGTTTGAAAGAAGCACTCAATTTAACAGTAGGAACTTTGCATGCTGCAACTTTCATTTTCTTCTTTGTGAAAGGATTGATTTTTTCTTGAGCAGACTTTGCTTTGATTCCAAAGTTAAAGTAACCAATGAAATGCATTTCCTTTCCGTCTTTTAAGTTGGCTTTAAGTTGTTCACCTGCTGCATTAAGCACAGCTTTAACTTGAACTTGAGTAAAACCAGTAGCCTCTGCGACTTGTTTAATGAAATCTCCTGAACTGATTGTAGTCATAAATTTTTTCTCCTTTTTTTTGCTGAATTACTTCAACTGATAAAATGCTAACAAATAAAAAACAAAAAATCAACTATTTTTAAGCACTTTTTCAAAATTTTTCTTAATATTAAATTCAAAAATATTATTGCAATTTTCTTTTATTTATGTTATTATATTATGAATTATATTATAAGAGGTAAATATGGATATTAGAAATATAGCAATTATTGCGCACGTTGACCACGGTAAAACAAGTTTGGTTAATGCGCTTTTAAAACAAGGTGGAATCTTTAGAGATAACCAAGAAGTTAAAGACAGAGTTATGGATTCCAACGATTTAGAAAGAGAAAGAGGAATTACAATTTTAAGTAAAAATTGCTCTGCTTTTTTTGGCGACACAAAAATTAATATTGTGGACACTCCAGGACACGCAGATTTCGGTGGAGAAGTTGAACGTGTTTTAAAAATGGTAGACGGAGTTTTACTTGTTGTGGATGCTTTTGAAGGACCAATGCCACAAACTCGTTTTGTTTTGGAAAAAGCTCTTGAATTAAATCTTAAGGTTATTATTGTTGTAAACAAGATTGACAGACCGGACGCTCGTCTTGATGTTGTTGCTGATGAAGTACTTGAACTCATGCTTGAACTTAATGCAACAGACGAACAATTAAACAGTCCAATTGTTTACTGCTCAGCAAGAAATGGAATTGCAACTACAGATTACAAAACTGAGGGAACAGATATGAAACCTTTGTTTGAAGCAATTGTTTCTCATATTGATCCGCCTAAAATGGAAGAAGACAAACCATTCTCAATGTTAATTTCATCAACTGAACAAAATGACTACTTAGGAAAACTTGCAGTTGGTAAAGTTGAAACTGGTAAGATTAAATTAAATCAAACTATTTACATTAAAAACTTCTTTGATGAAAACAAACATTATTCTGGAAAGGTTGTAAACATTTTTAGTTTCAACGGACTTAAGAGAGATGCTGTTGAAGTAGGAACTGCTGGAGATATTATTTGTATTGCTGGAATTCCAGATATTACAATTGGAGACACTGCGGTTGAAACTCCAGATATGCCTGCAATTGAATTTGTAAAAATTAGTGAGCCAAGTGTTGAAATGACATTTATGGTAAACGACAGTCCGTTTGCTGGTAAAGAAGGAAAATTTGTAACAAGTCGTCATATTAAGGATAGACTTTACAAGGAAGCCGTTAAAGATTTATCACTTAGAGTTGAAGATGGTGAAACTGCAGACCAATTTAAGGTTAGTGGTCGTGGAGAAATGCACTTGTCAATCTTAATTGAAAATATGCGTCGCGATGGATTCGAATTCCAAGTAAGTAGACCAAGAGTTTTGTACAAGGAAATTGACGGAGTAAAATGCGAGCCTATCGATTTAGTTGTGCTTGACGTTCCTAATGAATCGGTTGGAACTATCATGAGTGCTATGGGAATTAAGAAGGGTGAACTTTTAGGAATGAATCCAATTGGAACAACAAGAACAAGACTTCAATTCTTGGTGCCTTCTAGAGGATTGTTCGGTTACAAATCTCAAATGTTAACAGACACATGTGGTGAAGGTGTAATGTCAAGTATATTCCATGCTTACGAACCTTACAAAGGACCAATCGAAGGAAGAAATTTTGGATCATTAATTTCATTTGAAACAGGAGACGCTGTGACTTATGGATTGTACAATGCTCAAGGACGTGGACGTTTGCTTGTAACAGCTGGAGAAAAAGTTTACTTAGGACAAGTTGTTGGTGCAAATCCTAAAGGTGAAGATATTGTTGTTAACGTATGTAAACGTAAACAATTGACAAATATGAGAAGTACTTCAAGTGATGAATCTTTAAAACTTACTCCAATTCAACAAATGAATTTGGAAGCAGCGATTGAATTTATTGCTGATGATGAATTAGTTGAAGTAACTCCAAAATCAATTAGAATTAGAAAGAGAATTTTAGACCATTCATTAAGAGCTAAGAGTAAAAAACCTGTAGTGGAGGATTAATGAAAGCTAATCAAAATGATATTGTGCAAAGTTTTTTAAAAGTTGCAAAAAGAATAACTATTACAATATTAATTTGTATTATTCCGCTTGTGTTCTTTGCATATTTCACAAGAAACATTATCACTAAAGATTGGATTTTAATGATGATTTTTATTTTGTTTATGGGAACTGCAGTTTTAATTGAAGAAATCGTAACAAGAAAAAGAGAAGCAAGGAAACAAGCAGTTGAAGAACTTAAACCCAAGAAAGATGTGTTTAAATAGAATAAAAAGATCAAGAAAGTATTTAAGATAGGGGAAAATAAAGGAGAAAATTATGTCTGAAACAAGAGCGAGAATTTTACCAAACGACATGGAAGCAGAACAAAGTCTACTTGGTTGTTTGTTTATTTCTCAAGATGCGTGTGCTGACACATTCCCAACAGTTACTGCTGAAGATTTTTATGCAACTGCGCATAAAAAGATTTATCAAGCAATGTTGGATAATTACTTAAAAGATATTGCTGTAGACTACATTACTGTAAGTAAAGTGTTAGAACAAAAAGGCGAACTTGAAGAAGTTGGCGGAATGGGATATATTACCGACTTAACAAACTTTGTTCCAAGTGCTGCGAACTATAAGTACTATGTTGATATTATCAGAAATGACAGCATTTTAAGAAAAGTAATCGAAGCAAGTCAAAAGACAATCAACGACGCGTTTGAAGTTTCAGATGCTAGCGTTGTTCTTGCGAGTGCTGAAAAACGTGTGTTTGACATTTCTCAAATTAGACGCACAAATTCACTTGAGCATATTAGAAAAGGTGTAACAGAGGCTATTGATTTAATGGAGAAAATCTCAATTGACCCTAATTCTAATGCTGGAGTAAAAACTGGTTTCCCTACTTTAGACAAAATTACAAACGGATTTAAGCCGGGCGAACTTATCATTATCGCGGCACGTCCAGGTATTGGTAAAACTACGCTTGCAGTTAACTTTGCCATTAATTCAGCTTTGAAATACAACAAGTCAGTTGCTATGTTTGACTTAGAAATGTCATCTCTTCAAGTTGCTCAACGTTTCATCTGTTCAACAGGTAGAATTCCAATGGATATGGTGAAAGGTGGAACAAAAGACAACACAGCATGGGCAAGTTTGTTTGAAACAAAGAAAATTTTAGAAAATTCAAACATTTACATTGATGACACAACAACAATTACACCGGCTGAAATCTTGTCAAAGTGTAGAAGATTAAAAGCTCAACACGGTCTTGACATGGTAATTATTGACTATCTACAACTTATGAAAGCTGAAAAAGCATCAAAAGACGGCAACCGTCAACAAGAAGTTGCTGATCTCACTCGTTCAATTAAACTTGCAGCGCGTGAATTAGGTGTTCCAATTCTCTTGTTGTCACAATTAAACCGTGAAAGCGAAAAACGTGCAGACAAAACACCACAACTTAGTGACTTAAGAGAATCAGGATCAATCGAACAAGATGCCGATATCGTTATGTTTATTGCCGATATTGCTGGAGAAAATGTTAAAGACGACAATGATGATGCGCTGGATTATTCATTAGTTATTGCAAAACATAGAAATGGTATGCGTGGAACAATTCCAATTAAGTGGAAGAGTGAATTCACTCAATTCTACGAACCAGGAAAAGATCATTTATATACAAAGAACACATCAAAAGTTCAAAAAGATGAAGTTTTGACAGCAGCGAGCGATACAGATATTGACGACGCATTTAAAGATTAAAAGGAGAAATTATGTTAGTAGACGAAATTAAAAAAGGTAACATTGAAGCAATGAAAGCAAAAGACCAAGTTGCTCGTGCAATCTATGGTGTTGTTTTAAATAAGATTTTGCTTTTGTCTAAAAGCGGTAAGGAAGTTACAGATGTTGACGTAGTTCAAATTTTACAAAAAACACTTAAAGAACTTAACGACGAAAAAGAAAATTACATCAAGGCTGGAAATAGTGTTGAAGCTGAAAACATTGAATACCAAAAGAATATTGTTTCAAAGTTCCTACCTCAAATGTTAAGTGAAGAAGAAATTAAAAACATCATTGATGGTTTAGATGATAAATCAATTCCAAGCATTATGAAACTTTTCAAAACTGAATATGCTGGAAAAGTTGATATGGGAATAGTTAACAAAATTGCACGTTCTTTGTAAAGGATAAAAATGAGAGTTGTAATTCAGAGAGTTAAGTCGGCAAGTCTTAAGGTAGACGACGAATTGATAAGTGAGATAGGAAATGGACTTTTGGTGCTTTGCGGAATTGAAAAAGGCGAAGATGAAAGCAAAATCCCGTGTGTGGCGGAAAAAATTGCAAATCTTAGAATATTCGAGCGCGACGATAAAATGGATTTAAGTGTTTTAGACGTTGCTGGCGAAATTTTGCTTGTTAGCAATTTCACACTTTGCACTGACCGAACTAAAGCAAAAGGAAATCGTCCATATTTTGGAGATGCAGAAAATCCGGAAAGAGCGAATGAATTATATTTAAAATTAAGAGATGAATTAAACAAATTTGTACCTACTAAAACTGGGGTGTTTGGTGCAGATATGCAAACAGACGCTCATCTTGACGGACCCGTTACAATTTACAAAGAGTTTTAGGAGTATATATGGAAAGAAAAAGTTTAATCAGAGAACTTACTTACAACTTAAATAGGGCAAAAGAAGAAGCATCAAAAAGTGTTGTGAGAAAAGATATGCGTAAAGGAATTCTATTTGTTCCTTATTATGGAGTAACGGGATTAAATCCCGATTGCATTTCTGGTGAAGAATTTCAACAAATTATGTTTTTATCACAATTTTTAAAATGCTATCCAAAAGTAAATGATGATAATATTGATGAAGTTTTAAATTCAAAACACTTTAAATTTAAATTTTTAAGAAAATTACATTCTATGATACCGGATATGGTTGAAAAAATTAGAGAAAATGGACCAAAATCTGTTGCAGAAGAATACGCTCATTTAGTTTACACAAAAAAACTTGAAGATTTACATAGGAGCATATAATGGAAAAAAGTTTAATTAGAAAATTGATTGAGAGTATTGAGTATTCGAAATCTTTAGGTGAAAAAACTAAAATTATTACAGGTTCAGATGAAATGGTTGTTGAAGGAAGATTTGATAGAGTTTCAGGAAAGATGACATCTTCTACTAAAATTCAAATTGATTTATGGGAAGAAATTGTTGCTTTGCATGCATTCTTATTTGCCAATCAAGACGTAACACAGGAAGATCTTGATGAACTACTTAAGAAGAAATTCTTCAAATTTAGATTTTTAAGAGATGTTAACAGAGTTATTCCAAATTTAAGAAATGAATTATTAAATCATGACAACATGTATGTTGCAAGTAGATACTTGCATGCAAAATCAAAACAAAATCAAAGAGAAAAAACGTTGCCGTAATAACAACTAAAAGGGGTAATATGGAAAAGTTGTACGATACGTCAAAATCGATTCATGACAAAATCATTAAAAGAATGATTAAATCGATTGAAAAAGAAAAAGTTAAAAAAATAATGGACGCGGGAAGCGGAAAAACCAGTGCAAGTATTTTGCTCAAATATTTTCCGTTTGCAAAAGTTGATGCAATTGTTTATCCTGGAGATAACAGAAAGAAAAATCCGCTTGAAAGTGCTATTGGAAGTGATAGACTTGATGTTATCGAAGCCGATATCTGTAAAAATTGTTTTAGAAAGAAATATGATTTTTGTTTGGCGCATTTGACTTTAGGAGAAGCTCATAATTTCGGAAATCACTTTTCAGATTTATTTCATCAAGTTATGGATATAAAATCAAAGTATTATTTGATTATAGATATTCTTGAAGATCCAGCAGTGCATTTTAGATATATGGAACAATACTTAAAGGAAAAGGGTTTTAAAATTTTAAAGAAAAAGAAATTTAGAAATCCAAAACCGGAAAAGTATCCAAAAGTAAAATACGATAAGTACAAACTTGAATTTATTAGCAAACATTACGTTGCCTATTTAATTGAAAAAATTTAAAGGAGAAAATCATGGATAAAGAAAAATTTTATATAACTACAGCGATTGCCTATACTTCTGGCAAACCTCATATTGGAAATACTTATGAGATTATTTTTGCCGATGCTATTGCGAGAGCAAAACGAATGCAAGGTTATGATGTTTTCTTTATGACGGGAACTGATGAACACGGTCAAAAAATTGAGATGAAAGCGGAAGAAAAAGGAGTAACTCCTAAAGCTTTTGTGGACGATGTTGCTGGAATGATAAAGAATCTTTTTGATTCTATGAATATTTCTTATGATAAGTTCATTCGTACAACAGACGAAGATCATGAAAAATGCGTTCAAAAGATTTTCAAGAAGTTTTATGAACAAGGCGATATTTACAAAGGATATTACGAGGGAATGTACTGCACTCCTTGTGAAAGTTTCTGGACTGAAAGTCAGTTGGTAGACGGGAAATGCCCAGATTGTGGTAGAGATGTTCAGCCAAGTAAAGAAGAAGCTTATTTCTTCAAGATGAGCAATTATGTTAATCAATTGATTAAGCATATCATTGAAAATCCTGAATTCATTCAACCTGTTTCAAGAAAAAATGAAATGATGAATAATTTCTTGCTTGACGATGAGTTCGTGGGAAAGAGCGATGAAGAAATTTTAAAAGCTATCGAAAATGGAACTCTTAAAACTAAGTTACAAGATTTATGTGTAAGTAGAACAACTTTCAAATGGGGAATTCCTGTGGATTTTGATCCTAAACATGTAACATACGTTTGGCTTGACGCATTGAATAACTACATTACAGGAATCGGTTACGACACTGAAAATCCTAGTGATTTATACAAAAAATTGTGGCCAGCAAACGTTCATGTTGTGGGTAAAGACATTGTTCGTTTCCACACAATTTATTGGCCAATATTCTTAATGGCTTTAGGTGAACCATTACCAAAACAAGTTCTAGGACATCCTTGGCTTCTTCAAGGTGGTGAAAAAATGAGTAAGTCTAGAGGTAATGTTTTGTATGCTGATGATTTAGCGGGTATTTTTGGTGTTGACAGTGTTAGATATTATGTGTTGAGAGAAATGCCTTATGCAACAGATGGAACAATTACTTGGGACCTTGTTACAGAAAGAAACAACACAGATTTAAGTAATATTTTAGGAAACCTTGTAAAACGTACTCTTGGAATGAGTAATCAATATTTCGGGGGAAAAATCGTAAATTACAACGTTCATGAAGACGTAGATAAAGAGTTAATTGAAATTGCATCTAACATTAAAGATAAAGTTCTTAATAAAGTAAATGAATACAAAATTGCAGACGCACTTGAAGAACTTTGGACATTGTTTAGACGTGCGAACAAATATATTGATGAAACAGAGCCATGGAATTTAAACAAGGATGAAAGTAAAAAAGAAAGATTGTCAACAGTGTTGTTTAATCTTTTAGAGTGCATTAATATTGGAGCTAATTTACTTGTTCCATTTATGCCAGAAACTGCAAACAAAATTTTCAAAGAATTAAATGTAAAAGCAAGAGAATTTGAAGAAATTGCTGAGTTTGGATTATTAAGTGAATTTAATGTTACAAATAATCCTCAAATCTTGTTTGAAAGAATTCGTATGGTTGACATCCAACCAAAAATTGACGAAATTCAAGCAAAACAAATTGCTGAAAATGCTCCAGCTATTGAATTTAAAGAAATGGAACCTATAACAATTGATGACTTTGCAAAAATTCAATTAAAAGTTGGTTTGGTGGTTGATTGTGAAGCTGTTCCAAAATCTAAACTTTTACATTCAACTGTAAAGGTTGGAACTAAAACATTATCAATTCTTAGTGGTATTGCAAAATCATACACTCCTGAACAAATGATCGGAAAGAAGGTTGTGGTAGTTACAAATCTTCCTCCAAGAGAAATGAAAGGATTTATGAGTGAAGGAATGATAATTTGCGCTGAAGACGAGATTGGAAACATTTCATTGTTGTCTCCAGAAAAGGATATTATTGCAGACGGAAGTAACATTTCATAAAAATAAAAACACTTCATTTTTGAAGTGTTTTTTAGTCATCTATAAATTTATCTTCACACCATGAAAACTTATGGCATTCTGGACATCTGAAAAGTCTGTGTGAGATAGTGTGAATTGAAAATATAACGCTTACTGCTTTAGGTTTAAAAGTTGTGTCACATTTAGAACATTTGAATTCTGTGAACCTTATGTAAAAGTAAAAAGTCAAGACAATAGACGTAATAAAAAGCAATGAACTAATTAAGATTGTCCACCAATGTTGATGAAAATAAGAAGTTAGTATTATACTAGCAACGAACAAAATGATTGAAAATGCGAGCATAATAATGCTTAAATTGTACTTTGTTTTATTTTTCATATTTTTATTATATTATAAGCGTAGTATAATGTCAATTATTATCTAAAAATGATTGTAAATTCAAGTGTTTTTATTTTAGAAACACTTGTTTTTTTTCTTTCTTTTTGGTATACTTATATTATATATTTATATATAATATAAAATTTACAGGATAAGACAAAAATTTTATAATTTCAAGGAGAATTTATGACAGACGATTTGAAAGTAACACAAGATTATAGTGCAAGTGCAATTCAAGTGTTAGAAGGACTTGAACCAGTTAGAAAACGTCCCGGTATGTATATCGGCTCAACAGATGAAAGAGGACTTCATCACCTTGTAACAGAAATTGTTGACAACTCTATTGATGAGGCTCTTGCTGGATACTGTAATGAAATTTCTATTATAATTCATCCAGACGGATCTGTTAGTGTTAAAGATAATGGACGTGGAATTCCAACAGGTATTCATGAAAAAGAAGGGATTAGCGCTGCTGAATTAGTTTTAACGAAACTTCATGCCGGTGGAAAGTTTGGAGGCGGGGGATATAAAATCTCCGGAGGTCTTCACGGGGTTGGTTTGTCAGTAGTTAACGCTCTTAGTGAAAATTTGATTTTGGACATCTTCCAAAACGGAAATCATTATCATCAAGTTTACCATAGAGGAGTACCTGAAGCAAGACTTGCTGTAATTGGTACGGTAGATGAAAAGAGCACTGGAACAATGGTTACTTTCTTGCCAGACAAAGAAATTTTCCCAATCACTGAATTTAATTACGACGTTTTAAAAGCAAGACTTAGAGAAATTGCTTTCCTTAACAAAGGACTTAGAATTAATCTAAAAGATGAAAGAATTGACAGAGAACAAGAAAATCTTTTCCAATTTATGGGAGGAATTCAAGAATTTGTTGCAGACCTTACTGAAAACAAACAAAAGATTTTCCCAGACCCAATTTATGTAGACAAGATTTATCATTACAATCGTAAAGATGAAAATGGAAATTCTGTTCCTGCAACTTGTGAAATAGAATTTAGTTTCCAATATATTGACGCGTACAACGAAAATCTTCACAGTTATTGTAACAACATTAACACAGAAGAAGGTGGTAAACACGTTGAAGGATTTAAAAATAGCTTAATGAAAATCATTAATGAGTATGCAATGAACAACAATCTCATTAAGGAAAAGAACAAGCTTAGCGGTGAAGACACTCGTGAAGGTATTGTTGCCGTAATTTCAGTTAAAGTTGAAGAACCTCAATTTGAGGGTCAAACAAAAACAAAACTTGGAACAGATGAAATCAAGGGATTTACAGCCAAGGCAATGGAAGAGTACTTCAAAGATTATTTGGAAGAACATCCAAAAGAAGCTAAAGAATTGATTGATAAATGTACTTTGTCTCAAAAGGCAAGAGAGGCAGCACGTAACGCAAGAGAAGAAACAAGAAGAAAGACGGCTACTGATTCTATGAGTATGCCTGATAAATTTGCCGATTGTTCAAGTAGAGATGCTAGCATTTGTGAAATCTTCATTGTCGAAGGAAACTCAGCGGGCGGTACTGCAAAACAAGGTAGAGACAGAAATTACCAAGCGATTTTGCCTCTAAGAGGAAAAATTTTGAACGTTGAAAAAGTTCGTCTTGCTAGAGCGCTTGAAAACCAAGAAATAAATATGATGATTACTGCTCTTGGTTGCGGTATTCATGAAAATTGCGATCCAGACAAACTTCGTTATGACAAAATTATCATTATGACAGATGCCGACGTTGACGGTAGTCACATTGCAATATTAATGCTTACATTCTTCTTCAGATACATGAGACCTGTCATTGAAACCGGTCACGTGTATATTGCACAACCTCCTCTTTACAAGGTTGAAAAGGGTAAACAAACTTATTACTACTACACAGAAGAAGAAAAAGAAAGAGGGTTAGAACAACTTGGTCAAATCTCAAGCATTCAACGTTACAAAGGACTTGGAGAAATGGATGATGATCAATTGTGGGAAACTACTATGAATCCAGAATCCAGAACTTTAAAGAAGGTAACGCTAAAAGATGGTATTACAGCAAATGAAATTTTCGACACTCTTATGGGAGATAGACCTGAAGCTCGTCGTGAATTCATTGAGAAGAATGCCAACTTGGTTAAGAACCTTGACGTTTAGGAGTAAACTATGAAAGATAAAACAATTTTTGAAAAAATAGACAACACCCATTATATAGACATAGACATAGAACACGAAATGAAAGAATCTTTCATAGCTTACGCTATGGCGGTTAATGTTTCGCGTGCTATTCCAGATGTAAGAGATGGACTTAAACCTGTTCACAGACGTATAATGTACTCAATGCATGAAAAGGGTTTAACAAGCGACAAACCTTTTAGAAAATGTGCGAAAATCGTCGGTGACGTGTTGGGATCATATCACCCACATGGAGATAGTTCTGTTTACGATGCTTTAGTTCGTCTTGCTCAAAACTTTACTATTAACGAGCCTTTAGTAGATGGTCACGGAAACTTCGGTTCTGTCGATGGTGATGAAGCTGCTGCGTATCGTTATACAGAAGCAAGAATGAGCAAAATTGCCAACGAACTTTTAAGAGATATAAACAAAGACACTGTTGACTTTATACCAAACTTTGATGCTTCTTTAATGGAGCCTAAAGTTCTTCCTAGCCGTTTCCCTAACTTGCTCGTAAACGGTAGTGATGGTATTGCTGTAGGTATGGCTACAAATATCCCTCCGCATAATTTAAATGAAGTTATCAACGCAGTTGTTGCTATGATAGACAATCCTAGCATTACAATTGATGAAATAATGGAATATATTCCTGCTCCAGATTTCCCAACCGGTGGAGAAATTTTAGCAAACAATGCTATTCGTGAAGCTTATAGAACTGGACACGGTGGCGTGGTAATGCGTGCCAAAACAGACTTTGAAAGTTTTGATGATGGAAAACGTTGGAGAATTATTGTTACTGCAATTCCTTATCAAGTAAATAAGGCAAAATTAGTTAAGCAAATTGCAACACTGGTTAAAGAGAAAAAGATAGATGGAATTACGTATGTGGGCGATCAATCTTCTGGTCGTGGCGGAATGAGAATTGTAATCGAATTAAGACGAGATGCAAATCCGCAAGTAGTTTTAAATCATCTTTACAAACAAACACAACTTCAAATGTCTTCAGGAATAATTATGCTTGCATTGGCTAATGGAGAACCTAAGGTTTTGAATTTACAAGAAATGATTTTCCATTATCTTCAATTCCAACGCGAAATTATCACAAGACGTACAAAATATGATTTAATGAAGGCTGAAGAACGCGCTCATATTTTAGAAGGATTAGTTGTTGCTGTAAATAATATTGATGCAGTAATTAAGACAATTAAAGAAAGTAGCGACAAACAAGTAGCTTTGGCAAACTTAATGCAACAATATGATTTGACTGAAAGACAAGCAAACGCTATTCTTGAAATGAAGTTAAGTAGATTAACTGGTCTTGAAATTGCAAAATTAAAAGACGAATTAAAAGAATTGGAACTTTTGGTTAAACACTTGAAAGAAATATTGTCAGACAAAGAAAAAGTTGATGAAATTATTAAAAACGAACTTCTTGAAATTAAGGCTAAGTATCCAACTCCAAGAAAAACAGAAATAATTCAAAATTATGATGATATTGACATTGAAGATTTGATTGAACGCCATGATGTTGTTATTTCACTCACTAGTCAAGGATATATTAAACGTCTTCCTGTAAGCGAGTATCGTTCTCAAAACAGAGGCGGACGTGGAGTTAACGCTCACAAAACTAAAGAAGAAGACTATTTGACAGATATGTTTGTAGTAAACAGTCACGATAAGTTGATGTTCTTTAGTAGTACAGGTAAAGTGTATGTGTTAAAAGCGTATATGATTCCAGAGGCTGGAAGACAAAACAAAGGTAGAGCATTGGTTAATTTACTTCCTCTTGAAGGAGAAGAAAAGATTAACACAATTGTACCTTACGTTGATGAAGAAAATGCTTATCTGGTAATGGCAACAAAGAACGGTCAAATTAAGAAAACAAGACTTAGCGAATTTGATAATGTTAGAAAGAATGGTAAAATTGCTTTAAAACTTATTGATGATGACGTTCTTATCGGAGCATGTATTGTTAAAGAAGATGATGAGTTGATGGTTGCTAGTGACAACGGAAAATGTTTGAGATTTAGCGAAAAAACTATTAGACTTGTTGGACGTGGTTCTCAAGGTGTTAAAGGTATGAAAATTGAGGACGGTGAAAACATCGTTGACATGATTAAGGTTGAACCAGATATGGAACTTTTAACAGTAACTGAAAAAGGTTATGCTAAACGTACTCATATTGACGATTATCGTGTTCAAGGTCGTCGTGGTAAAGGTATTAAGGCCGGTAACTTTACAGACAAAACTGGAAAAGTTGTAACAATGATGCCAGTTCTTAACGACAAGGATATTTTAGCAATTTCTGCTGATGGCGTTATGATTAGAACTCATGCGGACACAATTAACCTTGTAGGAAGAGGAAGTATGGGTGTAAGACTTATGAAAGTAAGTGCGCAAGACAAAGTTGTAAGTGTTGCTATCATTGAAAGAGCTGAAGATGAAATTGCTGAGGGTGAAAATACCGTAGAAACTGAGAATAAAGAGGAAAATCAAGAATAATATATTATGATGAAATTTGGCATTAAACGTTTGATGATGATTTTGTTACTTTTCGTGGTAACTATCACTTTCTGCGCTTGTGCCGAAGTTCGCATGATGACAATTGATAATTCGGACGGGACAATTGATGAAATTGTTACTATAACTCTTAATGATGAGGAAATATCTCAAGCTGGAGTAGATAAAAACGAATTGACTGACAATATTGAAGACATGGCTCGTAAAACATCTGTTCAATTAAATGATATTTTAAATGCAAAGATTGAAAAAGAGTTAGTTGACCGTGGTTTGGTTTATGATTCTAAATTAAATTCGTATTTAAACGGGATTTCGGCGCTCGAAGGAGTGTGGGAAGAATCAACTTTTACATGTGGTATTAGATTTAAAAATTACAATGTTTACAAATTCTTTTATGGAATAGATGATTCAGTTAAGTCCGAGCCTATTAAAGAGGAACATTTCTTCTATACTAAAATAATTTATAAGAGCATTACAAAATATGCCGTTTATGGCGAATTTTATAAGGATATAAGTACAGAATTTAAAAATAAATATCCAGAGTTAAAGGACAGTTTAAATAAGAAATTGTTTTACACATACAGAACAGAATTAAGGAGAGAACACAGCAACGCTGATGAAGTTGTAAAGCAAGGCGATTATTATTTTCACACATGGAAAGTAGATGATAACAATTTAAATGAAAAAATAGAACGTTATTATCTAGTTGCTGAACCGGGCAACTGTTTGCTGGCTATTATTGGCGTAAGTTTAACTGTTTCAGTTGTTGTCCTTGTAATTAATTTGATAAAGAAAACAAATAAAAAATCTCGAAATTAATCGAGATTTTTTTATTACCAATCATAACGTCTTGAAGGAATTTTAATGTCGTCATAAAATTTTAAATAATTATCTTTAAATTTGTCTTCTTTTTGCGTTTGTTTTTTTATTTTTTCATTTTTTTTATATTTTATTTTTGATTTTGGTAATTTTTTTAATATTTTAATTTTTGCCATAAATTTTCCTTAAAACTGCTTAAAATAAGCATATTTTTTAATTTTTTTAATAATATTAATTAATATTTTAATTATTTTAATAAATATATTATAGCATAAAAATAGAAAATTGCAATATTAAAATAAAAAAATCCACAAAATTAATAAATAATGTGGAATTCTTGATGTTTTTTCTCATTATATTTACTAAAAACTACAGTATTTTCTTGCAAACTTTTTTGTACATCGATAACTCTTTGATTACTTGAGCCTTTAAATCTTAAAGTGATATCTTTTAATTCTTCAACAAATTTTCCGTCAACTAAAACGTCAAAATAACTTAGTAATTCTTTTGTAATCGGAAGATGAGCTCTGCTCTCACTTAAAAGTTCTTTATCGAATAAGTAACCGGTGTAGCACCAAATAGTTTTGTTTGGATAAATTTCTTTTACTTTTTTAACAAAAGGTAAAAGAGCAGATTGATTTGCTGGTTCCATAGGTTCTCCTCCGAGAAGAGTTAATCCTTTAATGTGATTAGGTTCAAGCATTTTAATAATTTTCTTTTCAACTTCTTCATCAAAAGGATTTCCATAGTTAAAATCCCATGCGATTTTGTTAAAACAGTTTTTACATCTGTGAGTGCAACCGCTTACGAAGAGGGAAACTCTAACTCCCTCTCCATTTGCGATATCGTTGTTTTTAATGTTTGCGTAGTTCATAGTTTTCCTTATAAATGTAGTACTCTATCTCTGATTTCTTGAGTACGTCCTTGATTCCAGAATTGGCTTCCAATGTAACCACAAGTACGTCTTGCTACGTTCATTTTTGTTTGGTCTTCATTTCCGCAGTTTGGGCATCTCCAAATTAGCTTGCTGTCTTTTTCCTCAATTTGGATTTCGCCGTCATAACTACAAACGTGACAGAAGTCTGATTTTGTGTTAAGTTCTGCGTACATGATATTATCATAAATGAAGTTGATTACTTCAAGAACGGCAGGAATGTTGTCTTGCATGTTTGGAACTTCTACATAAGAGATAGCGCCACCTGTAGACAATTCTTGGAATTTACTTTCAAATGAAAGTTTTGTAAACGCGTCGATTTCTTCTGTAACGTGTACGTGGTAGCTGTTTGTAATGTAATTTTTATCAGTAACGCCTGGGATAATTCCAAAACGTTTTTGTAAACATTTAGCAAATTTATATGTTGTGCTCTCAAGCGGAGTTCCGTAAAGAGCAAATCCAATGTTTGTTTGTTTTTTCCATTCTGCGATATGGTCATTTAAGCATTTCATTACTTTTAAAGCAAAAGGTGTAGCTTCTGGATCTGTGTGAGATTTTCCGGTCATAGCTTTAACACATTCGTAAAGTCCTGCGTATCCAAGTGAAATTGATGAATATCCACCGAATAATAACTTGTCAATGGTTTCGCCTGGTTTTAGTCTTGCGCATGCTCCGTGTTGCCATAAAATAGGGGCTGCGTCAGATAATGTTCCTTTTAGTCTTTCATGTCTACACATTATAGCTTCAAAGCATAATGATAATCTTTCTTCCATAACTTGCCAGAACTTTTTCATATCGCCACCGCTAGAAAGGGCTACGTCTGGAAGGTTGATTGTTACAACACCTTGGTTAAATCTGCCATAGAATTTAGCTTTTCCATTTTCATCATACCAAGGAGAAAGACAACTTCTACAACCCATAACAGGGAAACAGTGTCCTTCTTTCAATTCTTTCATTTTCTTTTCACTGATATAGTCTGGAACAAGACGTTTAGTTGTACACTTAGCTGCAAGTTCAGTTAAGTAATAATATTTGCTGTCTGGTCTAATGTTGTCTTCTTCAAGAACGTAAATAAGTTTTGGGAATGCTGGAGTAATGTAAACTCCTTTTTCATTTTTTACACCAATATATCTTTGTTTTAAAGTTTCTTCAATGATCATAGCTAAATCTTCACGTTCACGTTCGTTTTTAGCTTCTCCTAAGTACATAAATACTGACAAGAAAGGAGCTTGCCCATTAGTTGTCATAAGTGTAATGATTTGATATTGAATAGTTTGAACGCCTTTGTCAATTTCTTTTCTTACGCGTTCTTCAGTGAATTTGTGAAGGAGTGCTTCATCAACTTCACCACAAGATTCTTTGAGTTGTTCTTCAACTTCTTTTCTAAAGCGCTTACGTGAATCCTCTACAAAAGGGGCAAGGTGAGCGAGTGATATACTTTGTCCACCATATTGGTTACTTGCAACTTGAGCTACAATCTGAGTTGCAATGTTACATGCTGTTGAAAAAGATTTTGGTCTTTCAATCATTGTTCCAGAAATAACTGTTCCATTTTGCAACATGTCCTCAAGGTTAACAAGGTCGCAGTTGTGCATACGCTGTGCATAATAGTCGGCGTCATGGAAATGAATTAGTCCTTCTTCATGAGCTTTCCAAATGTGTTCAGGGAGTAAAATTCTCTTAGTTAAGTCTTTGCTAAGTTCTCCGGCGATATAATCACGTTGAACGCTGTTAACAACTGGATTTTTGTTTGAATTTTCTTGTTTAACTTCTTCGTTTGTGCAATCAATTAAACTTAAAATTTGTGCGTCTGTTGTGTTTGCGTGACGGGCAAGAGTACGTTTATATCTATATGTAATGTAATTCTTAGCAACAAGATAAGCTCCTTTTGACATAATTTCAAACTCTACCAAGTCTTGAATTTCTTCTACGCCAACTGCTCTGTTCATGTTTTCACATTTAGCGACTACATTAGATACAATACTTTTAATTTGCTCATCGCTAAGTCTTAAAGATTCGTCGTCTACCGAAAGATTTGCTTTCGAAACGGCTAGTTCTATTTTTGATGGAACGAACTCATCTTCTTTTCCATTTCTTTTAATAACTTTCATGTTCCCCTCCGTAAATTTTTTCATCAAACTAAGCGCTTTTCGTTTGACTTTATACCCTCATTATAGTATCATTTTTTTAAGAATTGTGTTGTTTTTACAACAAAAAGGAAAAAATTATGGAAAATTATGAAGAATTAAAAGCCACAAAATTGTTTTCTGTTGCTAGCGAATTTGAGTGCCAAGCAATGATGTATTGCTTAAAAACTAGGTTCAAAACCTACAAGAAAAATGAGTATATTGTGAGTCAAGATGATCCTTTTGAAGACGTGATTTTAGTCTTAAAAGGGGAATGTGTAGTGGAGACTGTTGACTCTATGGGCAATATATCGGCTGTGATGAGACTTAAGAAAGGAGACGTTTTTGGAGCTGAATTAGCATTTGCAAAAGCAAAATTTCACAAAGATAATTTGCTTGCGACAGAAAAAACTTTAGTACTTTTTATGGATAAACATAGACTTATTACTATGTGTGATAATCGATGCAAGCGTCATGAATTCGTCATTAAAAACCTAATGGAAATGGTGGCGGATAGTAATGCTAAATTGTTAGAAAAATTAGGACATATGTCAAAAAGAACAACGCGAGAAAAGTTGTTGTCTTACTTGACTACAGAGTCAAATAAGGCTAATTCGAATTATTTTACACTTAGCATGAGTAAAACAGAACTTGCTGAGTACTTGGGTGTGGATAGAAGTGCTATGTCATGGGAACTAACAAAACTACGAGAAGATGGTATAATTGATTTTGACAAACGTGAATTCCATATAATAAAAAAGTAATATTACATATTAATATATAATAAAGAGTATAATAAGGCTAAAAAGTACAAATTAAAAAAAAGACTTTTTGAAAGTCTTTTTTATTTTATAATTCCTAAATGGTCAACGCAATAACCAATTCCTAATGCTCCAGGACCAGTGTGACATGCGATAAATAATGGCAATGGGTCAAATTTAAATAATGACATATCTGGGAAAGCCTCTTTTATTTCATCTTCAATTAGATTTAATTCATGTTCGTCTAATGTTGGATTGGAGTGAGCCATTCCTATATGTACTTTTCCTTGTTTTAATTCTTCTGGGAATTTTTCTTCAACTTCTTTTCTGATTGCTGAAATGATTTTCGTTTTTGCTTGTTTCATAGACATAACTTTTGCGTAAGCGTCAAGTTTTCCACCATGAATTTGTAGGATTGGTTTAATATTTAACAAAGTTCCAATGGTTGCAGCTGCAGGAGTAATTCTTCCACCCTTTTTTAAATATTTTAGTGTGTCTACTGCAATGTAAATTCCACAGTCCATTTTTGTTTTTTCTAAGTAATCTTTAACTTCTTTTGCAGATTTACCTTGATTGATTAAATGTCTAGCTTCAAAAACTGCGAGCTTGTTAAGGTATGAAACTTTTTGATTGTTTACAACAAAAACACGGCCTGAAAATTCATCGTCGTTGCTAGCATTGATTGCGCTGTTACATGCTTCACTAAGACCGCTAGAAAGTAAAATGTAAACAATTTCATCATATTCTTTTAAAACTTCTCTCCACGCATCTTTTACGTCTTCTACGCTTGGTTGAGAGGTGCTAACAGTTGTGTTTTTATCTTTCAAAAAATTATAAAAATCCGTGTAAGACATATTTACATGTTCATAATATTCATCACCGTTAACAATAAATGAAATTGGAATAATTTTTGCGACATTGTAATCTTTAATTTCTTGTTCAGTAAGACCTGCAGAGTTGTCTGCAATCAAAGCAACTTTTGCCATATTTTCTCCTTTGATAACAAGATATAATATAACATAAAAAAATATATATTTCAAACAAAAATAATATAAAAAGCTAAAATTTTACATATTTTCTTTGACTTTTTGATGATCTTTAAGTAAAATTTAAAAAAAGTTGGTAAATTATGGAATTAAAAATTTTTGATTATGGAATGAATGGTGAAGGTGTTGCAAAGCAAGATGGCAAAGTTTGCCTTGTGGAAAATGCAATGCTGGGAGAAAAAATTGAAGCAGAAATTGTTGAAGATAATAAAAATTTCTCTGTTTGTAAATTGAATAAAATTTTATTAAAAAGCGAACAAAGAGTTAATCCTCCATGTCCTTATTTTGGAGTTTGTGGAGGTTGCGACTTACAACATATGTCAAAAGAAGAACAATTAAATTTTAAAAAATTATTAATTGAAAAAACAATTAAAAAAATTGCAAATATTGAAGTAAAAGTTGAAAATATTTTTTCAAAAAATGATTATTTTTACAGAAATAAAGCATCATTTATGATAAAAAATAATAATATTGGATTTTTTAAAAAAAATTCTCATGAAATTGTAGATATAAATAAGTGTTTAATTTCTAAATTAGAAATTAATAATATTTTAGAAAAATTTAAAAAATTCATTAAAAATTCCAATGAAAAAAACAAAATTAAAAATTTAGTTGTAAGAAATATTAAAAATAATACGTTAATTGGAGTTGTTTCTAATTCTCCTTGTAATTTGGATAATTTTTCAAAAGAATTAAATTTAAAAAATTGTGGATTATTTAACATAATTAACAAACGTAACGATAGTGTTGTTTTAAGCGGTAAGGTAATTCATGTTGCCGGGATTGATAGTTTTGAAAATGAAACTTTTGGAGTTAAGTACCCGATAGATATCATGAGTTTTCATCAAACGAATGATGAGATACAAGAGGTGCTGTATGAGCGAGTTTTAGATTTGATTAATCCTAATTCAAAAGTCTTAAATGGTTTTAGCGGACAAGGACTTCTTAGTGCAGTTTTAGCTAAAAAAGCGGAAAGTGTAGTAGGAATTGAAATTGAGAAATCATCACATTTGTCTGCTGAAAAGTTGAAAAATTTTAACAAAATAACAAATTTGACTAATGTTTTAGGCGATTTTAATGTAAAATTTAAGAAAAATTTGAAAAATATTGACACTTTAATTCTGGATCCTTCGAAAAAGGGTTGCGGAAAAAATATAATGTGTGGTATAATCGGAGTAGAAAATTTAATATATATTTCGTGTAATCCTATTGCTCTAGCGAAAGATTTACGAGAGATTTTAGATTTTTATGAAATTGAAAAAATCGAAGCGTTTGATATGTTTCCAAACACAAAAAACGTAGAAACGCTAGTAAAATTAAAAATAAAGTAAATTTCATTCTTTAAATAGAATTAAGTTTCTTTTAAAGAAAAATTAGAGGAGAAAAAATATGATTTTATCAACAGATTCAACAGCAAATTTACCGCAAGGGTATTATGAGGAATTAGATATTAAAATGATTCCTTTACAAATAATTTTAAACGATGACGTTTACAATGATTTAAGTGAAGAACTTGTTCCAAGTGAGTTCTACGACAAAATGAAAAAAGGAGCCACTCCTAAAACTGCTCAAATTAACAGAGAAGTTGGACGTGAGTACTTTGAAGAACTTTTGTCTAGCGGTGAAGATGTTTTACATATAAGTTTGTCAAGCGCCTTAAGTGGAAACACTGACACAATGTTCAAGATAGCAGAGGATTTAAACAAAACTCATTCAAACAAACTTGTTATCATTGACTCTTTAAATGCAGCAATGGGAGAAGGATTACTTGTTCTTGAAGCTGACAAAATGAGAAAACAAGGCATGGGAATTGATGAAATTGCTGAAAAATTAAACAAAATCAAGTTTGATATTTGTTCATTCTTCACTGTTGATCAATTAAAGTACTTAATGAGAGGCGGAAGAATTA
Source organism: Clostridiales bacterium (assembly GCA_015069415.1). Classification (GTDB taxonomy): domain Bacteria; phylum Bacillota; class Clostridia; order Christensenellales; family UBA1242; genus Onthoplasma. The sequence goes on along the minus strand of SVIQ01000001.1, from coordinate 200,073 downwards.
GCAAAGTTACGGCTTTAATTGGTTCACTTCTTAGCATTAAACCAGTTTTAAAGGTTGATGAAACAGGACATCTTGTAGCACACAAGAAAGTTATTTCAAGAAAAAAATCTTTACAAGAATTAGCAAGAATTTGTTTGGAAAATATGGCTTCAGGTAGTGATGTTTTCATTTGTCACGCTGAATCAATGGCGGATGCAAAAGTTGTTGCTGATTTGGTTGAAAAGGAAATTAACAAAAAACCAATAATTTGCGATTTAACACAAGTTATTGGTTGTCATACGGGTCCAGATTTAATTTCAATCTTCTTCCGTAAAAAATAATTAATCGAAATAGCCTAATAATTCTTTGGCTCTTACTAGATCATTGTTCTTTAAATGGTCTAGTATTTTTTCATTTCTCATAGAGAAAGATTCTGTTCTGCTTAATATAAAATGGTCGTAAACATCAATGCCAATGCTGGAACATGCTTCAATTAAATTCAAAGTTGATTTCAAATCCATGCGACTTGGTTTTACAGAACCTTTTGGATGAGTGTGAATAATTACAACATGTTTTATATCTGGATCGGCAACTTTTTTAATAAAAGATCGTTTACTGATTTCAATAAATTCAGAATGTTCACTAGTAATTTTAAATTCTTTTATGAATTTGTAGTAAGCATTCATACAGAAACAGAAAAATTCTTCGTTGTCGCCAACAATATGTTTAGATTTTATGTAATCAATAAAGTTTTTAGATGTTGATAAATCTACTGTGATACCAACGTCTTTATTTAAATGATAAGATGAGGAAACTTTCTTGAGAAAATCTATGCCGACAAGACTGTTCTTGCCAAGACCGGTAACTTCTAAGATGTCTGCTGGACGAGCATTAAGAAAATTATTCAAATTACCAAATCTTTCTTTAATTACGTGAGCAATTTCATTAGTATTCTTTCGTGGGAGTAAGAAAAATAGAAACATTTCAATCTTTTCGTGTTCTAACATGTTTTCAAAACCAGTGTCTAAATATTTGTCTCTCATTCTTTCTCTGTGCGCGAAATGAATGTTTTTGCTAAATTGAGGTGATTTGCTTTTAATTACTTCTTTTTCTTCCTTATGTTTTACTTTAGGCGTGTTACTTGTTTTTCTAGCAAATTCTTCATCACTCATAGTTAATAATTCTTCTAGATTTTCTTTGCTTAACATTATGTTCCTCTTTTAGGAAGAATATCATACTTTTTAATTCTTGACAAGATTTTTACAAAAAGTTTTTTAAATTATTTTGAATTTTATTATTTATTCAGTATAATATAACTATAGATTAATGAAGGGGAATTAAATGAAAAAATTACGAGTGATAGTTTTAATGTTTTTGTTACTTCCTGTTTTCCTTTTAAGTGGTTGTAGCACAAATTATGTTGAGTCAATAGATGTTGTTAGAGAAGGCGACATTGTAAAAATTGTTTCAAATATGTCTGATGGCTCTAAAGAATCTGAAATTATTCAAGTGGTTCAAGGTCAAGACGGTAAAGATGGAGAAGATTTAACAATCACAACTTTATTTGATGAGCTAGTTGAAAAAGGGCTTTATGAAGAAACTGAGTTTGACGTCTTTTTACATGATTACTTTAAAGATGAATACGAAGAATATGAAAATAATTTATCGCTCCAGTTCACAAACAAAGCTTTACAGTCTGCAGTAATTTTTTACTCAGAATTCCATATTCCTCAAACTAAGAAGTCAGAAATGTACTGTGGTGCTGGTGTGATTTACAAAATGGATGAGGATTATTCATACATTTTAACAAATTATCATGTTGTATATCTTTACAAAAGTGCTGACAATTATACTGTAAATAATTATGCTACTAACACTTATATCTACACATATGGTGGACAGGTTGGATTTGTTACAAACTCTACCGCAAGTGCAAATGGATATGTTGAACATACAATGAGCGAAGACGCTTTAGAAGTTGAAATTCTAGGTGGAGCAGCGGTTTATGACACTGCAGTTGTAAGAGTGGAAACGGCGAAATTAAAAGAGCAAAATCCTACAGCAAGAGCGGTAGATGTAGCAGACATGTATAGTGCCGGAGAAGACGCTATTGCAATTGGAAATCCTGAAGGCGAAGGCGTTAGTGTTACAAAAGGTGTTGTTTCTGTGGAAAGCCAAAATCTTACAATGCAAAGATGTGATTCAAGTGAGGAACATAGATTTAGAGTTATGAGAATTGACACTTCTGTAAATGGAGGTAATTCTGGTGGCGGATTGTATAATAAGAAGGGCGAATTGATTGGTTTAGTAAATGCTAAAACGTACACGAATTCAGAAGGTAAAGATTTAGAAAATTATGCTTATGCTTTACCTGTTGATATGGTTGTTAAAGTTGCTGATCAAGTAATCGAAAAATATGATGGATATTTACATGAAGTAACAAGAGTTCTTATGGGTGTAACATATAATACAGATAACGCTCATCAAGTTTATGAAAATGGATTAATTACTTTAAAAGATGAATTTAAGATTGTTGACGTTACTAGCGGTAAAGTGGCAGATAGATGCGGAATTCAAAAAGATGATGTTGTGCAAGGTGTAATCATAAATGGAACAACTCACCTGGCAAACAGAGCTTTCGAAATAGGAGATTGGTTGTTGGCTTGTGGAAATCAAGATAAGGTTGCATTCGTGGTTTTAAGAAATGGAGTAACATTTAATACATCAGAAACCACAATTCAAAATTCTGATTTAGTAATAGTGGACAAAGAGTAAGAAAAAGGCACTGCCTTTTTCTTTTTGTGTCCTTAATTTCTTTTAAATTTTCTTTTTTTGTGATATAATTTAAATATGAAAGCAAAACTAAAAGATTTAGTTGATTTAGTTTTAACGCTACTTCTTGTTGCGTTAGGATTTTTTTGTTTGTTTTCACTTTGTTTTAAAATTAGTTACTCTGCGTATGGAGTCGTTGGTTATTCAATGTATCCCACATTAAACAAAAATGCAGAAAACTCTGATGAAATAGGAGATATTGTTTATGTTAACAATTTCAAGGATTTTGATGTTGGAGACATTGTTGTTATAAAAACAAATTGGCCTGTTAGAGGAGATATAATTAAACGTATAGTTGCAGGACCAAACGATATTTTGACAATCAAAGAAGAAAATGATAACTATGTTTTGTATGTAAACAATGTTGAAGTAGAAAAACAAAAAATAACTTATGTGTCTCAGCATGGATTGACTGGTGGAACATATGAATATTTCAAAAGTTTTAATTCATTGTTAGCTAATCCCCAAATGGCGGACAACGTAGTAATTGACAAAAGTGGAGATTTGGCTTTAAAATGTGGAAAAAATCAATATTTTTTAATGGGTGACAACTGGGGAGAAACGACAGACAGCGTAACACATGGATTTGTTTTAAAAAATCAAGTAATAGGAAAGGTTGAGCTTGTAGTAAAACAAAATGAGTCACGTTTTAATGCTGTAATAAAACATATTGCTAAAATTATTTTTAAGTACTAAATGAGGTTAAAATGTTAGAAAAAACAGAAGAAATAATAATAAATAAATCAAGATTTGTTGCTTATCGATATTCTCTAGAAAGTCTTGAAGAGGTAAAGAATATTTTGGATCTTTTAAGAAAAGAACATAAAAAAGCTACGCACGTGTGTTACGCGTACGTATATAATAAGGAACAAGTGAGTGAAAAATGTAGCGATGACGGAGAGCCAAATGGTACGGCGGGTTATCCTATTTTGAATGTTATTAAGAAAAAAAATATATCTAACACACTTGTTGTTGTGGTTAGATATTTTGGCGGTATTAAACTTGGCGCTGGAGGACTGACTAGAGCTTATACGAAATCATGCGCAAGCGTTATGGATTAATGCTGACATTTTGTCTTTTTAATAGTTCTTCAAGATATCGCTTGTCTAGGTTTTTACGTTTTCTATTAGTTTTAGTTTTATGTTGAAATTCATAACATAATTCAAGACATAAATTCATGAAATTTTTAAAGTCTCCATGGGCTTTTTCTTGAATTAATTTTAAAATATAAATTAAATTTTTATAAGAAAAATCATCACAATCTTGTTCTATTGGAGAAATGTAAGATAAGTTGTTAAGTAATTTTTTTAAATTATCAACAACTTTTTTATTTTCTACTTCTTCATATCTTTCAATTTGTTCATTGATTTCTATTAGACTGAGGTAATGAGAAAGCATCAACTCATCTTCTAGTTCATATTGGAGTATGTGTTTAATTTCGTGACCTAATGAGAAAAATCCAAATATAATATCGCTCAAATCTTCTTGATTTTTCATGTTAAGAAGATTTTTTGAAATGCTTATAACGTACGTTTCATTATCGTTATATGGAAAAGTTAAAAGCGCTTGAGTGTCATGGTGTTTAGAAAGGTTCTTAGGTTTAATAGTTATATCATATTTGGTGACATCTTTTTGTGAAAGTTTGAAAATTTCTTTTAAATAACTCATCATAGCATTAGTTGTTTCTATAGTAGATACTTCATGATGTTCAAAAATTGAATAAAAATAATCTGATAATTCTTGTAAATATTTTTCCATGAAATCATATTATCACAAAAAGAAGACTTGTCAAGATCTAAACTAAAAAAAGACTAAAATTAAGGAAAATTATTGCAATATAATTTATTTTATGCTAGAATACCAGCATGAATATTAAAAAGTTAATTGCTAGTAAAATTAAAGCAAATTTTGAAAACGTAAATCTAGAAGATTTAATTATTGAAAGTGTTAGTGCAGACAAAGGAGATTTTTCTTTGCCTTGTTTTACGCTTGCTAAAGAATTAAAGCAAAATCCAGTAAAAATTGCTGAAACAATCGCTGAAAGCATCGAAATAGGTGATTTGATTGAAAAATGTGAAGTGATGGGTGGATATTTAAACTTTTTCTTAAAAAAGGAAGAACTTTCTAAAGAAATTTTGGAAAAATTCTCTGTCTCAAACTTTAAATCAAATGAAGGAGAAGGAAAAACAATCTGTATTGATTACGGCAGTCCAAATTTAGCAAAGTATTTGCATATTGGACACCTTAAAACTTTAATTATTGGAGAAAGTTTTGCTCGTCTTTTTGAAAACTTCGGTTACACAGTAAAACGTTTAAATTATATTGGTGATTACGGAACTCCTTTTGGGAAAATTATTGGTGGAATGCAAGAATGGGGTAGCATGGAAGATGTTGAAAAACGTGGAAATGACGCCCTTCAAGAGTACTATGTAAAATTTAATGCTAAAGAAGCAGAAGATGAAACTTATTCTCAAAAAGCAAGAGATATTTTCAAGAAAATTGAAGATAAGGACCCTGAAGTTTATCCAATTTACGAAAAAGTAATTGAAATTGGACTTAAAGAAGCAATGAAAATGTTTGATATTTTAGGTTTAAAATTTGATGATTACCGTGGTGAAATGTACTACAATCAATTCATGCCTGAAATTAAAAAAATGCTTGAAGATAAAAATCTTTTGATAGACAGTCAAGGTGCTAAAATTGTAGATTTACAAGAGTATGGTTTGACACCGGCAGTGTTGTTTAAGACGGATGGAGCATCTCTTTACACTTCTCGTGATATTTGTGCTGTAATTGACAGACATAAAGAATATAATTTTGACAAAATGATTTATGTTACAGACGTTGCTCAAAAATTGAATTTCCAACAATTGTTTAAGATTATGGAACTTGCAGGATTTGATTTTTACAAGGATATGGAGCATATTGGCTATGGTAGATTTAGTTTGCCGGACGGGAAAATTGCGTCAAGAAAAGGTAAACAAGCAGTTCTTGAGGATTTGTTAAAATTAGCGCAAGATAAAGCAACTGAAATCATAAAAGACAGAAAGTTTTTAATTGAAAATCCAGAAGACGTTGCTAAAAAAGTTGCACGTGGAGCATTAAGTTTTGCAGTTTTAAAAGTTGAACAAATTAAAGACTGTGTGTTTGATGTGGACAAAGCCTTTAGTTTTGAAGGAGAAACTTCTCCTTATATGCAATATACTTACACTCGTCTTGAAAGCATTTTAAGAAAGTATGAAAAGAAAGACGTAAAACCTGATTTTTCTTGGGTTAACAATGAAGCTTTTGAACTTATAAAACAAGTAAACGGTTTCGGTGTAACGATGAAAAATGCTCTTGAAAAGAGAGATATAAGCATTATTACAAAACGTGTAATGGAATTATGTAAAGCATTTAACAAGTTCTACACAACGACTAAAGTGCTTGACGGAAACGACGCAACAACTAAAGCTAAAATTATGCTCGTTAAAGCTCTTCGTGACACTATGAAAATAGGATTTGAAATAATTTGCATTGACACAATGCAAGAAATGTAAAAAGTTTGACAAAGATTTGTCAATTTGATAATATAAAATTAGGAGATAATTATGGACATACAAAACATGAGTGAATTCGACATTAAAGTCGACAAAATTAGAAGACTTGAGGAAATGGGAGAAAAAGCTTACAAGGCTAAATTCAACAAAACTCACGAAATTCACAATCTTGAAAAATATGAGTTGGGAACAAAAGTTAGTGTTGCTGGACGTATGATTTTTAAGCGTACTTTTGGTAAACTTATTTTCGCTCGTCTTTATGCAATCGGAGACAACTTCAACATGAATTTGGCGGAAAATATTAGAACTAGTGTTCAAATCAGTTTGTCTTTAAATATTGTTGGTGATGAAGCTCTTGCTAAATTTAAAGAATTCTGTGATGTTGGAGATTTCGTTGGAGTAAACGGTGAATTAGTTAGAACTCAAACTGGAGAACTTACTGTTCAAGTTGAAACTTTTGAATTGTTAAGTAAGGCTCTTCGTGGTCTTCCTGAAAAATTCCATGGTCTTGTTGATATTGATGCTAGATATCGTCAAAGATATTTGGATATTATTTCAAACGAAACTAGTAGAAAAGTTTTCTTAGCAAGAAGTAGAGCAGTGTCTTTCGTTAGACGTTTCTTGGAAGACAATGGATTTATTGAAGTTGAAACTCCAATTTTGCAAACTGCAGTTAGTGGAGCTAGTGCAAAACCTTTCTTTACTCATCACAACGCTTTGGACCTTGATTGTAATTTACGTATTGCATTTGAAACATGGTTAAAAATGGTTGTAGCTGGCGGATTTGACAAAGTTTTCGAACTTGGAAAAGATTTTAGAAATGAAGGAATGGATCCTACTCATTTGCAAGAATTTACACAAGTTGAATGGTATGCGGGTTACTGGGATTTTGAGGACAATGTTAGATTCTTTAAAAAGTTCATTAAAGAATTGATGATGTACACAATTGGAACAACAAAAATTACAGTTGCTGGAAATGAAATCGATTTCGGAAATGAAACTTGGGAAAGAATTAATTACATTGAAAAAATGACAGAGATTTTAGGTTTTGATTTCTTAGATATTGAAGATTATCAAGTTCTAGCAGACAAAATTGCTGAAAGTGGAAAATTGACTCGTGAAGAATTAGAAGGATATAATTCTTGTAGAGCATTAATTGATTATGCTTACAAGAAGTTGATTAGAAGAAACATTGTTGGACCTACAATCCTTTACAATTATCCTGCATTCTTAAAAACTTTAGCTAGAAGAAATGATTCGGATGCTAGAGTTACAGATGTTTTCCAAGTTGTTGTAAATGGTGCAGAAATTTTAAATGCTTACAGTGAGTTGGTTGATCCAATCGAACAAAGAAAAGCTCTTGTTGCTCAACTTAAAGACAAAGAAATGGGCGATGATGAAACAATGGATGTTGACGAAGATTTCTTGCTTGCAATGGAACATGGAATGCCTCCAATGTCAGGTTTAGGATTTGGTATTGACAGATTTATTATGATGATTTTCGATTTACCTAACATCCGTGATTCAGTTTTGTTTCCAATCACAAAACCTATTGATAATGAACAAAAAGAGGATAAAGAATAAGGTTGCTTTTAGCAATCTTTTTTCTTTTTATATTGCTTATTTTCTTGACAAATTGAAAATGCAGATATATACTAAAGCAAGTGAGGAATTATGATAAAAAAATTAAGTGAAGTTTTTGAAAAAAGAAATCAACAAGTTGGTCATGAAAGTGATGCAAGAGTAAAATTTTCGAACCTTTTTTGGAGAGTAGAGTTTGACGAAAATCATGCCGTGATAACTCCATATGTTTGTCATTTCTTTAAATTTTATAATTTAAAAGATGAAAAACAGGCACCTTTAGATTTTACAGACGAAATGATTGAATCTTGGCCTGAGAGGGTAGACGATTATAGTATTTATGATGAGCAAATGTTAGATGAAATGATGAAGAAAAATTTAAGTCTACTTTTGAAAGATAAAAGAATTCTTGATTCTGCTGAATTCTTGTTTCATTACGGAACAGGTAAATGGGCGGTTGGAGGAGACAAACTTAAATTGTCAAAGTTATTTTATTCTAATCCAACGGTTGAAGAGATTCAAGAACTAACTAGACTGTGTGAAGAAAAAACAAATGAAATTTACAATAGATAAAACGTGGTTTACTACGTTTTTCTTTTTTTTATAAATTTATGATTTTTATAAAATTTATTAATTTTAGTAAAAAAATTTAAACTTAAATCATTTTTCGTTTGATTTTCTTTTATCATTATGTTAATATTTTGGTAAAAATAGGGGAATTTTGTTAAAATACTAAATAAAAAGGCACAAAGTAAGACAAAATAAACTTATGAAGGGGGGAGCTGTGAGAAAATTCAAGGTAATCATGCTGACAGTTTTGTGTACTTTACTTACCGGTCTTTTTGCGACCGAAGTTTTTGCTGCGGTGTTTTTAACTCTTCGCGTGGATGGTAGGGTTACGTATAAAGCAAAAGAATTAGGTGCGGACATATGGGGAGTTCATTTTGTCAATAAAAAAGGTGGAAGTAATGATGCAGATTATCTACAACTTTATACTAATGACCCAACTAGCACTGGTACATTCTCAAATAATGTTTATCATGAAACTGGAACTAGCGAAAGTTACTCAAACATACAAGCAAATATCGGAAGTGTAGAGTTAAGCGACCTTTCAGATTTAGTTGAAATATACGTCTTTGTGAAAAACACAGGTGACAGAAACATTATTCCAAACATTTCAGCAACATCAAGTGATACAACAATAATTCAAAGCAGTGCAGAATTAATGTTCTTTGATGTATCAATAAATCATGTTGATGCTCTTCAAAAGAAAACAGACAGCAGTAAGGCTATTAATTATTTGACTTTAATCAACAACGAAATTGATGCTGGAAGATATTCAGAATTTACTGACAATTCATCAATTGATTACAACGATACTTTCTTAGCAAAAATCACATTTACAATTGACACAGGAGTTGTTGATCCTAATGACACATTAATATTTGATTTTACAGTTCAAGTTAGCTTCCATGCGGATGTAGATTACGAATCAAATCACATTTTAAGTGTTTACAAGAAATTAGATCAAGCAAGTCCAGAGTGGACAAAGTATGGAGAAAATGCGTTCCTAAATACTAGTCCTATCAAATTCGATACGAATGCTTATAATACGCTTAAAAATGCTTTAATTAATTTAGATTCGAATGGGAATGCAAGTTGTGCTAAAGCTGACAAATATTATGATAATCAAATTATTTACAAAGATATTGATTTAGTAAACATTGATATAGCAACTGGTGAACTTATTGGTAAATTAAGCGATTTAAATTACAACTTTGAATGGTATGGAAGAGAAATAACTCTAACAAGTGGAACGACTCTTGCAAGTGGTCGTACATTAACTGAAGATGAAAGTTTTGTAGTAGATGTTTACACTTATTATCCATCGTTTTATGCAAGACGCTGGATTGTTGGAAATGAACAATGGATTTCAATTTCTGACAATGAATTTGTTGGAGCTGTAAAAGTTGACGAGTTCTACACGGCTACATTTACTTCAACAATTTTCGATGCAGAAGGATATGTTGCAACAAATACATATGGAATAATTCCACGATCATACATTTACAATCACACTCCACATACAAAGTATTCAGCTAATTATCTTACAGATTCTTCTACAACTTCAAAAAGTGGATATAATTTAATGTATAAAACTAATAAAGCAGGTGATCGGTCTTATACATTCTTAAATTCCAATGGTACAAAAGATGAATCTATGTCTTATCAAACAACTATGCTTGATTATATGACAAATCTAACTAAAGCATGGAAAGATAGTTCGCTCACAGGATACAAAAAGGCAGTGTCTTGCCAAGGAGAAAATTACACAACTTTCATTTACAATTTATTGTACTTGGTAAAATATGCAACTAACGATTCCCAATCTGCTGTTGGTCAAGGAAATTCTTACGCTAAACAATTATTTTCATCAGCAAAAACTCAGCCCGCAAATACAACGTTAAAATATGATATTGCAAATAATGAAGATAGATATATATCTCAAAGAGGTGGCGGAACAATTGGTTTATATAATTCAGCGAGTGATGCGTATCTTAAAGGATATGTTTATGCAAACCATTTAGCTTATTGTGACAATTTTAATCATAAAGATTTTACTACAGCACAAGAACAGGCGATGCCATACAGTACAGGAACCGGTCTGTGGGCAAACCAATTCTTAACATATAACAATGGATCAAAAAGATATCTATGTGATGGCTACGTAGGAAGTAATGGATATACAAGTGTGTTCTGTTTAGGATTAAGCAATCCTTGGGGGAATATGTACACATGGGTAATGGGTTTGTCTGTATTGCATGATGGAACAAATCTTTATGCTTATTTAACGGATGCCGACTTTGATTACGAAAAAAACAATTGGGTTAGAAATAATTTATCAGCAAGTCAAGGTTATGCAGATTTCAAGGCCAGAGAAGATTATATGTTTGAAATTGGCTATCAAAAAGTAAGTTATTCGTTACCTACTCCGACAGAAGCTCAAGGAGATGCAAATGGCTCTTGGTGGTATTATGATCATGGAATTAGTACTGTGACTGAAGGAAATGAATTCTTGTCTTTAATAGGAATGCCATATAAGGCTTCGGTTAGTACTAAAACAGGGGGATCTACTGGATTATGCGATGCCTACAATTACAGCGAAGGTGGGGGAAATTACGCATTCGGTTTCTTAAAAGGCGGAGCATCTGCAAATCATTTAGGATCCGGATTGTTCTATTGTGGTGTTAATGGAAGTATGTCAGGATCTGATTATTCAATTGCATTTAGGTCAATGATTATTGTTAATTAATGTTGAGGCGAGCATTTAAAATATCGTTCGGAGGTGTGTGGGGCCACTGGTTCATCTCGCTAGTAGGTAGGGAAATAGAAATCATTTAGGAGGGTAAAAAAAATGAGTTCAAAGAAAAAATTAATCGTTTCAGTTTGCTCAATGGCTCTAGTTGTAGTTGCTGCAATCGTTGCAGTGGTTGCTGTTTGGGCTTCTAATCGTCAAACTGTAAACACAAACTTTAAGGTTACTTATAAAGCTCAAGATGTGGCTGTAAAAGTATCTGGTAATTACATGGAAAAGGGAGCAACTGCGTTAACTCAAATGCAAACAGCTGGCGGAGTTAAAGTTCATGACATTACTCCAACAACTGAATCTGTAGATGCATTTGTTATTGATGACATTGCTTTATCAGACAAGGCAAGTTACGTTGTATTCGAGTACATTTTTGTAAATCAATCAGATGATATTAAAATCACTGCAACATTAACAAGTGATGATTCAAAAAATGACAACGTTACTGTAACATATTTGTCAAGTGCAACTCAATTAAAATTAGTTGCAGACAGCCAAGCTGCTGATCAAGATGCAGAAGCTCAAGCTGTAGCTGATGCTGTTGCTTCAATTTCTGGAACAACTGCTTCAACTGAAATTGCTGCAGGAACAAATACAACTGTATACTTCTATGTAAAAGTAGCAGTTGCAAACGCTGCAAATGACATGGCTTATGAAGGTGGTCATTCTTGGGATTTGCAAGCAACTAACGTAAACCCATAGATTAAAATAAAAAAATATTCGTAGAGATGACGAATATTTTTTTTATATTATTGGCTGTATGTTGAATCTTTTTTGTTTTGTGCAAATTTTTTCTTATTAATTATATAATGGCAATTTGTTGTTTTTATAAAATATTTCTTCCACGTTTTCAAGTGTGCATCCAAAATAGATATAAACTCTTCCACCATTTTTCTTTTTTATAGTTCTGCTATCTTGAAAATTTAGAATTGTCTCATAGTAATTGTTTCCACCACCTAAGACTGTTATTTTAACTATTTCTTCCATTACAAAGCTTTGTCCTGATATATTTTCACCTTCAATTATAATATAAAAATCTTCTGGAACGAGACTTATATCTTTTGTTGCGTATGGAGTATAAGGAACTTCAACTACAGCATATTCATATTGTTGGTCATGATTGTTCCCTACTGTTTTATCGTTTCCGTTATAATATAGTTCCATTTCTTTTTTGGGTTGACATCCGACTAAGATTAAACTTAATAGTATAAAACTTGTTGAACATATGATTATTTTTTTAGAAAACTTTTTCATTACGGATCCTCTCTGAATTTATTATATTAAATTAATATTTATTTTGCAATAGTTTAATATATTTTGTTACATCCCCTAATCAGTCCCATAAAAAAAGAGCAACCGTTAAAAAGGTCGTAATTGTTTCTAAATAAAAACAACTCGACTAAAAACGAGTTGCGACGTTTTGGCGCAGAAGACAGGGGCGACGCGTTAAAGAAATAACAATAGTTTGTTATTTCTAGCCCAAGCCGGGAGAGCTTTAGCTCGGTCCGACCGACAGGGACGAACCGTGGGTTCGAATCCTGAAATTGAAAATTGATAATCTTGGCGCAGAAGACAGGATTCGAACCTGCGGATGCTTATCACATCGCACGCTTTCCAAGCGTGTGCCTTAAACCACTCGACCACCTCTGCATGTTTTTATTATAACATACATTTCACACAAAGTCAATTTTAACTTTAAAATATTAAGCTGAATTCATTTTTTTAATTTCGACAAAATTTTTTTGTGTCAAAACTTAATTGACTTGAGAAAATCAATTAAATATAATGGAAACATTTAACAATGGAGAAAATATGAGAATTGAATTAAGGCGAATTTTAAGAAAAATGAAAAAATGTGTTCGTTCTAGTGATGGGATAGAAGAAACTCTTACTTTAGTTCAAAAATATGCAGAAGATGTTTACGAAAAGATTGCGAAATTTTATGATACAATTTTAGAAATCAACAAAATAATGATGGGTAAAATATTAAATGATAAGCATTTTAATTATGCTAAATCAATTTATAAAAACGAAGAAGGGAAATTAGTGCCTTACTATGTTCATCATCAGGGATACTATGAAATCGATGACGAGTATTTTGATTATAAAAATAATTGTAGAGAAAAGGTAGTTTTTAAGTTTTATCCTTTTAATGGGGATTTTGTTCCATGTAATGATAATCTTTTTTGGAATCACAAAACAAATCCGATTTATGAATTGATAAGAAACAGAATAGACATTATGGGAATTGAACCAGACAAATTGAAAATTAAAAAATTATCTAAAACTATTATTGAAAATTATGACGACCTTGAAAAATGCATTCCTTTATATCTTTACAAAAGTTTACCAAAATATTATTTTGAGGGTTTTAATTCAAAAGGATGGGGAAGAAATAAGAATAATAGTATTGAAATGACGGTTTTTAACATTCGAAAATTTAATCTTGGCGAAGAAACTGAAATTGCTAGAATTGAAGAAAAAAAAGGAAATATAAGCAAAATTACTTCATTTTTGGCTAAAAAAGAGAACGAAAAGCTTGTTTGCAGATTAATTGTCAAAGAAGAAAAATTTTAAAACTACTTGATTTTCTCTTATTATTATGATAATATAAGGACGTTAAATTATTTTAACATGGCTTTTAACTTAAGTCGGGATAAAGTTGAAAGCATATCCTTGCCTGTAAAACAGGTCGAAAGTCCATAAGGAGGTAAATATGAACACTTACGAGATGATGTACATTATTCCTAGTCAGTCTACAGACGAAGAAAAAGAAAGTTTGATTGCTCTTGTTAATGGAATCATTGAGAAAGAAGGCGGAAAAATCGATTCAGTTGAACGTATTGGAAACAAGAAGTTAGCTTACGAAATCGAAAAGAAGCGTGAAGGTTACTATGTTTTAGTTAACTTTACTGCTGAAGCTAATGTCCCTAACACTTTAGGTGCACTTCTTTCAATTACTAATGGTATCATGCGTTATATCATTATTGCGAAATAATGCTAAATGAGTTTTACTCATAAAGGAGAAATTAAATGAACAAAGTTTATATGACTGGTTACCTTACACGTGACCCTGAATTGTCTACTACAACTAGCGGTATTTCATTATGCCGTATGTCAATCGCTGTTAGCAGAAGATTTGCTAATGCTGATGGTGCTAGAGATGTTGATTTCTTCAACATTACAGCATGGAGAGGCAATGCAGAAAATTGCGCTAAGTACTTAAAGAAAGGTAACAAAATTGCAGTTTCTGGTTCAATTCAAACTAGAAACTATGAGAAGAATGATGGAACAAAAGGTTTTTCAGTTGACATTGTTGCTGACGAAGTTGAATTCTTAACAAGCAAAAACGATGGAAATGTAGAAGGACAAGGCGAAGGTGGTACTGCTAACATTGGTGGCGGTATGAACGTTGCTGACCTTCAACCTATTGATGACAGCTCTCTTCCATTCTAATTTTAAATAGGAGGAATATATGGCAGAAGAAATTATCGAACAAGTGGCTCCAGCTAAAGAAGTTAAAGTTGAAAAGAAAAAATTCTTCAAAGCTAAGAGCAAGAAAAAAGTTTGTGCTTTCTGTGAAGATAAGAATTTAAAAGTTATTGATTACAAAGATGTTAACAGACTTAGAAAATTCGTTACAGAAAAAGGCAAAATTATCCCTAGCAGACAAACTGGCACATGTTCTCGTCACCAAAGAGAATTGACAGTTGCTATTAAACGTGCTAGAAACATCGCTTTATTACCATTCAGCGGTGACTAAAAAAGAGGCTTATGCCTTCTTTTTTTTTCAATCATTTGCTTTAACAAATATATTTTGTTATAATGACAATATGAATATAGAAAACATTGGAGATGAATTAGAAGCTTTAGTTCAGAAATTTGAACTTACTAAATCATGCTTAAATTTAGAAGAAAATCAAGAAAAATTAAACGAACTTATGAAAGAAAGAGAGTCTTTGTCGTTTTGGAACAACTTAGATTACGCAATGCAAACTAACAAAGAAATTAAATCTCTTCAAGATTTGTTTAATGAAGTAAGTTCTCTTCAGGCTCAAATTAGTGGGTTGATTAAAACAGTTAAAGAGTTGGAGCAAGATACAGATATTGAATTACTTAATCTTGCTTACACTGAAACGCTTTCATTAAAAGAAAAGGTTGATGATTTAAATGTTAGAACGCTTCTTGACGAAAAGTATGACAACAGTGACGCAATTTTAACAATTCATGCTGGAGCCGGTGGAACAGAGGCTCAAGATTGGGTTGTAATGCTTGCACGAATGTATAATATGTATGCAAACAAAAACAATTTTAGTTTTGATATTGTTGACAAAGTTGACACAGGAGACGCAGGACTCAAATCTGTTTCTATTTGGATTAAGGGTGAATATGCTTACGGAAAACTAAAAGGCGAAATGGGAGTTCACAGACTTGTTAGAATTAGTCCATTCGATTCAAACAAACGTAGGCACACAAGTTTTGCCTCAGTTGAAGTTCTTCCAGAAATCAACAAGAAAACAGATGTAAAAATCAACAATGATGACATTAGAATTGACACATACAGAAGTAGCGGTGCTGGCGGACAAAATGTAAACAAAGTTGAAACTGCGGTTAGAATTACTCACATTCCAACAGGAATTGTGGTTACTTGCCAAAACGAAAGAAGTCAGTTGCAAAACAGAGAAAATGCAATGAAAATTTTGACTAGTAAATTGGTAGTACTTGAAGAAGAAAAGCACAGAAATCACCTTAACGAAATCAAGGGAGATTTAAAGAAAATCGAATGGGGTAGTCAAATTCGAAGTTACGTTTTCCAACCTTACACAATGGTTAAAGACCACAGAACAGATTATGAAACTAGCAATGTTCAAGCAGTTATGGATGGAGATTTGACATCTTTTATAAACGAGTATTTAAGAAAAAGTCATGTTAATAAAGAGTAAAAAAATCCACAATTTGTGGATTTTTTTGTATTGATAATTATCTTATTTTTCAAGTTTTATAATAAAATTTATTGTTCAAAGTCTTTAGGGACGAAAGTGTATCCATGTTCGGTTTTCATTTCAGTAATAGTGTAAAGAAGTCTAGCTAATTGCATAAATTTTTGATTTAATTGAGTTGTAGGAATTTCATGCTCTTTAAAAAGTTTTATTAAAAATCTTGCTCTTTTTTCTCTTTCAATTAAATTAGTTCTATTTTCTAACTCTGTAATTGTTTGAACATTTTTATAATTTTTTAAATAATCCATAAACCATTTTTTTATTTTTTTGTTAAAAAATTTTTCTCTTATGGTTAAAATGTCATCATCTTCAGAAAAGTTGTATAAATCTGCCATGTGAATTAAAAATTGTTTTGTATATCTATTTGTTTGATTCATAATTTCCTCTTTTAATTAATATATCACAATTTTAAGATTTGTCAAGACCTAGATTTTTAAAATACTTGATATTTCTATGTGTTTGTGCTAAAATTAGGGCGTGGAAATGAAGAAGAATTTTAAAGTACTAGCAATTGAGTCTAGTTGTGATGAAACAAGTTGTGCTGTTGTTGTAGACGGCCGTTTTTGCTTATCTAATATTGTAACAAGTCAAATTGATATTCACACTCGTT
Organism: Clostridiales bacterium; assembly: GCA_015069415.1. GTDB lineage: Bacteria > Bacillota > Clostridia > Christensenellales > UBA1242 > Onthoplasma. Next base: position 183,165 of record SVIQ01000001.1, on the reverse strand, counting down.
TTGGAGGAGTGGTTCCAGAAGTAGCAAGCAGAAATCATGTAACTGCGATTGACAACGTTGTAAAACTTGCATTAAAGGAGGCAAAATGCACATTAGATGAAATCGATGCTATTGCTGTAACATATGGAGCGGGTCTAATTGGTTCGTTAATGGTTGGAGTGTGCTATGCAAAAGGTCTTGCCTATGCAACAAAAAAACCTTTGATTGCAGTTAATCATATTTATGGACATATTGCAGGAAACTATTTGAGTAATGAAAACCTTGAACCTCCTTTTATGTGTCTTTTAGTAAGTGGTGGACATACGGCGATAATAAAGGTTGAAGACTACAATCATCATGAAGTAATAGGCGAAACTATGGATGATGCGGTTGGCGAGTGTTTTGACAAGGTTGCAAGAGTCTTAGGTCTTGGTTATCCGGGTGGACCTAAAGTGAGTAAGTTGGCTGAAAGCGGAGAAGCTAACATTAAATTTACAAAACCTAATGATTTAGGTTACAACTTTAGTTTTAGCGGAATGAAAACTGCGGTTATTAATTATGTTCACAAGATTGAACAAAATGGTGAAGCTATTCCAAAGGCTGATATTTGCGCAAGTTTTGAAAAATGGGCGGTTGATGAACTTGTTAGTAAAACTATCAAAGCGTGTCTTGAACAAGGTTTTAAGAAAGTAGTTGTTGCGGGCGGTGTTAGTGCAAACAGGAGACTTAGAGAAGAACTAACTAAAAAAGCAAACGAAAACGGAATTGAATGTTTTATTCCAAAATTTGAGTATTGCACAGATAATGCCGGTATGATTGGAAGTGCTGGATATTACGCATATCGCGATGGAATTGGGGTGGCGGATATGACTCTTTCTCCAAATCCTAGTTTAGACCTTCAAGATTATTTGTTAAAGAAAAAATAAAAGCGTTTAGCATAAGCTAAATGCATCATGCGAGTGTAGCTCAATTGGATAGAGCATCAGTCTTCGGAACTGAGGGTTGGGGATTCGAGTTCCTCCACTCGCACCAGTAATATATTTTGGAAAATCTACAAAAAATGTTAAAGTCTTTTGAAAAACGATGTTATGATATTAGTAAGTTTTAAAAGAAAAAAACTAGGAGAGTTCCTAGTTTTTTAAATGTATTATATATTAACTTTTGTCAATACGGTTTAAATAAATTAAAATTTCTCTAGACAATTATTTTTTGTTTATGTTATACTAAAAAAAGGAGAAAATTATGAAAATAACAGTGTTGGGTTCTGGAGGATTTGGGTATCCATTAGCATTTTGTGATTGTAAGTATTGTAGCAAGGCCAGAAAAATGGGTGGAAAGAACATTAGGAAAAGAGCCTCTATCTTAGTAAACGATGAAATGATAGTGGATTTAACCGGAGATTGTCAAACCGCGATGAACATGTATGGAAAAAATATGTCTAATGTTAAATACTTATTGCAAACACATACTCATCTTGACCATTTTGATATAAATCAGTTCACAACCCTTGATTACAAATATGCAACTATTAGAAAAAAATCACTTTCATTAGTTTGTTCAAAAAAATGTTTTGAAGATATAAATACTAAAGTCAATTTATATGATAATATAAATTTGAAAAATGAGGATTATCTAAAGAAAATTAATTGTGAAGTAAAGATAGTTAATCATGGTGAATTATTAAAACTAGATAAATATCAAATCAAAGCGATACATACAACGCACGATGAGAAGTTGGGTGCTCAATTGTATTTAATTAAAGAAAAAAATAAGACTTTGTTTTATGCGACAGATACTCCACAAATTTCAGACATTGCTTTAAGAGAGTTAAAGAATGAAAAAATTGATTGTATTTTCTTAGATGAATCATTTGGAAATAGCGATTATTGTTTCTCACACTTAAATATCAAAGGATTTGTTCAGTTTGTTGAAACATTGAAAGAGAATGAATTATTAAAAGATAATTGTTTGATTTATGCTACTCATATTACTCATGATGGAAATCCTTTGCATGAAGAACTTGAAAAACAACTCAAAAAATATTCTTGTTTAGTGGCATACGACGGTATGGAAATTAAATTGTAAAAAAGAATCCGCTTGCAAAGTGGATTCTTTTATCTTGACAAGATTGAATTTTTTAGTTATACTAACCACATGAAATTAGATGAAACATTTATAAAAAGTTACTTAACATGCGGAAAAACTAGAGATAATTTTATTTTTGAAGATTGTCCAACAGAAATGGTTGAAATGGCAAATGAATTTTTGAGTGTATCTTCTGTTGATGTTAAATCTTGCTGTATTACAATAACGGATGATATTGTTGCAAAATTAAATTTGACATTATCAAGGTGCGAAACAGAGATCCAGAAAAAGGTAGTAGCAAGAGAATTTGTGTTCTCAATGTTTATGTTGCAATTAAGCCGATTTTTAAGAGATGACTACACACAAACCATTATGCTTAGAGGAGTGCAAGATCTTTTGAGTGGAGATTTTGAAAGGGTAAAAAAGTATGTGCAAAGTCAGAATTGTCCTACTGCAATTGATTTAATGGATATGATTAAGAAATTGGGTAAAATTGAATTGAATTTCTTCATTTTAAATGCTAGTAACAAATATTTGCAACAAGCCATTAATAATTTTATTTCTTCTCGTGAACCTTATAGTGTTAAAATTTTTTCAACACAATTCTTATCAACATATTATGATCAGACTGAAAGCAGAATTGAATGGCCTCATGACTTTTTAACTGTAAATATTTCAAGATTTTTAAATTCAAAAACAACATAATCGTCTTTGTTTGACTAAAATTTAATCAAATGTTACAATGGTAAAAACAAAGGAGAAATTATGGAATATACTTACAGAACTCAAGGAGTTTGCTCTAGTCTTATAAAATTTGATTTAAACGGAAATGTTGTTACCAATATTTCTTTTACTGGCGGTTGTAATGGAAATCTAAAAGCGGTTTCAAAATTGTGTGACGGTAAAACTGTGGAATACATAGAAGAAAAACTTAAAGGAAACACTTGCGGGTTTAGACCTACTTCATGTGCAGACCAATTAGCAAGGGCGGTAAGAAAAGCTTTAGACGAAAGTAATAAATAAAGAAGATATTAATTGAGATAAAAAAATCACCGTTTGGTGATTTTTTTGTTATTAATAATTGATATTTATTGAATTTTTTTCATTTTCTTCTAATAGGATTTCAGCTTTCTTTGTGTGAATAGAATAAATCCAGTCTTCATTAGTGTAAGGATAAAATTCACTTGAAGTAACGTTGTCTGTAAAACTAGCGAATTCTGTTCCTGTTGGATTAATGATTTCACTATATACTTCGCCTTCTAGAGGGTAGTTGTATTCTATCCAACCTGTCATTTCCATTGTTACAGCAACCCATCCATCTTCTGTTGCTCCAAATTTAATATTTTTTACAGATTCCCAATATAGTGCAGGCATTGATTCTATCAGTGGACAATAAATACGACTATCAAGATCACCATTCCAAGGGAAAGTAAACATTAATTGTCCATCTTTGTCATAGAATGCAAAGCGATACATCTCTTGATCGATATCTGTTAGTTGGTACAAGTAGACTGGAGAAGAAGCTCCGTCTCCATTTAAGCATACAATTTCTCCACTTTTTCTTTTAGATTCAAAATCTTCTTTAGATAGTTCAGTTGCAACTTTTCTAGAAGCAATCATTTCTCTTATTGCATCATAAGAAAGTTTATCATCGTTAATTTTTTTAATTTCTCCGTTGAATTCAACTACTGGTGAATTTGTTTTTTCGTTTGTCATAAATTTCTCCCTATAAAAATTACCATTATATTAAAGTATTTTTCAGTAAAAGTCAAGAAAATTTAAATAGCTGATAAATATAGTGAAAGATCTACTAAAAAGTTATAATATTACAAAGAGAAACAAATGTTCTTGAATTTTTACAAAAGTTGTCATTATTTTTATAAATAAAAAATTTTAATCAAAGTAAACTAGTTTTAGGAGTAAATTTTGATTAAAGAAAAATTAAAATTATCATTAATTGATGACTACATAAAGATATTGTCCATAGAAAATTTTAACCTTGGAGTTAGAAAAGAGATTTTAGAAGAATTTGATACTAATGTTTACTTACAAACAAAGACTTTAGATCTGAGTTTAAAGACTGCGTACGAGTTTGTGTTTAAAAAGATAAAAGCAGTAGACATGTCATATGTAATTTTGAAAAGAGAAATTGAAAGCTTGCCTAAAGTTTACGATGTGGGTTTGGATAAAGAAACATTAAAGAAGAATATTCACGAAAATTTTAAATATTTGAAAGATATTAATGAAAATTTAATAAAGAAAATAAAAAAATTGTCACTTGCTGAAAATGACCTAAAATTTTTAAACCAAAAATTAGCAAATTAATTATGTCGAAAATTGCTTGAAATAAAAAAACTAGTATGATATAATAAAAAAAAATAGAGGAGATAATTATGAAAGATAAAGCAAAAAAGAAAAGAAAAGGACCATACGAAGCGTTTTTTAAAAGATTTTTTGACATTTTATTTTCATTGTTATTAATTGTAATTTTATCACCAATTTTATTGACAGTTGCAATTATTCAAAAGATTTCGCTTAAAGGACCTATTTTATTTTGTCAATATAGACCTGGAAGATACGGAAAAGTTTTCAAAATGTACAAGTTTAGAAGTATGAAAAATACTTTTGACGAAAAAGGAGATCTTCTTCCAGATTCTCAACGTATCACAAAGTTTGGTAAGGTGCTCAGAAAAACAGGAATTGACGAGTTGCCTCAATTGTTCAACATTTTAAAAGGCGATATGAGTTTTGTTGGTCCAAGACCAAAACTTGTTAAAGATATGATTTTCTACGACAAAGAAGTTGTGGAAAATTACACAGCACGTCCAGGAATCGCAGGATTGTCTGTAATTAGCGAAGGTCGTACAACTACTCATTGGGATAATGTTTTCAAAAGCAATATGGAATATGCGAAAAAGATTACCTTGTGGGGAGATATAAAGATTTTGTTTAAAACTGCATTATCTTTATTTAAGAAAGACAAACAAGGAATTTTGGTTGGTGATTTAGTTCAAGATTATTATTATGCAGATTATCTTTTAAGAACAGGAAAAATCAATCAAGAGCAATATGATAAAGGCTTGTTGATGGCAAAAAATGTTATTGCTGAAAACGGAACAGTAACATATATGGAAGAACTTCACAACAAAGAAGAAAGCAAAGAGGAAAAATAAAAAATGACTTTAAACAGTCATTTTTTTGTATTTAGAATTGTTTTGTCTTGTAAACTAAGATAAGTTTATTCTTTTAATTCCTCTTTTTTAGGATTATTTTTTAAGAACAGGAATGCAAATGCAATTGCAAACATTGGGATGTTGAATGATGTGTGAATATTATCAAATAATCCTTCAAGAAGTAAGTAAAGTAAAGGTAGGAAATTCAAGAAAGAGAATTTAAAACCTTGGCGATTTACAAAAATTTCTCTAATCATCATCCATATGAAAACTATTCCAACAACTCCATAGAAATAAATTAAGTAAAGATATAAATTATGCGGTGCGCGTGCTAAGTCTTGTTCAAAAATATAAGCGTATTTTGCAAAAATTCCTCTACCAAAGAGAAGTGTTATAGGGTTTTTGAAAATTTGCTTACAATAGTCAATCCAGATATCAAGTCTTCCAGTAAAAAGCGAATTTAAACTGTTATTGTTAGAAGACGTGAAACGTTGGATAATTGTAAAAATTTGATTTTGGAAAATTAACGATATTACCAGTAATCCTAGAATGGCATATAAAACATATTCTATATGATTTTTAAAATCTTGTTTTAAATAAATTATTGTGATAATGAAACTAAATAAAATTAGCATTAAAATTCCTGTTTTTGATAATGTTAAAATTGTGAGAGCGCTTAATATAACGTATATAGAAATAAATTTAAATCCTGCTAATTCTTTTCTTAAAAATAGAACGCTATACGAAACTAAAAGGAAAATAGTTTTCATATATAAGCGATTAGGATTGCCGTGAAATGCGTGGTATCTAGAATTTAAAAAGCAATTGTATGAAAAGCTAGGTAAAATTAAACATAGAGGTGAAAGTGCGACAGAAGTCAGTACTCCAATTAGAAGAAAGTCTAATGCTTTTCTAAAGTTTATTTTATCCTTTAATACAAAGAGAAGATAGAATAAAGGAAAATAGAAAATTACCTCATAATTGTTTGATTGTCTGTAAAACATGGTGATAATGCATGAATATAAAAGAAAACAAATTAATATGATTAAGAAATTTTTGTTAATTTTGTAATCCTTATAAATTAATCCAAAAATATATTTTACGATAAAGATAAATACAAATGCGTTAAAAGTTGATTGGCATATGTCGATATTGGAGCAGATAAAAGATCTTGTGAAAAGGAAAAAGTAGAAACTTTCATCTACTGGCAAAAACAGAAAACATACACAAGAGTAAAAGAACAAAATCTTTTCTACTTGCACGGAATAACTTCCAGCTAAAAACAAAAAACAGAAAAAAAAGCAAGAAATGAAGAGTTTGCTTGTTGTTAACTTTTTGATTTTGTTTTTTATACTAGAAGTCATAACCATATTGTTGTCAAAAAAATAAATTTTTAACATGATAACACATTTTTACTATTTTGTCAAAGTCTTTTCGATTTATTTATCCAAAATTCGCATATGGATTGTTAAAAGAAAAAAATGGAATAAATTACCGACAAAAAAATCAAAAATTCAGCATTTTTACTTGTGTTAAATTCCCATTTTGGTTATACTATAAACACAGAGGTATGTTAAATGGAAAAAGAATTTAAAGAATTAAAAAATTCTAAAGTTATGATGCTTTGTACTACTGACAACATGATTTGGCAATTTTTAATTCCACATATTGAAACATTAAAAGAATTAGGTGCGACGGTTGATTGCGTGTGTGCTAAAACAGGATTTTGGTTTGACGAACTAAAAGACAAATTTGGATTAAACATGATTGAAGTGCCGATGGCTAGAAGTCCTATTAATTTGTTGAAAAATATTAAAGCATACAGCACTCTTAAAAAATTACATAAACAAAACAAATATGATTTAATTTACTGCCAACAGCCTGTTGGTGGTTTGATGGGAAGACTTATTGCTAAGAAATTTAAAATCCCTTGCATTTACACAGCACACGGATTCCATTTCTTTAAAGGCTGTTCCCTTGTAAATAAAGTTGTATATAAGAATGTTGAAAAATGGCTTTCTAAATATACTGACATTCTACTTACTATGAATGAAGAAGATTTCGAAAATGCTAAGAAAATGAAGGCAAAAAAAGTCTACAAGATTAACGGCATTGGAATGAAGTTTGGGAAATATGAATCTTTGACTGAAACAAAAGAAGAGATTAGACAATCTTTAGGAATAAAACAAGATGAAAAAGTAATAGTTTCTATTGCGGAGTTCATTAAACGAAAAAATTATGACACAATGCTCAGGACAATTAAGGCATTGAAAGATAAAGGAGTTTCTGTCAAATATCTAATTTGTGGTAGAGGACAATTAGAGCAAGAAATTAAAGATCAAATTAAAAATCTAGACATTGAAAACGAAGTAATGATTCTTGGATATAGAAAAGATATTAACAGAATTTTAACTTGTTCCGACTTGTTTTTATTAGCCTCTTTCCAAGAAGGTCTAACATTGTCTGTAATTGAGGCAATGAGTTATGGATTGCCTTGCGTTGTAAGTAATGTTAGGGGCAACAGAGATCTTATTATAGATGGCAAAGGTGGTTTTGTTGGAGACGCTACAGATAGCAAAATGTTTGCTGAAAAAATATCTGAAATATTTGCAGATAAAAACTTAAGTAATTCATTTGGAGAATTCAACAAACAAGAAAGTGAAAATTATACAATAACAAAAGTCGATGAACAATTAAGAGAAATTTATAAAGATAATGGATTGAGTTAGTAATGTATTTATATATCGCAGTAGCTATTGTGATTTTGATTGCATCATTATGTAGCAAAGAATTATATATGGTTAAGACTGGAACTTTAAATATCGAATCTTTTAACAAAAAAAATAGAGACATAAATTTTTTGTTAATTGCTTTTTTAATTATTTTAGTTTTTTCATTAAGAGGTAAAAATGTTGGGACAGATACTGAAACTTATTTAAAAATTTATCAAGAATTTGATTGCGATTTCAAAAATATAAAAAATGCCCGAGAGCCTGTTTTCTGGATATTATGTTTTGTATTGAAGTGTTTAAAACTTCCATTTCCAGCATTATTAATTATCGTTTCCGTTTTTACTTGTATTGTTTTTTTTAAGATATTAAAAAAATATTCTGTAATGCCGTATATTTCAATTTATCTTTTTGTATGTTTAGGCATATATGCGATGAGTTTTAACGGGTTAAGACAATTTATTGCTTTATGTTTTTTCATTTTAGGATTAGATTGTGCATATTCGAATAAAAAATTAAAATATGTTTTATTTTGTTGTCTTGCGTATTTAACACACAATTCAGCTATTGTTTTGTTTCCTATTATTTTGATTAAATATATTAAAATAAATTGGCAATTTGTTTTAATAACATTCATATGTTGTATACTCTCAATTTTTGCAATGCCTTATTTAATTCAAATCGTTTCTAAATTTACTGGTCGTGATTATTATGAATTTTACTACAAAAGCAAAATGTTTATATCTACTCCCGATTTTTACAACATTTGTTACTTGTTAGGGATGATTGCTATATTTGTATTTTTATGGTATACAAAAAGAAATATTAAAGATAAAAAAGAGAAATCTATTTTTAACTTTTTTTTGATAATATTTTATATTAGTGTATGCTTACGATTTATTGCAACTTTCAGCAGTTCATTTATGTTAGTAAACAGATTTGGTGCATATTTCTTTTGGGCATTGATTGTTTTAATACCGTATTCTATAAAGTATTTTTTCAAACAAAATTTGGTATATTTATATTCTGCGTTGGTCTATATCTTTGCGGCTATTTATTTCATTATATCTGTGAAAGTCAGAAAATCTAACGGTATATATTCATATTATTTAACTTTTCAAGAATTTTCTGTTCTCTGGTGGATAAGTGTTATATGCTTAGTATCTCTTATTCTTGCAATTATAATTAATAGTTTGAGATTACTTTATAAAAGGAAAAATTATGAAAAAGATAAGTGTAATAATTCCAGTGTATAATTCTGAAAAAACTTTGGAAAGATGTCTAAATAGTGTTATTGTTCAAACTCATAAAGATTATGAGGTAATACTTGTCGATGATGGTTCTAAGGATAATAGTTTAAATATTTGTTTTGAATTTGCAAAAAAAGATTCAAGAATCAAAGTTGTTCATAAAGAAAACGGAGGTCCTTCTTCTGCAAGAAATAAAGGTTTATCTGTATCAGAAGGACAATATGTTTCCTTCATAGATTCAGATGATTCCATAGATTCAGATTTTTTAGAAAAATTGATTCAAGGATTTGAAAATAAAGGTGTAGACCTAGTTATATCTGCTATAAGAATTGAAGGATTTAAAAATAAGTTTGTAGGATTTAACGAAAATGCAATTTTAGAAAAAAATAAATTTAATAGATTTTTCACACAAGATAATTTTTATGGACTTATGTCATCTTCTTGTAATAAATTATATTTAAGAGAAAAGATTAAACATTATTTCCCAGAAGACATTCATAACGGTGAAGATGCAATATTTAATATTAATTATTTAAGAAGTTGTCAAAAAATTGTTCTAACAAACGATATTTCTTATAATTATTATTATGAAAATAAAGAATCTTTAACCAAAAGATACACAGACAAAAGATTCGACGATATGTTAAAGACATCTAACATTTTAAAAGAATATTTTATAGAAAATAAAATTGATTCAAATAAAATAATTGGAAGATTGATTTTGAGAGATGTGTGTTCAATTACAAAATCTTTGATGAAATCTAATAAGTTTTCTAATGATGAGAAAAGAAAAAGAGTAAAAAACTTTTTAAACAATGAGATAGTGATTGCGTCTGCAAAACAGGCTAAATCTGTCGGTGTAGCAGAGAAGATAGCTTTCTATTTAATAAAAAATAAAATGTCAAGATTGTTTATGTTTTGTTGTAAAGTGTTTAATTAAAGATCTAGAGAACATGTATGATAGTGAATTTTATTATAATAGATTTTATGATATAATAAAGGGCATAACTGGAAATGAAAAATCAAAATAAAGTCTTAATTAGTAATACAATTGCAATGTATATGCTTAGTATAGCCAAATTGGTTATACCTCTTATTTCATTGCCTTATTTAACCCGAGTTTTAACTGTAGAGTGTTATGGAAGTGTGTCGTTTGTAAAAAGTATAATTTCATATATGCAAATTTTAATTGATTTTGGATTTTTACTTTCTGCAACTAAAGATGTAATTGCGGTTATAAAAAACAAAGGAGAAGTAAACAAGACAATAGGAAATACATTGTATGCTCAAATTTTACTATGTGGTCTGTCTGCTATCTTGATGTTAATTTGTACATTTTGCTTTGATATTTTAGAAGGTTACGAAATATACTCGTTGTTGTCGTTAATACCTGCAATTTTATCTATATTCCTTTTTGAATATGTTTTTAAAGCATATGAAAAAATGGGTTCAATTGCAGTGCGATTTGTAGTTATGAAAGTTATTGCTTTAATATTGACAATAATTTTCGTGAAAAGTGATGCGGATATATTGCTAATTCCAATATTTGATATAGTATCCTCATTAATTGCTATTGTTTTGGTAATATTTCAACTTAAAAAATTTGGTATTAAAATTGACCTTGGTTTATCTAGAATTAAAGAGGCTTGGTTAAGTTTAAAGAGTTCATTTGTTTATTTTATTTCAAATTTTGCAACTACTGCATTTTCTCTCTTAAATACTTTATTGATTGGATTGGCTTTGACAAAATCAGATGTTGCATATTGGAACGTAGCAATACAATTAGTTTGCGCTGTACAAGCTTTGTATAACCCTATAATAAATAGCGTGTTCCCTACAATGGTAAAAAATAAAGATTTGAAACTGATTCACAAAATAATGCTATTGTATATGCCTTTAATTTTTGTAGGATGTGGATTGATTATAGTTTTAGGAGATTGGGCTGTAACTCTTGTGTTTAAAGAACAGTATTTAATGTCTTCGACTCTATTAAAATGGTTGATTCCTGTGATGATAGCAGGTTTTCCGGCAATGCTATATGGTTGGCCTTGTTTGGGAGCGATTGAAAAGCAAAAAGCAACATCTATATCTACAATAGTAAGTGCGGTTGTTCAAGTCGTGGGATTAGGATTTATAGCTTTAATTGGTTGTTTCAATTTAATAGCATTAGCGGTTGTACGAAGTGTGACCGAAATTGCACTTTGTTTGATACGAATGACAATAGTATATAAAAATAAGCATAAATTTGTTAAACCTAATGCTGAAGATTCAAGTTCTTTAAATGTGCAACAATAAGTAAAAAAATAGAGCGAATGCTCTATTTTTTGTATATTTTTAAATCGTGTTTAGCAACCCTTTTTTCTGGTGGTGGTGGAGTCATATAATCTCCATATAGACTTGTTAGGTAATAATCGTAGTTTGCAATAGAAGGAAGTTTAACATCTTCAAAATCTAACAATACATAGTCGTTAAAAATTTCTCGTGGAACAATATCTTTCTCTCTATAGCAACCAGAGTAGCATACAACATTATCGATGTCATTCACACTTATTTTTTTTGCTAATTTTTCATGTTTCTTTAACCAGAATTTCCAACCAAATAGTTTTGCAAAAGGAGCCGTTAATAATTTCAAAATGTGTTTACCAGTGCCGTCTGTTTTTTCTCTAACAAATTTTTTAGTAGCAGATATATTTATCATTCTGCTATAGAATAGTGCTTTATTTATTGATTTCTTAGATTTTTTAATATCTAAACCATCAAATGGGAAAATATCAACATAAAGACCCATATCTTCGTTTGTAATATACTCACCTTCTTGAACAGCTGTTGTAAGGTCAACAACTTTGGCAAATCTATAAAAATAATTAGGGAAGTTTTCGCCATAATGCAAACATTTGAATTGATTATTGTGATCTTTATCCATTATTTCTAAGAATCTTTCATAATCTGGTCTTAGCATCATAATGTCAATATCATCATCCCAAGGAATAAAACCTTTATGTCTTACTGCGCCTAGAAGAGTTCCACCAGCAAGTGAATAATTAATGTTGTTTTCTTTACAAACTTTATCTACATACTTTAAAATATTTAGTAAAATTGATTGTATTTCTTTTGTTTCTGTTATCTCTCTCATAATAATCATTATATTATTCATGTTTAATAAAGTCAAATAAAAATGTGATAAAATAACAATTTTGATTGATTTTTGATTGAATTTTTGTTAAACTGTTGTAGTTTAAAAATATTTATGAATTAGTTTTTGTTTTAAAGATTGGAGGGTTAATGATGAATAGAGCTTTAATATTTGCCGGTGGCAAAGGTGAAAGAATGAAAATAAATGGTTCAACACCTAAACAATTTTTGGAAATAAAGGGAAAGCCTATTATTATACATACATTAGAAAAGTTTGAGAATAACAACAATATTAATGATATAGTTGTTGTATGTATTGAATCTTGGATTCCTGTTTTAGAAGAGATGATTAAAAGTTTTAAACTTAGAAAAATATCAAAAATATTGCCAGGCGGAGCTACAGGTTTTGATTCTAGAATGATAGGTCTACAATATTTATATGATACAAAAAGTTCGGATGATGATATTGTTTTACTTCATGATGGGGTAAGGCCTTTTATAAACAATAAACTAATTGATGACAATATTAGAGTTGCAACATTACATGGTAATGCTATTACTACAGCAAAGGCTACAGAAACAATAATGTATAGTAAAGGAGAATTGCAAATTATCGATAGAGAATTTTGTACACTAGCAAGAGCTCCTCAAACATTTAAATTAAACCGAATTTACGATTTATATTTGCGATCAATCAAGGATGACAAAACTGAAATAATTGATTCAGCAAGTCTTGCGTTTTATTATGGTGATAAACTAAATTTAGTAGATGGATTAGCTGAAAATATTAAAGTTACAACAGCAATAGATTTTTATGCGGCAACAGGAATTATAGATTCCGAAAATTTTCAAGATTAAAGGAGTTAAAAATGATTATCGATGAAGATATTTTAGAAATAGCAAGATATATTAAAAATTTAGAAATAAAAAATAAAAAGATATTAATTACGGGAGCTACTGGGTTAATAGGTTCGTTAATGGTGAAAGGATTTGTTTGTGCAAATCAAAATTTTAAATTGAACAACAAAATTTATGCATTGGTTAGAACAAAAGAAAAAGCGAATTTGGTTTTTTCTGACATGTATTTAGATGGAATAATAGTTGTTCAAGGCGACATAAGGGACGAAATTGACATTTCGGAGGATGTTGATATTATTTATCATGCGGCTGCAATTACAACTTCTAGTACAATGATTTCTAATCCTGTAGGTGTTATTGACATATCGGTTAACGGATCTAAAAATGTATTTGATTTTGCTGTTAAACATAATGCAAAATCAGTAGTATATTTATCTTCAATGGAAGTGTACGGAACTATCGATGCTAAAAGAAGACTCGGTGAACAGGAATTGGGATATATTGATTTAAGTAGTATTAGAAATTGTTATCCAGAAAGTAAGAGAATGGTAGAAAATTTAGTGCGATGCTATGCGGAACAGTATAATTTAAATGTTACAACAGCAAGACTAACACAGACTTTCGGACCAGGAATCTCTTATGATAATCCGAAAATATTTAATTTAATAGCTAGATCTGTAATTGAAAACAATAATATTATTTTATCAACAAAAGGGGAATCTGCCAGGGATTATTGTTATACTACTGATGCTATAAATGCTATTTTAATAATATCGGTTAAGGGTGAGGCTGGCGAATGTTATAATATCGCCAATGAAAACACACATATGAGTATATATGAAATGGCAAAATTTGTTTGCGCAAATATTGCAAATGGAAGTATAGATGTTCTTATTCAAGAAGGTGATAATAGTAAATATATGGCTCCAAGTGTAATAAAGTTAGATACATCAAAACTTATGAAGTTGGGATGGTCACCAAAGTATGGTTTGAAAGAAATGTATGAAAGATTAATAGATAGTTACAATATTGGTTATGACGAGACAGTATAAATGAAGTCAAGTATCAAATTTTATATTTAAAAAGTTTAATAAATAATTTGTTTACTGTTTAGTAAAATAGATGCTAGAATATATGTAACTTAATATAATCTTAATAAAAAGATTTTAATGTAAAAATAGGATTAAGAGCTTTTGAAATAAAAAACAGCAGGACTGCTGTTTTTTATTCGTGTGATTATCTGTTAATAAAAGAAAATCTTTGAGTTGTTTTGCCATCTGAATTGGTGACAGTTTCTAAAAACATGTCTTTTTCTTTTGCGTACATTGTTCCACCGTTTAAAAGTTGGTATATAACTAAAAATTCTTCAAGGTCAGAATGTTTTGCGACGCATAAAACAGTATAATAATTACCTTCAAAATGTTTGTAAATACCACGTTTTACATCTTGATCTTGGGGGGGGGGTCAATTTCGTTTTCAATTAAATGAATATACTCACTTTCAATTCCTTTTTCAAATCGCGGAACTGTTCCGTTTTCAGTTTCTACTTTTTCAATAAAAGAAGACACTGGTCTTGCGTAAAACTTGCCGTTATTTAAACCCTTGTAAACAACAAATTTTTCTCCACTTTCAAAATGTTGAGCGGTACATAATACTAAAGAAAATCCACATTTAAAGTGTTTGTAGATGCCTGGTGTAATATTATAATCCATAAAAACTACTGTCTTTGTATTATTATAGCAAATTTGATGGGAAAAAATCAACATTTTAAATTAGTAAAAGTAAAATTTTTGATAACTGCAAATAACTAATCGTCTTAAATGTTATCAAAAGTTTCTATTATCAGTTCAAAAAGCGAAGCAAGAAGATTAATTGAACAAGGCGGAATATCTATTGACGGCGAAAAGATATGTAACATTTCAGATTCAATTGATTTAAATGGTAAAAAAGAATTTGTTGTGAAAAAAGGCAAAAAAACATTCGTTAAAGTTATTGTTAAATAAAAAAGTTGCAGATTTTTCTGTAATTTTTTAATGATAACAATAAAATAACTAGAATTTTATAAATTTTTTACAAAAAATATTTATTTAAATACATGTTTACAAATATTAAATTTTATTGTATAATTAATTCAATGAAAAAAGATTACAACAAAATGTTTAACGAAATCATAGACAGTTTAGAAGGAAAGCCTAAACTTCTTTTGCATGTTTGTTGTGCTCCTTGTTACTCTGGAGTTTTTGAGAGATTAAAGGATTTTGATTTAACTCTTTATTACTACAATCCAAACACCTATCCAGAAGAAGAATATGAAGTTAGATACCATGAATTCGAAAAGTTTAATCAAAATAAAATTGTTAAAGAAAAATATAATCATAATGAATTTTTAGAAAAAGCAATAGGGTTAGAACAAGAGAAAGAAGGCGGTTCACGTTGTGAAAAATGTATTAGACTAAGAATTGAAAAATCTTTTCAATTTGCATTGGATAATGGATATGATTATGTTACAACATCTCTTTCTGTAAGTCCTTATAAAAATGCCGAATTCATAAACAACTTAGGAAAAGAATTAGAAGAAAAGTTTGGTGTAAAGTATTTATTTGCTGATTTTAAAAAAGAAAATGGATACCTAAAAAGTATCCAAAACTCTAAAGAATTTGGTCTTTACAGACAAGATTATTGTGGTTGCGAATTTTCTAATAGAATAAAGATATTTTAATTTATTTATCACAAAAAAGGAGATGATTATGCAGCGAACAGGAAAATCAATTTATCAACATATTGGTGAAGCGCAATCTATATTTAATCAACTTAGATGGTTAATTATTCAAATTGGTTGGTGGTATCATAAAGTGGAACATCCAAAAACTTTTGGAGAAAAATGGAAGTTGTTCGGAATATGGATGGACCCAGAATATAAAGAACATGAAAAATATATGGATACAGTTAATATTATAAATGAAGTAATTAAAGATGACTATATTAAAGAATTATATAAACACATTAGAACGATGAGAGGATTAATTACACATTTCTTCTGTGATGCGGAATTGTTTTCGTTGCATAGTAAAACCGAGTTCTTTGAATTTGAATCTTTGCCTATAATAAGTTGTAGTAAAAAAAGTAATGCAGAAGCTATAGATGAAATATTTTTGTTTACTTTTAATTATTATTGTTTGAAATTATATAATTTACTAGCTGATTTTATTGCTAAACATATAAATAAAAATTATGACAAGTTTAGATATGATTTAAACCTTACAAGAGGTAATGTGACAAGAGTTTTACACTACAGATGGGATTTTGATAAAATATATAGTCAAAAGTTTAACGAATAAAGAATGGTGAACTAGCAATATTTAATTTTGCTAGTTTTTTAGCTATTTATTTGCATTTGTTGTTATTTTATGCTATACTTAAAAAGTAAAGAAAGTAAAGAAAAATGGAGTAGTGAAATGCAAAAAATAAAAGAAGTTATTCTTTCATCTAAATGTCAAATTACTGTACCAAAAACGATACGAGATATTTTACAAGTTGAATCTGGTGATAGTTTGGCTTTTTATGTAGAAGATGGACAAGTTGTTTTAACAAACTTAAACAATATAAATGTTAAATTAAAAAACAAAAAATCAAAAACGGTTATTAAAAAGGGAGAAGAGAAATGAGAAGTATCGAAGAAAAAGTTGAAGAACATTTTAAAAAGATTTTGGATAATTTTGGTATTCGACATTACGGTAAAACTGAAGAAATAAATCCAACAATTACAAAGGCTTTAAAAGATAGTAACTCTAAATCTGGGGGGAGCGGAAATAATTTCCCAGATATTCAAGTTTTGTTTGAAAACAAGCATGCAAGGAGAATCCCTATAATGATTGAAGCAAAGGGAGAAAAGGGTAAACTGGAAAAATTAACTAAATATGGTTTAATTGAGGGTGTTACTTTTTATTCTGCTGATACTAAAGATAAATTTGGAAATATTAAACACAAAGCAGGAGAAGCTAATTATTCAAGTGTGGTTAATTATGCTGTCAACGGAGCAATACATTACGCAAATGCTATATTGGATAGTAATGCATATAATGAAGTTATTGCAATAGGAATTAATGGTACAGAATTAAATGTTGATGGAAGCGTGAAGAATTCTGAATGCAAGGCATATTATATATCAACAAAAAACAATAGGTTGCCAAAGCATATTATGGAATTAGATGATGATTTGTCTTTATTAAAATTTTCAAACTCTGAAAAACTTTGTGAAATATTAGATAAATTAATTTTGACTGAAAAAGAAATTGAACAAATGACTTTAAAAGCAGAAGTAACATTAGAACAAAAAATTAAGTCAATACACCAAAGTTTATATGATAATGATAGATTAAAAACTGCATTGTCAACCAATGAGAAATTATACTTATTTTGTGGGCTAATAATGGCGAGTTTAAAAACTGAATACTTAGCTCCATTAAATATCTTTGATTTTAAGGGGAATGATGATAAAGATGATAATGATGGAACAATAATTATAAAAAGAATAAAAGGATTTTTAAATAAAAAAAATTGTTCAAATGATAAAGTTAAAATGATATGCAGTTTACTTAATCCTGTTTTTGAAAAATCTATTTTGTGGAAGCCTGTTAACGGTGAAAGTATTTTAAAAGGTTTATTTGATCAGGTTAATAAGGATATTATACCGTGCCTTGAAAGTAATTTGCGTTTAGATTTTACTGGCAAAATTTTGAATTCTTTAAATGATTGGGTATCTATAGAAAACGATATTGCAAATGATGTTGTATTAACACCTAGATATGTGACAAGACTTATGGCGAAACTTGCAAGGACAGATATGAATTCTTTTGTATGGGACAGAGCTATGGGGTCAGGTGGATTTTTAGTGTCAGCCATGGATATTATGATTAAAGATGCCCATGAAAAAATAAAAGATACTGACAAGCTAAATGAAAAAATTACACAAATTAAACAAAATCAATTACTTGGTGTTGAAATTTTGGGCAATATATATATTCTAGCAATATTAAATATGATATTAATGGGTGATGGTTCTTCAAATATGGTTTATGGAGATGGTCATAGATATTCGGGTGTGTCCTCCACTTTCCCGGCAACGGTATTTTTATTAAATCCACCATATTCAGCATTGGGTAAAGGATTTAATTTTGTGGAAGAAGCTCTTTCAAAAATGACAACAGGTTATGCATGTATTCTAATTCAAGAAAATGCAGGTTCAGGAAATGGATTGCCTTATACAAAAAGAATTTTAAAAAACAATACATTGTGTGCATCAATACATATGGCAGATATCTTTTGTGGAAAATCTTCAGTTCAGACTGCTATATATTTATTTAAAGTCAATAGACCGCATGAACAAGATGATTTAGTTAAATTTATAGATTTTTCAGAAGATGGTTATACAAGGCAAAATAGGAAGAAGTCTAGTCAGGAAGTGAATTTGAGAGATACAGACAATGCAAAAGGAAGATACGAAGAAATAGAATCGCTGATTTTAGGCAAAAAACCAAAAACAAATTACTACACAAAAGAAAATGGTTTATACATAGAAGACACAATATCATTAGAAGGTAATGACTGGACGTTTTCTCAACATAAAAAAGTTGACACAGCTCCTCAAATGGAAGATTTTAAAAAGACTATATCTGATTATTTGGCGTGGAAGATGTCTTGTATATTAAAGATGGAGTAGTTTATGGAATATAAAAGATTTAAGTTGGGTAATTTATTTGATGTGGATAGTTGGGTCTATGGTAAAAATAAGCAGTGGATATCTAGATTTACTAATCCAGCTAATGGTAGAATTCCAGTAATTAGTGGGATAACAATTAATAATGGAATAAATTATTATACAACAGATAATTATTCTAACGAAGAAGTTTTCGAAAATGATCTTACAATTTCTACTCGAGGTGAATATAGTGGAACAATAACTTATCATGAAGGGAAATTTTTATTAGCAAACAATATTTTAGTTATGAAAATGCCTGGATTAAGTTCCAAACAAAAACTCTTCATGGCTTCAGCTATTTCAAAAATAGGATATGGAGGATATAATAATTATCCAAGAAAAGAAACTTTAAAAGAGGATTATGTTTATTTGCCCTCAAGCGATGGAGTCTCTCCTGATTATAATTATATGGAAAGACTGATAAATGAATTGGAAAGAGAACGTATAAATAAATTAGATAAATGTTTAACAGCAACAGGATTGAATGATTGGTGTTTAGATGATCATGATATATCAATACTCAATGCAACAAAAAAATTCAAAATCTACAAAGTGAGTAACTTATTTGACATTCATCCAACAAAAACATATGGTATTAACAATTCTGATTTACTATCAAAAGATGGAGTAACTCCAGTTGTTGCAAATACAAGCAATAATAATGGCATAGGAGGCTATTCTAATCTAAAACCAAATGAAAAGGGTGGGATTATTACTTTTTCTGATACTACTACAGCAGATTCAATATTTTATCAGCCTAATGATTTTATCGGGTTTAGTCATGTTCAAGGAATGTATCCGTTAAATGACTTATGGAATGGAAAATCCTTACAATATTTTATGACTGTTTTTAAAAATGTGGCATTAAGTAAAAATTTTGATTATGCAAATAAGTTTAATCGAAAATTAGCACTTAACTTTGAAGTTTCTTTACCTACTGCTGATGGAATTAATCCTGATTATAACTATATGGAAGAATACATTAGAGCAATTGAAAAGTTAGTAATTAAAGATGTTGTTAAATATAAAGATGAGATAATAAAACAGACAAAACATGTTTCTAATTAATAAAAAAAGCACAATTATATTGTGCTTCATGGAGCTGATGACGGGACTTGAACCCGTGACCTCTGCCTTACCAAGGCAGTGCGCTACCGACTGTGCCACATCAGCATATGAGGGCAAAAGCCCTCGTCCTAAATTAGCATCCCATAATGGTCCTCCTTGTTTAGCGGTTTTATTTACTTGGTTTTTCCTTGCCAAGATATTTACAAGATTGTAGCATTTAATATGTTGTTTGTCAATTAATTTCTTTATAAAAATTTGTTTAGCTTTTGTAAAAAAAATAAATAAAATGGATTGACAAGTTTGAGATAATTAATTATAATAAAACTAATGATGGTAACATCAAGACATCTTAATGCAAACGTTGAGAAAGAGAGTAGTTTTAGTTTGACCTCAAAGTGAAGTAGAGATAGTGTGAACCTACTAGTGATGCTAAAATGAAGGACACTTTTGAGTTTTGCAAAAGCAAAATAAGAGGCTAAATTTTTTAGCAAATTAGGTGGCACCGCGGAAAGATTTTCGTCCTAATGTACAAAGTACATTGGGATTTTTTATTTTTCTTAATGATACGAGTATTGCACAATCAAATTAAAAGGAGAGATTGTATCTAACGATATATTAACTCCTAAAAATCCGCTTGTTAAAACGCAAGCATTAAACAATCAAATTTTAAGTGGATTTATATCTAACGATATAACCACCTTTAATTTGCTCGTTTCAATACGAGTATTACACAATCAAATTAAAAGGAGAGATTATGATTCACAAAAACAAATATAGAACCGTTGATTGCGGAAGTTTAAGAATTGAAAACGTTGGAGAAGAGCATTCTCTTTCGGGTTTTGTTGACACCATTAGAAAGTTGGGTGGAATTACATTTGTAGTTCTTAGAGATTTTTATGGCAAAACTCAAGCCATAATTCCTGAAACGTTAAACATTGAACTTAACAAAGAAGATGTTATTTGCATTAAAGGAAAAGTTACTGAGAGAACTAGCAAAAATCCAAACATGGAAACTGGAGAAATTGAAATTTTAGTTGAAACTGTTGAAATTTTAGGTAAAAACGACAATGTGTTACCATTTGAA
Organism: Clostridiales bacterium; assembly: GCA_015069415.1. Taxonomy (GTDB): domain Bacteria; phylum Bacillota; class Clostridia; order Christensenellales; family UBA1242; genus Onthoplasma. The sequence goes on along the minus strand of SVIQ01000001.1, from coordinate 162,049 downwards.
ATTAAGAATAGTCAAGAAGTTAACGAAGATTTAAGATTAAAACACAGATATTTGGATTTGCGAGCTGAGTACAATCAAAAAATGTTGAAATTAAGAAGTGATTTGATGTTGTACGTTAGAAATTTCATGCATGGCTTAGGATTTTTGGAAGTTCAAACTCCAATTCTAACTGCATCAAGTCCAGAAGGAGCGAGAGATTTCTTGGTTCCTAGTAGACTTAATCCAGGTAAATTCTATGCGCTTCCTCAAGCTCCTCAGCAATTTAAACAATTATTAATGACTAGTGGAGTGGATAAGTATTTCCAAATTGCACCTTGTTTTAGAGATGAGGATGCAAGAGCAGATCGTTCTCCAACTGAGTTCTATCAAATAGATATGGAAATGGCTTTTGCAACACAAGAAGATGTTTTCCAAGTTACGGAAGAATTATATGCTGGAATATTTGAAAAGTTTGCTGGTAAGCGTCCAGTAACGCCATTTGCTAGATTGAGCTATGAAGATGCAATGAGAGATTATTGTAGTGACAAGCCGGACCTTAGAAATCCTTTAAAAGTTTATGACGTAACAGAAATATTCAAAAATTCAACATTTAATGCATTTAATGGAAATGTAATTAAAGCAATTAAAGTAAATTGTGGTGAAAAAGGAAGAAAATTCTACGATTCGTTAACAGAGTTCTTAAAATCAAGAGAAGCTAAGGGTCTTGCATATGTAAAAGTTGTAAACGGAGAATTTGAAACTGGTATAAGTAAATTCGTAACATCTGAAGAAAAAGCTCAACTAAAAGATTTGTTAAGCTTTGAAGATAACGATACAATTTTCTTCGTTGCAGATGAAAAAACTAGAGTAATAAAATTTGCCGATATGTTAAGACAAGAATTGGGCAAAAAGCTTGAATTGATCGACGAAAATGCGTTCAGCTTTGTGTGGATTGTTGACTTCCCATTCTACGAATTAGATGATGAGGGTAAAATCGAATTTTCTCACAATCCATTCAGCATGCCTCAGGTAAGCCTTGAAGAATTAAAGAAAAACCCTCTTGACGCAAAAGCTTTCCAATATGATTTAGTAATCAATGGATATGAATGCTTGTCTGGAGGAGTAAGAAACAATAGACCAGACTTAATGGTTGAAGTGTTTAAAATTGCGGGATACGGAAAAGAAATTGTTGAAAACAAGTTCCCAGCTCTTTACAACGCTTTCTCTTATGGAGCACCTCCTCATTGTGGAATGGGTGCAGGATTTGACCGACTTATGATGTTGCTAACACACAATGATTTTATACGTGATGTAATAGCATTCCCTATGAATAAAAACGGATGTGATCCGTTGACAAATGCTCCAAACTCAGTTGATGAAAAGCTTTTAAGAGATGTTCATATTCAATTAATTAAGGAATAAAAAAGTCCACTATTAGTGGATTTTTTTAGTGCTATTAAACTCATTTTTTCTTTTGTTTAAGAAAATAGTTTGGTCTTATTGCAATAAAAAAATCTGGCGAATGCCAGAATTTTTTTAGTCTGCCAAAATAGGCTTACGCATAATAGCAATACTAATTAAGTCAATTAGCCAGCCAAAGAATGCACCTGGGATAATCCATAGAATACCTATGATTAAAACCAAAGTTTTCTTGTAAGCAATGCCTTTAACGATACGATAAACTGCCCAGATAATGTCAAGAAGTGGAATACAGAATACCAACTTGAGCCATACTGGAGCGTCATCTAACCATTTAACAAAACCTTTCATAAGCTCTCCTTTTATATGATATTATAATTATAACGTAAAAATTCCAATTTCGCAAATAATTTCTTAAAAAAATTAAAAAAATCCACAAAATTTTTTCAGATTGTGGATATTTTTTTAGGTTGTTGCTATTTTTTCTTAGGTTTTTCTTTAATTTCTTTCCATGAAGCCTCGATAAGACGATCTGGATTAAAGTAATTTACATTTGGGCAAACTGATCTATGAATAATCACGCCACGTCCTGCAGAAACAAATCCAATAATGTCATCTCCATACATTGGTTGACAACATCCTGCGAATTTCATAAGGATATTGTTTAATCCCTTAATGTCAACGTTTTTCTCGCTAGGAGCATGTAAAGTGACTGGAAGATTAGGCTTAAATTCAACTGTTTCATTTTTTAATGACTTATTGTGATTTTGAATTAATTTGTTAGCAGTATATTTAGCGCTGATTGCATTAGTTCCGATGTTTGCGAAAAGTTCATCCTCTTCGGTAAAATTGTAGTAATCTAAAACATCTGTTAAGTTTTTACTGTTTAAAATTTTATTAACAGCAAATCCTTTGTCTTTAATTGCATTTTCAAGCATGGTTTTACCAGTTTTTATGTTTTCGTCTTTCATATTCTTGTTAAAAAATGCATTAATTTTAGCTTTTGCTCCAGAAGTTTTAACAATTTTTAGCCAATCTCGAGATGGTCCTTTACTTGCTGGGTTAGTGATAATTTCTACAATATCTCCATTGCGAAGAGGAGCAGATGTTGAAATCATTTTGTTGTTTACTTTTGCTCCAACACATTTGTTTCCAACTTCTGAATGAATTGCGTATGCAAAATCAATGGCAGTAGCACCCGTTGGTAAGTAAATAACTTTACCTTTAGGGGTTTGAACAAATATTTCTTCACTGTAAATGTCTGAATTTAACGATTCAGCAATTTCGTCCAAAGATGAATTTTCATCTTCCATCATCTGTCTAATAGAAGACAATCTTTCATCAAATTTTGTTTGTTTTCGTTTTTCTTTGAAAATCCAGTGGGCTGCAACTCCATACTCATTAAATTTATGCATTTCCTCTGTTCGAATTTGAATTTCGACCGGAAGACCCTCGAAAATTACTGTTGTATGTAACGATTGATAACCATTAGATTTAGGTATTGCTATGTAATCTTTAAATCTATGTTGTAATGGTTCTAGTTGCCCGTGTAATTTTCCAAGAAGCGTGTAACAGTCATCAACTGTATTAACAATTGCTCGCACTGCAACAAGGTCGTAAATATGATCAAAGTCATGTTCTTTTAATTTCTTGTAAATACTATATATATGCTTTTTTCTACCAAACACGCGACCGCTTATGTTTAATTCTTGCATGCTCTTTGTAACTAGTTCTGTTAAACTGTCAACAATAGGTTGTCGAGCGACATAACGTTTGTCTAATTCTTGTCTGATTTTAGAAAATTCTTCTGGATACAGAATTTTAAACGCACCGTCTTCAAGTTCGGATTTAATGTGTGCTAGACCAAGTCTTGCCGAAAGTGGAGCAAATAAGTAAAGAATTGATTTTGCAAGGGCTGAATTGTCTTTAGTTTCATCAATTGTTCTTAGTTCAGTTACTGCCGATGCTATTTTTAACATTATAACGCGAATTTCTTTAGTGATGGCAAAAAACATTTTACGAATGTTTTCAGCTTCAGTTTCTTGTTGCTCATAATTAATTGATTCAAGTTGAAGAAGGATTTCAATTATTCTAAATTCTTCTTTGAAATTCTCTTTAATGTAATCGTTTGTGAGTTTTCCATTTTTTAATGCGAAAAAAAGAATTCCTGCATTTTTGTAAATGGAACTTAATTCTAAATTTTCAATTAGTTCGCTAAATATTGAAATTTTATTAATTTGTTCTTTTGTAAAACTCTCTAAAATTTTCTCCATATATTTAAATTATATCAAACTTAAATAAAATTTCAACCTATTTTTAAAAAAATTTTCTACATTATGTTTAAATTTTTTATTCGACAACATTAGACTTTTATGTTCGTCTAAAATATGCTTTTTTTTAATAATGTAAGTAGAGGCATTATGTACTATTTAAGTGAAAATGAAGTTATAGAAAAGGTAAAAGGTTCAAGAATCGGATTGAGCTGTCGTGAAGCAAATGATAGATTGATTAAAAATGGGAAAAATCAGTTAGAAGAAGTAAAGAAACAATCTTTTCTTGCTTGTTTTTTCAAGCAGTTTTTAAATATTATGGTTGCAATTTTACTCTTATCGGCCGTAATATCAATAACTATTGCTATTTTAAATAAAGAATATGCGGATCTTTTTGAAGGGTTTGTAATTCTTTTCATTGTTGTAATGAATGCATTTATTGGAGTGTTTGAAGAAAGAAAAGCAGAAGCATGTTTAAAAGATTTGCAAAAATACAATCGAATAAATGTTAAAGTACTAAGAGAGGGGAATATTGAAGTAGTGGACAGTACAGAACTAGTTGTGGGAGACATTATTTTTGTTGAAGCTGGAAATGTAATGACTGCAGATGTAAGACTTTTAGAAACGAACAATTTTGCCTGTGATGAAAGTTCTCTTACTGGTGAAAGTGTACCAAGTGACAAAAATTCAGATGTGGTATTAAAAGAAGTTACCCCGCTTGCCGACAGAAAAAATATGGCATATTCAGGAAGTTTAGTTACTAACGGAAAAGCAAAAGGAATTGTTGTTGCGACCGGACAAGATACAGAAATAGGGAAAATTGCGACATTGCTTTTTAAAACAAAAAAAGAAATAACACCTCTTCAAAAATCAATTAATAAAATAGGACATTTTATTACGTGGACTGTAGTTGTTGTGAGTCTAATAATTTTGTCAATTAGTCTAATTAAGGGTGATGGAATCATGCATTCCATAATGACTGCAGTAGCGCTTGCCGTTGCTGCAATTCCTGAAAGTTTACCAGCTGTAATCACAATAATTTTAGCTCTAGGAGTGCAACAATTAGCAAAAAGGAAATGCATAATAAAACATTTACATGCTGTTGAAACGCTTGGAAGTTGTCAAATCATTTGTAGCGACAAAACTGGAACACTAACACAAAATAAAATGACAGTTGTTGAAACTTATGGAAAAAATTTAAAGAACATGCAAGTAGACAATGACATGTTGAAATGTATGATTAATTGCAATAATGCAGAAAAACAAAAAGATAAGTTTGTAGGAGAACCAACAGAAAAAGCTATTCTCGAATTTGCTTTGTCAAATCTTAAATATAAAAAGGCCAAAATTGTTCATGAAATTCCTTTTAATTCGTCAAGAAAAATGATGACGGTTGTGGTTAATGAAGACGGACTAACTAGTTATTCTAAGGGTGCTCCTGAAGTGTTACTAAAGCATTGTAAATTCATAAAAGTAAATGGACAGGTTAAAGAATTAACAGAAATGGACAAGCAAGAAATTCTTTCAGTTTGTAATAACATGAGCGACAAGGCATTAAGAACTTTAGGATTTGCAAAAAGTGAAAATTTGGATAGTTCTGTTGAATTTGAAAAAAATTTAGTTTTTTTAGGTTTGGTTGGAATGATGGATAAACCAAGACCAGAAGTAAAAGAAAGCATTAAGAGTTGTTTCTCTGCCGGACTAACACCTATTATGATTACAGGTGATCATAAAAGAACTGCGTTCGCAATTGCTAAAGAATTAGGAATATGTGAAACAAAAGAACAAGTCTTAACAGGTGAAGAACTAGACAAATTAAGCGACAGCGAACTGAAAAAAGTTAGTAAAAACATTCGAGTTTATGCGCGTGTCACCCCAGAACACAAGGTGAGAATAGTAAAGCTTTACAAATCATTAAAAAAGATAGTTGCAATGACTGGAGACGGTGTAAACGATGCACCGAGCTTAAAGATTGCAGATATCGGTGTAGGTATGGGTAAAAGCGGGACGGACGTAGTAAAAAATGTTGCAGATATGGTTGTAACAGATGACAATTTTGCGTCGGTGGTGGTGGCGGTTGAAGAAGGAAGAAAAATTTACAATAACATTCAAAAAGCTTTGCAATTTTTAATTTCTACAAACTGTGTTGAAGTTTTTGGAATGCTCATTGCTCTAATGTTTTTTCCTCAATACACATTTTTGCTCCCTGCACAAATGCTTTTCATTAATCTAGTTACTGACAGTTTGCCTGCGTTTGCTTTAGGAATGGAAAAAGTCGAGCCCGAAGTTATGAAACAGCCTCCTAGAGATAGTCATTCGGGACTGTTTGGAAATAATGTTGGCAAAGCTATAATTTATCAATCAATTTTACAAACATTTATAGCAATCGCTGTTTTTCTAATCGGAATTTATTTTTACTCTCCGCAAGTTGCAAGCACTATGGTTTTCTTTACAATAATTTACATGCAACTTCTTCATAGTGTGAATTGTAAAACTAACTCAAGTATATTTAAGAAAAATCTGTTCGATAACAAAACATTTAACATTTGCTTCTTAATAACTTTAGCAATTAACCTTGTCGTAACCTTTGTTCCGTTTATGTACAGCGTGTTCAACCTAGAATTTTTAAATTTTTCGCAATGGATTATGGTTTCAGTTGCATCAATACTAATCATTCCGACTTGCGAATTGTTTAAAGTAATTTTGCATGACGAAGGTAAAAATCGTGAAAAATAAAAGAAAGTATAAAATTCCTCCTATTTGACAACAATAAATGTAGGAGGTCTTATGAGCATAACTAACAAAGCAGGTTTGTCAAAGATTGTTTACTATTCTTTGGCAATATTAACAGTTTTATGTTCTGCATGGTTTGTCTTTGCATTACTAGCTAGAGATTTGACTATGTGGGCTAAAGTTGTTTATTTCGTTTGGACTGGCTTGGTAATTGGTGCTGTGATTTTTGATGTAATTTGCACTATGACAAGCGAGAACAAAATCATTTCTGGTCTTATTGTGTATGTGTTGAGCATTCTTGCTGTAGTAATGGCTGCAATTCTCTACATGATGAACACAACAAAGGCTGGACTTGCTGTAGATTTCTTCAATTTGTTCATCTCTGTTTCATTAATCTCTTTAATCACAACTGGTTTCTTAATTGCAACTTGGTGTGTTGGTGAAAGATTAGTTACAAACACTAAGACAAATGACAAAATTGAAGGAAAATAATATGAAAGAAAAAACTTACGAAATCGTAAGTTTTTTTATAATGTTAATCCTCCGTCGATTGTTATGATTTGACCTGTGATAAAAGAAGCTTCATCGCTTGCTAAAAAGTTTACTAAATTTGCAACATCAATAGGTTCTCCCATTCTTTTAATTGGAGTTTCTTCAATGATGGAATTAATAGTGTCTTCACTTAAACTTTCGTTCATTGGAGTTTTTATAAGACCTGGACAAACTGCGTTTACGTTGATATTAGAAGGTCCTAATTCTTTCGCTAATGCAAGTGTAAATGAATTGATTCCTCCTTTAGTGGCAGAGTAAACCGATTCCATGCTAGATCCAACAACTCCCCAAATAGAAGAAATGTTAATAATATTTCCTTTTTTGTTTGAAATCATAATTTTAGAAATGTGTTTAGTTAAAAGCATGGTTCCAACAAGGTTAACATTTATTAAATGTTGCATTTCTTTGAAAGTAACGTCTTGGATAAGGTTAAACTTTGAAACTCCTGCACAATTCACTAAATGTGTAACATTAATATTTTGAGTTTTTAATGAATTAACAAGGTTTTCAATGTCTTGTTCGTTGGTTACGTCACATTTTACAGCAAGAAAATTTCCGTTTAGTTTCTTTATTTCGTTTTTGTTTTTGTGGTAAAGAAGAACTGCAAAATATCCTTTTTGCATTAATGTCTTTGCTATTTCAATTCCTATTCCGCCGTTGGCACCACTTATAATTACTGTTTTCATGTTACTATATTAGCAAATATGAAATAAATTTTCAATAGTTTTATCTTTTTATTTTTTAATTAATTAGTTTTATTGACAAGGAAAAATAAAAATATTATAATTAAAACATGAAGAAATTATTTAAAATATTAATAATAACTATTTTGATTGCTGTAACAGTAGCACTTTCTGCTTACGTTTTCTTTGCTCATTTTAAGAAAGAAAAGACGGCTTTCGTAGAAATTCAAAATTTCCAAAAAACAAATGGAGAATTCAATGAAAAGATTGATTCTTTGAATGAAATGTACTTAGAAAAAACAAGTGAAACTAGATTTTCTGCATTTTGCGATTTAAGTAAAAATTTAGATTCTTCGTTTAAATATTTAAATGCATACACTTTGCAAGCAAAAGGCTCTGAATTCAAAGAAGAAAAAATTGCAAAAAAAGTAGATGCTTTAAAAGATGAAAGAAAAGAAACTGCAAAGTTAATTGATGAGTACTTAGATAAAGCTGAAAATTCTGAATTGTTTAATGTTGTCGAAAGTGGAGACGTTGTAATTAAACAAATTGCAATCTACTTTAAAGAGTATGCTAAAACTGTTAGTTATCTCAATTCAAACATTGTAAAAATCGGAATTGATTCGTCTAGTGATGCTAATTTCACTTTGATTGATATTTACTGCAATGTAGTTGATTACGAATGTTCAAATTTAACACTAGATACTACTGAAGATGTTAATTATGTAGTGTTTAAAGGTGATAACACTGCTTTCATGAACACAAAATTTACATTTAATGGACAAGTAAAAAATAATTACACAAAAGAGATGTCAGAATTCATTAATGCTTACAATAATTGTGACAAAGAAATCTTTGCAAAGAAATTAGCTACAAATTATGCTCAAGCAAATGGAATGAATGTAAACAAGGAAATTAATGCTACATATTTGCTTAAAAAGGCATTAGGGGAGGTTGCGTAATGAAAAAATTATTATCATTAGTACTTTGCTTAATGGTTGCTGTTAGCGTGTTTTCTTTTACTGGATGTGGTAAAAAAGATGCTGGCTACAAAATAGAAAATTTAGAAAAAGATTACATTGCATGTTTTGATGGTTTGGAACATATTACTTATGAAAACAATGAAATTGAAGTTTCACATATTTCATTAAACCAAAAAGGTCAAACGGCAATTGAAGAATTTGAAGATTTGTTTGTTTCATTAAGTGATTTCAACAACAATTATGTTCAATTTGTAAAAAATGCTAAAAATTTAAACAAATCAGCACGAAACAAATTAAAAAATGCATTAGATGATTTCGAGTCTGAATTAAAAGATGTTGATTCGAGTTTGACAATTTTAGAAAATACTTACACAACTTTTGCATCATCTATTGAAGAAAGAACTGAAATGAAAGATGCATCTGGATTAAATTTGCTTTTGTCTTACCAAGATTTATTTGACGCGACTAGTAACCTATTTGAAATTTGCTATAACTTTTATTTTAATCATGTGCTAGATTACAATATGCCAAAAATCAATGAAATAACTGATCAAAACATGAATTTGGAAAATGTTCTTGCAAAAATAAATCTTGAAGCACGTATGTCTTTAGGTTCAGTGTATTACACTTGGGGATATATTGAAAAGAACATTAATGGACGAGACTTAAAAACTTTCATTTATGATGAAGTGAGCTTGCCTGAAATTGAAACTGAAAAATTAAATAATGTTTTAAGCTTTAAAATTAAAAATTTCCAAGTTACAAATGATGAAGATTTTAAAGATAATTTAGTAATTTTAAGAAATTCACAGATTGCGATTGACAATATTTTTGAGAGTGTTATGATTGCAAGTAAAGAGATTGAAAAATCTTCAAAGAATTTTACAGAACCGGTAGATGAAAATTATATAAATATTATTGACAATTACGACGCTCTTGCAATTAATTATTTGAATACATTAAATAATATTATTTCAGCAGGAGTTTTAGCTTAAGGAGAAAAAATGGATTACAAAAAATTAGCAGACTTACTTTATCCGAACACAAAATCCGTAGACTATTATTTTGATAAATATAAAGATAGAAAAGTAAATGGCGAAGTAACTCGTATTGCTCCAAGCCCAACAGGATATCTTCATGTTGGTCAACTTTATCAAGGTGTTATTCATAGAATGCTTGCAAACAAAACTGATGGATTGTTTTATTGCAGACTTGAAGACACTGACGGAAAACGTGAAGTTGAAAATGCTGGACAAATCGCGTATGATATGTTATGTCGTTTTGGATTAACACCTGATGAGGGATATAGGGGTGACAATTTAGAAGAAATTGGAGATTATGGTCCTTATGTTCAAAGTCAACGCGTGGATATTTATCGTTCATTTGCTCACGAATTAGTAAGTCGCGGTAGAGCTTTCCCTTGTTTTTGTTCAGTAACAAATGGAAAAGAAGAAATCCTAAAAAGACGTGAAGAGGAACTTGAAAATGCTGATGATTTAGAAGTAAAAGACCCTTGTAGAGATTTAAGTTTAGAAGAAATTGAAAAAAATTTAAACGAAGGAAAATCTTTTGCTTTAAGACTTAAATCTATTGGTGAAAAAGATAAAACTTATAAATTTGTTGATGCAATTAAAGGCGAAAAGGAAGTAAGAGAAAATTTAAGAGATGATGTTTTAATCAAATCAAACGGAATTCCTGTTTATGCTTTTGCTCATATAGTTGATGATATGTTGATGAAGACTACAACTGTAATTCGTGGACAAGAGTGGTATCAATCATTACCTGTTCACATTGAGCTTGCTCATGCGTTTGGATACACTCCATTTAAATATGCGCATACTCCTAATATTTGCGTTTTAGATGAAGAAACTGGAAACAAAAGAAAAATTAGTAAACGTAAAGATGCTTTCGCGGATGTAAGATTTTTCTTAAGAAAAGGATATCCTACAACTGCTGTAGTTGAGTACATTTTAAATTTACTTAATTCAGACTTTGAAATTTGGAGAAAAAATAATCCAACATTACATTATTCAGAATTCCCATTCGCAATTAGTAAAATGGGAGTTACAAATCCAATGTTTGATTTTGTAAAATTAAATGATATTTCTAAAACAATCATTTCTCGTTACACTGCTGAAGAAGTTTATAATAATCTTCTTGCTTGGGCAAAAGAATGGTCGGTAGAAGATGTTAAAACGATTGAAGATAACAAAGATACTTTATTAAAAGTTTTGACAATTGACAGAGGCGGAGAACGTCCAAGAAAAGATATAACATATTTTAGTGAAATATTAGACATTTACAATTATGTTCTTCCTAACTTTGAAGCAGACTTTGAAATTAATTTAGGAAATGTAAAGAAAGAAAATTTAATTAATTTCTTGACTGAGTACAAAGATAGTTATGAAGAAGTTATTGACAATCAAACATGGTTTAACGACTTGAAAGAAAAGTCTTTGAAATATAATTTTGTAGACAACAAGACTTATAAACAAAATCCGGAACTTTACGCTGGAAACGTTGCGGACACTTCTAAATTTGTTCGTCTTGCGATTACGGGAAAAGAAAATAGTCCTGAACTTTACTCAATTATGAAAATAGTCGGAATTGATGAAGTAAGAAAAAGAATTGAAAAATTAATTAAAATTTTAGAAAAATCTAGAAATATCTAGATTTTTTTATTAATTTTTAATAATTTTAAAAAATTTATTTAAATTTTATATTTTTTAATTTAATTATTTTATAAAAAACAAATCAATTAATTAAAAACATTATAAAAAGATTTAATTAATTTTAATAAATAAATTATTGTCATTTATTTGGAGTAAAAAAATAATTTATGATATAATGTCATTAGGAGGAGAAATGGCAAAAAGAAAAACTGCAAGTAAAACTTCAAAGAAGGTTGAGTTAGATTTTAATTTTAACAAACCTAAAAAAAGTGAAAGTAAAAAAGTTAATAAAAAATTAAAGAAATTAGGATTTGGTACTGTTTGTTTGATTTTGTTTGTTTTAGCAGTAGGCGTAGCTGGTGGATTTTTCGGTGTAAAATTTTTAACACGTAATGATTGTTTTGAAATAGTCGGTAATGATGAATTAACTTTAACATTAGACAAAACTTATGAAGATACTGGTGTAAAAATTGTTGCATTCGGAAAAGACGAAAGTGACAAAGTTGAAATAGAAACAAATTTAGAAAAACATGAAGACGGAACATATTCAGCTGACAGCGAAGGTACTTATTACATACAATACACTGCAACAAATTTAAAATATGGTAAAATATTTAAAATCAAAAAAATAAGATTAATAACTTTTGTTGAGCCAACCGAACAAGAAGAAATATTTAATGCAGGAGGTAACAATGAATAAATTTACTAAGTTTATAATGTTATTTTTAGCATTAGTTTTAGGTGTTGCTGGCGGTGGTGGATATTTAATTTATTCCACATTACCAGAAACTGAAGAATTGGTTGTTGGAGAAGAAATCTTTTATTCTTACAATTCAACTGAAGAATTATCTAATGTACAACTTTCAGGCGAAGATGGCGAATTGTCTGTACACTTTTTAGAACTTGGAAATAAGTATACAGGAGATTGTACATATATCCGTTACGGTTCAACAGACATTTTAATTGACTGCGGTTCAAAGTCTAGTAGCATTTCACATGTTCAAAATTATCTTAAATCCTACATGAAAGATGACAAGATTGATTATTGTATTGTAACTCATGCTCACACAGATCATTATGCTGGTTTTGCAACAAGTGGAAAAACTAAAAGTTTATTTGACTTGTTTGATTATGGAACAATTATTGATTTTGGAAACGCTACAAACAAAGATCCAGATGAAGGAATGCTTAAAAAATATATTAGCGAAAGAGATGATGCAATAGAGAGATGCGACGCAGAGTACTTCGATTGTTCAACAGAGTCAAAATTAAATAATAATAAAATTTATGAAATTGGCGAAAATAAAGAATTAAAAATTGAAATTTTATATAATTATTATTTTGAAAATAAATTAAATGGAACAGAAAATAATTATTCGGTTTGTGTTCTTATTACATATGAAGGCAAAAATTTCTTATTTACAGGAGATTTAGAAGAACATAAAAGCGAAGGAGAATCTAAACTTTTAGAAAACAATGAAAGTCTTAAAGCAATTAGAGATGACGAAAATGCTTGCGTAGATTTGTATAAGGCAGGTCATCATGGAAGCAAAACTTCTTCAAGCGAAAATTTCATTGATGCAATCAAACCAAAAGTTGTTTGTGTTTGTTGTTGCGCAGGAAGTCCAGAATATACAGAGGCAATAGATAATCAATTCCCAACTCAAGAATTTATAAATGTTATTGCAAAACATACTGACAAAATTTATGTAACATCACTTTGCATTGATTGGGAAAAAGATGAATTCACTTCGTTCAATGGCAACATTGTTGTAATAACACAAAAGACAAGCGACGGTGTAAACTTTGGCGTTAAGTGTTCTAACAATGACATACTTTTAAAGGATAGTGAATGGTTTAATCGAGAAATTGTAATTGACGGTGTCAAACGACCGATGAGAACATGGCCAAGTTAAAACAAAAAATCCACATATTGTGGATTTTTTTGTTTAAAATATTAACCTTTTCTTGTGAAGAAATTTACGAATTTTGCAAGGGCTAGTGTGATTGGAACGCAGTAATTAATTGCAATTTTTTTAAATAATGCTTTACCGCAAATTGTAAGTCCTGCGATAATTGCTGACACAAGGCTTGAAATTAAAACAACCTTAATGTTGCCAGCATTTTCTAAAGCAATTTTTGTTAAGATACTTGCACCTGCAGCACCAGATAAAATTCCGCATACGTCACCGATTACGTCGTTCATAATAGAACTAACTCTGTCTGCATTGTTAATTAAAATAATTGCTTGTTTACTACCTACTATTTTTCTACTTGCCATTGATGTAAAAGGCTCAATAGAGCAAGAGGCAACAGCAAGTCCTACCATGTCGAATAATATGCTTAATGCAATAAAGATTAAGATTACGACAATTGAAATAATGATACTTGCTTTTGATAAAGTTAATTCACTTAAAAAGCTAAAACCGAATGAAAGACAAAGAGCCATTATTAAAACTTTTAATGGCCATGCCCAGTATTCTTTAAATTTGTTTTTATTCTCTTTTTTCATATATAATAAATGCTTAACGCATGTGATAATCAGATTACGAAGGCAACGTTAAGAGTAAACCTTGCGGTATAGGTTCGGTTGGATTTCCCAATTTTGCACTTTCCCGTTACCAGCAAAGCGGTTTCCCTTTACGCAAAACTTGCACCGAATCGCCACTAAATCCACACTATAATCCTCGAAACGTCAGCATAAAGCAACAGTCTAGAAGTTTTCCTTAACAACATCATACAATTTTATCTTTATTTTGCAAAGAGGAATTTCAAAAGCACTTGATTACTTTCGTGTACTTAGAGAAGTAATAAGTTGTAGCTTTATCCCGACTCTTCACTCAAAGCAGGCTACACTGCACACAACTTTCGTCACATGCAGGTTTCTTTCCCAAGTGATAGATCCTGATATGTAAAAATGCTCATTCACCACCCTCTTAGGTCTCCGCGATGATTGGGCTTCTGCACGTATGCCGTTACGCACCACCCAAAAATCTTAACTCCCAGCACCAGCCCCAGTTTGGGCAACCAAAGCCAGCACCACGAACTTCATAGTTATGCCAGCGATACTTATTTCGGTATCCTCAATTGCATTAGTTGACTAGAATACTGCGCCTTCGTGATATTATTATATTATCATACTTTTTAAAATTTGTCAAATGTAAAAAAATTTTTCTTTTTAGATTAAGTTCTATAAAAACAATAAAATGATTAGACTTAATATTATTAAGTAAAAGCTAAAGTAGAAAAGTTTATTTTTGTTGACTAATTTAAGCATGATTTTTATAGATAAAATTCCGAAAATGAAAGAAGTTACCATTACAACGAAAATTCCTAACCAATTAACACTTAGTTGAGAATGTATAATATCAAAACTTTCATAAACAGCACTTGCAAAAATGATTGGAATGCTCATTAAGAAAGAGAAGTCTAAAGCTTCCTTTTTTTCAACTCCGGACAACAAGCCAAAACAAAGTGTTGTTCCGCTTCTTGAGATTCCTGGAAGTATTGCTAAACCTTGACTTACACCCATAATTAAAGAATTCTTTTTGTTAATTGATTTTTTGCCAGTAGATTTAAAGTCGGCAACGGCAAGAAGAACAGCTGAAATTAAAAATCCCCAAATTAAGAAATTCATTCCGAAGTATTTTTCAATCAAATCGTTAAAGAAAACTACAATTAAAACAGTGGGAATAGTTGCAATTAAAAGATGTAAATTAGTTTTGTTAATTGGTTTTTTAACTAACTCCATAAGTTTTCCTCTGTAGCAAAAAAGGACTGCAAAAAGTGTTCCGATGTGAGCAACAACACTAAGCAACAGAAGGTTCTCCAACTCAAAAAGAGAACCAAACAACACTATGTGACCACTGCTTGAAACTGGTAAAAACTCAGTTATACCTTGTATAAAACCTATGAAAATGTAATTAATGATATTTTTCACTTGAAATTTTCCTCAAAATATTGTATTATCATTTAGTAATAATTAGAATATTGAATTAAAAGGAAATTTATGAAATTAGGTGTAGTAGGATTGCCAAACGTTGGTAAAAGTACGTTGTTTAATGCAATCACAAAGGCGGGAGCAGAAAGTGCAAATTATCCGTTTTGTACAATAGAACCAAATGTTGGAGTTGTTGATGTAAAAGACGAAAGATTGGATGTGCTTGGAAAGATTTACAACACACAAAAGATTACTCCAGCTCAAATTGAATTTGTGGATATTGCAGGACTGGTAAAAGGTGCAAGCGAAGGAGCCGGACTTGGAAACAAGTTTTTAAGTCATATTAGAGAAGTTGATGCTATTGTTCATGTGGTTAGATGCTTTAACAATGACAAAATCATTCATGTTGATGGTTCGGTAGATGCAGTTAGAGATATTGAAACTATTAATCTAGAACTTATCTTGGCGGACATTGAAACAGTTACTAAACGTATTGACAAACTTAAGAAATTGGTGCATGGTGGTTCTGCGGACATTCAATCACAAAAAGAATTTGAACTTTTAAACAAAATTATGGATTTGTTAAAAGAATCTAAACCTGCCAGACTATTAAATGTTAATGCAGAAGAAAAGAAAATTGTAGATAGTTTCTTCCTTATTACAACAAAACCTATTATTTACGTTGCTAACACTTCTGATGAATTGGATGAATTTCAAATTGGTAACATTGAAAAAATTAAAGAAATTGCAAAGACAGAAAATGCTGAAGTTATTTCACTTTGTGCTAGAACAGAAGAAGAGCTTGTAAATATGCCAGCTGAAGACAGAGAAATGTTTAAAGAAGAATTGGGAATAGATGCTTCTGGATTGGACAAACTAATTGTTGCAAGTTATCATTTGTTAGGTCTAATTAGTTTCCTTACAGCGGGAGAAAAAGAAGTGCGTGCATGGACAATAAGTCGAGGTACTCTTGCTCCTCAAGCTGCTGGTAAAATACACACAGATTTTGAAAGAGGATTTATTCGTGCAGACGTAGTGAAATATGATGATTTTGTTGCTCTTGGGGATTACAATTCTTGTAAAGAAAAAGGTAAAATCATAAGTGCCGGTAAAGACTATGTTGTTCAAGACGGAGATATTATTGTTTTCAAATTTAACGTTTAGGGGGGATGAAGTGAAAAAGGAAAAGGATAAAAAAGTTAGAGATATAAAATACAACCATAATAAATATACTTTAATTTTAACGATTATACTTGAGATTTTAGATGTTGTTATGTTCTGTGCAATTATCGATTTAACATATTTTGTACATGAATGGTATATGCTTATCATTTCTCTTACAATTGTTGCGCTTACTTCAGCTTGGAGCATTGTTTCATTGGTTTTTATTCACAAGAAGAAAAAATATCAATTGCATGAAAAGAAAATCATGGTTAATTCATTGTGGAATTCGGTTGAAATTGAATATAAGAATATCACAAATATTCACGTTACACGAACTAGCGAAGAAAACGATTGTGACATTATGATTGAATATGTTGAAAAAGGAAAGGCAAAGAAAAAAGAACTTCATCACATAACAGAAGATCCTGAAAAACTAATTCATGATATAAACGAATTAATTGATAAAAATTTAGATAAATAAAAAAATCCACGATTTGTGGATTTTTTGTTATTTAGCGATTATGTTTAAGAAGTTTTTCTTTCCTTTCTTAAATAAGATACCGTTTGTTAAATCTTCTTTTTTGATTAACATTGTGGCGTCTTTAATTGTTTCGCCGTCCATAGAAAGAC
Source organism: Clostridiales bacterium (assembly GCA_015069415.1). Lineage (GTDB taxonomy): Bacteria > Bacillota > Clostridia > Christensenellales > UBA1242 > Onthoplasma. The sequence goes on along the minus strand of SVIQ01000001.1, from coordinate 145,024 downwards.
CATTTTGATCTATTAAACGTCTTGCTTCGCCTTTACTTTGAACAAACTTTGCATTTACAAGCAAATCTAAAACTCCGATTTCGTTATCAGATAACTCAATTTCAAATTTTGGAGCATTGTCTTTGTTAATAGAAGATGAAGCAAACAAGTTGTTACTCATATTTTGAGCGAGAATTGCGTCTTCTTCATTTCTAATAAACTTTGTAATTTCGTATGCTAAACGTTTTTTACTTGCAACAATGTCAGATTTTATCATATCTCTAACTTCGTTCATAGGGATATCGGTAAAGAGAGCGAACATCATTTCAACGCAAGCGTCTGGAGTTTGATAAATTCCTTGATAAAAGTCGTATGCTGAAATTTTGTCGTTGTCAATCCAGATCGCACCTTTTTCGGTTTTGCCCATTTTCTTGCCTTCTGGAGTTAAGAGTAGTGGGTTAGTAGCTCCAACCATAACTCTGTTTTTGCCGTCAAGGAAATTCATTTTTCTTCCGAGTTCAGTTCCGGCTACAATATTTCCCCATTGGTCAGCGCCACCCCATTCAAGGTTACAACCATAAGTTTTGTTTAAGTACAAGAAATCATAAGCTTGCATTAACATATAACCCATTTCAAAGAATGTTAGTCCACCTTCTTCGATGCGTTTTGCGTAAATTTCGTTAGTAATCATTTTGTTAACATTGAAGTGAACGCCAACGTCACGCATAAAGTTAACATAGTCATAACCAGAGAACCAATCTGCGTTGTTTACGATAATCGCTGGATTGTCGCCTTCAAATGTAACAAATTTGCTATATGCTTTTTTAATTCCTTCAATGTTGTGAGCAAGTTGTTCTTTGGTGAGCATTGGTCGCATATCTGTTTTACCTGTAGGGTCACCGATTGCAGCAGTTGCGCCTCCAACCAAGATTAAAACTTTATGTCCAGCTTGTTGAAAACGTCTTAAGATTGTACAAGGAACACAATGTCCAATGTGTAAACTGTCAGCAGTTGGGTCTGTACCACAGTAAACTGTAACTTGTCCATTTAATAATTCTTTTAATTTTTCTTCGTCTGTTGTTTGATATAATAAATTTCTGTCTTTTAAAGTTTCGAATAAATTCATATAATTTCCTTTTATCTAGCATCCCAAAGGTCAGACACCCAGTTTTTAATTAAGTCGCCTTTGATTACATGTTTTTCAACAAATTTGTCTGTTTCGTTGTAGATTACTTTTTCTACATGAGTGTTATCTTGAATAATTGGAGTGATAGTTTTGTTTACAACTGGCATTAAAGATAATCCTACTAAAATCAAGTTTAACGTAATAATAATTAATCCCGCTTTGATTATTCCAAGTGTAAGTCCTAAAATTTTATCAAGACCACCAATTATTTTAATGTTTGCTAATTTGTCAAAGAATCTACTTAACAATGCAACAATGATTTTTAAGATAATGAAAACCAAAATTGCTGAAATGATGAGCATGATAATACTTCCAAGACCATCTCCTGTAACTTCTCCAACTGATTTGTTGCTTGTCATAATGTCATCATTAGATTTTTCAAAGAAAACTTTTAAGATTGATGCAAGAACTTTGTTTGTTGAATCAGGAATAGCTTTAATTAAATTAGCCTTAGTTCCGAAAGAACTCACTGCAAGAGAAAAGTAATCGTTCGATTTGATTAAACTTTTACTAATTTTTCCGCCAATTAGAGCAGAGAAGTCGTAAATACCATTAATTAGGTTAGCTACATATTTTGCTACAAATACAGCAATAACAATACATACAACCCAACTGAATAATGAAATAATGGATTTCATAAATCCTTTTTTGAGGCCACTGATTGCAAACACAATCAAAAGACCAACAATAATTATATCTATAACTAAACCAATAGTTGCCATAATCACCTCACTAATTGAATTTTATCACAAATATTTGAAATTGTAAACTTTTTTATGTCATTTTAATTATATTTAAATTTTTCATTAAGTATAATATTTAGGTTAAAGTATTTAAATTTTCGTTTTTAGGAAAAAATAGGTAAAAGACACAAAAAATATTTGTTAAACTTTTATTTTTATGATATAATAAAAATTACATGAGGTGGATATGGAAAAGAAAAAAAATAACTCTTGGAAAACAAGTTTAATATACATTGTTATACTTGTTCTTTCAGTCCTTTTAATCGTTTGGATTATGGACAACAATTCTAAATCTCAAGAAATTTCTTACACTGAATTTCAAGAAATGGTAATTAGTGGTGAAGTTAAAGAAATCGATGTTTATGGGAACAAAGTTAGAATTTTGAAAAGTGATTCAAAATTAAAAGACAAAGAATTTCCAAAGAAAATAGATGCTTATTGTACATTTGTAAACAGTACTGAATTAATTGAGTTTGTAGATAGTTACAATGACAATCTTTATAAAAGAGATTCTGATGGCGAACTTATAAAAAATGCTGAAGGCGAGCTTGTATTAAAAGATGGTGCAGTTTTACTAGTTGCTACTTATGACCTTGAAAGCGAACCATGGATTGTGACTTTCATGCCATATTTAAGCATTATTACAATCATTATTATTGGTGTTATAATGTTTAGATCTATGGCGGGAGGAAAGTCTGGAGCTGGTTTCGGAAAGAGTAAGGCTAGAATGGTAGTTTCTTCAAATGTTAGATTCAGTGACGTTGCTGGTGCGGACGAAGAAAAACAAGAATTAGCAGAAATTGCAGATTTCTTAAAAAATCCTAGTAGATATGCTGAACTTGGAGCAAGAATTCCAAAGGGTGTGCTTTTGGTTGGACCTCCTGGAACAGGTAAAACATTACTTGCAAAAGCTGTAGCGGGTGAAAGTAAAGTTCCTTTCTTTACAATTTCTGGTAGTGACTTTGTAGAGCTTTATGTCGGTGTTGGTGCAAGCCGTGTAAGAAGTTTATTTGACACAGCTAAAGCATCTGCTCCTTGTATTGTATTTATTGATGAAATTGATGCAGTTGGTCGTCAACGTGGAGCCGGACTTGGTGGCGGAAACGATGAACGTGAACAAACATTAAACCAATTGCTTGTTGAAATGGACGGATTTGAGTCTAACAGCGGAATTATTGTTCTTGCTGCAACAAACAGAGCTGACGTTCTTGACCCAGCTTTAACTCGTCCGGGAAGATTTGACAGACAAGTGTATGTTCATCTTCCAGACGTTAAAGGTAGAGAAGAAATTATTAAAGTTCATGCTAAAAACAAACCATTGAGTGAGGATGTTGACATTAAGCGTATTGCTAGACTTACAAGCGGACTCGCTGGTGCAGACATCGAAAACGTGTTAAATGAAGCTGCGCTACTTACAGCTCGCGATGGTAGATTTAAAATTACAATGGTTGACATTCAAGAGGGATTGAACAAAGCCCTTATGGGACCTAAAAAAGTTTCTCGTGTCATTACAGAAAAAGACAAACGCATCACAGCAATTCATGAAGCTGGGCACGCAATCATTGCTCAAACTTTAGAGAATTGTGACAATGTTCAAGAAATTTCAATCATTCCAAGAGGAATGGCTGGTGGTTACACTTTAACATTTGATGAAAAAGACCAATCTCATATGACAAGAATGAAACTTCTTGACACTATTGCTATGATGCTTGGTGGAAGAAGTGCGGAAGAAACAATGCTCGACGACATTACTACAGGTGCGTCAAACGATATTGAAAGAGCAACAGCATTAGCTAGAAAAATGGTTGCTGAGTGGGGTATGACAGACGAACTTGGCCTCATTAGTTTTGGAGAAGGCGGAGAAGTCTTCGTTGGAAAAAATTATGCTAGACAAGTGCCGTACAGTCAAGATTTAGCATATGTTATCGACAAAGAAGTTAAAGCTATTATTGACGACGCTCATTCTAAAGCTTTGAAAATTTTGAAAGAAAAGAAAGATGTAATTGAAAAAGTTGTTGAGATATTACTCGAAAAAGAAACAATTTATCAAGAAGAATTTGAAATGTTGTTTAACGGTGCAAGCGTAGAAGAAGTTTGCGTTGCAATCGACAAAAAAGAACAAGAAAAACGCGAGTACCAAGAAAGGGCTAAACGTGAAGCAATCGAAGAACACAAGATGCACGAAGTAAAAGCAAGAATTGAAACTGCTGAAACTCTTGCAAAAGCAGGTGTGATTTCTAAACAAGATTACGAAAATATTAAAAAAGAAGCTGAAAAAGAATTAAAAGAATTAGAAAAACTCATTCATCCGAAAGAAGAAGTTAAAGAAGAACCTCAAGAAGATGATGGAGAAAGCGACAAAAAAGAATAAAAGAGTGATTAAATCACTCTTTTTGTTTTAATTCAATATAGTATTGCAAAATCTTAAAAAATGGTGTATAATACAAAAAATGGAGAAATTATGAGTAAAAGAAAAAATATAGAAAACTCAATAGTTTTAATTGGGCCATGTAATGTTGGAAAAAGTTTAATTTCTTCACATTTGTCTGAAAGAACAAATATTCCAATGATAGATGTTGATGACTTAATATGTTTTGTTAGAGACTCCATGCTTGAGGATTTGTCTGGAGATAAGGAAAAACAAAAAGAATTTATCGAGACAAGGAAAATAGAATTACAAAAACTTGAAAGAGATGTTCCATTAACTGAAGTTGAACAAATTGAAGAAACAAAACTAATTCAAGAATATGTAGATTTATATAATTACTATTGCGAATTATTGGGTGATTTAAAAAAATTTTATCTTGATGTTTATGAGTATTACGCTTCATGTAATGATGATTTAACAGAACAAGAAGAAATATTTCTGTTAAACAAATTAACGTTAAAAATAATAAATATAATTTATGAAACTACAGATCGATGTTTTATTATTTCACCACCTGCAAGTTTTGGGTGGAATGATGACGATTTAAAAGATAAACAATTTAGAGATTTACAAAAGAAAATCAATAGATTTTTAAGATCAACTAAAAATATATTCTTACAGCCCGGACAAGATTATTATAAAAGGATTCCTGAAGACGAAAACTCAGTAAATGTTCAAATGTTTCTAAAAAATTTAGATGGATATTATCCTCAGTCGGATTTAGAAATATCAACAAATGGCCTGTTCGATGATGTAGAAAATGAATTTTTGAAACAAAAAACATGGATGAATGTTAGAGAGTATATGACGAAACAAAGATTAAAAAATTCTTCTGAAATAAATTCAATATGTGATCAAATTATAGAAAATTTAAGAAATGAAAGTAAAATAGTTTAATAAAAAACTACCAGTTTTCTGGTAGTTTTTTGTATTATTTCTTTAGGTTTGTAATGTAATTAACAACGTCACCAACTGTTTTAAAGCCAGCAATGTCTTCGTCTGGAAGAACGATGTCAAACTCGTCTTCAAAAGCCATAATTAATTCTACAACGTCAAGGCTGTCAGCTCCTAATTCTTCAACTAATTTTGAATTCATAGTAATAGAATCTGCGTCTTTACCTAATTGTTCAGCAATAAGTTCTATGATTTTCTTATCCATAAATTCCTCCTACTGTTTTTATTCTACTAAATCAAAAGAAAAAAGTAAAGCGATTTTATATTTTAGCCAAAATTCTTTAAAAGTCGTTAAAATTAGGTAAAATTTGTTAAATTTAGCGAGAATAAGTTTAGTAAAATTGAAGTATGGAAATTAAATTAGGAATAGATGCAAAAGAAATAAAAAAATTAATATTTTTGAAAGCGCGATACCAAAAGGTTATGTTTGTAATTGACGAATATGTGCAAAAAAGTTTAGTTAATGACATAGTTGAAGAAATAAAAGGACAATGTGTTTTTAATTGCAAGCAAGTTAACGATTTGACACAAGAAGAATTAAATGATGGTTACAAAATGGTTGTCTGGCTTGCAGATGGCAACAAATTTTTGCACTGTAATTTAAATTTTACAGAAGTAGAATTGGTTTATGTTGAAAATCACAATGGATGCGTGCCTATATTTACAAGTAAGATAAATAATAAAAAGGCAACAACTTTATTGGCTAATACGTCTTTTGATGAAAAGATGTTGTCTACCTTTTACTTTAGTCAATTTTACAATTATCTTTTAAATCTTTTTTGTATGAAACAAACATATGATTTTGATTTTGAAACCACTCAAATTACAAAATTAAGTTTAATGGATAGATTAGATAATCAAGATGAAGATTTCTGTTTTGAAGATATAAATTTCATGAAAGAGATGGAAGTAGATGTTGAAGATGTTGTTTTAGTAGATTTAATTTTAATTAATGCTTTTTTAACCTTTATTACAGCTGTTAAAAACAAAACTTTAATACTAGTTGATGTTTACAAAGCTTTTAAAGAGGATTATTCTTTAGTAGACAGGTTTTATGCTATGGCAAACAATAATGCACTTGTAACGCTAGTAGAGTTGAATTTTAACTTTTTATACAATGCGTGTTACAACACCAAAAAGAAGATTTTATCAATTTTAAAAACTGATGAAGAAACCGAATTGAAAGCTACAAGAATAATAGAAAAATTAAAAACGTACTGTAAAAAGAATGAAGAGCTTTTAGGATATCTTTACCTATACAATATATTCGCCGTTTAACATCATAAAACACCAAACAAAATATTTTTTTACATGATTAAACTTTTAAATTTTGCAATATAATTAAACATGAAAAAATTTTTGATAGTTTTAATTGTTTTTGTAATTATTTGTGCTGGAAATATGAATAAGACGACTTTTACTTTGACTGATTATTTTGACGGGGAATATTATTGTTATGTAAAAGAGAAGAAAGATAATTGTATAAATCTCGGTTCGTTTTTTATGACGGATAAAAAGATATCGTCTTGCCTTGGTGAAAGTATGGAAGTAAATGTTACTCCTGATAATATAATAGATACACTAAAAGTTAGAGTAGTGAAAAATGAATACTTAGAAAATGGGACAACTATCATTTATGGGTTTTCAAATCTAATAAATAAAAACGTTAAAGTTGACAACAAAAGAGTTAATGTGCAAATAGCAATAACAGAAAGTAAAACCGTCGTTGGTTGGCCTGTAATTATGGGTAGTTATTAATTAATGTATAAATTTTAAAATTTGGGTAAATATCTTCGTAAGGGAGGAGATATGAATAAACCCAACACACAACAAAAGAAGAAATTTATACTTAATTATGTGTATGCAGCGATCATAGGTTTGTTTGTTGTTGCTTGTGCAGTCACAATTGCTTTAGTTAATAAGCAATCTTCAAAACCAACAGCTAACATCGGTGGAGAAAGCGTAGAAGTTAGCACAAAAATCAAATATGTTTTACCTATGGAAAATGCTACAATTGCAAAAGATTATTCAGCTAAAGAGTTGCAATATAATGACACTCTAAAACAATGGGAAATCCACAAGGCAATTGATTTTCTTGCTGGAGAAAATTTAGATGTGTTTAGCATTGCTGACGGAACTGTTTCTAAAGTTTACACTAATGCTTTAGAGGGCGGTGTTGTTGAAGTGACACATGCAAATGGTTTAATTTCAACATACAAATCTCTTGATGGCATAACTGTAAAAGTTGGAGATAAAGTTACGGCTGGAACAGTCTTAGCTAAAGCTAGTGCAACTATGGGACAAGAAGTAAATGGAGGAAATCATCTTCATTTTGAAATGTCTCAAAATGGTGCGAAACTAGATCCAAACAATTATCTCGCTTTAGGCGACAAATAAAAAATCTCACCATTTGGTGAGTTTTTTTATTGTATTAGCAACAAACTAGTTTAACGGTAACCTACTTTAATCAAGTTATTCGCTAGTTGTTGGAAGTGGGGAATATTCATTTATCCAATCTGTTGGAGCAGTTGTCCAAACTGTGTTTACAGCGTTGTTTGCTTGTTGAATGGCTTCAACAATTACTTGAACCGTCATAGTTGAATTTGCGTATTCGTTTCCTAAAGAGGTTGGAATTGTTATCGCTGAAATAAAATCTATGTTTTGATTTTCATTTAAAGTTCCGTAGTAGTAATAGTAATCGTCAGTTCCTTTTTTCCAACTTGCTGTGGTAGAAGCTTCAGCTACAGTTGCATCCGTTCCTTTAGAACTGGTTAAGATAACTTTCGCTCTAACTAAAGCAGTAGAAGTGTCTTGGGGCGCGCTAACACCGATAGACTGAGTAAAAATCTGACCGGGTAAAACGTTTTCAGCAAATTCTAAACTTGATACGCTTGCGCCTCCTTGAGTTATACTAATATTTATCGGGTCTGCTAAGGTTACTTGTCCTGTAACATTTGCTGTGTTTGAAAAATATGCTAGAGCAACACCTATTCCAATAGAAACTAGTAGTAAAATTGTTAAAGTTATGATTGCAACGGTTGAACCACTTATGCCTCTTTTTACTTTTTTCATGTTTTCTCCTTTTGGTTAGTTTGAGGAGAAAGCAAAAAAATATACAAAAAAATCCCAATGATTTGGGACTTTTTTAAATGCTTGTTTTAGTTCCTTTAATTTTGCTTGAGAACTTTTCAATTTTAATTTCTTGTTTGAAATCTTCTAAAATTTCTGCTTCAAATTCGCTATATCCAGTGTTTGAAGTATAAACTTCTTCAGCACTACTTGCTGGATAAACTTTTTCAAATAACATATCAAAATATGTTTCTTTAGTTAAAGGATTTAATATTTTTAACAAATCTTCAGCAGTGATATCTCTTGTGTCTATTGGCAAATCGTAAGCTTTAACATCTTCAACGAAGAACAAGAAGTGAATTCCGTAACTTGTAATGCACATTGTGTCTGTGTCGCTTAAGTCTACTTGACTCATGTTACCAGCTTTATCCATCAATGAAATAGCTTCTTCAGTGAATGCTGTTTCCATTTTTGAGAAACCGTTAGTTCCTACAACATAAGGCATACCTTGAACAAGAGTAGATTTGTAATCTCCTGTGTACTTAAACATGAATTTGATGAATTCATTCAAACGTTTGTCATAACTTTCAATTTTTACAATGTCATTATATTCTTCAACAACTTCTTGTAAAGTTTTAATTTCTTCAGTCAATTCTCCTGTTTCAATATCTCTAACTTTAACTTTAGTTTGAGAAATTAAATCAGCATAATCTGTTTCGTAATATGGATCATTTTTGTCAAGTGCTTCAATTTTTTGCTTTTGAGAAAGTTTTTCGTTTTCTTCAACAGTTTCACTGAAGTTTAACAATGTGTGGATGAAGTAACCAAACTCAGTTCCATCACTTAAGTTTTCATGGTGGAACAAAATGCTGTCGCCGTCAGTTCCAATTTCTTTAAGTTTCTTTTTGTAACTAGATTCACGATTTGTATATTGATTTTTGCTTTTGTCAGCTAATGAATTGTATTTTTCAATCAATAAATCAACTGATAAAGTTTCATTGTTTAAATAGTGAGTTCTAATGTTTGAAAGATATTGATCTTTGATTTTTGATGAGAAGTTTCTTTCAAAATAACGAACTAAAAGGTCGTGTGTGTTTTTAGAAAATTCTTTACCGTTTTCATCTCTTAAATAGTACTCATAAGAAATCAAGTCTTTAGTCATAAGAGATAAAACTTTTTCTTTAACAGCACTTGCATTTAACAAATCTTGTGAAGCAAGTTTTTCTTGCAAATGATCCAAGTAAGATTCTACAAGCTCTTCATAAATGTCTTCAGATGTGAAATCTGTCAAGAATTTTTCATCAATCATATTGTCATGAACTTCTTCCTCATTTTTTGAAGTGTCATAAACAATCTTGTAATTTACGTCAAAATAGTCAGTTTCCGTACTTGAAACAGTTTCTTTAGTAGCATTAGTGTAATAAGTGTAAACTTTATTTAATGTTGCACGACGATTGTTTTCGTAGAAATAGTTTTCAATAGGGTAAGCTGTGTCTTTAGGTGTTTCAGCTGTTTCTTTAATTTCTTCAAGGTTTAAAATGTTTCTTGCTGTTTTAATGTAAGAATCCACTTCGTTGTCAACCGATTCAAACAAAGCATAAACAACATTGTTAACTTGATTTTTAGTAGGTTTGTAATCATTAACAGTTTTAGCATATTGATACAAAGCCTCGCGGTCAATTAAAAGGTTTAATGTTTCGTTTAAAGCTTCCTTTTTAGTCTTTCCCATGTTTGAAACATAATAATCACCGTAAGTCGAGTAAGCATTTAGCAAATCATAACGTGTGATCTTTTCGTCACCAACTTTAGCAAGCACTTCATTGTAGTACTTAACTTTGTCGATTTTAAATCCTGCACAACCAGCAAAGGCGCAAGTAAATATCATTAATAAGCAAATTAGTATAGCAGATAATTTTTTCACAATAAACTCCAATATATAAATAATCTTAGACTATTATAATTAATTTTATAATAAAAAGCAAGAGATTTCGGCCTATCCGTTTAAAAATTCTATAGTATAGCTGATTGCTGTTTCAACACTAAACATGCTTGTATCAAGTGTTATTGTTGGAACTGATGACTTTTCGAATCTGAAACGGGCAAATTTGTTTACTTTCTTGACTAATTGATTTATATCTATGTCATCATAGAAAGTGATTGCCATTCGGGTCTTTGTCAAAGTAACATTTTTAACTTTTTGTTTTGTAGCAAGCGTTTTTATGAGAGACAGATTGATTAAATTGTGAATTTCTCTTGGAAGTTTTCCGTATTCGACCATCAATTCGTTTAAAACGTTTCTTGCTTGAGTTTTGTCTACAATATTTGTGATTTTTGCAATAATTTTAAGTCTTTCTGTTTCATCTTCTAGGAAATATCGTGGGATAGTTGAAGAAATTGCAATGTCAAGTTTAATATCTCGTTCAATTTCTACTTTTTCTCCTTTAAGTCTCTTTAAGGTGTCACGTAAAAGTTTTGAGTACATGTCATAACCGATTTTTATCATATGACCGTGTTGCACTTTTCCTAAAAGTTCTCCAGCGCCTCGAATTTGAAGATCTCTCATTGCAATTTTGAAACCTGACCCAAGTTCAGTGTGTTCTGCAATGGCTTGAAGTCTGCTTGTCGATTCTTCTGTTAGTATTTTTTCTTTGTTGTAAGTAAAATAAGCGTAAGCTTGATCCTTGTTTCTTCCTACACGACCGCGGAGTTGGTACATTTGACTTAATCCTAAGTGGTCACTGTCAATTACAATAAGAGTGTTGGCTTTAGGTAAATCAATACCATTTTCAATTAAAGTCGTTGAAACAAAAACGTTAGTTTCTCTATCATAAAGACGTTTAATTGCATTTTCTAGCGCAATTTCACTCATTTGTCCGTGTGCAATATCAAACTTAGCCTTTGGATTGTTTAGTTTACTGCTTAAAGAATTTGCTACTTTAGGTAGCATTTCGACGTTATTATATACAATTAAGACTTGACCATCTCGGTTAATTTCATCGTTTATCGCATTTAAGATTATATCTTCATTGTAACCCATGACATAAGTTTTAACAGGCAATCTGTCGACTGGAGGGGTGTTGATTATGCTGATGTCGCGGATATTCATAAGCGTCATGCTTAAAGTTCTAGGAATCGGAGTAGCGGAAAGGGTAAGAACATTAACATTATTTTTTAATTGTTTAATTTGTTCTTTTGCTTTAACTCCAAAACGTTGTTCCTCATCTAAAATAAGAAGTCCTAAATCTTTGAATTTTACATCTTTTGAAAGAAGTCTGTGAGTTCCGCATATTACGTTAATTTTTCCTTCAGATAATTCCTCTAAAATAGCTTTTTGCTCCTTTGAAGATTTGAATCTGTTTAACATTTCAACTTTTACGCCAAAATCTTTAGTTCTAGAACTTGCTGTCATAAAATGTTGCAAGCTTAAGATTGTGGTAGGAGCCATGATTGCAACTTGTTTTCCGTTTTCAACAGCTTTGAACATAGCACGCATTGCGACTTCAGTTTTTCCAAACCCTACATCTCCACAAATAAGTCTGTCCATCACTTTACCTGAGTGCATATCGTTTTTTATATCAGATATGGCTTGAAGCTGATCTGAGGTTTCAGTGTGCTCAAAAGCATTTTCAAATTCAGTGAAAAGGTAATCGTCTTCTGAGTACTTGTATCCTTTTACAGCTTTTCTTTTTGCATACAGCTCAAGGAGTTCTTTGCTCATATCTTCGATTGATTGAACAGCTTTCAATTTTTGCGCTGTAAATTCTTTTCCACCAAGTTTGTTGAGTTTTACAGAGACACCATTTGTTAAGTAAAGAGACAAACAATCAGCGTGTTCACTTGGAACATATAATATATCTCCTCCGTGATAAATGAGTTTAAAAAATTCTTTTTCAACTCCGCCTGAAAGAATAGTAACAGTTCCTTCGCATTTTCCAATTCCGTGAGTGGAGTGAACAACATATTCTCCGGCTCTTGGTAAATATTTTTGTTGAGTTTTACTTTCTTTTTTGAATTCTTTTTTGTGCGCAAAATTCGTTGAACCAATATAATACTTATCTTCATCTTCAAAACATATATTATATGGAATTTTTAATTCAGTTAAAATTAATCCTTTAGAATTTTTATTTGTTGAAAAATTAAAATTTAATTCCGTAAATATTTTTTTAATTGAATTAAATGTGTCAATTGAATTTAAACATAAATAAATTTGTTTATCTAAATTTTTTGTTTCATTATATAGTTTATTTAAATCGTATAGGAAATTCGAAAATTTGTGAGTTTTAAAATTTAATTTTAAACATTTTTCAAATTCAATACTTGAATTAATATTTTCTTTTAAAATTTCAAAATTTTCGAAAATTATTAAATTATTTTTAATTTTTGCTAAAATTTCATTAAAATTTAATAAAAAATTAGATTTTAAATATAAATTTTTAATTTTTTCTTCTTTAAAAATTGAATTTATTCTTAAATTAATTTCATTTAAATATGAATTAAATAAATTTTCAATTTGCAGACATTTGCTTAAAATTATCGGTGTGTTAAGGTCTAGAAATGTTGTTGAATTGGTAAATTGATTTAAGAATTCAAGAGGAACATAGTCATTGTTTTCTAAGTTAGACGCGATGTCAAAAAATGTTGGGTCATCTTTTCCTAAAGTCTTCAATTCATTAGTAATCTTTTCAATCGTTTCATTGTTAAAGAAAAACAATTTGTTAGGACTAATTTTTACACTGTTTAAGATTTCAGTTTTTTCACTAGATAAGTAATCAAAGGAATAAATATCCTCAAGTAGAGTATCAAAAAAATCTAGACGTATTGGATTATTAAAAATAGGAGTGAAAACATCAAGAATATCGCCACGCTTTGCAAATTCTCCAGGATAGGTCACTACGTCAACTTTTTTGTAACCAATATTTACTAATTGTTTTTCAATTAATGAAATTTCATAATCTTTTCCTTTTTCAAATTCTAGAATATTATTTTTGAATTCGTCAAGGTTTGGTAAATTTAAAAAGAATATTTTGGGAGTGGATATAATAATTGAATTTTTCGTAACAAAAGAAAAAAGGGCTCTTATTAAATCAAACTTATTTTCATGGCTCTGAAACTTACTTAAAGTGAAAGGTTTGTCAAATTCATCAATTACAATGCATTCTTTGTTTAAACTTTTAAGTTGAGCAGACATGTTTCTAGCTTCTTCAATATCTGGGCAGACAAAAACGGACTTGGGAAGGTGTGTTAAAACTGCACCTTGTTCTCCAAATCCTAGATTTGAACACAGTATCGTTTGTTTTCCTAATGAGGAAATTAAATCGTCGTATCTTGGCATAATTCCTCATTAATAAATTTTTCAATTAAATCACAAGCATTTTCGTAAGAAACATTTAAAATTTCACGGCTGGCATTGTCAACTTGAGATAAAACATAATCTCTTAAAGGCATAATATTATCTCTGCCGATACCAACTCTAAGTCTTGGAGTAGAGCCTACTTTCGCTATTATATCTCTAAGACCGTTGTGTGTTCCGGCAGAACCTGTCAAACGAAATCGTACTTTACCTTTTGGTTGGTCAATGTCGTCAAGTACAATTAAAATGTCATCTAAAGACACTTTAAAATATTTCTTAAGTTCTTGAACGCTTTCTCCGCTTAAATTCATATATGTTTGAGGTTTTGCTAAAATAAAACCGTCACCAATTGCAAGCATGGCTTTACATTTTTGTTTTGAGAATTTTAAACCATTCTTTTTAGCAAAAAGGTCAACAACGTTAAATCCTACGTTGTGATAAGTTTTTTCATATTTTCCCTCAGGGTTTCCTAGTCCTACTATTATTTTCATATTTATTATTATACTAATAATTAAATCTTTTTCAAGGTTATTTTCTAAAATTTTTTGAAAATTAAAAAAATCCATATTGACAAGTTGCATTTTTCGTGATATTATGCGAAAAATTGAGGTTAATATGGCAAAAGATACTAGAACTTACGAAGAAAGATGTGAAATTCAAAGAATTCATGCAGAAGAAAGATATATTGAAAAGATGACAAGACAGAGAAGTGAGTTCGAGCCGGGACCAGAAAGAGAAAAGAAACTTAAAGATATTTTTGAAAAATTGAAAAAGGGTGTAAAAATTAAACCATGCGGGCATGAAAATGATGTAGAGTATGCTATCATGATTTTAATGAGTAAGCACCATGCTTCATTTGAAAACTTCCCTGATTTTATGAATGACGAGGTGTTGATTAGCGAATTGGCATTTCATACTCCAACTCCTAGTCAATGTACAGATTTCTTTTTAAAATATGTAAATCCTAGATTTTTTAAAATTCAAGAATTTAGACGTGGTATAATGTTGGCATTTTTCTTAAATGAAGACATTTGTAGTTTTGAAGACCTTTCTTGGATTGCTACAGAATTTGGGTTTGAAGAAGAATTTGAAGATTTGTTGAATGCTGAAGAAACTGTTTATTTAATTCAAGAAAAATTAAACAATGTTTTCAAGAGGGTAAAAGGTAGAGTAAAAGGCGACAATAGAGCTCAAAAAATTGCAAATGAAAAGAATAAGAGAGTTTACAAGGATTGTTGCGTAAGAGAAAGATTGTTGATTGAATTGCGAAATATTCTTAAGGAGAAATTGGCAAGCAAAACTAGAGCTAAAATTTATAGCATTACCAATTTATGGGGATTAAAATCTGTCATTCGTCCAGAAAATGAAAATTAAAAAATCCACAATTTGTGGATTTTTTTGTTTATTAAATTTTATCTAATTCACTAGAAATTTTGTTTTTGTCTAGTTTTTGACCGATGAAAACAAGCTTAATCATTCTGTCTCCGTATTGTTCGTCCCAATCTTTTCTAAACTTTTCGTCGTGCAAAAGAAGTTGTTCGATTTGTTGTCTTGGAAGAGTTGCATACCATGGCCCATTTTCAGTTAAATTCTTTTGTTTTCCAGCTTGTTCGTATACATAAGACATGTTTTGTTCATTGTCAAAGTAAACAAGTCCTTTAGTTCTGATGATTTGTCTTCCGTGATCAATAGTTGCCCATTCTTCAAATTTTAATCTGTCAAAAGGTTTTCTTCTGTAGTAAACAAAAGTTCCGATACCATATTCTTCAGTTTCGCCGTGTTCATGATTGTGACAGTGGTGACAATGGCAATGTCCATCGTGATGGTGTTCGTGTTCTTCATGTTCATGACAGTGGCATTCATGCTCTTCGTCGTGATCATGACAATGACATTCATGGTCTGCGCAATGGCATTCATGGTGTTCATGCTCGTGATGGTCTTCATGGTTATGGTGGTGTTCATGATGTTCGTGTTCGTCGTTATGGTCAGTTTCTTCAATGTCTTTTTCGATTTCAACAAACCAACCGGCACTTGTTAAAACATTTTCCATGTCGAACATGTTGGTATCAAGAATTTCGCTAATGTCAACTCTAGAAAAATCTGTTTCTATTAATTTTGCTTTTGGTTGAAGATTTTTAACGATTGTTCTAACTCTTTCAAGTTCTTTACTTGACACTTCGCTTACCTTGTTTAAAATGAGAACGTCACAGAATTCAATTTGTTGAATTACTAAGTTTTCAATGTCGTCATCTTCAATGTTGCTTTTAACTAGTTCGTCGCCACAACCAAATTCGCTAACCATTCTGAATGCATCAACGACTGATATAATTGCATCGAGTTTGCAGTAAATTGGCATGCCTTGACTTTTAAAACTTTCAGTTAAGAAATTGATTGTTTGAGCAATAGGAATAGGTTCGCAAATTCCGCTTGCCTCAATAATAATGTGATCAAATTTCTTTTGTTTGATGATGTCGTGAAGTTGTTCTATTAAATCTTGACGCAAAGTACAACAAATACAACCATTTTGAAGAGCTACAAGATTTTCATCTCTTTTGTTGACGATACCGCCTTTTTCAATAAGTTCAGCGTCAATGTTTACTTCGCCAATATCGTTTACGATTACGGCACATTTGTATCCTTTAGTGTTTGTTAAAATGTGATTTAATAATGTTGTTTTTCCGCTTCCTAAATAACCTGTAACTAGGGTAATAGGAATAGTCTTAAATTCGCTCATAAATTCTCCTTGAATGATTTGATTATAACACAAAAAAATCCAAATTCAACCAAATTTTTAAAATTTGATTAATTTTCGACAAAATAAAAAACAACAGGGCAACTGTTGTTTTTGTTGTTGTAATAAAAATATCAATTCGGCTCATCTGATTAAGATTATCTATTCGTAAAGATAGAATGTGCAAGTTGATAATTTTTTGCGTTTTAATTTTAAAACTTTTCCATTTTGCATTTTATAAGTATAATTATTGTTGTAAGGACAGGTTTCGCAAGTTGCTCCTAATATATTTTTCATTGGGCAATGTCTAAGAGTCATAACAGGAGCGGAAATGTTTTTTTCGTTTTCTGGTAAAACATATGGAAGGTTGAAATAATTAGCAGTGTAAGAATTGTAAACATTCATTCCCCAACCAATGTATTTAATTGTATTAAAATTTAATGCATATGGATTGTTTACAAGAATTGCTACTTGAAGATTTTCAACTAAATCCTTTAAATAAATTACGTCTTCGTTTAACGCAAAATTTGGTAGGTCTAAAATTAATTTTTTATTTTCTTTTTCGCATTTATTTTTTAGATTTTTTATGTCTTGTAAATTGTAAACTTCTGGAGAGTAAATAATATTTTTTTCAAATAATTTTTCATTTTTATTAAAAATTACTTGAAAATTACTTAATTTTTCAGTATTTTTTTGCAATTTTAATAAAATTTTATTTATTTTTTGTTTATTTGGATTTTTTTCGTTGGCAATGCATTCGAAAACATTTCTTCTAAATTCATTTAATTTACTTTTTAATATGAACACATTTTCAAGATCTGAGGAAATTATTGGATTGTAAAAATCATTTTTAGAAAAACAATTAATTAAATCATCTTTGGTTAGTGGTCGTGTTTCAGATTTTTCCAACACGTCACCAGTAATTGTTAATTCTTTTTGATTAATACTTAATGTTGCTTTAATAGGTTGATTTATTTTTGCAATTATTTTAATTTCTAAATCTTGCTTTTTAGTTGTGTTTAAAATTTGTTCTTCTTTTTCAAAATCGCTAATTAAATTTACTTTTGAGTTTTTACTTACTAGAGAAGTTGAAGTAAACATAAAACCTGTTTTTGTTTTCTTAATGTCAAATGCTGAAAGGGTTGCGATTTCTTTACCTTTTTCGAAAAATTTTAATGTTGATTTTTTTGTTACGGGATAAGATGAAGAAATGTAAATTTCATTAAATCGTTTTCCAATATTAACTTTTTCTACAATTCCAATTTCAATACCAATGTGATTATTGTGTTGACTAATTATATTTTCATTTCCATCTAAGTAGCCATTTGAAAATCCTCTGTTAAAACCTAGTAGCAAATCATCGTTTTGTTCATTTATACCATTAATTGCATTTTTCATTTCGCGTGTGGCAATTGCAACATAGTAAGGGCGACGCGCTCTGCCTTCAATTTTAAGGCTTGTTACTCCTGCGTTATGTAAATCTTTCAAATTTTTTCTAAAGTCTAAGTCTTTAGCGCTTAATAAAAATCCATTTGCGAGTTTTTTGTTTTCATTAAATAGAGAATAAGGAAGACGGCATAATTGTTTGCATTTACCTCTGTTTCCACTTGCATCGCAAATATATGAACTAAGGTAACAATTTCCGGAAAAACTTACACACAATGCACCTAGTCCGAAATATTCAATTTCAAGATTTGTGTTTTCTTTAATTGATCTAATTTCTTCAAGTGGTGTTTCACGTGACAAAACTACACGCTTGAAACCTAATTTTTCTACAAATTTTGCGCCTTCTAAATTGTGAATACCCATTTGAGTACTTGCGTGTTTTTCAATTTGTGGATAATGTTTTTGTAAATTGTAAGCAAGTCCAATGTCTTGAATGATAAAAGCGTCAACACCTAAATTGTAAGCGTCAACAATTAAATCAATTGCAGACTGCATTTCATCGTTCCTAAACAAAATGTTAACCGTTAAAAAAACTTTTACATTGAAAGCGTGCGCAAAATCTAGCGCTTGTTTTAGTGTTTCAAGGTTAAATCCTTCGATATTTCTAGCGTTGAAATCTTTAATTCCTAAATACACTTCATCTGCGCCGTTAAATACAGCCATTTTTAAACTTTCCATATCTCCCGCTGGAGACAAAATTTTCATGTTCATAATATTATATTAACATAATTATTACTTTTTTTCAATGAAATTTATAAATTAAATTTTTAAAGATGGGGAATAAAAAATATTAATAAAAATTTTTCTGAAATTTTTGAAATATGTCGAAAAAGATTTGAGTTTTAAATTCATATTTGTTATCCTATTTTTACAAAATATATGCGAGGGGTAAAATGAATAATTTTAAAGATGCATGGAAAGGTTTTAAAGGAACAGATTGGAAAGATAGTATTAATGTTTCCGATTTCATTATAAACAACTTTAAAGAGTACAAAGGGGACGATAGTTTTTTACGAGCTCTAACAAAAAAGACACAAAGAGTGTGGAAAAAATGTGAAAAACTTTTAGAAAAAGAAACTAAAAATGGTGGATGTTTAGATGTTGAAACTAAAATTCTAAGTGGAATCACCGCATTTGGTCCTGGATATGTGGATAAGGATAATGAAGTAATCGTTGGTCTTCAAACTGATGCTCCGCTTAAACGTATTGTAAATATGTATGGCGGAACAAAAATTGCATTGAAAGCGCTTGAAGCACATGGATATAAACTACACGAAGATACACATAAACACTTCACAACTTACAGAAAAACTCATAATGATGGAGTTTTCGACGCCTACACTCCGTCAATTCGTAGAGCGAGAAGTAATGGTCTTTTGACTGGTCTTCCTGATGGCTATGGAAGAGGCAGAATTATAGGTGACTACAGAAGAATTGCTCTTTATGGAATAGACAATCTTATTGAAAATAAGAAACTTGATTTAAAAGGCGATTCGATCGATTGTGCTGATATTGAAGAAAACATTCGCATAAGAGAAGAAGTGAGTGAACAAATTAGAGCGCTTGAAGCAATTAAAACAATGGCTTTAAGTTATGGTTTTGATATTTCGCGTCCGGCTGAAAATGCTAGAGAGGCAATTCAATGGACTTATTTTGGATACCTTGCCGGAGCAAAAGAAAATAATGGT
This sequence comes from Clostridiales bacterium, assembly GCA_015069415.1. Taxonomy (GTDB): domain Bacteria; phylum Bacillota; class Clostridia; order Christensenellales; family UBA1242; genus Onthoplasma. Next base: position 125,450 of record SVIQ01000001.1, on the reverse strand, counting down.
GCTGCAACTTCAATCGGTAGAAATTCTACATTCTTTGATATATTCATTGAAAGAGATATTAAAAATGGAATTTTAACTGAAGAAGAAGCTCAAGAATTAATTGATCAATATGTAATAAAATTAAGACTTATTAGACACTTGAGAACTCCAGAATATGACGAACTTTTTGCAGGAGATCCAACATGGGTTACTGAAACAATTGCTGGAATGGTTGATGAAAAGAAGAGTTTTACTACAAAAACGTCATTTAGAATGTTGCATACTTTAATTAATTTAACTCCAAGCGCTGAGCCAAACTTAACTGTTTTGTGGGCTGATGGACTTCCTGAAAACTTTAAAAAGTTCTGTGCAAAAATTTCAATTTTAACAGATTCAATTCAATATGAGGGCGATGATACGATGCGTCCAATTTACGGAAATGATTACGCTATTGCTTGCTGTGTTTCTGCTATGAAACAAGGTAAACAAATGCAATTCTTCGGTGCAAGATGTAATTTGGCTAAGTCGTTACTTTATGCAATAAACGGTGGAGTTGATGAAAAGAGTGGAAAACTTGTAGTTGAAGGATTAGAAAAGAACACTCAAGAAATTTTGACATACGCAAAGGTAAGAAAAGCTTACAGTGAAATGCTAAAGAAAATTGCAAAAATTTATGTTGATGCTAACAATATCATTCATTATATGCATGACAAATATGCGTATGAAGCAAGCCAAATGGCTCTTCATGACACAAAGGTTGAAAGGCTTATGGCTTTTGGTGTTGCAGGATTCTCTTGTGCAGTGGATTCTTTGTCTGCAATTAAGTATGCAAAAGTTAAACCTATTAGAAACGAACAAGGTATTGCAATAGACTTTGAAATTAAAGGAGATTTCCCTAAGTTCGGAAATGATGATGATAGGGTTGATAAGCTAGCTCAAGAACTTGTTCAAGAATTTTTCGATTGCATAAACGCACATAAATTATATAGAAATGCAAAAGCAACATTATCACTTTTAACAATTACTTCAAATGTTGTTTATGGTAAAAAGACGGGAGCGACTCCAGATGGAAGAAAAGCAGGAGTTGCATTTGCTCCGGGCGCTAACCCAATGCATGGTAGAGATTGTACAGGCGCTTTAAATTCTTTGAATTCTGTTGCTAAAATTAAGTATAAAGGTTGTTGTCAAGATGGAGTGTCAAATACATTCTCAATCGTTCCAACCGCTCTTGGAAATAGTGTAAATGACCAAATAGAAAATCTTGTTTCAATCTTAGACGGTTACTTTATTCAAGGGGCTCAACATATCAACGTAAATGTTTTAAATAGAGAACTTTTAATCGATGCTATGAACAATCCTTGGAAATACCCAAATCTTACAATTAGGGTTAGTGGATATGCTGTAAACTTTAACAAGCTAGACAGAGCTCATCAAGAAGAAGTTATTGCAAGAACATTCCATGAAAAGAGATAATTATGTTAGGTAAAATTACAGATATTGAAACAATGGGGTCTGCCGATGGCCCGGGTGTTAGACTTGTTTTGTTTTTGTCGGGCTGTAAGCTTAGATGCTTGTATTGTCACAATCCTGAAACTTGGCTAATGAAAAATTTTAAACGCACAATCTCGAGTGCTGAAGTTTTAAATCTTTATAATAAGTATAAAGGATATTACGGAAAACATGGCGGAGTAACTTTTAGTGGTGGAGAACCTTTACTTCAGAGCGAATTTGTTTTAGAAACGTGTAAACTTTTAAAAGAAAACAATATTCATGTTGCACTTGACACTTCTGGGGTGGCGGAAAATTATGAAGAAATTTTAGATTATGTCGACCTTGTAATTTTAGATGTTAAAGCAGTAGAAAAGTTCGAGTACAAAAAAATTACAGGTAGAGATATTTCTGAATTTAATGCTTTTCTTGAAGTGTGCCAAAAGAAGAATAAACCTCTTTGGTTAAGACAAGTGATTGTTCCGGGGTTAAATGATGACAAAGAACATGTTGAAAAACTAAAAAACTTTGCTTCAAAACTAAAAAACGTAGAAAGAGTAGAACTTTTAGGTTATCATTCAATGGCAAAAAAGAAGTACTTAGAAATGGGATTAAAATATCGTCTTGAAGAAGTGGAAGATATGGATAAAACTAAGTTAAAACAACTTCAAAATTTACTAGAAAATAAGAAAATCACCAGATGATCTGGTGTTTTTTTGTTGAAGTATTTACAAAATTGGTAAAACATGTTACAATAATAGAAAGAGAGGGTATATGAGTAGCACCATAATTAAAAAATTAATTAAGAAAAGTATTATGTTTGATGACGGTATTTTGCGTCCACATAACAAAGGGGCATATGTTGATCTGATTGATGCTATGGAGAAAGAAGAAAATCATAGAGCGTGCGCTGTGCGTGCAACAGGTACTGGAAAAATGTGGTTGGCTATTAAATGGTTGAAAGATAATCAAACAAAACCATTTATTTATCTTGCTCCAACAAATATAATTTTAAATAGATTTGTAGATTCTCTTTTAAAAATTTATTCTCCAGAAAATTCCGGGGAAATTCAGACAAAAAATTTTGATGAAAAGGTTAAATACCTTGAAAAGAATTTCGGTTTAAAATTGAATTTATTCACTTATGCTAAAATCAACAGAATGACAGAAGAAGAAATGCAAAGTATTGGTGCAAAACACATTGTTCTTGATGAATTTCATAGATGCGGAGCAGAAGAATGGGGAAAAAGCGTTGATAGATTCTTAGAACTTCATAAAGACGCACAAGTTATGGGATTGTCTGCAACTCCAATTAGATCTAGTGATGGTAAAAATATGGTTGATGAATTATTCAATGGTAAAATAGCTAGTGAATTAACTCTGTTGGACGCACTTAAACAAGAAATTTTGCCGATTCCTAAAATGATTTTGGCTATGTATTCATTTAAAGATGAAATTGTATCGCTCCAAAGTCAATTAGAATTAAAGAAATTTGATTCAGAAAAGAAAAAAGAAATAGAGAAGACCTTGCGTGAAATTAAACAGCGTATTGGCCAAGCAGAAGGAATTAAGGGAATTTTTAGACCTTACATTGAAGAACTTATTCAAAAGAAAGGTCGAGAAGATGTTAAAATGATTGTTTTCTGTAAAGACATTGAAGATCGCGACACGAAGATGGATGAATGTAAGTCTTGGTTTGACAGTAAATTCAAGATTAAAAAATATTCATTAACATCACAAGAAAGAGACCTTTCTGTGTCTAATGATTCTGGAGAATTGTCAAAGAAAGAAAAACTAAGTCAAAAAGTATTAAGAACTTTTGAACAAGATAACAGTAAGGCTGTTAAATTGTTGTTTGTTGTTGATATGTTGAATGAGGGATTGCATATTGATGGTATTGATGGCGTAATTATGATGCGTGACACATCTTCAAACATTATCTTCTCTCAACAGTTAGGAAGAGCATTGAGTGCGAAGAAACAAAATGAAACAGATTCTCCTGTCTTAGTGTTTGATTTGGTTAATAATAGTGAAGTTTTAATGGAAGAAATAAAAGAATTTAAAGAAGTTCTTGAAACAATTTCTAAAAACAGAGGATCGAAAAGCCTAGAAGAAATGATTGAATATTTTACAATTCAGGCAGAAATAATTGATCTTATTCAATACTTAAAAGACATTTCTTCTTCATTTGAAGAAAGAATTGTGCCATTGGTGATATATTGTAAGAATGATAACACAACCCTTGCAGATATTAAGTTTAATCAACAATATACAATAGATGGTGAAGTGTATAATATTGGTTATTTAATAAATGCGCTAAGACAAAATAAAAAGAACGGGAAGTTAAACCCTGAAGAAATAACGAGACTAGAAGAATTGGGAATGGTTTGGGATAAGATTTTAGGGTTTGAAGAAAGAATAGAGCCATTAGTGATTTATTGTAAGAAAGAGCAAACATCGCTTGCAGATATTACGAGAACTCAGCAATATACAATAGAAGGACAGGTGTACAATATTGGGGCTTTAATAGGTAATCTAAGACAAGAGAAAAAGAAGGGGAAATTAGAGTCTGAAGAAGTAAAGAGACTAGAAGAATTGGGAATGGTTTGGGATAAGATTTTAGGGTTTGAAGAAAGAATAGAACCATTAGTGATTTATTGTAAAAAAGAGAAAACAACCCTTGCAGATATTACGAAAACTCAGCAATATACAATAGAAGGACAGGTGTACAATATTGGGAATTTAATAGGTTCTTTAAGACATGAAAAAAAGAAGGGGAAATTAGAGTCTGAAGAAGTAAAGAGATTAGAAGAATTAGGAATGATTTGGGATAAGACTGTTAGGGTAGAAGTTAGAGACCCAAAACCGGAAGAGCCTATTTCAAATCAAAATTAATCGATGAATAAATTAAAAGTTTAAGTTGTAAAAAAGAGTCTAAATGTTAGACTCCTTTTTTGATGAGGTTTTACTAAAATTGGTTATTTATTGCTTGATTTAATATTAACATTTATGTTAATATAAAATTTAAGTTATTTTAAAGGAGGTGAAATTATGGATGAAAGAACTCTTCATGAAGAACAGCAGAATGTTAATAGAGTTCAAAAATTAATAGATGATGAGGTGGAGACGCTTGATTCATTTATTCATGACATGGCTAATCAAAATCTAGATGCTTTAAAATACGTTCAAAGCGAAAATCTGGATTTATTAGAAATGGCAGAGGCATATAGTGATATTAATACGCGTGATGAACGTTTGTATGATGTTACATCAAAGAGGTTATTCTTAAAAAGAATTAGACCAAAACCATTCTTTGCTAGACTTGTATTTGACAATGAAAATGGGAAACAAGAGGATTTATTCGTTGGGTTGAAAAATATCGATCGCGATGGAAATCCATATGTTATTGACTGGAGAGTTCCGGTTGCTTCACTGTTGTACTTTTCGTCTCTTGGGAAAACTAGTTACACGGCTCCGCTTGGAGAAGTGTCGGTTGATCTAAAGTTAAAACGTCAGTATCGAATTTCAGATGGAATATTGAATTCATATGTTGACACTAATGTAAAAATTGACGATGAAGTTTTGCAAGAAGTTTTGAGTAAGAACACTTCTTCGTACATGTCAAACATTGTTCAATCAATACAAGCAGAGCAAAATGCCATTATTAGAAAAGAACCGTATTGTTCAGTTATTATTAATGGTATTGCCGGATCTGGTAAAACTTCTATTGCTATGCATAGAATTTCTTATGTTCTGTATGCGCTGAAGGGAACAATTACAAGTAGAAATATACGAATAATTTCACCAAATCCAATGTTTTCAGAATACATAAGTAAATTGTTGCCAGAACTTGGCGAAGAAAATGTTGAGACAGAATCAATATTGTCATTTATGAGAACGTTTGATGCGATTCCTATCAAAATGGACGCTTCCAGAAAAGAAATGGTTGAACAGTGCTTCTCGGATCCGTTAAGACAAGATATGGTAAATTATAAGTTCTCGACAGAATTTTACCATAAGGTTGAAGAATATCTTGATAATTTAGATATGAAAAAGATGATAAAAACTATCAACTTTGACAATATGAAGTTCACAGATGAAGCAATCGATGAGGCTGTAAAAGTTGCCGGAAAAGTTCCTAATGTATATTCAAAGTTTATTAAGATTTGTTCAAAGTTAATATCCGATTATGATCCATATGCAACAGGAAAAACAATGGATAAACAAATGCAAAAAATAAAAATTAGAGCCAAAACTGCATTTAAAACTATGGATATTATGCGTGAAATGTACAGCCATTTTGGAATGACTCTTCCGGCAAAATTAAAGTATGAAGACATTCCAATTTACGCTTTCATCGAACATAAAACTAGAATGTTACAACCTAATTATTTTATTAAACATGTATTTATTGATGAAGTTCAAGATTATGATCCGTTCTCTTTAAGGTTGTTGAAAGATTTGTATCCTTTGGCGGTGTTTACGGCTGTTGGAGATTACAATCAAAACTTGTTATCCACGCAGACGAATTTGCCAACATTAAAAGAATTGTTGCCTAAGGCAGATGTTGATAAATTAGACACAAGTTATCGTTCTTCATATGAAATTGTAGAATTTTCTGCAAAAGTTATGGGTGGAACGATTGAAATAAACCTTGTCAGACATGGAGAAAAGCCTATTGTTAAGAAATGCACAAAAAACGAACTAAACGAACATATAAAAAATATTGTTGAAAATCATAAAGATAGTAAAATTGCAGTAATAGTAAAAACTGACAAAGAAGCAAAAAAATATGCTGACATGCTTGAAGACTTTACTTTAATTATCGATGAGAATGATAAAAATTTACTTACTAAAAATTTGATCATTACGACAGTATATTTAAGTAAAGGTTTAGAGTATGATCATGTAATTTTACCAAATTTGGATAGAGATGTTTACAATACTACACTCGACAGACAAAATTTATATGTGGCGACTACACGTGCGTTACATGGTTTGTATGGCTTCTACGAAAATGAAGTTTCAAAATTCGTTCCGCTTGAAAATTTAGAATAATGAAATAAAAAAAAGAAATCACTCTTGCGAGCGATTTCTTTTTATCGAAACAAAAAAATTATTTTTTATCTGATTCAATTTCTATTTTGATACCTTGTTTGGTATTTTTAGCAATTTCTGTTGTTTTGTTGATTAACTCTCCATAACCATATATAAAGAATGAAGAAATCCAAGAACAAAAACTTCCTATTATTATAATTAGTATTCCTAAAGGCGCGTTTTTGAATAATGTATGTATTCCAAAAACTATAGATACGGAAACTCCTATGATTGAAAAAACTACAGCTAAAGTTTTAATTTTTTCACCTATTTTATCAAAATTAAACATAATTCCTCCTTTTTTGTCATTATACTTATTGTTAAGAAAGTTGTCAATAAAAAATGATAATTTATAATTGTTAAAGTATCAATGAATAACGAAGAATGAATAATTAAATAAAAAACTGAACGTAGAGGTTTAATTTCGTTTTTTTTGAGCATAAGTAATGTAAATAGAATATTATAATTTTAATAATTTCCACCCAAAAAGTAAAACTCATTAATTCATTTTGTAATATACCAGAATATAAGGCTACCTATAACTGTAACAAAAATTGGAATAAGTATATCGATAAATATTATTTTGATAACTTTATTATACTTTGTGGATTTATTTTGAACAGATTGTTTTTTCTTTCTTATTTTAACATATGTTATATTTTTTGTATCTTGAATGTTTGATAAGTATTTTCTACAACTATCTGCAAGTCTAAAATAAAAATAGTTTGACATTCCATCAATAGCTTGATTACAAACAGAACATCTCTCAATTAAATTTTTATCAAGCAAACTTTTTGTTGGAGGTATGTCTAATGATAGGAGTAAACTATTTTCATTGTAAATTTTTCTTAAAAGTTTTAGTTCTTGTTTATCTATATGTATTTTTGCCATCATGATCCTTTGAATATTTTTTAAAAAAACCTAAATCAAACTTTTGGTTCAATTTAGGTTCATGCTGGTTGCGGGAGTTGGATTTGAACCAACGACCTTCGGGTTATGAGCCCGACGAGCTGCCGTGCTGCTCCATCCCGCGTTATGATTTAATTTATAACATATTATTTTCATTTTGTCAATAAAATTCTTTAAAATTTTGTAAATTTTCAAAAATTATAAGAAAATTTTAGCGAAAATGTGATTTTTTATTGATTTTAATTCAAAATGAGATAATTTTTTTAGTGTTTATTTTGGGTTTGTTATTTTGAATACTGTTTGTTGGATAATAGTTTTTAGTTAATAGAATAAGAAATGTATGGTTAAAGTTTTCTGTAAAAATTGATTTCTTTCAAAATTTAATTGACTAAAGTCTTAAAAAAAAGTAAAATTAATACAATTGGAGGAAGAATGAAAGATTTTGGCAAAAGAATTCTAAGATTTGCAATAATTTTACTAGCTTTATATATTGTTGCAATTGTAGCGGTGTCCAGTTTTAAAGAGGGTGGCTTAGAATTTAATTTTAAATATGCCTTTGATGGAGTTGTTCTCGCAATTACCATTATTGGAGGTCTTGGATATATTACTTATTTCTTGCTTGGTATGGCAGATGGTAAGTTTAAAAAGAAATCGTCTAAAAATAAAGATGAAGTTGAAGATTTGAGAGGAAACAAAACTAGTCAATTCTTTAATAGAGATTTTGTTACAGAAGAAGAGTTAAAGAAAAATAAGGCTTTTAACTATTGTAATTTGACTAACATAAGATCTGTTAAGAAAGATGGAATTTTAGTTCGTGCTGAAGAAAAGGGTAATGGATTAGACATTAACTTTGTTGAACCTATTCACACACTTTGCGTTGGTACAACATCATCTGGTAAAACATCACGTTTTGTAGTTCCAACATTACAACTTATGAGTATGACTGCTGCAAAACCATCATTTGTTGTAACTGACCCTAAGGGAGAACTTTACGACAAATGTAAAAACAAACTTGAAAAAGAGGGCTACAATGTTCAAGTTTTAAATATGCGTGAGCCATTCCAATCTGTTCAATGGAATCCATTGTCATATCCTTATGATTTGTGGCATAGAAGTTTTAATCTTGACAAAGAGGTTAAGGTTCATGGCCCGGGAGATAATCCTAAAGATAAAAAATTAATTATGCAACGTGAATTTGACTATATGACACAAAATTGGTTTGAATTTGACGGTGTTGCATATGTAGACAAGTCTTCATTAGAAGCAAATATGGCAAATGAAGCAAAAGACTTAATGGACAAAACATTTACAGCTCTTGGAGATATTTCAACAACAATTTGTCCTATTACTAGTGAAAAAGATCCTAACTGGGAAAGAACTGCTCAACGTTTGATTCAAGCTGTTATGCTTGCGATGTTAGAGGATAGTATGGATCCACGTTTAGGTCTTACTAGAGAAAAGTATAATTTCTATAATGTATTTAAAATATGTAATATGATGGATGGCGGTAGAGATAACTACAAGTCACTCAAAACATACTTGTTTGAATACAGAGATAAATTTAGTAAAGTTTCAGAACTTGCAAATACAGCCTTAAACAATGCGGACAACACAACTAAAAACTATATGGGATTCGTTTCTGGTGGTTTGGCTCTGTTTAGTGATACTGGTATTAGTTTGATGACTCAAAGAAGTGAAATTGACTTTATTGAACTTGACGAACGTCCAACAGCAATCTTTATTGTAATCCCGGATGAAGTTAGAACACGTTATCCTTTGGCAGTATTATTTGTTACACAATTATACAAACGTCTTGTAGAAAAAGCTCAAAATAGAGGTGGAAGATTAAAACGTAATGTTTACTTCTTGCTAGATGAGTTTGGTAATATGCCTAAATTCCCAGAGTTTGGTTCAATTATGACGGTAGGTAGATCTCGTGGTATATTCTTCGAACTTTGTGTTCAATCTTACAGTCAGTTGTATCAAGTGTATGGCGACAAAGAGGGTAAAATTATTAAAGATAACTGCCCAATTCAAGTTTATATTGCTTCTGAAGACACTCAAACAAACAAAGAGTTTAGTGAACTTTTGGGTAAGAAAACTATTGTTAAGAAAAATGAAAATGTAAGTAAAGGTCCAGATGGAAAAGAATCTAAGTCTTACAGTGAAGATAGGCAATCAATTCCTATCGCTTATCCTGAAGAATTGCCTTCATTTAGAGATAAAGGTGAAATTGTTATTAAAACATTTACTCCAAACTGTGCATTAAAGACAAAGATTACTTCTATTTATGATTCTAAAAATAATGTTTATGATTTAACTCCGGTTTTTGGAACATTTGTTCAGTCTAAAACATTTGATGAGTCTGCAATTTTCTACGATGCTAGAAAGAGAAATGAAATGATGCAAAGCGAAGAAGAAGATGATGATGACGATTTCGATTTCTAGTAAAATTTAAAGCTAAAATGAAAATTTAAAGCATATAATTTAAATTTTGAGGAAAAATACATTTGAAAATTTAAAAAAATTTTAAAAACATGTCGAAAAATAGTTGATTTAAAATTTTATAATTGTTAATATGGAAACATAAATGAGCGAAAATGTCGCTTGAAAATTTTAAAGGGGGAAATTTTATGAGTACATTATTAGGTATGACAGACATTCCTTGGTTAGATCAATTAGTTGAAGCTATACTTTCACTTATTGTGCCAGTTTTGGTTTTAGCAAGTGTCGCAGGTATGATCTACGCAATTGTTGTAGGTATTCAATTTATTAAGGCTGAGGATAAGTCAAAAAGAGATGAGGCAAAACAAAAATTAATTTACGTTATCGTTGGTATCGTTGTTACTTTATTGTTAATCGCATTGTTCTACTTCTTGGCTACAAATATCGGTGATAATATCAATCCTCTCGGTTGGTTATAATAAATTTAGGACAACTTTTCTTAACCGAAAAGTTGTTTTACAAAAAAGGGGTAAATTATGAGAAAATTTTTAACAATAGCATTGTCTTTATGCTTAATTGTGACATCTGTCTTTGTTTTTAGTGCATGTGACAACTCAAGGCCTGATGTTGGAGTATTTACGTTGGGTACTGGGTCGAAGGGAACAGCTGAAAGTCCAGTTCATGTAAAAAAAGGCTGGGATAAAGATGAAATTCCAGCAACTGAATTAAAGTTAACTTTGACATTTACAGATACAACAAAGACTGTAACAGATAAACCATTATCTTACTTTGCAGAAGAAAACTTTTGGATAAGTGGATTTTATTCTCAAGAATCAGTTGATTCAACTAGTCCTAGAAAAATGACAATTAGATCTTCCGATTCAAAAGCTTTTGTAATCTATTATTATGTTACAGAAACTGGACCTGTTGCATCTTAATCTTAATTACAGTAAAACGATCTAAAATTAGGTCGTTTTTTTGTTTCAATGTTAGTTGAAAATCATTTGTTTTTTTTATGGTTTAAATGTTAAATTCTACATAAAAGTTTTAATAAATTTTTTACGAAAAATTTAGACAATGTTAATTTACTTGACATTGTTTTTTCTTTTCGTTAAAATTAATTTAATTATCAATTAAATTTAATTTTTTTAATGTAGTAAAATGATTGGTAATTAAAAAATGAATTTCTAATACAAAAAAATAAATTTAATAAATTAAAAATATTACAAATTAAAGCAAAACTTAAATTAAAAAAATAATTAAGGAGAAAATAAACTTATGAAAAAATTTTTAGTAGTAATTTTAATGCTTTTAGTGTGTTCGTCGTCAGTGTTATTCATGGGCGGATGCAATGGTTTGGGTAGAAATGCAAAATGTGCACTAATATATTTTGAAGGTGGTCAAGCAAAAGCAAAGGATAATATACAGATACCATACAACGCATCAGAAAAGGATGTTTTGGGTCAATATAACTTTGCGTATGGATCGAATAAAGATGAAAAAATAAGAGTAACGTTAACTAGAGATATGATTTGGGATGATGAAAATCGCGCCTATGTTGATTTTAATGCATCAATACACGATAATAATAAAAAAGTTAAGCGTCAAAAATATGTAGACTATCCGATTTTTGAAAGAATTGAAGAACCTGAATTAGATAAAGATAGAACAACGGGTATAGGCACATGCAAATCTTTATTTGGCACTAAATATGATATTTATAGAGTTTACGACAGTGCAAAGGCTTTAGGGTGGAAAATTAACGGATATGATTCATCTCAACCCAAAGGAACTAAAGGTAAATTAAGAATTACGTTCAATGGGGTAACTACATCGATTAATTATGAAATAGTTTAGAAAGTTCTAAAAACAATATTAAAATGATATAGTTAAAAATTATTAAATTTATAAAAAATTCTAATTTATGTTAAATGTAAATTCAATTTGAAAAATTCAAAACTGCAAAAGGAGGTCTTAATGGGCAAGTGGATGGGCGAGCGTCCGGAAGATTATCTTAATAATGGTCTACCATTAAATATGTATGACAATGAAGAAGACGACGAAGATTATGGCGACGATGAAATAGATGAAGATGACTACAATAATTTCGACGACTATGACGAAGATTACGATAACTTCGAAGACGATGACGATGAATCTGAAGACGATGATGAATTACAAGACGAAGAATCTAACGAGGATGAATCGGAAGATGAAGATTCTGAAGACGATTCTGACGACCCTAAAAAGAAAAAAGATAAAAAGTCAGATGACGGTACCGCTAAAGGAACTAAGTCATCTCCAAAGGGACAATCTGGAATGTCTGGAGGGTCTGGTCCGTCTGGTGCTGGTGGAATGACTGGTCCTAAAGGAATGCCTGGAGGAGCTGGCGCATCTGCAGGGAGTGCGGGAGCTAGTGCTGGAGCAGGTGCAAAGGCTGGAGCAAAAGGTGGAGCTGCGCTATTAAAAAATCCTGTAGTGTTGAAAATTTTGTTAATAGTTTTGGCTGTGGTTTTACTAATTTTGTTAATAGTAGGTATTGCTGTGCTTATTGCTTCATTGTTTACCGGAGTTGATGAAGATGTCAATGAAAAAGGCATGGCGTCATTAGAAGGAATCAAAGGCGATAAATTTTATGGCGTTCGTTTGGTTTACAAAGATGATGAAGAATCTTCGGTTATAATATACAAAGATTATGCGACAATTGTTGCAACGCTTGTGGATGAACTTGAAACGAGCGTAGAAACTCAAATGAACGACAAAGTGCCGAATGCAAATGTTAATGTTGAAATAAGCATTGGAGAAGGCGAATTTGGAAAGTTGGCAGGATCTGAGAATTCAGAAGAATCTGAAGAATTTGATTACAAAACATTGATCGATGGAACTTTCTCTGAGCAAGAAATTGATGCTAACACAAAAACTGAACTTCAAAATCTGAAAGGGATTACTGATGAATTGGTTGAGTTTGTGTACAAATTTGATAATGCAGAAGGTACAGAAACTGAATTAAATAATAAATTAAAAGCAATTAAATATTTTGGTTTTAATGAGGCAATGAATCTTCCAATGGGGATTTCTATTACGAATTTGATTTCTAACTACATTCAAAAACAAACGACAGAAGGAGTTTATGATTTCTTAAGTGTTAGTTATTTTGATGGTACAGAAACAAAAACTACTCAAAATGCAAGTGAAATTAATGGTTTGGTTAGTGGAGTTTTAGGTTCAACTGAAACGGTTGATTCTTTGACTGACAGTTTTGTTTTAGATTTCTTTGATGATGAAACGTATAAAACCAGAACAGAAAAATTAATCATTCAAGACAAAAATTTAGCTTCAGACAAAATGATTGAGGGAATTAAAGCAAAAAATTATGTTGCAATGATTTATATGCCTAAAACAGACGTTTCGATGACATTGAACAATTACAGATGTTTGAACATTCCAGAAGATTTTGAAATTGATCTAATGCAGAATGGAGTGTCATTAGGTGATATGACTGTTTTGGATGATAGTGATTATGCAGAAAAAGGTGAAAATAAATTAACTACATTTGAAATTCAAAAACCTATCCTTTTGACAAAATATGAGTACGTTGATGAATCTAATTTAGAACAGTTTAAAGATGCTACTTCCTTGTTGGATTTCAATGTAAAAATGTCTGAATTGGGATTTAATTTAATGAATGAAACAACGGATGACGAAGGAGAAAAAATCAAGAGTTTAAACATTTTAGAAGGTCTTGTTTTAAGATTTAATTCGTCCACTCCTTTCATGTTTGCGGAAGGAATAATAACTTACAATTAAAGAGGTTTGAAACCTCTTTTTTGCTCGAAGTATGCACTTTTTTAATCGTTTAAACTTAAATGTTTAAACTTCATTTTTAAGCAACTTCTGAGCATACCCTTCTAAACATTCGTTTGTTGGGAGCCCTAAGATATTAAATATTAAGTTTTGTTCATATGAAAAACTTGTAAAAACAAGAAGATTTATGTAAAATTTCATTGATTAATTTTTTATTTTAGTATATAATATATTTAAGATATTATGTAAATTCTTAAATTTTACTTTAAGAAAAAAGGAGAAAGGCATGATTGATGCATTATTAGGTGTACTTGGAACACTTATTTATCCATTGTTTAGTGTAATATTTTTGCTTATGGATGGAATAGAAGGATTGTTCAAGGCTTTTGCTGGAACAGGAAGTGTTGAATATGATCATGGAAGCATGTTCCATTCTAAAAAAACGGTAATAGATAATGATATTACTCAGATATTTGGTCCAGATGGAGATCAACATGCGGGAATTCTTTACTACTTTTTTAATTCTGATTTAATTCAAAATTTATTTGGATCAATTTTAATTCTTGCAATTTTCTTAATTATCATTTTTACAGTTTTAGCATTCATTAAAAACGTTTACTCTTCGAAAAGAAAAACATGGCAACAAATCATTGGAGGAACTTTCATTGGTCTTGCGAATTTCATTTTTATTCCAGTTTGTTGCTTACTTGGTGTAATGTTTGGTAACATTTTACTTGAGGCAATTAATGGTGCTACCTCGCCAGCTGGGAATGAAACTAGTTTTTCTAGAAAATTGTTTATATCATCAGCATACAATGCAAACGAAATTCGTTATGGCTCTTGGGATGAGTGTTTACCTGGTGGGAAATTAGATATAGATGCAAAGACCGACGGTATTTTATGGACTGAAGGAGAATGTTTGGGTGAGAAACTTCAAAAATTAGTTGACGACTGTGGTTTGTCAGATAGATATACAATCAAAGATGGATTGACAAAAGAAGAATGTGCTCAAATCGTTGATGCATGTTATTCAATCACCGGAGGTAATGCAAGAGATATTTACTCTTGGTGGGGTGTTGAAACATGGTATCGATTAGTAAACTTTAACTATATTATTATGATAGCGGGTGGTATCTTCTCGATATATGCTCTAGTCTTTATTACATTTGGAATGGTTAAACGTATGTTCATTCTTCTAATGCTGTTTGTAATTAGTCCAGCACTTTGTGCTTTATATCCTCTTGATGATGGTAATGCGGTAAAATCTTACACAGGTAAAGTAAAAGAAAATATTTTAAGCGCCTATGGAGCAGTAGCAGGGATGAATTTGTTCTATGCAATTATTCCTCTCATTGATGGAATAAATATGCCAGGTTTTAATGTTTTAGACTTGTTAGGTCTAACATCTTTACTTCTTATGATAGCAGGACTGTATGTTGTAAAAGATTTTATTTCTATGATTACTAGTTTCGTTGGTGGCGGAAATGCTTACTCTGACGGTGCTGGTCTAGCTGGTAGCGTGAAAGGCACTTATGGGAAAGTGACTGGCACAGCCAAGAAATTCAGAGAGAATCAAAGGAAGATTGTCAAAGGTGCTATTAATGCAACATCAAGTACTATAAGAGGAACTGCTTCGGCAGCGACATGGATTGGCCGTGGAGCAAAAAATGTTTTTTATAAAAATTATAAGGATGCGGCTAGTCATACTACGGGTAAAGCTAAAGGATTGAAAGTGGCTCTGAAAGGTACTGGGAAGACTTTGTTGTCTGGAATTTCACATTTGGGCGAAGTTGCAGCTATTGGGCTTGGAGGAATGAGTAGGGAAGAAATAAAAAGAGAAATTGATCAAGCTATTGCAGGATCAACCGATCCATATAAAATTTATCAATCAGTAATGGCAGGAGGCGCTAAAACAACTGATTATGATGCTTTTGAAATGTCAGGTTATGGGGAAAAGGAATTAGCAATGCTAAGAGCTGACGCAATAGCAGCTGCGAGCGACAAAGCTGCTGTAACTGTCACGCAATATAAAAGGAATGCGCAATATGCTGAAAATGATATTAAGAAAATTAAAGCTTTAAAAGCCGCAGATAAAGGATATTCAATAGCTATAGGCCGTAGAAAAAATGTTTCTACAGCATTAGATGAAGCTCGCAAAAAGTTGAGACTGCAACAACAAGAGCTTTCTAAACTTGGATCTAAAACTAAAAAGGCGGAAAAACAGGCGGAGATTGATAGAACGCAGAGAGAAATTGAAGGTTTGACTGCTAGATATACTGCAATAGAAGAGGCAATTGTTACAGCTGGTGCAGAACTTCAAAAGGCAATAAGCGGCATAGGTGAAGGCAAAGTGAAGGGAAGTGAAACTGAATCTAGGGCTAGAGCTATTAGAGATAAAAAAGATGAGTTGACGGCTGCAATCGATAGAGGAGAATCATTGGAGGGAATAGACGGAATAGTAGACTTATTAAAATCATTGTATAAGGTTGGTGATGACATTGCTGGAGTTGCACATGCTCAATATCAATCAAATGAAGGAACTAGAAAGGCTATGAATCCTGCAAAAAAATAAAACTTAAGGGGTAAACATGATAAGATACATTCCGGGCAAGACTCGGGTTAAAACTGAATTTTTTAAGAATGTCACGTTTGGGGATATCATTCTTGGTATCTTGTGTCTTGTCTTTGCTATTGTTATCATTGCAAGTAACTTGTTCAAGATTAATGGGTATGATTATCGTGTTTATGCTCTTATGGGTTGGCTTGCTATTGCATTTTCTATGTACTTGCCTATTGATGAGGGGTTAAGACTTTATGGGTCTTTCGTCCTCATCATTAGATTCTCTGCTTTTAGTAGAAAGTATATTAAAAATTCTAAGAAAAAACGTGGCTACAAGCCAATGACAAGTATTACACCTTTCATTAACATTGAAACGGGTAGATATATTAACTTTGAAGATTATTCTGGTATGGTAATTGAGATGAAGGCTGTTGCAATGGACCTTATGCAAGAAAATGCAAGGGATTCGTTGGTGTTAACTTTGTCTCATGCCATGAAACGTATTAATCAGTATCAAAGAGCAAGTCTTGTTAAGACGGTTAAACCTATGCGTCTTGACCAGTTCTTAAAAAATGACGATAAAAAGTTTGCGTTGTTAAATGAACTTCATGAAGCAGGGCAATATTCAGTAATGGAAATGGAAACACGTTCGCTAATTTTCCGTGAGCGTGTCGACATGTTAAACACTGCGATTAAAGCAGAGCCGATTTTACAAAATCATTACTATTTTGTAATTTACGGAAACGACAGAGAGGCGCTTGAAGATACTGCTAAAGGTATGGTTGCCGATCTTACAAGCGGACAGTACTCAATCAATGCTAGAATTTTAGAAGAGAACGATTTGATTAGTTTCTTGAAATCAAATTATCAATCAGTTTATTCAGATGCTGAAATTGAGCGTCTTGCTCCTAGCCAAGTTAACGATTGGATTATGCCTGATAAGGTAGAATTTAAAATCGGACGTATGGTAATGGACAAAAAATCATATAAGCAAATGGTAATTTCTAATTATCCTTTGGAAGTTGGAAACGGTTGGGCTTGTCCAATATTCAATCAAGAAGGCACACGTGTTATTATGAACATTATGCCTGTTGACAAAGAAAAGGGCGAGAAAGCAATTGACCGTGCACTTATGGAAAAAGAGGCTAGACTTGACAGAACGTATAGATCTAGTGAAATGATTGAAAAACAAACAGATATTCAAACTTTACGTGATTTGCTTAGAGATTTAAAAACTAACAACGAACAACTTTATGACATTTCAATTCATTGTCGTGTTGAAGAGCAATATAGAAAAGAATTTAAAAACACTTTAAAACAATATGGATTTAAGTACTCTGACTTGTTCGGTCGTCAAGTTGACGGATTTGTGTCTTCAAGTTTGAACAGAATCGACACATTGAGACCTTTCCATCGTATGATGCCGACAACTACAATTGCATCTGCGTTCCCTATGGTTGACTCAATTATGCAAGACCCTGCTGGTTTCTACATTGGAGATTCAACTGCTAGTGGATATCCATTGTTCATTGACTTCTTTACAAGAGATAGAGTGTCTGGACGTATTAACTCTAACCTTATGGTTGTTGGTAAGTCGGGATCTGGTAAATCTTATGCTGTTAAAACAATTCTTACTAACCTTGCTGCGGATAGAACAAAAATGTTCATCCTTGACCCGGAACAAGAGTATGATATTCTTACTTATAATTTAGGCGGAAAAGTTATCGACGTTGGTAGTAATAAGTCTGGTATTTTAAATCCGTTCCATATCATGGCATCGCTTGAAGATTTGGAAGAAGGTAGCGAAGAAGACGAAGATGATATTTCTAAAATTGAAGAACTTCAGTCTAAAGGTGGAAACAAAACATTCTTTACCCACTTGCAATTCTTAGAGCAATTCTTTAGAGCTATTCTAGAAGGAATTAGTTCGGATGCGTTCGAAACTCTTAACACTTTAGTTGTTGAACTTTACAACAAAAAAGGTATTAACGAAAAAACAAATATTTCTAAGTTAAAGGCTGAAGATTATCCAATATTTGATGATTTGTTTGATCTAATCAAAACAAAACTCAAGAAAGAAAAAGATCAGTTCTATCGTACAAATCTGTTGGTTCTTGAAACATATATTCAAAAGTTTGCAACAGGCGGACGTAACTCTGACCTTTGGAATGGACCAACATCAATTCTTACTGATGAAAACTTGATTACATTCAACTTCCAAACATTGTTTGCAAGTAAAAATAATAAGTTGGCTAATGCTCAAATGTTGTTAGTGTTTAAATACTTGAACAACGAAATTATTAACAACAAGAAATTTAATGCTGACTACAAAGCTAAAACTGGTAACGACATTAAACGTCAAGTTGTTATCGCGGTCGATGAAGCTCACATGTTTATTGATCCAGATGCTCCAGTTGCGCTTAACTTTATGGCTGAAATGGCTAAACGTATTCGTAAATATCAAGGTATGCAAATTGTTATTACGCAAAATATTAAAGACTTCTTGGGAACTCCAGAGATTCAAAGAAGATCTGCTGCTATTATTAACGCGTGTCAATATAGCTTAATTTTACAACTTGCGCCAAACGATATGGCTGACTTGCTTTCACTTTACAAATCTGCTGGAGGTATTAACAAAACCGAACAAGAAGGTATTGTTACAGCTCCACTTGGTCGTGCATTCTTTATTACTGGACCTATGGATAGATCGTTTGTTGATATTCATGCGCTTCCTTGGGTTAGAGAAATCATGGGCGAAGGCGAAAGCAAAAATAAAAGATTATTTGGTTAAAAAAAGATGCGATACGCATCTTTTTTTGATTTATTGTATTTTTGTTATAAATTATTTAATTATTATTTATTAAATTATTTATATTTTACTATTTTTTTACTTATTTTAAGCAATTATAAAATATAAAATTTTAATTTCAAAAATATAATTAATATAATTTTAAAGTATTTATTAGTTATTTATTAATGAATTTTATAAATCTTTTTTTATGTTTTTTAAGTACGCTCTTAAACTGTTTAATCTTTGTTCATATTCGAATCTTGTTAGTACTGTTTCGTTCGCATTTTCGCATCCGATGTGGTGAAGAATATATTTATTTTCAGTTGCAAGCAAGAATTGTTGATAAAGTGGATTTTTTAGTACTGAAAGGTAGAGTTCGTCTAAGAATAATTGATATTCTTCACTCTCTCTAACAATCTCTTTTCCTTGCCAGTAAAGGAGTCCGGAATTACTCCAAAAATCTAGACTGTTAGCACTACGAGTGTGGTAAGCGTCAAGACCAGAGTATTCTAAAATTTGGTTTTGAATTGTCTGATTTTTATATTTTATTCCTTGCAAAACTCCCTCAATACTGTTAACGATTTTTCCACGAAATTTGAATTTAATAGGGAATAAATTTGATAAAGCTTTTGCTTTGCTATTTTTAAAATTGTAACCGACATTGATGAAGTTTTCTCCCTCGGCATACTTTTTTTCAGAGTCTTCAACGAGTTCTCCTTTAAAGAAAATTTTATCATCTTTTACAACCAAATTTTCATAATTAAAATTAAAACATTTTCTGAAATTTGAATATTTTAAAATTTCTTTTTTATTCATTGTCACCTCATTATTTTAAATTTAAATCTTTTTTTATTCGCATTAAATTGTATCTTCAACTTTATCCATTTTGATTTTTACTATAATTAATTTTGTAATTTTACAAAACTGTTTTGATATTTAAAACAAAATCTTCATAATACTTTCATATTTTTCTTTCATAAGGTCTTTTGTTTCATTGCTCATTTTTGCATAACTTTTTTCGATTTTTTTCTTTACAAAATTATTACATGTCATTATATCTTCTCCAAGATAAGCTCTCCAACATATTAATTCTACGACGTTATCCAAATGACTTATTGCATCGGCGTCTGCTACACAAATTTCTTCAATTGAAAATTTTTCTTTTACAACACTTGCTCTATGATTTTTTATACAAAGTTTAACCTTGTTAATAAATTCTTGAGGAAAATTATCTTCAGATAAAATTCCTTCAGCGAGTTCTGCTCCTAAAATATGATGATTGTCTCGATTTGCGAAATCTAATAAATCTGCGTAGTCATGAAATATAGCAGAAACCTCTACAACGTCTTTATCTGCACCGTATTTATCAGCAAGCATGCAAGCATTTTGTATTACGGGAAGTAAATGATATTTCCATGTTTGACCGATTTGACAATTTTGTGTTTTATCAAAAATTTTTGATTGTTCTTCTATAAGTTTATAATATTTTTCATATTTCATAATTTCCTCCAAGGAACTTGGTTTGGTGCAGATGACAAGATTTGAACTTGCATGGTTGCCCGCTAGCGCCTGAAGCTAGTGCGTCTGCCATTCCGCCACATCTGCATATTTTAATTTTAACTTTAAAATTTTGATTAGTCAACAAGAATTATATAAGTGTTTGATAAAAATTTTTAACATTTTTATATTTTTACAAATATATATATAAGAATTTAATAAAAATTTTAAATTTTGTTTGTATTTTTTTATCATTTTATTTAAAATAATATTAATGAAAGGAGAAAGTTATGAAAAGTTTAAAAGTTGCACAAATTGGTTGTGGAAAAATGAGCGCTTACACAATGCGTTATGTTTATGAAAAGGGTGGAAGGATTGTTTGCGCATTTGATATCGCGGAAGATAGAATTGGAAAAGATATCTCTGAAATTATGGGCGGAAAAGCTAAAAAAGTAAAAATTGACGACATCAAAAATATTGATGCTGTTCTTCAAGAAACAAAACCTGACATTGCTATTATTACAACAATGAGCTTGATGAAAGATTGTTATGAAGCATTTGAAGCATGTGCTAGAAATGGCGTTAATGCAATTTCAACATGTGAAGAAGCATTCTATCCATGGAATTCTTCAAAGAAATTAACTGAAAAATTAGACAGACTTGCAAAGAAAAATAATTGTACTCTTTGTGGTTCTGGTTATCAAGATATTTCTTGGGGAAGTTTGATTGGAATGCTTGCTGGAACAACTCAATCTATCACTAAAATTAAAGGTAGAAGTAGTTATAATGTTGAAGACTACGGAATTGCTCTTGCAGAAGTTCATGGTGCAGGTCTTACTCTTGAAGAGTTTGAAAAACAAATCGCTTCAGCTGACAATGTTAGCGACAAAGTTAGACAAAGAATGATTGATAAGGGTGAATATTCTCCATCTTACATGTGGACTGTCAATGGTTGGTTGTGTTCATATCTTGGTCTTACAGTAACACGTCAATCTCAAAAATGTATTCCTACAACTTACAAGAAAGATTTAAATTCAACAACATTAGGAATGAAAATTAAGAAGGGTAATGCAACAGGAATGAGCGCTGTAGTTACTACTGAAACTAAAGAAGGAATCATTATTGAAAGCGAATGTATCGGTAAAGTTTACGGACCAGATGAGTTTGACCAAAACGAATGGACGGTTGAAGGAGAACCAACTACAACAATCACTGTAAATAAACCTGCAACTGTTGAAATGACTTGTGCTACAATTGTTAATCGTCTTGTTGACGTTGTTAAAGCTAAACCTGGCTACGTTACAACAGAAAAAATGGGCGATTGCCATTTTGTAAAAAGTTTGAAAATTTAATTAAATAATAATTAATAAAAAACGCGCCGTAAAAAGCGTGTTTTTTTGGTGTGAGTGGGCAGATTCGAACTGCCGGCGTTCTGCTTAGGAGGCAGACCCTCTATCCTGCTGAGGTACACCCACGCATATAATGCAGAATGAATAGTGAATATTTGAGAATTGAGGATTAAGAATTTAAAAATTTAAATTATCAAATTTTATCTTAATTTTTTTCATTATATCATAAAAGTTTCAATTTAACAACTTTTTTAGAAAAAAAGACCGATTAGGTCTTTGTTCTTATATTTTTAGATGAAATAATTGTTGTTGTGATGAAAAGAATTGTTGGGATTAAAGTTATAATTCCTCCAAATGGAGATGAAAATAACAAAATTAGAGGAAGTATTGCATTTAGAATAGATGTTATAATATATAAAATAAAAGCGATTTTGGGTTTCGGATAATAAAATGTACATGAAATAAAAGATAACACAATTGATAAAAAATAAATATACATAAAAATTGTGGTTATTACATTTTGTGTGATAGCAGATATAAATGCCGATAGAACTAAAAATGCCAAAGATATAGGTATGCAAGTTAAAAAGCCTATTAGTCCTGAAATAAATCCAAATGTTTTAAGTTTCATTGTTGACCTCTATTCTTATTATACAAGATTTGAATAGGTTTTCAAAGCAATTTAGGAAATTTGGTCGCTTAAATATTTTGCAAATGCCTTACAAAGTTTAACATTGCCGTCATCAAAACACTTGTTTTCGGTTGCTAAAATAATAATAGAACCAATAGCATCTCCATCTTTCGAAATGGGAACAATGAGTTGACAAGAAAATTCATTTGGAGTGTTTTCAAAAAATTCCAACATTTCACTTCCGTTGTCTTGTTTTTTTATAACAATTTCCTTTTTGTAAATCAATTCTTGAACAGTGTCAGAAAGAGTTTTGCCGATATATTTCTTTTTACTTGATGACAAAATATTTTCCATATCGCTAATCAACACGTCGTGCTCAATGCTTACACTGATTGCACTAGCTACTGCATCACTATATTCTTTAAGTGAGACCATGTCGCTATATTTTGAGAGTAAAAATTTGTTTCCGTCCACAATTCCTATTTCAAGTTTACTCCCTTCTTTAATGTTTAAAGATTTTCTCATTTCACGTGGTAAAACAATTCTTCCTAATTCATCAACTCTTCTTACAATACCTTTACATTCCATAATTTTCTCCTAAGATTAGTATGTAAAATTTTGAAAAGTTTATTCGTGTACAAAATAAAAAAAAGGAGATAAACCTCCTCTAAAATTAAAAATCAAATTTTAAGAAATCTTCGACCTCTTTTAGTGTTGTAAATCTTAAGATTTCAAGTTTTGTGTTTGTTGCAAAATCTGTGTTTTTTACGTACCACATTAAATGTTTTTTGAAGTATGCAACTAAAGTTTTTTCTGTCCTAAAATAAGTTTTTAAAAGTTCCAAATGTTTTATAACGGCTTCCTTTTTGGTGTAAGGAGGAAGTGTGCCTTTCAACTCGCTAAATATTTCAGGATTTCCCATAGCGTAACGTCCTATCATAACTCCGGCACATCCAATTGATTTTGCATATTCAACGTCTTCCTTTGTTTTAATGTCGCCAGACCAAAACACAGGGATGTTAACAGCTTCAATTAAGTTTTTGTAAGCTTCTTTTTTAACTTCTCCGGAATAACCTTGTTCGCGCGTTCTTGCGTGTAATGTAATGAAAGCAACTCCACATTCTTCACACATTTTTGCAAATTCTATGTAATTTTCATTTCCGTCAATTCCTAAACGGAATTTTACAGAAACTGGCTTATTTGAATTTTCGACTAAGGCCTTGATAACTTCACGTGTGTTTTCAATATTGCTCATCATACGCGAGCCGTCGTTGTTTTTTACAATTTTAGGAGCAGGGCAACCGCAGTTGAAATCAATGATATCAAAAGAGTCAAAAAGATTTGAAGCCAATGCTTTTTTTATACTTTCAGGTTCGTGTCCGAAAAGTTGGCAACATTTAATGCAATCAGATTCTTCTCTAAGCATTTTGTTAGTTTTAAAACTTTTGTTTTCTAATGCTTTAACGCTAATCATTTCAGTTACAACCATATCGGCGCCGAAATCAGAACAGATTTTTCTAAATGCAAAATCAGTAACTCCTGCCATTGGTGCTAATGCGTAAATAAATTTGTCAAAATTAATTTTCATGATTATATTATATAAAATTTTTTGTAAAAACACAATAAAAATAAAAAAATTAAATAAATTTTAATTATTTTTTTGAAATTAAATAATTTTTTTTGTTTTACTAAAAATAAAAATATGAAAAAACACAGTTTATTTAGTGGTGCAATTATATTAACAGCAGGCTCTGTAATAGCAAAATTATTTTCTGCAATTTACAGAATAATTTTAACAAATATTTTAGGAGGAGAGGGAATTGGTCTGTACCAATTAGTTTTTCCTTTTTATTCTCTATGTGTTGTTTTGTCTACTGCGGGGCTTCCGCTTGCTGTGTCTAAACTAATTTCAAGACATAAAGACAGTGAAAAAAGCATACTAAAAAAATGTTTATTTTTCGTGTTTGCAATTACTGTATTTCTTTCATTTTTATTTGCATTTTCTAGTTCTTTTATTTCGTCTTTGCAAGGAGAACAAAAATTAAGAACGTGTTATATTTTACTTTCACCGACTTTGGTATTTGTTGGTATTTCGAGTGTTTTAAGAGGGTATTTTCAGGGTAAGAAAAATTTTTATCCAAGCGCTGTATCAAATATTTTAGAGCAATTTGTGAAAATGTTGTTTGGATTAATTTTGTCTGTTGTGCTGATAAATGTTAGTTTGTTTGCGTCGGTGGTTGGTGCGATAATAGGAATAGTTTTAAGTGAATTGGGTTCATTCTTTGTAATGTTTGTTTATTTAAAAAGAAATAGACCTGTTGGGGAGCATGAAATAACTATAGAATATAAGGATATTTTAAAAGAAATATTACCATTTGCAACGACAAGTTTAATTTTGCCGATTAGCTCTTTTATTGATAGTTTGTTGGTAGTAAATTTGTTGGAAATCAATTTTAATGGAAATGTTCCGACGTTTCTTTACGGATTAGAAAGTGGGGCGGTTTCGAGTCTTGTTAGCTTGCCAACTATTGTATCTTTTTCGGTTGCTAGCGTGATACTTCCAAACATTACACTCAGAGAAAGGAAATTTAATAGAGATAAAAATTTGGCTAATGCATTAAAAATAGTTTTAGTAATCACTGTGCCTTGTGTGTTGTGTTTTCTGCTGTTTCCAAATAGGTTAGTTGCTTTATTGTATGGAACAAAATTTAATATAACAAATATAAATGGAACAATTCTTGCTTCAAGGTTAATTGCAATCTCTGGAATAGGTGTGTTGTTTTTAGCTGTTAATCAAATTTTTTCAATGTGTTTGCAAGGTGTGGATATGCGATTTAATGCTGTAAGAAATATTATTATTGCAGTTGTAGGAAAGTTTGTGATTGAATGCTTATTTTTACCTAGTAAACAATTAAATATTTATGCACTTGCTGTTGCCAATACTACATGCTACCTTCTTGCTATGGTCTTAAATTATTTTGATTTAAAAACAAGTTTTAAAATAAAAATTGATTATATGTTTTGGGTTAAATTGTTAATAGCAAATATTATTATGTTAATTTTTGCAATAGGAACATTCTCTGTTGAAATAACTAATTTAAACACAATTTTAGGATTAATTGTTGCTGTTATAGTTTACTTATTAATGCTTTATTATTTAAATATTATTGGAAAAGATAAAGCAATGATAAAATACAAAATATAAAGAAAATAATATTTATAAAATTATTTATTTGTAATTAAAAAAATTAGAAAATTTAATTTTTTCTAATTTTTTTACTATTTTTATTTATTTTTCTTTTATTTTTAAAGAAATTTTGAATAATTTTTAAATTTTCATCTTTATTTTCTTTTAAATGTTCATGTTCGGTAGAATGATTCATTACATTGTTTAACAAATTAAATTTTGTAATTCCTCCGTTTTCGTTGTCTGGCAATGAATAATAAACTTTTTTAATTCTAGAATTTAAAATAGCTCCGGCGCACATAGGACAGGGCTCAAGAGTGACAAAAAGTTCACAGTCGTCAAGTCTCCAAGATTTTAATTTTTTGCACGCTTTTTCTATGGCTAAAACTTCAGCATGGTGAGTTGCAATTTGGTCTTTTTCTCTGGTGTTAAATGCTTTAGAAATTACCTTGTTATTTTTGACAATAACCGCGCCAATCGGTACTTCTCCTTTTTTTGATGCTGTCTTTGCTAAATTTGTTGCTAGTTCCATGAAATTCATTTGTTACCTCTTGATTACTATTTTGCACAAAAGGAACATTAAAGTCAATCTCTTGAGAGAATTCAATTGCTTTTTGCAAGGCAATTAGTGGAACATTTTTATTTCTGGCAAATATTTCTGGTAAATAGTCTTCGCTGATGGGGTGAGGGATGGAGTTGTCTCCAATTTCGATAGTGTAAGAGGGAATAGTTAATTTTTGAATACACCAATCTTTATATCCTCCTGTTGAGTTTTCGGTAAAAATTAGAGGGTAACCTGTTTCTTCGCTTAGGGCTTCCCCTATAAGAGTGTCTCTCGATATATTTTGGTCGCTTTCACCTTCAAATCCGTAGTAAATAACATTTCCTTTGCTGTGATATGAAATTGTTAAACTTGGTCTAACTTGAAGTGTAAAATTAATCAAATCTCTAACTTCTCGCTCGCTTTCTGGGTAAAACCCAACGAAGTTTTCAGTGGCTGGGCAAAATACGTTTTGACTTCCGCCTCCCCAATTGGCGTCAAAATTTGTGTTTAAATCAACTAAATTTATGTTGGCTTTGTACTGGGAAAAATCTAAACTTCCGTTGTTTGCATTAATTAAATAATTTTTTGTAATTTCACAATTTACGCTATTAATTCCGTCAAGTACAATTTCTGCGCCGTCTGGATTTGTTAAGAAAACAAAATAAATTCCGCCGTTTGTTACAAGATTGTTGTTGTGTAAAAATCTTGCTTGTTCGATCATTAGAAGAGTTGAAATATATTCTCTGGCATGAATTCCACCTTGAATTAAAATTTGAGTCCCGTTATAACTTCCAACGTGGGTTGCTAGAATGTTTTTACCTAAAGTTGACTTTCCAGCATTAAAAAGTTCCAACCCCTCTTCTTGGAGTTGGACTATTCTTGAAATTAAATCTTGATATGTCATAATCACCTCTATTTGTGATATGAAATATTGTTAATAATTGTGAATGCTCGGTATAGTTGTTCTAAAAAGATTACTCGCATTAATTGATGAGGAAATGTCATAGGGGAGAAAGATAGTTTTTCATTTGCTGTTGATTTTATCTCTTCATGTAAGCCGT
This sequence comes from Clostridiales bacterium, assembly GCA_015069415.1. Taxonomy (GTDB): domain Bacteria; phylum Bacillota; class Clostridia; order Christensenellales; family UBA1242; genus Onthoplasma. Next base: position 98,108 of record SVIQ01000001.1, on the reverse strand, counting down.
TGGATGCTCCTATTACAAAGCTGATTTCACTGTTTGTTAAAGATAAATCGTTTAAGGATTTAGCAAAATCTTCACTTTTTTTCGTTTTGCCTAGAACATCTAAAACAACAATGTAACCTTTTAAATGTTTTTTTATTAATTCAGCATCTTTTTTTAATGCGTTTTCAATGTCTTTTGATGATTTTCCGCTAGCAATATTTTCTTTTAATTCAATGATATTTAAATTTGCAAATCTACTAATACGTTTAGAATATTCGTTTATGGCTTCGGTGAAAAATTTTTCTTTTATATCGCCCATAACTACTAAATTAATTTTTAACATTACATTATCCCCCAAATGAAACTTGCAATTGTAGCAAGAATTCCTAAAGTAAACACTCCAATAATGACAGTTTTCTCCGTTGGAGTTAACTTGTTGTCTGTACAACCATTAAACACGGATTTGATATCGCTTTTGCTTAAAATGTAGTTAATGTGTTGAAGCTTGTCTTGAGCTTGCGCAATAGGTAAATTTTCCATGTTTAAATCTTTCACGACTTTTGTCATTTCAGTTTTTGCACGATTGATTCGCATCTGTTTGATTAAATAATTAAACGCATAAACGCATAGAGTTACAGTGATAATGTTGTATGCAATAAAAGACAATAAGTTGTTTTGAATAAAAACTTCAAATTTTGCTACTAACTTTGGAATAATAAATCCTAATTCTTGTCCGTAGTAAAAATATGAGCTTAAGAAATTGTTTGTAAAATGTATAACAATACATGGCCATATACTGTTAGCGCATAGTCCAACATATCCTATCAAGAATCCTAAAATTGTGGCGTAGAAAAATTGATTAATATTCATATGCATAAAGCCAAAGAGTAGGGAAGAAATGATTAAACATAATTTGGGCGATTTATATTTTTTGCCGGAGAATAACATTATCCCTCTATGTAAAAATTCTTCACAAAATGCTGGGAATATTGCTGAAAACAAGTATTCTTTTAGCAGTAAACCATGTGTCATTTTGACGCTTTCAGGATTAGATAGTCGTTCATATCCGAAAAGGTGAATTATTGTTGAAAAGAAATCAGCTATAAATCCGTTTAACAAAAATAGAACTACACCAAGACCAATTGAAATTAGCCACATTTTTGAACTTATTTGTTTAAATCCTGTGTCGCAAAGAGTTTTCTTAAAGTTTTTTGAAACAAACAAAGAATGTAAAAGCATGGGAACAGCTAGCATTGTAACAATTTGAATGAGAAATGAACTTAATTCACTGTTTTTAATTATGCCTTTGTATCCTAAAACAAAAACTATGGCAACTAGTGTCATTGATAAATAATATATTGAGCTTAAAATTGCATATTTTTTGTTGTTCACTTTAACCTGCTAATAAGATAATTATCCATAAAACAATCATTACGGACATAGTTATAATTAAAATTTTAATTTCGTCTTTTGAAGGCTTTGTTTCAGATTTGTTGTGTAATTTTTTTATAAAGAATATCATTGTCGCTAGATATATGACAAACAATAGGATTGCTAACAAAATAAATGTCCAGTGTTTAAACATTAGTGAAATGTTAAAGAAAGATAGTGTTAGAGAAAGAAAATTGTTTACTGCGTGACAGATGATAGTATATAATATGTTGTTTTCTTTCGCCATAACACAAGAAAAGAATAATCCCATAAGAATAGGGTAAATCAGTTGATTTACTGACATATGGAAAATGGCAAACATTATTGTTGATATGATGATTTCAAAGGTGTTTCCGTATTTTTTCAATCCTTTAAAAATAGTGTTTCTAAAAAGTAATTCTTCGCAAACTGCTGGAAGAATTGCGAGTGAAAAAATTGATATTAAATAATTTTTTAGATTTAGCTCATAAGGAATAACGCTTGGCTCTTTACCTAGCTTTACAAGAAGACTGTCAAAGCATGTAACAATAGGTGAAAGCATAAAAATTAAGATGGCAGAACAAAATGCGTAAATTAAAGCTTTCTTAAAACTAAATTTACTTGATGAAGTGAAAGTTTCTTTCTTAGTAAAATAGGTGGCGGTTAAAAATAATCCCGCTTGCATAATAAGTACGCTTATCATGTAACCAATTCCTGTGTTGTTAAACATTTTAAATTCGGTTGTGTCTATTTTAAGCATTGTACAAACAATTGTTCCTAGAACTAAAAAAATAGCAACCAAAAGTTGGCTAAAAGCGAATCCTGAAATAAAAGCAACACATGAGGTTTTTAGATTTAGTTTTCCCATGTGTTTATTATACTATATAATTAATATTTTTGCAATTCATTTTACTTTTTAATTCTTTTTTCTAGATATTTTTCAAATTTGAGAAGAAAGTAGTAATCAATGATTAAAACGTTTATGAATATTATCCATTCAATAACGGATAAACTTCCCCAATTAATTAATTCACTTCCAAAGAAGCAGAAGATTGTAAATTCAATCGTGTGAAACAACATGCAGACAAGGATGAAATACCAATACTTTATTTTAGTCATTCCGGACATAATTCCTAATGCTTCATCTGGGATTATCGGAATCATGTAGAAAACGAATAAGTAAATTTTGCTTTTAGTTTCGAGTAGATTTTGAGTTTCTTCAAATGTTTCTTTGCCTAAAAATTTTACAGCTAATTTTTCTCCAAACTTGTCGCCGATGAAGAAAAGTGTTGAAGCTGAAATGAAAACGCTAATTAAGCATGTAATGAAAGCCCACTTAGAGCCAAATAAAACTATTCCTAAAAAAACGAGAGATGTGTTGAGAAGTGGAACAAAACAAAGAACTACTAAAAGAACAGATTGTATGATAGTGTAAACTATGAGTCCCATATTGCCTGTACTTTCTACGATTTTTCTAATTGTGCTAATTTTTGTAATTCCAAATGCTCGCAAAACAAAATAAAGAATGATGCTAACAATAGCAAACGAAGATATGATTAAGAGCAGTTTTATCCATTTATTCATACTGCATTCTATGTAAATAAAAATTTTTTGACACTGTCTTATTTTTTTGAAAACTATGGACAAATTGTGAAAAAAATAATAAAAAATAAGCAAATTTTTGCTTATTTTTGAAATTTTTTGTAATTTTTGTAGATAATTTCTACAATTTCTTCTGGAGTTTTGTCTGATGTGTTTATTACTAAATCATAATTGTTTAGGTTTAAATTGTCTGTGTTGTAAAGCATTTTGTAACGTTTGTTTTCGGTTTCCCATCTGTCCTTTAATTTTTGGATTGCGTCTTCTAGGTTTTCTCCATTTTCGGTTTCTCGGTTTGTTCCAAGAAGGCGTTCTCCTGCAGTTTGCCAGTCGACGTCTAAAAATACTTTAAATGATTTTGGAATAAAATGCCATGCTAGACGAGCGTCAAAAATTATATTGTCATTTAGTCTTGCTTTCCCAATTTCAACTATTTTTCCGTCAACAATTTTGTCGGAATCGAAAATATGCTGAGTTTGTTGGTATGTTAAAATGTCTAATCCTCTTTCTTTTGCGTATTGTCTTTGAAGTTCTCCTATTGAGATTCGTTCAAAATTGTATTTTTCACAAAACAATTTACAAACGGTTCCTTTTCCACTGCAAGGTTTTCCGGTTACGGAAATAATCATTATTCTTCTCCTTCGATTTCAATTTCTATATCTGGTGATTTACTGTCGTTTTCAAGGTTAGAGTAAAATTCTAATTCTTTTTCAAGTTTTTCAATTTCTTTTTCTTGTCTTTCAATTTTTTCTTTTTTTCTTGCAATTCCTATGAGTTGGAAAATACAAGTAAACAAAAGAAGAGCGATTAAAGAAATTGCTCCAATAATAATTAATTTAACTTTTTTTGCTTGTGCGTTCATCTTTTTCTTTTTCTAGTTTAATATGATTATAACATTTTGTTTTGAAAAAGACAACTAATTTTTCATTTGTTTTATATCCTAATAAAATTGCAAAACAGTATATAAAGATTAAGGCTAAAGACAGTTTGCCGAAATTGAAAAAATTTAATAAAAAGATGAAAAATATTGAAAAAATACTAGTAAATATGGTGTCAAATATGATTTTTTTTAATTTTTTTTGATTTTTTCTTAAAATTAATGATGAAAAAATAAATAATATAATTCCAAAAATTAATCCGAAAAATAAAAATATTAAAAATACATTTGATTGATTTGTGGTTTCGTAAATCATTTAAATATTTTCCTAAAAATTGGTTCTTTGTTTTTACTTTCTACAAATTTTAGCGAATTTACATTTCCTTTAATTTCTGCGTTCATTGTTTCATTATCTAATTTAATCAATTCTAAATCGTTTCCATTAATTATTAATCCGCCATAGATAGTGTCTAACTGGATTAAATCTGTTTTTAAACTAATTATTTTATTTGTTCCCCCGACCGTTAAAAATTGTTTATTTTTTAAAATTATAGTTTGTTCTTTTGAAATTTCGTTTTTTAATTTTTCCATAAATTCCTCTACTTAATTTATTTATATGCAAAAAATTTTATGTTTATTTCTTTTTTATTTGACATTTATCGCACGAATTATTTATAATATTTTTATAAATTAAATTAAAATAATTATGGCATTTTAGGTTAAATTAAATTTGAGGGGAAATGATGAAAAAATTTAGTGCGATTTTAGTAATGGTGTTAACAATTTTTAGTTGTTTTATTTTTTCTGCATGTGGAGGAAAGTATTCTAAACTAAAAATGCAATTTATGATTAATGGAGAAAAAGTTGAAAATGCAGTTTTGTTTATTGATGAAACTAATTGTGATGAAGGAGCGTCGGTTGATTTACAAGTAAAGTTTTCCGGAATCAAGAAAAAACATGTTGGAAAGATTGATGTTTCGTCTACCAATAAAAATGTGGAATTCTCAAATGTTTCATACGATAAAATGACAGCGACTTTTACAGTTACAGCCTTGACTTCAGGCGAGATACCCGTTAAAGTTCTGCATCTTAATTCAAACAAATCGATTTTAATTAATCTAAAAGTGGAAAAGAAGTCTACTGATGTGGAAATCTTAAATCCAAATTATATTATTCAGATTCCAGAAGAAGGAGTAAATTCTCACACTTTAAAAATTAAAGATTGCTTAGCTTTGTCTTTAAGTAATGACTTGACTTACGGAGAATGTACTGACAAAGTTTACGCGGGATTAGAAAATGAAACTGTTCCTAATGGTGTTGAGGTTAAAACTACAAATGTTGATGGAGTTGATTTAATTTCTGGATTTACTGTAAGTTCTGAAGCTGAGGCTTACGAATTTACAATTTATCCAATTACAACCATGCATAGTTATGATAAAACTTCTTTTAAAGACAAGGAGATTAAAATTTCTTTGGTAAAATCAGAAGATTTAAATGTTTCTCTCGAACTTAAAAACAACAATCAAGAAAATGATGAAAACAGTAATGTTGAAAAATATAATCCGTTATACTTAATCGCAAATCATACTTCAAGCAAGTACAATACAAAAACAATAGAGTTTAATGAAAATCTTTTGGAATATTACAATTTTACGGTTGAATCATCTGAGCATATTTTAGCAGAAAAAATTGCTAACAATTCATTTACGCTTTACTCTGGAAATAAAACGGATGAAACTGAAAAAGTAAATGCAACATTCATTCCTAAATATGTTGGCGATATTGAAACTGTAACTAAAACTATTAATGTTAAATCTGAAGTAATGCCTCACTCTATTAACGTTTTAAAAGATGGAAAAGAAACAAGTGCGGACAGTTTTGAAATCTTTGATTATTATGCAAACGGACAAGGTCAAGTTTTCAAGTTTGTTCCTAAAGAAGATTACAGTTTCTCTTCAATGATGGGAATGAGAATTGTTTTAAACAAGGCAGATTTGAGTGAAAATAATTCTACTTCAACTGAAGTTGGAACAAATAAGAATTTGTTAGAATTTAGAACAAGCTCAAAAGGAATTTTATCTTTTGTGGTTAATGGAGAGAATGTAGTTTCAGACGTAATCTCTAAAAACGAAACAGTTTATGTAAAATATGTTGAAAGCGAAAGCGGAAATCCAAATTCTACTGCAAACATTACAATTCAATCTGTTTACACAGGAGAAGAAGATTACCTTACTGGAATTAATTTAACTAGCAAAGACTTAACTTTTGAAATGAAAAAAGGTGTTGCTGAAGTTGAGGGTGTTTATGGTGTTGTTACATTCATGGATAACATTCCATATCATACTAGAATAAAATCTTTAACATTTGAAAATGAAAACAATGAGTATGTTTCTCAGAAGTTGTACTTAAAAAATACAGATACAAACTATCTAATCAATCTTACAAAACTTCTTGATCAAAACGATCAAGAGATAGACAAGCATACATTTAAAGTAAAAGTTTTAGGTAATGGACAAAATAACTTAAAATTGACATATAACGGTGAAACAAAAGAAGAATTTGATTATCTTTATACGAAATCAGAGAAACAACCGGCAGATAAGGATAATTCACCTTATCTTAAAACTAGCAATAGTATGATCCTAGATCCAACAAGTGCAGATGTCGGAGAATATAAAATTGAAATAGACGCTGGAAATTATTTGAAATATGTTGTTCGAGTGTATGTTTGTGAAGATATTAAGAATGCAATCGAAATCGAAGAAGGTAAGTATGATTTAATTCTTAATGAAGATGTGAAAAAAATTGAAACTTCATGGATTGCTGAAAATGGATTAGATTACGCTCTTGCAAGCGGTCAAACTGTAACATTTACAACAAAGTTAAATAATTCAATAATAAGTTCTCAATTAGTTTCTGGATATGGATATGAAGTTTCAGGTTTAGACTCAATTGATACTTATATTTCTTTACCAAATAATGTAGATAATGAAGATAATCAAGTTACTTGTTCATTAAATGAAGGTACATGTGTTGACGGAGATAATAAATATATTACTTTAACAATAAAAATTAATTATTTTGACATTGATAAAATGGAGATAATAAAAGACGAAATTAAATCTGCAATCATTGAAAAAACAATCTTTATTTATGAAGAATTGAAAGACGAAAACATTTCGATTAACAAAACCAATGTAAATCTTTATTCAGCGAATAAAGTTAGTCCATATTACTCAAATTTGACTACAGAAGAATTAAAAGTTATTTTAAACGAAAGTGTAAAAAATTATGGCGTAAATTATTCTTGGTATTTTGAAGGTGCAATAATTAAGTATAATGAATCCGAAAACAGAAATGAATTCACTAATACAGATGAAGTAGTCGCGATTGGTACTCCGTCGAATGAAGAAAAGTTGCCACTTGCTCCAAAGAATATGGAGAGAGCAACTAGAATAATTTATGTTACTGTTTCTCAATATGGAGTTGAGTACACAAGAAGAGTTGATGTAAGAATTAACGAACCTTATTACACCTCAAATTTGATTGTAACTTCAGATTTGAATGTTGACTCAGATGCTAATTTCTACATAGATTTAAAAGATCAAGAAAGTTACAAAATTGAAGTTGATTATGTGGATGAAAATGGTCAAAGTTTAGAGTTTAAAGATTTTACAGGTGAATCTCTAAATAATTTAGAAGTTATTGTTACTGATCAATTTAACAATATCCAAATTAAAGGTGTTGGATATACTTTAAATGATAATATTTTGACAATAAACGGATTGTCTGCTGGAAAATATAAACTTCACTTGTTTGCTAAAGACAATTTAAATTCCGTTATAAGAACTTATGGACAATTAACTTACGATTTTAGAGAAGAAAATAAAGATACTCACAAAATAATAAATTTATATGTAACTGATGGAACGGAAGAAAATCCACATGTAATTAATGATGAAAATGATTTAATTTGGATTTCGGAACATGAAGATGAATCTATTGATGAATATATTAAAGGATTAAATTACGAAATCAAAAATGACATCATTTTACATAAAGACATTACAATTTCCGATTTTACTGGTGCTATTAAATCAACAGCAGGTGAGAAATTTACAGTTAGTGGCGTAAATTTAAAAGATGGACATACTAGCTTGTTTAGTTCTTTCAAGGGAACTATGGAAAATGTACATTTCATGGTTTCATTTGGAGATCTTACAGCGAGTGGAAACAGTGTTGGTGTGTTTGATGAAAACACAGAAACTTTAACTGATGTAACAGCAACTTTCTCTGGAAAAACTGAAATAAGTGATTCAAATAGCATTTACATTGGTGGACTTGTTGGAACAAATAATGGAACTATCGAATTTACAGAAAGTGGCGTTGAAGGAACAATTGAGTTGTCTGGATCTGCTACAGTTTACTTTGGAGGAGTTGCTGGACTTAACAATGGAACAATTCAAGGCGCAACGTTTAATTCTTCAACTGCAACGCAAGAAACTGAAAGTCAAGAAACTGAAAGTAAAGTTACATTTGTATCAAATTCTTCTCATGGATATGTGGCAAGTGTAAATATAACATCAGAATTAACAATCTGTTCAATTGGTGCTGTTGTTGGAAGAAATACTAATGTTGGAAGTGCTACAGACGGAGCATTAAAGAATATCAAGGTTAAAGGATTAATTTCAGCAGAAAGCGGAAACATCGGTGGAATTATTGGTGAAAATGTTACCACTGCACAAACTTTAAATGTTACCCTTGACGGACTAAATCTTGATTCTATTAGCGGTGTTGATCTAATAAATAAAGTTCTTGACACTGCGCGTTCAAGTGTTCAAATAACTGGTGGAACAAATGTAGGTGGAATTGTAGGAAACGACAATGGTGGAGCGTATTATTACTGTCAATATCAAATCTTAAATGCTGAGCAATTGAACGGAACAAATGTTGGTGGACTTGCTGGAATTAGCAAGCAAGGAATTTTCTATTACTCATCAGTAATGAGTTATCGTTGGGATTATAATAACTTGGCTTCAATTAAGGGCGAAGCTGACATTACTGGAACAAATGTTTCTGGTCTTGTTGGATTATCTACTGGTGATGGAGAGGCTTTAAAAGGCGGAGATTTATCAAAAGTTTTCATTTATGCATGTAGTGTAAATGCTTATATTAAAGCTCCAAACGCTTATGCGTTGACTCAAGGTGTTACAAGTAAAGCATGTCATGCTGTAATTACTGATTCTTATTTCTTGGGAAAACTAAATGAGTTAACATATATTGCGGACAATTTTGCATTAAATTCAGCTTATACAAAAGTTTATAGCGTAGTTGACGATAAAGATAATACAAATACAGATGATGCTGTTTACAGCGTGGGTTTAACTAGTGTTAAAGGCGGTGCAACGTCTCCATGGAGTTACAATGCAAATTACAATGGTGGTTACATTTACTTAACAACAAATGGAAATCCAATTTTTGAAATTGCTCCTAGCAAAATTGAGGCAAAAGTCGATGAAAATAATTTAACACATGGTGCAAAAAATATTAGTGACACAGCAATTCATTTTGACTACTACGTGTTTAATCTAGAAAAGGATTTAAAAAATTACTCTGAATTATATAAGAAATTAGATGAAAAATACAATTATCATTTAATGGCTGACACGTATAAGTCGGATGGAACGGTCGACCAATATGGAATATTTAATTTCTTTAGTACTCCAACTGTAATTAATTTAGAACTTAGAGTAACATCAAGTAACACAAATGTAGTGAGCATTGTAGGAAATCAAATCAAAGTTAATGGCGTAGGAACTGCAAAACTCACATTTACATCAATACTTAATTCCGGTGCAACTTGTGAAATATTAGTTCATGTAAGTTTGCCTGTTGGAGACATAAATTTAAGTACAACTTATGGTGGAAACTCTGTTGAGGCAGACAGTCCAATTACCATTTATGAAAACACGGCTCAAAAATTCCATTTAACAACAAGTGGAAAAGTTGAAGAAATCATAAATAGTAAAAACGAAGACATTTATTATCAAACAACCTCTGAGATAGATTTGGGTGTTAATGTTGAAGCTGATGACCTTTCAAATATATCAATAAGTGGATTAAAAATAACGGATGGCAAAGTTACAGTACCGTACGGAACTGTGTTTGGAATTTCGATTAACAAACATGTTGCAGGTTTAAGATATTCTTTAAGCGTTACTCCAAGTTTAACAATGAAAATTGAAGACGTTGCCGATAAAGTTGTTTCATTTACTCCAATTAATTTTGATGTTGAAACTGCAGTTGGACCAAACGACATTCAAGTAAACTTTGGTAAAGCGGTTGTTTATCCAAATGACAATGTAATCGTTAATGCAATCATCTCAACAGATAAGAAGATTGAAAACGATGAAGTTCTTAAAGGTTGTGTTTCAATTGATGGCTTTAGTCAAGGAACTAATTACAATGTTCTTGTAAAAACTGAAAAGTTTGAAAACAACAAGCAATATGTTACTTACACTCTTCAACTGCATGGTATTTTAGAAGAAGAGGAAACTAACAAAGAATTGAATGTAAAATTTTCAATTGACGAAAACTTAAGAAATTCAATTTGTTTGACACTTTTAAATCAACGAATTGACAAAATTGAACTTAAAAATTATGAATCATATTTGGGTGATGAGAGTAAAAAAGTTACAAACATTTTAAAACCAAACAGATCTGGAATGATTACGATTGAAATGTCGCCAGAAGATGCTTATTATGATTATCTGGAAATTACAGACATTACAGAAGGAAATGAAAAGATTAGATTTGTGCAAATCGATGAAGAAGGAAAGAGCCTAGCAAATCAAGATGATATTTCTAGTGATGGAGAAGGAATTAAGTTAGTAAAACATCGCAATAAAATTTACGTAAAAACAACAATTGACGCAAGGTCAACTTCTAAAAATCACACAATTTTAGTTACTGCTTACTACAAAGATAGTAAGAGTGGAGAAGGTGTGTTCTTAGCTGATCAAACAATTAGCGTAGATGTAAAAATGATGCCTAACATGGTGGTTGATTACATTACTCCAGACAAAGTGACATCTGTTGGAACGATTGACACGTCTCAAGGTCAAAAGGAGTTTGAAATAAACAGTGTTGCAAATTATATTGCAGACGGCGTTGGTACAATTTTAAAGATTACGACAACCGACACTGATGACTTAGAAAAATCAATTAGTGGCGGAACAATTGAGTCTTATCCAGAACTTGGTGAAGATTATTATATTTTAACAAATGATGCAGGAAGTTCAAGCGTAACACTGAACTTAACAGCTATTCAACATTATGAAAATAAGACTGAAACGAAACCTTTAAATTTAACGTTTAACGTTGTAAATTATGTAGTTTACTCTGTTAGCATTAATCAAACTATGGACAGTGCTCCTAATGTGATTTATGGAAGTTATGATCGAGATATTCATCTTGAATTCTACTTTAGAGCAACAGATATTGCCTATGCAGGAAACCGTCAGCATGAAGATATTTGGGATAAAGATAGTTTGAATTCAAGCAATATGGGTGCAAGTATTACAGCCATTAAGTCAATTTTAAAGACTTTAAATAATGGTGGATATTTATCATATAATATCTCTAAAGAAATTAAGGTTGACATTCAAAACAACATAATTAAATTTGAGGCAGGAAAAGCTCCTGAAAAATTGAATTTGACATTTGGTTTAATTTTAGATTCTAAGAATTGGAAAATTGGAGAAGGAAAAGTTTCATATTCAAAAGATTTCAAATTAGATTTAACGGACAAAGTGTCTCCAATCGAATACACTGTAATCAAATCTGAAGAAGATTTCTTGACTATGGCAAACGATGAAACTGCAAACTTTATTCTAGGTGTTGATTTAACGTTAAATGATTTCACTCCAATTGATAAACATTTTGCAAGTTTTGACGGAAATGGTCATACTATCACAATAGAAAGTTTTGCAACTTCAACAACTACAGACCTTGTCTTTGGATTGTTTAACACTATTTATGAAGAAAGCGCTGTGCTTAACCTAAAAGTTGTTTACTCTGGATTTGGAAGAGTGCAATACGAAGAAGTTTCAAGAGCTGGAGATTATTATGATTTTACAGAGAAAGCAAGTGAATGCACAAGTGTAAAATTTGGCGGAATTGCTGTTAACAACTTGGGTGTAATTTCAAATTGTGAAACTGAAGGAAGAATGGCGGTTAGAGCAAGCAAATTGGAAACATACAAAACTGCTGGTTTAACTACTTATAACTTCAATGTTGCTGGTTTAGTTGAAACAAATGCTGGACACATTACAAATTCAATAAGCAAAATGTACTTCTATGGTCTTGCAAATTTTGCTGGATTTGTTCATACAAACAATGGAAAAATTGTGTCTAACTCTTTTGAAGGTAAAATTTATGCTTACAACAGCACTTTATCATCTTTGTCTATAGATATTAAAGTTGCTGGATTTGTTCTCGACAACAAGTCTCATATTTCAATGAGTCATGTGACTCTAGGAAGTTCTTTTAAAGGAACGTCATCATCTGCAAGGACAATTGGTAATTTATCTGCTAAGGATATTTCAGCCGGATTTGTTCTTGAGAATTCTGGAACGATAACAGATTCATATGTGTCAATGCGAGTTGTTGGAGATACAAACAACAATATGTTCTCAGGTTTTGTTTACGAAAACAATGGAACAATTAATCGTGTTTACACAAACATTGCCGGTGGAGTCCGTAGTAACTCATTCTATATGTTTGCTTCTCCAAATTCAAATCTTGGAACAATTGCTAATAGTTTTGAAATTGTTACAAATCAAGTTGGATATTCTAACGGAATTGAAGGGCTTACAACGGTTGTGAGTTTGACAAATCAAGATGTGACAAAACAAAAAGGTTTTGTGTACTCTTCAAACGGATTTGAGGGTGGTGTTTGGATTATGAGAGAGGGGGTTCCTCAGCTTGTGTCATGTTTAGAACATGTAAGTTTGAGTATTTCTTATTCATCAGCACCTAACGTCGTTGAAGGTAAAGATAAAAAAGTTACAACTTATTACGGACTTAGAAATATAATCATAACTGAAACAACGGTTGATGTTAATGGTTACGCGGAAGTTACACAAACAAAAGAAGTTTCTGACAACACTTATGGATTAAAGAGAAATCCAATTGTTATATACAATGAAGATATTTGGAATAAATATTTCAACAGTGGCGAAAAGATTTCTACGGATTACTACAGAATAGTAAACGACATTGATTTGTCTGGATATTATTCTAATTTGAAATCAAGTGAAGCGGTGTTCTCTGGTAACATTCAAGGTAACAATATGTCTGTTACTGGAATTCGTTTGAATTATGATGACGCTCGTGAAAGTGTTGGATTGTTCAAAGAAATGAAACGAATGAATAACTACTTCTCATTTGCTGTTAGAAATTTGACGGTGAGTGCGATTCGTGTTAGTGCGTCCAGAACAAAGACTGTTGGTGTTCTTGCTGGAATCATTGATGGTTATGCTTTGTACAACATTACCGTAGACTCTCCAGAACTAGTTGTTAGTGGGGCAAATGCAGTTGGTGGTGTTGCTGGTGTTATTAAAGGAAACATTGATTTAGCATTAATTTCATCAAATGTTAGTGCAACAAGCACAAGAACTGTATCAGACGGTCAATATAATATCTATTTATCTCAAGCGACTGGAAAATCAGCAAATGTTAAAGATGTTTACTACGCCGGTGCGGTGGCGGGAATTATTGATGGTTACAAAAACAGTTCAAGAAGATTTGATGTTGCTGGAGTAACGATAAATGAAAGTGATATTAAAAATTACAGCTTAGCTTACAATATTTCAGTTAATGGATCTGTTTTGGTTACTGGAGATTCTGCTGGAGCAGTGTTCGGTTTTGTTGGAGAAAGAACAAAGATTGAAAATGTCAATGTGACACTTAATAATGCAACAGTTAAAGGTTATAGATATTCAGCGGTAGTTGCTGGAGAAAACAGAGGTGTAATTCAACATGCTACAATTCAAGTAAATGGCGATGTGTTTAAACTTTCTGAATATGGAATGGCTGGCGTTGTCGGTCTTAACTTAGGTGGTTTAATTGACAATGCTGATGTTACAGTTGATATAATTAATGAAGGTTATACATCTGTTGTAGGTGGTTTTGTTGCAAGAAATGTTGACGGTTACATTACAAATTCAACTTTCAATGGAAAACTTAAAGGTTATTACACTGGTGGAGTTATTGCTCAAGATTTCTCATGTCAAAAATTTAAAGAAATGAGAACTGGAAACGGTGCAATAAAGGATGCTTCGTTAGGTGCTGTTCCGTCAAGTGTGATTTACACTGGTTTGGAAAAGGTTAAAAATGTAACATTGTCTAAAGAAACTCTTGATTACTGGAAAGAAAATTTAAGCGAGTTCTACACATTCTTTAAAGAAAAACCTGTTGAAGGAAAAGAATATGAAGATGCTGAACTTAAAAATCAAATTACATTATACAGAGCTCTAGGATTAATGATTGCTTCTTCGAATAGTGAGTTTAGTATTGAATCTTCATGGACGGAAACAGTAGATTCTGAAGATGTTACAGTAAAAGGAATTAAATTAGAATTGAAAAATAACAATTTAATTTTAAATGGTACAGGTAAAACCAAGTTTGAGGACATAAGTTCTAATTATAAATTAGATTTAAGTCAAAATTCTGAAAGTGATCAGATTTCATTGATTAAGGAAATAAAAGATTCTGAAAATGTTTACATAAACGTTTGTGGAGGCGGAAACAAATTATTCTTTATAATTGGAAATGATGCTCCTAATTCTTGGGATCAAAAATCTATTACTGACACAGTAATCTTGTTCTAAATTTAAAAGTAGTTTTGTGAAAACAGAACTACTTTTTTTGTATTTATTAATTACATACAATTTATTTTTATATCGAAAGATTAAAAAAAATAGCACTCAGCAAATTATAAAAACATAAATAATGTTATGTTTAATTCTTTTATTGTGGATACAGTTAGATTAAAAGAAAATGTACAAAGTGTAAAATTACAAAACCCTAATTCGTTAATTTGTGCTATGGTAAAAGCTAATGCTTACGGAGTAGGACTAAATCAAGTTGTAAAAGTAATTGATGATTTCGTAGATTTTTATGGTGTCGCATATTATTTTGAAGCTGAACAAGTTAGAAATATAAGCAATAAGAAAATATTAATTGTTGGTCCTATTGAAAACGAAATAAATGAGGATTTTTCTTTTACATGCGGAAGTGAATGCGAACTAGATTTTTTAATTAATAGCAACAAAAAAGTTAAAATACATTTAAAAATAAATACGGGAATGAATAGATATGGATTTGACGATTTAAAAAATTTCAAAAATATTTTAGAAAAAATAAAAAATAGTAAATTAATACTTGAAGGAATTTACACGCATTTTGCTACAACTGATGAACATGTTGAAAAACAAATGAAAAGATTTTTACCTTTCGTGAAAGTTGCAAAAACTGTAAATAAAAATTTAATTGTTCATGCAGACAACAGTGGAGTAAATGAAATAAAAAATCATCATTTAAATATGGTTCGAATAGGACATTCTTTGTATGTAAGAAAAACTGAGAATTTTAAACCGGTTGTTAAAATTCAGTCAAAAATTCTAGAAATAAAAATTGTAGACCAAAATGAACTTGTTGGTTACAGTCGTCGATGTGTTTTAGACAAAAAGACTAAAGTTGCCATTGTGTCGATAGGATATGCCGACGGCTTTGATTTAAGATATATTGGTATGAAGTTAAAAGTTTTAGGTCGGAAATGTAGAGTTTTAAATGTCTGCATGGATTGTTTCATGCTTGATATCGGAAATTTAAAATTAAAAAAAGGAGATGTCGTAGAAATTTTAAATGATGACAACTCCATTTTGAATTATTCTAATTACACTAAAAATATTGAAAGTGAAATAGTTATTAGATTTTCACACCTTAGAGGAAATTTTATTTTTCTCTAGCGATGAAGATAAATAATAAAAGTCTTAACAAAGAAAGAATACTTGTTACTAATGCAGCAACGTATGTTAAACTTGCTGCATCTAAAACTTTTTTCACACCTTCAGCTTCTTTTTCATCCATTTCTCCAGTTGAAACTAACATTTTGTAAGCACGTTTGCTAGCATTTCTTTCAATTGGTAAAGTTATTAAACAGAAAATTGTGTTAAGTGCGTAAACTCCAACTCCAACCCAGATTAACCATTTTGCAAACGTTGCATAGAAAATAATTTCTGCGATTAATCCAATGAAGATTAAAGGCCAAGCAAAATATCCTAAAACATTAATGACTGGAACAAGTTTGTTTCTTACTTGAATTGGTGCATATTTTTCTTTGTGTTGAATCACGTGTCCAATTTCATGGCAAGCAACTCCAATTGAAGCAACCGATCTTTCATTGTAAACACTTTCTGACAATGATACAGTGTTATTTCTTGGATCAAAATTGTCTGTTAATTCACCTTTAATAGGTTTAATTTTTGTGTCTACGCATCCGACACTGTCTAACATATATCTAGCTACTTCGCTAGCACTTTTCCCATGTTTTGTTTCAATTTTGTTGTAATGATTAAATGTTGAAAAAACTTTAGATTGAGCCCATATTCCCATAATAATGCCGGGAATCATAACAATTCCTAAAATGTAGTAAATATAATAAATCATAATCTACCTCTTTTTATTATAATAATTACAAATCAATAAAATGTCAAGAGTATTATGTCTAAAATTCGAAAAATTAACATTAAAAATAATAAATTAATGAATTAATTATTTATAAATAATTAAATTAAAAAATTAAATAAATAAAAAAATTTAAAAAAATTTTAAAAAAATATCGAAAAATATTAGTAATTAATATTTCTTTGTGTTATAATAAACCTATAAATATATTCAACAAAGGGGAAATTTATGAATATTTTTGAAGAAGTAGACAAGTTTTTTACTTCAATACCAGATTATGTGGCATTTAATGCAATTTTTATAACTGCTATTGCATTATTTTTATTCACAATTTTTTGTGTAATTCTTTCCACTACTCATGCGTATGAGGCAAAACTTATTAAAACTATTGACATGTTCAACAGTTATTTTATTGACAATCCAAATATTAATGAGGACAACTTAGTTTCGTTTAACAACAAAATGAAATCAAGAAAAGTTCCAAAGCTTTTACGTAAACAATGGCAACAATTTGTTTTGTACAGAGAACATAATGCAAGTTACTATATGTCATTTGAGAACTGTGTTGCAACTCCATTAAAGAACAGTACATTTAAACGTGACATTACAACAATGAACATTATTTCTTACATATTAGCTTTTGCCTCTGTTTTGTTAAGACTTTATGATTACGAAACTGCAACAGATATTGGACAATTGTTATCTCAAACAATGCTCACTCCTGCAATTATTTTGTTACTCAATTATATTGTAACAATTTTCTTAGATTTGAGACATAATGCAATTGTTAGTGATCTAAACCAAAATTACCAATATTTTGAAGTTAACATTGACAAAGCAACTCGCACTCTTCCAGAGTATGTTGATTACGAAATTTTGTTTGAACAAAGCGAAATTAAGAAAGGTATTCCTATCCTTTATGCGTATTTACAAAAACGTGCTGAGGAAGAACAACGCGAACTTGAAAGAGCAAGACTTAGAAACGTTGAGCATGAAAAATTCAATTTTGATGAGGCTGGAGTTGAAAGTTCACTTGTTTTGGAAAGAGCTATGCAAGAAGCTGAAAACTACATGGCTGAACGTAAAAAACATATGCAAGACATTGAGCAAATCAACAATGATATGACTCAAGAAGAACTTAACTTTAGAGAAATCACTAAAGAATATCGTAGACAAATTCAAGTTAGTAAAGAATCATTTGATAACTACAAGGCTTTGCTTGCCGAAGCATCTAGTTCAATTGAAACTAACTACTTAAACAAGCAACAACAACAAGAGCTTGACAGACAACGTAATTTGGAAAGAGATTACGACATTGCAAGCGAAAATCATAAAAAATTAATCGAAGGATATCAAACAGAAATTGCAACAATCGAAGGATTTATTGCTGAAGCAAGAAAAACTCTAGAAAGAGCAATGATGAGTGAGTTCGAAACATATCGTAACAAAGTTTATGATGAAGCTTACAAGGCTGTTGAAGAAAGAGAAAAAGATAAGACTGAAGGATTTAAAAAGAAAATTATTGGTCTTGAAGAAACTATTAGTGCTAAACAAACAGAATTAGATAGTTTATATGATCAAAATCAATCATTGATTGATCAAATAGAACAAGAAGAGGATCAAGATTCTACAAATTTTAATGAGTATACAAATGATTACCAAGAAGAAATCGCTGAACCTCAAGAAGTAGAGCATGAGTATCAAGAAGAAGCGTTCGAACCTGAACAAACAGAGGAAGAGTTCACTGGCAATGAAGACGACTTCTTTGATTTTGAAGATGATTATTCTGATTCAGAAGAACCTTCAGACGACGATTTTGATTTCGACAAACCTCAAGAAGAGGAATCTCAAGGCGATTCAGGTTTTAAGTTCAACTATATGGACATAGTAAAGAAAGAGCAAGAAGAATCTTTGGCTGAAGAAAAAACTGTTGAAGAAACTCCTGCAGAAGAAGAATTGAGTTCTGTGGTTGTGGATGTTGTACCTGTTGAAGAAAAACCAAAGAAGAAGGCTGGAAGACCTAAGAAAACAGAGACTACACAAAAACCAAAAGGAAAACCTGGTCGTCCAAAGAAAGTTGTAACTGAAGAAAAAGTTGAGACTAAAAAAACTCGCGGAAGACCTAAAAAAGCTGTTGAAGCAAAAACTGAAATAAAACCAGAAGCAAAGAAAAGAGGTCGTCCTAAGAAAACTGAATCAACAGTAAAGACTGAACCAAAACGTCGTGGTCGTCCTAGAAAGATTGAAACCGAAACAAAGGTTGCTCCAAAGAGAGGACGTGGAAGACCTAAAAAGGTCGAAACAGGCGTAAACGCTGAAGTAAAGTCAGAAGCTAAAAAACGTGGACGTCCTAAGAAAGAGGAAACAAAAGTAAAGGCTGAACCAAAACGTCGCGGTCGTCCTAGAAAAGCTGAACAAGTTGTTCAAAACGAAGTAAAGACTGAAGCTAAAAAGAGAGGAAGACCTAAAAAAGTTGTTGAAGTAAAAACTGACGCAAATCCAGAAACAAAGAAAAGAGGCCGTCCTAAGAAAAGTGAATCAACAGTAAAGACTGAACCAAAACGTCGTGGTCGTCCTAGAAAGATCGAAAATGCGGATGAAATTAAGAATATTGACGAGTATTTGAAAGAAATCGATGATCAAATTGCAAAAGAAAATGCAAAAATCGAAAGAACAAAGAAAGCTCTTGAAAAGAAAACTCGCATAACTAAGAAAAAATAAACTAATTTTCTTCGATTGGCTTGAAAATATAGTTTGTTGTTAATCACAATAATGAAAAATCCACCATTTTGGTGGATTTTTTGTATTAAAAAGCTGTATCCTAAATTTGAAAAAGTAAAATAATTGTATAATATGAGTGTTTAATGTTAAATTAATAAATCAAAATTACTTGAAAATTAGTAGATTATGTGATATAATCAAAGAAAGAGGTGTGAGATAAAATGTCTTTAGAGGGTGTAAAATATTACAAAAAAGCGAATAAAGGTCAAACTGGTCCTTTAATTGTTTACATTAAAGATAAAAAGTATTATGTAGAAAAAGCTACCGCTAGTAAAAAACTTCCAGAAGGAACTTTTACTTATTTGGTAGAAGTTGAAGAATTGACATCTGCCGATGTTGAAGTTTTTCATTCTTATGACACAAACGAAAGAGGTTATCGTAAATTTTATGTTAAGCATCCAAAACATTTAGGTTTAGAAATTCCTGAAAAAATGGAAACTGTTAGATTTAGTTTGAAACCACCATCTAAAGATGCCACTCCTATAGCATATGCTATTCATGGGAAAGGAGTAATTCAAACAAGAGAAATTAGCGGAGAAAAAAATATTCCTTTGTATGAAGTAAAATCTAAGCAGAGACCTGACATTATTGCGAATAGTACAAAAATAAACAATTCTTACAGTACAGTTTATCAAAGAATATTTGTTTTAAATCCAGAGGGTTTGAAATCTAGATATGACGAGTTGTTTGGTAAAAAGGAAGAAAAGACAAGCCGTACAGAAAGTCCAGAGCGTAAGAAATCACCGCAACCTAGAGAAAGAAAACCAAAAGAAGCGACTCCAACACCAGTAGTAGAGTCAACAGTTACACCAATGGTCGAACCAACTGTTACACCAGTAGTCACGTCAACTGCTAGCCCAGTGGACACTTCTGTATCATACATGAAAGATGCTAAGCCATGGGTGATTTCAGAATCTATTGTAGAAGATAAAAAACCTTTAATTAAAACTACGTCATATGTCTGTGATCCTGAAGGTGATTACATATTAGTAAGTATTCCAGCTGTTGACAGAGGAAAACGTAGACTTGTAAAAATTACAGATCTTAGAGCTGGAGATGTCGCTTTAACTTCTGAAAATTTTGAAAGTAAATGTAAAGAAAATTTAACTATTAGTATTGGTAACCAATCATATCCAGTAAACATACATCAAGCTGATGACAAAATTGTAAGATACAAAAAAGACAAAGAATTTACTCAGCAAGATTATATGCAAGAAGATAGAGCTTGCTTTATAGACAGAAGTTTAACTTTCAATGAAAAGAAAGGTAGGTATGATTTTGCAAATACTTACAACTTTAAAGCAAACTTTAAGAAAGGAGCAACTGACACTCTTCATAATTTAGGAATGTCTATAGCATTTATGTACAGTGGACCTGGTATTTTACTTGGTCTTATTCATCCTGCGATTTTGCTAGCTCCAGTTGTTTTAGCTACGATTCCTACAGTACTTCCAGTTGTTTGCGGAATTAAGAAAGTATTAGCTAACGGCATAGCCTCAGTGGCTTTACAAATAAATCAAAAAAACCACACAACGCAAAGAGCTGAAGCGGTAGAACGTCAAATAGAAAGAGTTGAAGAGATGTTGTTAGCTAAATCGAAAAAAGCAAGCAAAGGCAAAAATGCTCAACCTGTAGAATTTGATTATGCTCAAATTGAAAGATTAGAAGAATTGTTGTTAACTTTAAATCAAGGTCAACATGAAGCAACAACTCCAAAAGATAAAATTACATATGATAATGCTACTCAAATTGCATTGTATAATCGTTATGCTGGATGGTTGAAGACGAAAAAAATCACTAAAAGTATGAAAAGAGAATTTACATCTGAAGCAAATCGAATTATGCTAGATGAAAATAGAATGCCAACCATTGAAGATTATCATAAATTCATTGAGTACAGAATGAGCATATTGAAGAATTGTATAGAATCAGGACAACAATGTGCAAGATTTAATGAAATTACTCAACTTCACAGACAAGGATGGTTTAAGAAGAAACCAGTTAATACAAGCATTGAAAGAATTAGAGAAAATTTGAAAACGTTTAAAATATTGTTGGCAATTAGAGATTATGATGCAAACAATGAAAAATCTTTAGGTAAACAGCTTAGAGATTTATTGTCGGTTAAAGACAGGGATGTATTTGATAGAATTCATCGTTTATTCAGTGGAGATAAAGCTGAATTATTACAATTTGATTTGATGACAGGTTCTTTTGACCATAAAGATGAGCTCGAAGGAAAAGAATTCAAAGAGTTTATGGCGTTTATTGCTAAGCCTGAAGTTGTTGCTCTTGCTGAAAGTCTTGAAATTTCACAAACTGAAAAACGAGAAGAAACTAAAAAAACAAAAAAAGAAAGAGCAAAAAGTTTGACACGAAAGGTAAAAAATGTTACATTGGGAGTAGCAGATGCCATAACAATAGGTTTTGATTATGCTGTTGCGGTAACAAAAGGAGTTAAGTATATGACAAGTAAAAAGAAAAAAACAGAACTTGAGATAGCAGGAATAAAATATCAAGTTATTTCTAGTATTTCCAAAGATTTAGAAGGTAAACCATTTAATAGTTATGGTTTAAAACTCGGAGAAACCGTTGTTGTTCATCCTTCTTGTGCTTCTGTAGAAGAATTGGAAAAATACGCAATAATTCGTTTTAGCCCAAGAAAAATAATAAGAGATGAATCATCAAAAACATTTAAAGGATATGAAATTGTTTCGGTGAATAATAGATTTGGATTAAATAAAAAAGATTCAAGTCATTCTGTAATTCCTTGTATATTTCATTCTCAAGAAGAATTGATTGATTTTTGTAATAGAATTAAAGAAAAGAATGGTTCGTTGGATGATTTTATTTCTCTAGAAGAAGGTTCTGAAACTATTTCTATTTCAGTTTTACATGCAATGTATAATGATGCAAAAAATCAATTTGCAGGATTTGGAAAGCTTGGGAATGCGGGAGTAAATGCAGTTCAACTTCAGAATTTAGAAATTAAGTATGCAGAATATATAAGCTTTATTCAAAGCTTTCTCATTGACGAGTCTAAGGGATTGTTGGCAAATATAACAAAAAGTACAGAAAGAAGTGAAAGTATGGCAAAAACAGCTAAAGGAATAAGAGGTGTTTTAGGTAAACTAAGAGCGCTTCTTGGAGAATGCGAAAAAAGAAGAGAAAACGCAGAGAAAGAGATTGATGAAGTAAGTTCTAGCAATTAATAATAAGTTATAAGTTTTATGGGGGAAAATGATTATGAAAAAAGAAAAATCAAAAGACATAATTAACGAAATGTTCGAAGCTTTACAAGAATTAGAGTCAAAATGTAAAGAGTTGGTTAATGAGTATAATAAATTGAATCCATTGCCAAAAAAAGAAGTAAAAGCTACAGCGAAGAAAACTGCTACAAAAACAGTTAGTAAAACAGTTGCAAAAACAACAGCAAAAGCTCCTGCTAAAACAGTAGCTAAGAAGTCAGTTGCGACAGCTCCTGCTAAGAAGACAACTAAAAAGTAATTAAAAACTCTAGATTTTCTAGAGTTTTTTGCTTGAAACAATTTTTAATTTACTTGACATTATTTGATTAGAATTTCTTTATTAAAAAATATTGTTTTAGATTTAATGATGAAATTTGAAAAAGTGTTGACTTATTAAAAAAAATGACGTATAATAAAGTTAATCCAATAAGCAAAGTGGCGATTTGCTTGGAAACGTGAAAATGACGTTCGCTCCTCTTGGCGTAACAAGAAATTAAGGTGGGATTTGTCCAATTAGGGTGGAACCGCGGTAAGATGAATTATCGTCCCTATGCGTATGCATGGGGATTTTTTATATTCCTTTGCAACCTTAAAATAAAAAAAGGAGAAAATTATATGTTACTCGTGAACTCGTTAACATATAATTAAGCTATTTTGAAACAAAAAATTTTAATGTGTTCGTAAACTCACAATTTTTAAACTTTTAATTATTTAATCTACAATAAATTGCGATTAAAATGAAAAGTTTAAAACAAACAAAGTTTGCAATAAAATTTTTTATTAAAAAGGAGAAAATTATGGAAAATTTTGACAAAATTGTAAATTTATGTAAGTCTAGAGGAATTATTTTCCCAGGTAGCGAGATTTATGACGGACTTGCAAACACTTGGGATTATGGTCCAGTGGGAGTTGAACTTAAAAATAACATTAAAAGAGCTTGGTGGAAAAAGTTTGTACAAGAAGCTCCATCTTCATATGGTGTCGATGCTGACATTTTCATGAATAGTAAAGTTTGGGATGCTAGTGGCCATACTGCGTCTTTCAGCGATCCTAAAATGGATTGTAAAAATTGTAAAGCTAGACAAAGAGCTGACAATTTAATTGAAAATCACAGCAAAGGTGAAATTAATCCAGATACAATGACAAACGAAGAAATGGAAAGCTACATTTTTGAAAATAAAGTTGCTTGCCCTAAGTGTGGAAAATGTAATTGGACAAATATTAGAAATTTCAACCTTATGTTCTCAACTTCTAGAGGTGTTACTGACGAAAATCAAAATTTAATTTATCTTCGTCCAGAAACAGCACAAGGAGAATTTGTTAACTTCTTAAATGTACAACGTAGTATGAGAGCTAAAGTTCCTTTTGGTATTGCTCAAATCGGTAAAGCGTTTAGAAATGAAGTAACTCCAGGAAACTTCACTTTTAGAACTATTGAATTTGAACAAATGGAACACCAATGGTTTTGCAAAGCTGAAAATAGCTTAGCTGATTATGAAGTATACAAGAAAAAAGCATGGGATTTCTTGCTTTCAATCGGATTCAATGCTGAAAACTTAAGATATCATGATCATGATAAACTTGCACATTATGCTAAAGCTGCGTGTGACATTCAATATAAATATCCAATCGGATGGCAAGAATTAAACGGAATTCATCACAGAGGAGATTGGGATTTAAGTCGTCACCAAGAATTTAGTGGTAAGTCTATGTTGTATCTTGATCCTTACACTAACGAAAAATATATTCCAAATGTTGTAGAATATTCAATCGGTGCTGACAGATTGACACTTGCTGTTCTTTGTGAAGCATATGAAGAAGAAACTTTAGAAGGTGGAGACACTCGTGTAGTTATGCATTTCCATCCAGCAATTGCTCCTTACAAAGTTGCAATTCTTCCTCTTCAAAAGAATTTAAGCGAAAAGGCTATGGATGTGTTTGCATTACTTAGCAAGCATTTCATGGTAACATATGATGAAGCCGGTTCAATCGGTAAACGTTACCGTCGTCAAGATGAAATTGGAACTCCAATGTGCGTTACAATCGACTTTGACACTCTTGAAGATAACACAGTGACAATTCGCGACCGTGACACAATGGAACAAATCCGTTTAAGTATTGACGAATTAGTAGATTATGTTACTAAAAAAATACAATATTAATTGATATAAAAAATGAGAGAAGTTATCTCTCATTTTTTTATTTTACAATTACGTTGGCTATAATGTCAACTGAAACTTCTTTGATTAATTGAAGTGTAATTCTATATGCTCCAACACTTTTAATGCTTGGGAAATCTTTAATTTGATTTTTTTCAATTTTAATTCCGTCATTAGTTAATGCTTGTAAAATTTCTTGTTTTGTAATTGAACCGAAAGCTTTTCCGTTGGCTCCAACGTTAAGTGTGAAATCATATGTTTTATTTTTAATTTTGTCTGCCAATGCTTGGTACTCTTTAACCATTTCTCCATGATGGAATGCTTTTGATTCTACTTTGCCTTTGTGGTCATTGAGATTGCTAGCATTTGCTTCTTTTGCAATTCCTTGTTTAATCAAAACGTTGCTTGCATAATTTGGGTTAACATCAATGATGTCACCAGCTTTTCCTTTGCCTTTAAGGTCTTTAATTAAAATAACTTTCATTTTTTACCTCTATTTAATTATATCAAATAAATTAAAATTTCGCAATTGATTTAAAGATATTAAAAAGTGAGAGGGTCAAACTTTGGAAGTAATGATCTTGATTTGTGAAGAACAGGAACATCTAAATCTTCAGACAATTCAAAGTGAAGTGCAATTCTTGAAGAAATTTCATTAAAACTTTTGATTAATCTAGCATAAATTTGAGTTGCTTGATACTTGTCTAAAGTTCTGTTTGCAGGATTGAATAAATGTTTTTCAATTTTATGTTTTAGACTGTTGTGAATGTAAGTTACAATATCCAACCAATCTGCATAATCTAAAATATTTTTTATTTGTGGGGCTTCTTTAATATAATCCATTAAAGTAGTGTAATAATCGTCCTTTTCATCTCTTGTTAATCCGGAATTTTTAATTGCTTCTAAAAGTCTTTTTTCATATGTTGAGACCAAGATTTCGGGATCTGTATCATCTTCAATTACATTTTTCCAAGCTGTTTTTTCTAGTAAATCCATAATATTCTCCTTTAGGTTTTGCGAATTATATCATAAAAATTTTAATTTGTCGACAGTTTTTGCATAAATTTTTTTTATTTTCAGAAAATATTACTATGGATGTAGTATGTAGAAAATATAGTTGCTCGTATAATGACAGGGCAAAATGTTGTAGAAAAAACTTGCATGTAGATGTTGATGCTTATTGTGAGGACATTAATATAATTGCAGAAAAAGAAGTGGAAGATGTTTCACGTGACATGTTTTTTCATGAGCCAGATATGGCTCCTTATCATCATTGTAAAACTATGCAAATTTCATGTGATTCTGTTCATTGCATTTTCAACAAAGGCGGAGAATGTTTTTCTAACGGAATTTTTGTAGGAAGTGAAAAAGACAAAGCTCCTTGCAATAGTTTTGTTCGAAAATAAAAACTTGTTAATATTTGTTGACAAGACATTTTTATTGTGATAATATAAAAGCATGAAAATAAACAGCTTAGCATTACTATTACGCTAGAGTGCCTATCCATATAGGCACAGTGTTTTGGTTGTGCTAAATAATTTGATGACAGCACAACCGCTGTCAATTTTTTATTTTAAAGGAGAAATTATGAAAGAGTATAATTTTAGTGAAGTCGAAAAGAAGTGGCAAAATTACTGGGATGAGAAAAAAACATATAAAGTCAACAATCATGAAAAAGATAAAGAAAATGAATATGTTTTGATTGAATTCCCTTATCCTAGTGGAATAGGTTTGCATATGGGTCATGCAAGAAGTTATACTGCTATTGATGCTTATGCAAGAAAGCGTAGAATGATGGGAAAAAATGTTTTGTTCCCATTTGGAACAGATGCTTTTGGATTGGAAGCAGAGCGTACTGCAATTAAAGAGCACAAAGCTCCTCAAGAAATTGTAGAAAGAAATATAGAAACTTTTAAAAATCAAGTTAAAGGATTAGGAATGTCTATTGATTGGGACAGGTCTATTAACTCTTGCGATGAAGATTATTACAAGTGGACACAATGGCAATTTATTCAATTTTTCAAAAAGGGTGCAGTTGAAAAACAAGACACAAAAGTAAACTGGTGCCCTAATTGTGGTGTTCTTGCAAACGAAGAAGTTGAAGATGGAAATTGTTGTCAATGTCACAGCGAAACAGTTCAAAAAACAAAATCTCAATGGGTGTTTAAGATGACTCAGTATGGAGAACGTCTTGCAGACGATTTGAACAAAACTGAGTACCTTGATCACATTAAACAAAGTCAATTAAACTGGATTGGAAAAAGTTACGGAGTCGAAGTAGATTTCAAACTTAAACAAGGAGGAAAATTTTCAATTTTTACAACTTGTATTGAAACAATATACGGTATTACATTTATGGTTCTTGCTCCAGAAGGAAAGATTGTTCAAGAATTGCGCCCTATGATTAAAAATTGGGAAGAAGTTGAAAAGTATATTAAAGAGACAGCAAAGAAATCAGAGTTTGATCGAACAGAGATGAACAAATCAAAATCTGGCTGTAAACTTGAAGGAATTCAAGCAATTAATCCTGTAAATGGAAAAGAAGTAGATGTTTACATTGGAGATTTTGTTCTTGCAAACTATGGCACTGGAGCAGTAATGGCAGTTCCGAGTCATGACCAAAGAGATTTTGAATATGCAATTTCACATAAAATTCCTATGATTCAAGTAATAGATGGTAGAGATGTCAGTGAATGCGCATTTGAAAAACAAGATTACTTAGGTAAAGGTTGCAAATTGATTAATAGTGAAGAATTTACAGGTCTTACTGTTGAAGAAGCAAAAGAAGCAATAACTGAAAAACTAATTAAAATGGGAGTTGCTAGAAAACAAGTGAACTTTAAGATGAGAGATTGGATTTTCTCTCGTCAAAGATACTGGGGTGAGCCTATTCCTATGGTGCATTGTGATTGCTGTGGTTGGGTTCCTGTGGACGAAAAAGATTTGCCTGTAACTCTTCCTAAAGTTGTAAGTTATGAACCTACAAAAGATGGTGAAAGTCCATTGTCTATGATTCCTGAATTTGTAAATACGACTTGTCCAAAATGTGATAAACCTGCAAAGAGAGAAACAGACACAATGCCTGGTTGGGCTGGCTCAAGTTGGTATTTCTTGAGATATTGTGACGCGCATAATGACAAAGAGTTTGCGAGTATGGACGCTTTAAAAGCATGGTTGCCTGTAGGATTATACAATGGAGGAAATGAACACACAACTAGACATTTGTTATATGCGAGATATTGGGTAAAAATGTTGTATGATTTAGGATTGTCTCCTGTGGAAGAACCTTTCAAAAAACGTATTTCACAAGGCTTGATATTGGGAGCCGACGGTAAGAAAATGAGTAAAAGTGCTGGTAACGGCGTTGACCCAAGATTAATGGTGGATAAGTATGGCGCAGATTCTTTGCGTTTATGGATGTCGTTTATAGGAGAGTACAGTGAATCTGTTGTTTGGAGCGAAGAAGGATTAAAAGCTTGTAACAAACTTTTAAATAGAATTTGGAATATTCAAGAATTGGTTAGTGGAGAGTCTGAAACTAAAGAATTGAGTTACCATCTTAATGCTGCAATAAAAAAAGTTTCCGCAGACATTGATAATACAAAATTTAACACAGCTATTTCTGCTGTTATGATTTTGGTTAATGAAGTTTATAAAGTTGGAAAAATTTCTAGAGATGAGTATAAAAAATTGATTACAATCATAAGTCCTTTTGCTCCTCATTTGGCAAGCGAATTGTTCGATGCTATGGGTTATGGAAAATATGAAGAAGCAACTTGGCCATCAGTTGATGAATCTGCTCTAGTTCTTGATGAAGTTGAAATTCCTATTCAAGTTAACGGAAAATTGAGAGGAAAGATAACTGTAAGTAGAACTGCAAGTGAAGATGAAATCAAGGAAAAAGCAATAGAGAATGTTAAAGAGTATGTTGCTAGTGGAATTAAAAAGATAATTTACATTCCTGGTAGAATTTTCAACATTGTTGTTTAATAAAAATAGGTGTAAGAAATGTTTCTTATGCCTTTTTTGTTTGATTTTTTCTAAACTTTGTTGTAGAATAATTGTAGATGAGAACAATAAGTGAAATACGTGATAAATTTGTGGAAATTCTTAGAGAACTTATGTATGAAAAAGGAATCACTAAGATTACTTTTTTAGCCAGTGAAACAGGAATTCCTAGAACAACAATTTCTACATGGATGTCTAAAAAAAGTGTGCCACAAATTGATTCGTTAGACAAACTTGCAAATTATTTTAATGTTACAACAGATTTTTTGTTAGGAAGAGAGAATTGAATGTTCTCTTTTTTGTTTTACGAATAAATGGAATTAGACAAGCATAAGATAGAATATGAATACAAAATTAAGAAATAGAATTTTAATAGTTGCAGGAATTATTTTAGTTGCAGTTTTAGGTAGTGTTTTTGTAAATATCGGAATGGAATGGTTTAATTCTTTACGTGTTCCTACACAGTGGATTCCAAATGAATTAATACCAATTGTTTGGTCTGTGATTTATTTAACTTTTGCAATTATTCTTTGGAGAATGGAAAGCGAAGGTTTAATTGATAAAAAGCTTTATGTTTTGATTATCATTAATGGAATTTTAAATGTTCTTTGGTGTTTAATCTTCTTTACATTGAATCAAACGTTGGGCGGACTAATCTTCATTATTTTCAATTTAATCTTTGCTTATGTTTTAGTAAGTGAAATCTTCAAAAAGAAATATGTTTATGGTTTAATAGTTTCAATTTATCCAATATGGGTAAGTGTTGCAACGGCATTAAATTTAGCATTATGGATTTTAAATTAAAAAAAGCCCGAATGGGCTTTTTTTAATCATTAAGGCATCATATCATACATCCAAGAATTTTGGCCATGTTCTTTTTTAGCATCTAAACTTCTTACGCCGTTACTTAATTGCCAAGTTACATCATTATTTGATGAGATAAAGTCAGTATAGTTAGTTTTGTTTTTAATGATAGTTTTTGTTTCGTAACCACCACCAGTAAGAGCTAATCTTTGAGTTTCTTGAATGTCAGTATTTGGAGAATAAATTTCTTTCAAATTTCTAACTTTGGTTTCCAATGACTCTCTGGCTTTCATCCATTTTTCTAAAAGTTCTGCAAATTCGTCTGAAAGTTCAACATATTTTCCATCATGGTTAATATTATTGAAATTTTCAACATATGTTTTAATTGATTGAGATATTTTGCTATTTTTATATCCGTTAAGTAAATTTGTATAAGCTTGTTTTGTTTCAGATTTAGATGATCTATAAACAAATAAGTCGTTTTTCATAGCTTTTTTAACTTCTTCAATAATTGCTCTTAATTTTTGTTTTCTAGTAATTTTTAACATTTTCGTCACCCCTTTTTAATTTGTTAATACTATTATTGTAACTTCAAATTGTCATTTTGTCAATCTTTTTAACAAAAAAAGGACACATGTCCTTTTTTACATATTCGAAATTAAAATTTCACCTGTTTTTTTGTAATGTTCTTCAATTTTCTTGTACTCTTTGTGTAAATTAATAAATTGATATGTGAAAATTCCTGCGATTCCAGAAATAAACAAGGTCATTGCAACATAATGAGTTTTTGTAATTGAAAAATCGAAAGCACTTGGAGCATGATAAATAACTTCAATGTTACGTTCTTTGTACTTGTTTAATTGTTCTTTAGTGTACAAAGTTTCACCTTTACATGACCAATCAGAAGAAGCTCCATTCTTTTTTGCATCTTCATTGTAGAAGAAGGCATAATACTTTCCTTTAGACTCTTCAACACAATAAATTTTAGTAATATTGTCTTGAGAAACCGACATAGTTCCATTCTTTTTTAAACTGTTTAACTGAATTCCATAAATCATAGCTTCCATTAGAATAATAGCAATAAATCCTGCTATGAAACCAGCTAATGCTTTGAGAGTCATTTCAAAGAACTCTCTTTTTTTCATCTTTTGAATAAATTCCACTTTTTAACTCCTAATATTAGCATACTGAATTTAAACAAAATTGTCAAAGAAATTAAACAACTTCTTTACTTTTTTTCGATTCTGTGTTATATTCTTAGTATGAATAGCGAAAACAATAATTATAATTTGAAAAATGTTTTGTCGCTTGCTTTTTTAGGAGATGCTGTTTTTACATTGATGGTTAGAGAATGGTTGCTAAAAAACAATGATTCTAAGCCTAACAATTTGAACAAATTAGCAAATAGCGTTGTAAAAGCAAGTTATCAAGCGGAAATTTTAAGAAATTTAAAAGATACATTAAATGAAGAAGAAAGCGACATTGTTCGTAGAGCAAGAAATTCTCATTTAAATAATATTGCAAAAAATAGCACACATGAAGAATATAGTTTAGCTACTCAACTTGAAACATTAGTTGGGTATTGGTACTTGACTGAACAAAAAGAAAAACTGGACAATATGTTTAAAGAATTTGTGGAGAAAAAATTATGTTAGTTGAAGGAATTAATGTTGTTAGGGAATTGTTAAATTCTAAGACAAGAATAGATAAAGTTATTGTTGAAAAATCTAACAACAAAGAAATACTAAAAATTATGGACATGGCAAACAGCAAGGGTGTTCCTATTGAGCAAGTAAGTCAAAACGATTTAGAGCGCATTGCAAAAGGGAAAACTCAAGGAGTTGTGGCTTTTATTCCTAATTTCAAGTATGTAGAAGTTAAAGATATTATGCTTACAGCAGAAAGAAAGGGCGAAAAACCTTTCATTGTAATATTAGACGGAATTAGTGACCCGCACAATCTTGGTGCAATCATTAGAACTTGCGAATGTGCAGGGGTTCATGGAGTAATCATTCCAGAAAACAGAGCATGCGAAGTTAACGACACTGTTTACAAGACTAGTGCAGGTGCTGTGTCTTATATGAATATAGTGAAAGTAACAAATTTAACAAGAACAATCAACGAACTAAAAAATCAAGGTGTTTGGGTTTACGGCTTAGAGGCTGGAAACAAAAAAATTTACCAATGTGATTTTTCGTATCCTACTGCAATAGTTGTTGGTAGCGAGGGTAAAGGAATTTCACGTTTGGTTGGTGAAAACTGTGATGAAATTGTGTCCCTTGATATGTATGGAGAAGTGAACAGTTTGAATGCATCAAATGCGTGTGCGGTGGCGGTTTACGAAGTTGTTAGACAAAGGAGTAATTAGTTGGACGAAATTGAAGTCAATGAATTGATTGTAAAAGCGCAAGGTGGAGATGATGATGCAATGGAACAAATCTTAAGACAATATATGCCTAAGGTTAGTGCTATTGCACGTGAGTATTTCCTAATTGGCGGTGGTTACGACGATTTAATTCAAGAGGGAATTATTGGTTTGTACAAAGCGATAAAAGTTTACGATGAAACAAAAAATAAAAACTTTAGTGCCTTTGCTTCTCTTTGCATTCATCGTCAACTTCAAAATGCTGTAAAACTTGCAAACAGAAAAAAGAATTCACCGCTGAACGAGTATCTTCCTATTAAGTACTTTGATGGGTCTATGGATGAAAAGTCTAGTTTGGTAATTGTCGACGATGAAAGTAATGTTGAAAAAATGTTTATGGATAAAGAATTTAATGATGATATTATGACAAAAATTAAAAATGTTTTAACAGAAGAACAATTTGCAATTCTTTCCAAATTCTTGCAAGGAGTAAGTTATGTGGCAATTGGTGAAGAATTTAACATGACAACAAAGCAAGTAGACAATTCTCTTCAAGCAATTAAGAAAAAAATAAAGGCAATAAAAGGAGACATATCATGAATTTAGCATTGTATCGTGAATTTAGACCTAAAAATTTTGATGAAGTTATAGGTCAAGATTATATTGTCAAAACTTTAAAAAATCAAATAAAATTAGACAGGCTTACTCATGCATATTTGTTCTGTGGACCAAGAGGAACGGGAAAAACTAGTACAGCAAAAATTTTTGCAAAAGCGGTAAACTGTACACACAGTAAAGATGGAAATCCTTGCGATATGTGCGCAGAGTGTGTTGCTCTTAGTGAAACAAACACAGATATAATTGAAATAGATGCTGCTAGTAACAACAGAGTTGAGGAAATTCGTGATCTTAGAGAAAAGGTTAGTTTTCCTCCATTGATTGGTAAATATAAAGTTTATATTATTGACGAAGTTCATATGTTAACAGATAGTGCTTTTAATGCATTACTTAAAACTCTTGAAGAACCGCCAAAGCACGTGATTTTCATCCTGGCCACGACAGAGATTCACAAGTTGCCGGCAACAATTTTGTCGCGTTGTACACGTTTTGATTTTAAATTACTTCCGCTTTCAACATTGATTGAACAAGTAAAGTATGTGTTTGACAAAAAGGGTATAACATATGACGAAAAAAGTCTTCATTTAATTGCAAAAGCTGGAGAAGGAAGTGTTCGTGACACTTTGTCTATTGCAGATAGTGTTGCGTCATTCTGTGATTACAAAATCACACATGAAATGGCAGAACAGGTTATTGGCTTGTCTAGCAAGGATAGCATAAAAGAGATTTTAATAAATCTAACCAATGAAAATTTAAATGAAATGTTCGTTGCAATTAAAAGAGCTTTGGGAACAGGCAAAAACATTCAAGTTTTATGTAAAGAAATGGCTGATTACATTAAAACTTTAATAATGATTAAAGTAGGTGTTACAGATTATGCCGTTCTTGACATTCTTCCTGGAGAGTTTGCAAACTTTTCAGAAACAAGTAAAAACTTTGATTTAGAATTTTTAAAACGTGCATTCACTAAGTTTAGTGAAACTGAATTAAATTTAAAGTACAGTTTAAATCCTGAAAACTTGTTTGAAGCAACATGTTTATCTTTAATTGAAAAACCGGTTGTAAATGTAGTTCAAAATGTTCAACCTGTGCAACAAAGTTATCAACCTGTTCAACAAGTGAAAGTAGAAGAGAAGAAGGTTGAAGCGGTTGTTAGCGACGAAATGGACAAAATCTGGGGAAATGTTTTAATCAAAATTAAAGAGAGAAACATGTTTGCTTTGTCCAATGCTTTGATGAGTGTTGTTAAAGTAGAAAGACTAGTAAACAAGTTGATTATTTACACAAATGATTTAAGTAGCTTCGAATTGATTGACAATGCAGAACGACTTAATGTAATATTAAAAGTAGTAAATTTATTTGATGATAGCATTGCCGAAGTTAAAGTTGAATATGATAAATCAACAGCATCAAAGCAAGACATTAAAGACAATTTAAAAGAAATATTTAAAGACAAAATTAAATTTAAGGAGTAGATTATGGCATACGGTGGATTTGGTGGCGGAATGAATATGAACGCCCTTATGCAACAAGCAAGAAAAATGCAAGAGCAAAT
This sequence comes from Clostridiales bacterium, assembly GCA_015069415.1. Taxonomy (GTDB): domain Bacteria; phylum Bacillota; class Clostridia; order Christensenellales; family UBA1242; genus Onthoplasma. The sequence continues at coordinate 63,955 of SVIQ01000001.1, read as the reverse complement.
GTTAAAAGCTCAAGAAGAATTAGAAAACGCAGAAGTGATTGGAAAAGCAGGCGGTGAAATGGTAACTGTTGTTATGAACGGTAAAAAAGAAATTAAGTCTATTAAACTAGACAAAACTGCAGTAGACCCTGACGACGTTGAAATGCTTGAAGATTTGTTGATCGTTGCAATCAATGACGCAAGCGCTAAGGCTGATGAAATGAGTAAAGACAAAATGCCTATGGGCGGAATGGGTGGAATGTTCTAATGAATCAGATTGACTCAATGGAAAGACTCGTTAACGAATTTTCTCGTCTTCCATCTGTTGGTAAAAAGACGGCACAACGTTTTGCTTATCATTTACTTACAATGAGTGAACAAGAGGTTAGAGATTTTGCAGACGCGTGCATTATGGCAAAAGAATGTATCCATACATGTAAAGTTTGTTCAAATTTTACAGACAAAGAAATTTGTGATATTTGCTCTAATCCAAAGAAAGAGCCGATTGTTTGTGTTGTAAAAGAGCCAAAAGATGTAACGGCAATGGAAAAGGTTAGAGAGTTTAATGGAACATACCATGTGCTTCATGGCGTAATTAATCCTTTGGAAGGAAAAGGACCTAATGACATTAATGTTCGTTCGCTTTTAACTCGTGTTAGCGAAGAAGGAATTAAAGAAGTAATTGTAGCAACAAATCCAGATGTTGAAGGAGAGGCAACTGCTATGTATATTGCAAATCTTCTTAAACCGTTAGGTGTAAAAGTAACTCGTATTGCTCAAGGAGTTGCTATGGGAAGTGAGTTGGAATTTACAGATGCGGTAACTTTATCTAAAGCTCTTTCATCAAGACGCGAAATGTAAAAAAGAAAATTAGGAAATAGTCCTAATTTTTTAATAATTTCAACATGAAATTTATTAAAAAATCAACTTGAATGTTTTTCAAGTAGGAAATTTGAAAAAATAGTAGAAAATTTTTATTTGGGCGTGATATAATTTAGTCAAGAAAAGGAGAAATTTATGGAAAATAGTTTTGGAGATTTTTTAAAATCTAAAAGACAAGAAAAAAACTTGACTCAAAAAGAATTGGCTAACAAATTGTTTGTCACAGAATCGGCGGTTAGTAAGTGGGAAAAAGATGTGGCTCACCCTGACATAACATTACTTCCAAAGTTAAGTGAAATTTTAGGAGTGACCGAACACGAATTGATTACGGCTAGTGTTGATAAAAAAACAAGAGAAGAAAAATCTCAAGCAAAGAAATGGAGAGCGTTTAGTGTGTCGTGGAGTTTGTTCTTCTACATTGCTTATGCTGTTGCTCTAATTCCTTGCTTCATTTGTAACTTAGCAATAGATAAAACTCTTTCTTGGTTTTGGATTGTAGCGTCAGCATTATTACTCGCATTTTCGTTTACAAACTTACCAAAGTTAATTAATAAACATAAGCTAATATTTGTGCCACTTAGCATGTTTGCATCACTTTGTGTTTTGCTTATGACTTGTTGCATTTACACAAAAGGGGATTGGTTCTTTGTTGCAACATTACCAGTTTTGTTAGGATTAGTTATTATATTTATGCCAATTTACATTTCAAAGTACAAAATTTTTGAAAAATTAAAGAAATACAAAGAATTTGTACTAGTTGGAATTGACTTTGTTGTTCTTAACATTATGCTTTTAGCAATTGAAATCTATTCAGTATCAAATGGCTACGCGACTCATGGTTGGTACATTAAATATGCGTTACCTATCTCTTCAGTATTCTATGTTTTCTTGAATTTGCTAATGTCAATTAAATTCATCAAAGTTAATGGTCTTCTCAAAACAAGTTTTGTACTTTTGTTAACAAATATGTTCTTATATTTAGGACTACCTCAATTTTTTAGACTTTACGATAATCCATCAATTAGAGGAGAAATGTTTGACGACATGAATATTATGAAAGCAGATTTGTCTGTTTGGACTTCTGCAAATGGTATGATAGATAGAAACATTCATTACATTATTTGGGCAACACTCTTAGTTGTTGGATTAGGTTTCTTGGTTGCGGGTTTAATTGTACACTTTAAAAGAAAAAATAAAGAAAAATAAATTAAGAAAAATACTTTTTAAAAAAGTATTTTTTGATACAAATCTTTTTATTTTATGGTATAATGAAAACAAGAGGTTGGAGTATGATTTATAAAAGTTTTAAAGATGCTGAGTTATTTGTTGGACCTACAAACAAGACTTACGAATATAACATTGAAGACAAAGATATAAATTATTGCATAGTAGACATTGATGGCAGATTTCCATTAGAAAAATGGGCAATAAATCGCAAATGCAAAGAAATGGCTCATGTTTTAAGTGGTTCTGGTGTCTTAGTTGTTGAAGGGAAAAAGTATCAATTAAAGCAAGATGACGTTGTGCTAATTGATAAAAATGAAAAATACTACTGGCAAGGAAAATTTAGGTTGGGAATACCTTGTGCTCCAGCATGGTATCCAGAACAACATGAAGAAGTTGATTAAGTAAAAAAGGACGCATTTAAGCGTCCTTTTTTTAATCGTTCCAGTTCCAGTTTCTGATTTCTGGCAAGTCTATTCCATATTCACGAATATAAGAATAGTGTTCTTTAAGTTTGTTCTTAAAGATTTTAGTGAGTTCTTGAGACTTTTCTTTTGAAATGTCAATGTATTTTAAAACTTTAAGCATTTGATTAAATCTGTCAGTTTTGTTTAATACACGCATGTCGAAAGAAGTGGTAATTGTTCCTTCTTCGTTGTAGCCTGAAACATGAAGATTTTGATTGTGTCTGTTATATGTTAAAGTGTGAATTAACTGAGGGTAACCGTGGAAGTTGAATATGATTGGAGTATCTTTTGTGAATATCTTGTCATATTCAGCGTCTGTCAATCCATGAGGGTGTGATTTGTTTGACACAAGTTTCATTAAATCAACAACGTTTACAAATCTTACATTGAGATTTGGTAAATATTCTTTAATGAGTTTTACTGTAGCAAGCGACTCAACTGTTGCAGTGTCGCCACATGAAGCAATGACAACGTCAGGTTTACTGTAATCATTTAAGCATGCCCATTCCCAAACGCTAGCACCTTTAAAGCAATGTTCTTTTGCTTCTTCAATGCTTAACCATTGGTAAGTTGGGTGTTTTGAAGCTGTAATAACATTTACGTAATTTTTACTTTTTGCACAGTGGTCGTAGCAAGAGAGTAGGCAGTTGGCATCAGCAGGTAAGTAGACTCTTACAACGTCCGCTTTTTTGTTTGCAATATGATCAATAAATCCAGGATCTTGATGAGTAAATCCATTGTGGTCTTGTTGCCAAACATTACTTGTTAAAATTAAGTTTAGAGAAGAAATAGGTTTTCTCCATTCGATTTCGTTGCAAACTTTGAGCCATTTAGCGTGTTGCGCAACCATACTGTCGACAACGCGAATGAATGCTTCGTAACTGTCAAACAATCCGTGTCTACCAGTGAGCAAATATCCTTCCAACCAACCTTCGCACATATGTTCAGATAAGAATGAATCCATGATTCTTCCGTCTTTAGAAAGTTTTTCATCAGTTGGTAAAATTTTTGCATTGAAACTTCTGTTTTCAACTTCAAATGCTTTGTAAAGTCTGTTGCTCATCGCTTCGTCTGGACTGAATATTCGGTAATTTTTATTTTTCTTGTTTAGTTCAAACAATCTTTTAATGTATTCCCCTAAAACTAGCATATCTTGAGCTTGAATTGTCCCGTGACCTTTGAATTTAAGTCCGAGTTTGTCAATGTTTGGAGTTTTAAGTTCTTTTAGTAAAAGTCCACCATTTGTAATTGGGTTAGCCGATATTCTTCTGTTTCCCTTTGGAGCAAGAGAAGCTATTTCAGGTTTTAAACGATAATTTTCATCAAATAATTCGTCTGGTTTGTAGCTAAGTAGCCATTTTTCTAAAATTTCAATATGTTCAGGCTTTGTCATAGGGATAGGAATTTGGTGAGCTCTAAATGAATTTTCAACCATATTTCCATCAACGACTTTTGGACCAGTCCAGCCTTTTGGTGTTCTCAAAACAATCATTGGCCAAATAATATTGTCATTAACTTTTCCGTTTCTAGCATTTTCTTGAATGGATTTAATGCTTTCAACAGCTTTATCCATAGCTTGAGCCATGAGTTTATGCATATTCATTGGTTTGTCGCCTTCAACAAATACTGGAGCATAACCATAACCTTCAAGCAACTTTTTAAGTTGAGTTTTTGGTAGGCGTGAAAGGAGGGTTGGATTACTGATCTTGTAACCGTTCAAGTGTAGAATAGGAAGGACAGCCCCGTCTGTTACTGGATTTAAAAATCTAATACTGTGCCATGATGTTGCTAGAGGTCCAGTTTCAGCTTCTCCGTCGCCAACGATAACGGTTGCAATTAAATCTGGATTGTCAAAAACGGCACCAAATCCGTGAGCAAGAGAGTAACCTAATTCGCCACCTTCGTTGATTGAACCTGGAGTTTCAGGAACGCAGTGAGAACCAATTCCACCAGGGAAAGAAAATTGTTTGCAAAGATTTTTCATTCCAACTTTGTCCATTGAACATTTTGGATAGTAGTCAGAGTAAACACCTTCTAAGTAACTGTTTGCAACAAAGAAGTTTCCGCCATGTCCTGGGCCTGACAATAAAATCATATTTAAGTCATATTTATTAATTGCTCTGTTACAGTGAGCGTAAACAAAGTTTTGACCAGGAATTGTTCCCCAGTGTCCAACTAATTTTTTCTTAATGTCATTTTCATTTAACTTATGATCTCTGAGTAAAGGATTGTCTAGTAAGTAAAGTTGAGCAACTGATAAATAATTTGTTGCTCTAAAATATTTATCTAAGTTTTTAAAATAATTTAAATTAGAAAAATTATCTTTTTTCATATTCACCCCTTAATGTTATTATAATAAAAAAATAATAAAATACAAAGTATTTTCATTATTTTAACGATTTAATATTTATTTTTTGAATTAGTAAAAGAGAAAACATTAAAAATTTAAATTTATATGTATAGGTAGCCGTTTGACTACCTTTTTTAATCAGTTAAAAGTGAAATCTTTTAAAGCAACACCAAAAACAACATTTTTTGTGTTGACATGAATTTTGTTTTTTGTCATCACAGTTGTTTTCATTTTCCCATTGGCGACAGCAACCTCTTTTTTTGTTGCAACAATCTTTTTTGTCTTCAAAATTGTCATCATTTCTATCATCGCAGTAACTAGGGTAACAGCAAAAATATTCTTGATTTTTATGACAGTTATTATAATCATGTTTTTTATTGTAATCGTCATTACAGTTGTCATAACTATTGTAATTTTCATCATGTCTAAAATTGCCGTTGTAGTCTTTTTCACAGTTGCAATTTCCAAAATTTCTTGAATTGTAGTAATTCATGTTTTCTCCTTTATTTTGAACACATAGAGTGTTCTACAACATATTATTCAAAATTTAAAGAAAATGTTTTAGTAAAAATTTTCAATGTAAAAAATTTTATAGTTTATTAAAGTTAAAAAATTTTAAAAAAAATGTTGACAATTGAAACTTTAAAGAATATAATGAAAATATTAAACTAAACAAGGAGGGCTCTTTATCATGAGCAAATTAATGATTAAAAATCAATTAAATATTATTAAATGCTTATGTGATAAGGCCTAAATTTTGTCGATCACGGTGTCCTTTCATGTAAGCGAAATTAAACATTGGGAGGATTTTTTTTATGGAAAAAAATAAAAATCAGAAAAATATTAGATTGTATTTAAACAAACATAAAATTGCAGTGTTTGTTTATATTTTAACACTTATTCTTGCGTGCGCGAGCTCAGGTGCAAGTACTTTGTTGTTTGCTAACTTTTTATCTCGAGTTACAATTGGGAAATATTACGAAGCTGTAAGATTTTTAATTTTAGCTGGTTCAGCTACAGTAATATGCAGATTTTCATGGTGGTACAATTATTGTCACTACATAAAATATGCTAACATTATTTGGAAAGAAATGGCTAAAGATTTAACAAAAAGAAGTTTTGAACTTTCAACATCAACATTTACAAATAATAATTCGGGAACTTTTGTTCAAAGAATTATGAATGATCCAAAAGATATTCTAGACAAATTAAGCACAGTTGTTGAATCTATGGCAGAAACGTTTACAAATTTTATTATTGTTGCTTACATAATTTCACTTAATTGGATAATTGGCTTGTTGTATGTGTTTACATTGATCGTATGTTTCACTGTTGAAACTGTTGGTGCAAAAATAAATAAAAAGCAACTCACAAAAAGTAAAAAGATTAATGACAAAACTTATTCGTTAGTAAATGAAATAGTAGAAAGTGAAAAGGACATTAAGGCTTTAGGTCTTGAAGAAAAGTTGTTTGAATCTACAGATATGTCTTTTGAAGCTTACAAAAAACAAAAGATCAAGCAAAATGTTGTTCAAACTAGCTTTTGGAACACTAGAAATTTATTATTAGAAGTTTTTGGTATTATAATTTTAGCTGTCGGAATTTCTTTAATGAAACTTGACATTATAACATTGGCTACATACATTTTGGTTTATTCTTACAGAGGTAACTTATATTATTTATGTTGGAGTGTGGGAGCCATTATAAAAGGATTTACAGAAATTTCTGTAAGTTGCTCAAGAATGTTTGCTATGTTTGATGAAACGAAGTATCCTGCAGAAAAATTTGGTAATAAGGTATTAAAAAATTCTAAGGGTAAAATTGAATTTAAGAATGTTCAATTTGCTTACGCAGAAGTAAAAGAAAAAGAAGATGAAGAATCTAAGAAAAAACAAACAGTAGAAATGGAAAAGAAAGAGCCTATTTTTACAGAGTTGTCATTTGTTGTTGAACCTAACACGTCTGTTGCTTTTGTTGGAAAATCTGGTAGCGGAAAAAGTACGATTTTATCTTTAATTGCAAAGCTTAATGAAGCTGATAAAGGTGAAATAAAAATAGATGATATTAACATTAAGAAAATCTCTAAGTTTAGTTTAAAAGAAAATATTTCACTAATAAATCAATTTCCTTACATTTTCGACATGACAATTAAAGAGAATTTGTTACTTGTAAAGAAAGATGCGACTGATGATGAAATTTGGGAAGTTTTACACAGAGCTTCGTTTGACGAAGACGTAAAAGCTATGCCAAAAGGAATCGATACGAAAGTAGGAGAAAGTGGTGTAAAACTTTCTGGAGGACAACGTCAAAGACTTGCTATTGCAAGAGCATTATTAAAGCAATCGAAAATCATTTTGTTTGATGAAAGCACAAGTTCGCTTGACAATTTCGCTCAGAGTCATATTCAAAAAAGTATTGAAAACATGAAAGGACAGCATACAATTGTTATTGTTGCTCACAGACTTTCAACGATTAAAAATGTTGACAAGATTTATTTCTTGGAAAACGGAAAAATTTGTGATAGCGGAACGTTTAACGAACTGTTCGAAAAGAATGAACAATTCAAGAAAATGTTCTTAAGCGAAAACATTTAAAAAGTAATTAAGATATAATCTAAAAAGGTGGATTAAGAATATGGATGAAATAATAAAAATTTTTAGAGAAGAATTTTCATATATCAATAGAGAAGAAAAAACAATAAAAGAAATTCTAAGCAACGAAAATAATTATTTCATAGAAAGAAGAGATGATGGAAATAATCTAATAGCAATTTCTGTTATTAATAAAAACACGATATTATTCTTTTTCGTTGATAAAAAATACAGAAACAAAGGTATTGGTGCAGAGTTATTAAAAGAATCTGAAAATTTAATAAAAAACAATGGATATAATAATGTTATAGTTGGGGTAGGATTTAATTATTTAATGCCGGGAGTACCAACAAGTAAAAAATATTATGATTCAGTTAATGAGTGCTTGGTTAAAGAAGTAGATGATATTGCAAGTACATTTTTTGAAAAAAGAGGTTATTATCATTCATGGGATTGTAATTGCTTTGATATGAAGATGAAATTAAGCAATTTTAACCAATTTGAAAATTCAATAAACGATACAATAAAAAATGTAAAATATAGATGGGCTAACATAAAAGACATGGAAGAAATAGTGGATTGCGCTGATGATGCATGCCAGTATCAAGATGAAAAATTTTCTAAGTATTATAAAAATGAACAGTTTTATCAAGAAACTAGCAATAAAAAAGTTCTTATTGCAGAAAAAGAAAATAAAATAGTTGGTTGCATTATTGTTTCAGTTGAAACAGAAGCAAAAGATTTAGGCAACGTAGGTTGCACTTGTGTGAGATTTTCAGAAACTCATCAAGGAATTGGTACGAATATGGTTATATTAGGTACAAAGTATCTGCATGATATCGGATTGAAAAACGCAAGTCTAAGTTATACGTATTCCGGACTAGACAAATTATATGGTAATGCTGGGTATAAAATCAGTTGTTATTACATGATGGCAACAAAAAAGCTTGTCTAAAAGAAAAAGATGTTCATTGTGAACATCTTTTTTGTAAGTTTTAAAGGTTTGTAAAATTTTTTTACTTATTTAAAGCTTTTAAAAGTTCCTCAACATCAATTTCGTGAACAGAACAAGCTTCTTCAAGTGTTTCCATTTGTGCGCAAGGGCAGTACAAACAATGAAGACCGAAAGAAGTTAAAATTTCTTCAGCGTTTTTGTGATTTTCAAGTACGTATGCGATAATGTCTGTTTTCTTAAATTTTTTCATAATATCTCCTAAATTAAATTGTAACCACAAATGTGGCAAAATATTGATCCTTTAATAATTTTACGTTTGCAATTCGGACAAACATCAATCTTATTATATTCTTTTGCGACTTCTTCGTCAATAGTTTCCGTTTGATTTTCTTTTATTTCAGAAATGTCTTTTTTAGCATTTTCTTCTTTTTCAACGGATAAAGTCTCATTGTTTTTTGTTGTTTCTTGAGAATTTGAAAAGATGCTTTGAGGTTCATCACTTTTTTGTTTTTTATTAAAGATTGAAATTGGTTTTTCTTTAACTGGAGTGTTTGATGTTATTTGCAAATTAATATTACTAATTTCTAGTCCGATTTTGCTTGCGTAAATAATAAGTTTTTTGTTAAATTCCTCTTTTTCTTCTGCTTCTAAAGAAAGATAAGAAAATTTTTTTCTTAAAAAGAAATTTTTAAGGAAAATGTAAAAATATTCATTTAAGATTTCATCAGTTATTTTAGCACTAGCAAAGGCAACTTCACCTAAAATTAAGCTTTTAAATTTTTCTTCATTAGAAATTTTTAAATCTAAATCTAGAGAAAATGTCAATTTACAAGTTTGATTGTTGATTTTGTACTTTTCTTTAAAAGAGTACGTTCTTGAAAAACTTGTTAAATTTAAAAAGAATAAATCAACATTTAACTCTTTTAATTCTGTTTTTTTGTTCGTTTGCTTTTCAAAAAGAGACGCAAAATTAGACCTAGTAAATTCGTATGAACCAGAAGTTAGAGTAGCATAATCTTTGTCATGAAAACTAACAAAACATATAGAATTTTCAGGAACTACAAGCTTAGAGCCGACTTTTACTTTAGCAAAAAGGCTTGTTAAAAGTCCGTCGCTAAAATCGTTAGGTACTAAAACTTTGTGATTATTTTTAAACCAGTTAAACATACTAGAATTATATCAAATAAAACAATATTTTGCAATTGTATGAAATAAATTTGACAAAATAACACATTAGATTTATAATATTAAATATGTTAAAAGCTTTAAGCAACAAGTTATTATTGGTTTTATATTATGTTTTGTCGGCACTTTTGCTAGAACTTATCACATTTAGGTTTCTAGAATTTGGAGTGGTGCCAGAATATTTTTTGTATAATTTCAGCATTATTTTGATGCTTGCAATGGTTGTATATTTGGTGCCTAATTATTTAGCTCAGTACATAATTTACAGTTTGCTAATTCTTGTTCAAGTTTTCCTGATTTATGTAAACTATTCACTTCTTATGATATACGGAGATATGTTCTCTATTGATATGATAAGACTTTTAAAAGAAGCAACATTGGCAATGACTTCAAACTTCCTTTACTTTACAATTATTTTGCAACTCATCGCTATTGCTATCGCTTTAATATTGTGCGGATTCTTAGTTTATAAATTTGTTGCAAAAGAAAAAATCAGTGTAAAAAAACATTATTCAGTCTTTGTGGTATTTTTAATGATAGCTGTTCAATGTTTTAGTTTGGCTGGATATTTTCAAGTTAGAGGTAAAGTAAAATCAGAAGCGCTGATTACTGACGAAAATTACATTAACAGTGATTCATTCTTGATGAACACCATTTTCTTAAAAACTCAAAGTTATCAAAAGTTTGGAACATTTGGTTATTTTGCAAATTTGATAGTTAATCAAGTCAACTGGGAAAATGAAGTCATGGAGCAGACAACAATTAAATACTTCGAAAATGGCTCAATGTATGGCACTGCTGGAAATAGAAACGAAGATGTTTTCGGAGTAGATAAAGGCAATAATGTTATTGTTGTTATGATGGAATCTCTTGAGTGGTTTGGTTTTAGCGATGGAACTCATGACCCTACTTTTGAAAATATGTCACCAGAGATTGCTCCAAACATTTACGCTTTAATGTATGGAGACGATTACGAATCTGACACAACAAATTCAAATCAGGGTAATGATTCGTTGAGACTAAAAAATTTCTATGCTAAATCAAAAACTAATATTAGTGAAGGCTTTGGAATAATTGGAAGTTATCCGGTTGGAAGAAGCATGACAGACGTTTTAAACAACCGTGATGAAACAACAATGGGATTTGCAATGCCTAATATGTTGAACAGATTAGGTTACACAACAAGTTACATTCATTCAAATGAAATTACATTCTACAACAGAAACAAAACTCATGAAAAGTTAGGTTTTGATGTTGTTGTTGGTAAAGACGGAATCAAAGATGAAAATGGCGATCATGTTTACACTGGAAATGAACTAAAATGGAACAGATGGGACGCGGAAGGAAAGTTTGCAGAAAATGCAATTGATTACATTGTTCCAAAAAATTACAATGAAAATCCTTTCTATTCGTTCTATTTAAACGTGTCATCTCATGGTTCGTACAAAATGAAAGACAACAAGTATGACGGGGATGTTATCAAATATTATGATTTGTTGAAGTATGGTGAAGATGATTGCGTAATTAACAAAAAAGGCAATTACGAGCTAGATGAAGACAAAGATAAAGATGATTTAACTTACACTGAATTTTATCAAAGATTGCTAGATAACTATGGAGATGAATACAACGGTTTCTGTGATGAACTCTTAATTTATTACTGTGGAGTAAAAGGTCTTGATGATGCGATTGGTGTGATTGTAAATCAGCTAAAAGAGTATGGTATTGAAGATAAAACTACAATTTGCTTGTTCTCAGATCACTATGCTTACTACGATCAGTTGACCAATATCTTTAAAGGTTTAGACTTAGGAGATGTTTCAAGTAGAGATGTAAACACTATTCCTTGCATAATTTCAAGTCCGGGATTAAAAAATTACAACACTTCAGTAATGTCAGACAACACAAAAACAAAATATATTGTAAACGACAGATTTACTTCTGCATATGATATAATACCAACATTGTTAGAACTTTTAGGAGTTCCGTTTAATGAGAATTTCTATGTTGGTCATAGTCTGTTTAGACCAGCCGATTATGTTTATGAACATAATGGAGAATGGTACGACATGACAATCTATTATTCTAACACTGGAGGAGTTTTCTCTAATCATGTTCATACTTACGATTTTAAAAATTATATAAAAGACGAAGAAGTTGATGATGAAGTTGTGGAAATGTTTAGAGCGGAAGTAAAAAATGCTTTAATTAAAGTAAATTATCTAGATTTGTTAAATAGATATGATTTATTTAAAAAGTTAACAAAAATTTAAAAAACTTAACAAAAATTGTTGACAATGTCTTAAAAATGTAGTAATATAAAAGCGTTGTCAACAAAAATGCCTCGATAGCTCAATGGTGGAGCACTCGGCTGTTAACCGATAGGTTGTAGGTTCGAGCCCTACTCGGGGCGCCAAATAAGACTTAGGAATCAGCCTAAGTCTTTTTTCATTTCTTGCAAAAGTTGAGAATTTTTAAAAATAAACCTTGAAAGATTATAAAATTTGTGTTAAAATAACCAACAAGGAGATCTATATGGATAGAAATGATTTGGAAATATTGATTAAAGCATTTCCTGCTAGTTTAAAAGAAGATGTTTTAGTTGTCTCAAAACTAATTAGTAATGAATCATATCTTGAAAATTCAATTGCAGATAATATTTCTGGTTTCATAAACTTCACATTATCAAATGGTGAAATTATTGCATTGCCTGAAAGAGTGTATTACAAAGATTGTAGAGATATTAAAAAATTGAACACAACTCAACAATTGATTTATTTTTGTATTTTTACAAGATGTTGTGATGGATATATTAGACAAAAGAGTGTAAATCAAATTCTAAATTTAGGTTATGAAGATTGGTGTTTGCCATATATAATTAAATTAGCTGATAGTTATGTGATTGAAATTTTAGATAATTTATATTCTTATTTCTCAAATAAGGATTGTGTAGATTTAAAGAAATTTTGTTCAATTAATAAAGACTATATGCAAAAAGCAAATTCAAGAATGGTTAGTTATTGGAATGAATATTATAGAAACAAAAACATTGATATCAATAATTATGTTGGTAAGAAGTTATTTGTAGAATGTTTTGGAATTGATAAAAAATAATCTTTCAACATTTCAATTTAAAGATCTCAAACATTTTCCATAAACTCAAAATTTGAAGATTTAATGTGTTTGGAAGTATAAAATTTACAAGAAAATTACACCTTAAATAATGTTTGATATGTGCTGAAGTGGATAAAAAACGGAACCACTCCGGGCGCAGAAAATCACTCAGGATAAATCCTGAGTTTTTTAATGAATAGTTAAGAGTGAATAATGAAGAATTGCGGAAAGTTTAAAGTGATTTTCTAATTCTTCATTTTTCATTGTTCAATCTTCATTAAATTTGACAAAATCTTTTTTTTCTTAAAGGTTTGACTGGGTTTACTGTGGTATGTTATTATTTTGTAGGATAAAAAAATGAATTAATGTTTGGGAAAAACTAATTTTAATGCAAAAAGATTTAGATTAAAGACTGCTATTTTGAATATTTTAATAAAATTTAGTCAAATTATCTTAAATTTTAGAAATGTTTTAAATTCTTTAATAGAATTAAATTAGAAAATTTAGATACTTAAAAACTGCTTAAAATAAGTAGTTTTTTGATTGATTCTACTGTGAGTAGAGTTGTTTTTCTATTCAAAATAGAGAGTGAAAATATATTCTACTTTTTAGGCTTCAAGTTTAGAGAGGAAAACGTCAAAAATCCTTTGTTTTTTTAGTATTTGTTAGTATAATTGGGTTGTCGAAAATGTTTTAGGAGAAGATATGGAAAAAACAAAACAAGTGATTTATTACAATGATGAATTGAATGATGAATTTTCTGGCTCTAAAATTAAACCTAAAGAGATAAGTGCAAATTACAAATATATCAACAAAAATCCTATTTACAAATTTTTCTCTTTTATTGCTTACCGTATAATTGCTACACCAATTGCTTTTATGTACAAATGGTTTAGAGGTGTTAAATATGTAAACAGAAAAGTTTTAAAGAATTTTAAAGGTAAAGGTTATTTTGTTTACGCTAATCACACAAACAAGGCGAGTGATGTTTTGTCACCTCATACAATTAGTTTTCCAACAAGAACATATATGGTTGTTGCAAGTGAAAACATGAATGTGCCTGGAATTTGGGGAGCAACTAAAATGTTAGGAGCTTTGCCATTGCCAAGTTCTGTTGATGGAACGCGAAATTTTGTAAATGCTATGGAAAAAAGAATTCTTGAAGGACATCCTGTTGTGATTTATCCAGAAGCTCACATTTGGCCATATTACACAAGTATTAGACCATTTAAATCAACATCTTTTAGATATCCAGCTAGATTTCAAGAACCTTCGTTTTGTTTTACAACTACGTATCAAAAAAATGGAAACAAGAAAAAACCTAAAATAGTTATTTATGTTGATGGACCTTTTTATCCAAACTCAGATTTGAATTTAAAGGAACAACAAGAAGATTTAAGAAATCGTATTTATGAATGTATGTTAGAGAGAAGTAAAAATAGTAACTTTGAAATGATAGAATATAAAAAAGGGGAAACAGATGATTAATATTTTATTTAGTGGAAATTCATATGTGTTTGATGGAGTAATGACAACTTTGTTGTCGATTGAAAAGTATTGCAAAGAGCCAATTACAGCTTATGTTTATACAATGGATGTAAGTTATCTAAATCCAAAATTTACACCAATTGAAGATGATCAAATTGAATTTATTGACAAAATGCTAAAGGAAACTAATCCATTAAGCAGATGTGTTAAAGTGGATGTTACAGAGCTTTACAAGTCAGAACTTGGAGGTTCTCCAAATGAGGGAAGTTATTGCACTCCTTATACTTTGTTAAGACTTCTTGCCGACAAGGTTGAAGGTATGCCTGAAGACAAGTTGTTATATTTAGATATTGACTTGCTTGTAAACGATGACATAAGAAAGCTTTACGACATTGATTTAGGTGATTATGAATATGCTGCGGCAAAAGATCACTACGGTAAGAAATTCCTTCACTCAGATTATATTAATGCTGGCGTTTTGTTGTTTAATATGAAACGAATTAAAGAAACAAAACTTCTCGAAAAAGCAAGAAGAATGATCAATGAAAAACATATGGTTTTCTCTGATCAGAGTGCTATTTACAATTGTACAACTAAGAAAATGTTGTTATCACAACGTTTTAATGATCAAAAATGGTTAAAGAAAGATACTATTATTAGACACTTCTGCAAAACTCTTAAATTACTTCCTTATCCAAGAACAGTTAATATTAAACCATGGAAAGTTAGTGACATTCATAAAGTGTTTGGCTGTTATAAATTTGACGATGTGCTTTATGAGTACGTTTATTACAAAAAATTATACGAAAGACAAAAATTAATGCAAGAAAAAGGGGCAAATGATGAAAAATAAAAATTTTAAGAAAACAAGAAAATTATTTACAAATTTTAGAACATTAAAAGGAAATTTTATGACAAATAAATTAAAAGAAGTTCCAATTTTTACCGCAACTGATGACAATTACATTCCATTCCTTGCTGTTACACTTGAATCTATGAGAGAAAATTGTTCACCAGATTACAAATACGTAGTAAAAGTTTTGAACAGTGGAATAAGTGCTGAAAACATTGAAAAAATTAAAAAATACGAAAGCGATAACATTTCTGTTGATTTTGTAGATGTTACTCCTTCGCTTTCAAAATTAGAACAAACATTACATACATGTATTTATTACACAAAAGTTACTTATTACAGATTGTTTATAACATCTTTGTTCCCAAATTATGACAAAGCATTGTATTTAGATCCAGATATTGTAATAAGAAGCGATGTTGCAGATTTATACAATATTGACATTGGAAATAATTTAGTTGGAGCAACAACTGACGAATTCGTTGCTAATTGGGAAAAAGTTCAACCTTACATTTCTAAGGGATTAGGATTTTCAACTCATAAAAATTATTTCAATGCTGGTGTTTTAGTAATGAATTTAAAAGAAATGAGAAGACAAGGATTTGAAGAACAATTCATTGATTTGCTTGCTAAATATAAATTTGTTGTTCAAGATCAAGATTATTTGAATGTTATTTGTAAAGATCAAGTTCATTACATTTCAGGTTTGTGGGATAAAATGCCTTGTACGGAAGATGTTGATGTTAAGGATATTCATTTAATTCATTATAATTTAATCTGGAAACCTTGGCATGCTGAAGTTCCTTATGGGGACGAATTCTGGAAATATGTTGATATGACAGAATTTAAAGATTACATTCATAACATTAGAGATAATTACTCAGCTGAAAAATACAAAAAAGACGTTGACAATTTCAATGGATTTATGGATATGATTGTTGCTGAAGGTGAAAATCCTAATAATTACTACAACACTTTCATAAAACCTAAAGACGAAGATGAAGGTTTCTCTGGATTTCAATTTGTTCAAACTGTAATGGCAAACATTTAGATGATATGAAAAATGATTTTGTTTAACAAATCAAGGAGAAAATAATGAAGAAGGAAAAGAAGTTGGTTGTTCTTACCGATGAAAATGCAGAATGGAAAAAAGAAGTAGGTTGGGACAATCTCTCAACAGAAGAAAGAATTGAGCTTTTAGAACGTGTTGGGAAATTTGATGTTGACGTTTTAAATGATCCTCCAACATATGAATTGTTGCCAGACGAAATAGACTACGAACAAAAGAAATTGTCTACTAAAATTAAATTTAAAATTGCTAACTGGCTTTCTCAAATTGGAATTAACAATTTCATGAAAAAAGGAATGTTTGCAATTAAAGAAATTAAAGGAATTGGAAATTGGACAAAACTTAAAACTGGGGCTATTTTGACATGTAATCATTTCGGTGCTACAGACAGTTTCATTATGCAAAAAGTGATGAAAGCTTGTGGCAAGAAAAGATTGTACAGAGTAGTGAGAGAAGGAAATTACACAAATCCACCAGTTCTAAAGTTCTTTATGAAAAATTGTGGAGTTTTGCCGTTAAGTTCTAATATGCAAACTATGAAATTATTTTTAAGAGCAGTTGACAACATGCTAAAGAAAGGCGAATTCATTTTGGTTTATCCGGAAGAAAGTATGTGGCCAGACTACAAAAAACCAAAGCCTCTAAAGGATGGAGCTTTTAAATTTGCTGTTAAAAACAATGTTCCAGTTCTGCCTGTTTTCATAACGCTTGAGAATAGTGAATTTACAGACAAGAAAACTAAAGAAAAAAGACCGATTATTACGCATACTGTACATATTCTTGAACCAATTTATCCAAAGGCTGAATTGAGTGCTAAAGAAAACATTAAATATATGAAAGATTTAAACTACGAAATGTGGGTTAAGGTGTATGAAGATTTTTACGGAAAAAAATTAGAATACACAACTCTAAAAAACTAAAAGGATTTTTATGAAAATTAGTTTTGTTGTGCCTTGTTACAATGAAGAGAAAGATTTAAAAGATTTTTATCAAAAATTAATGCCTGTTGTTGAATCTTTGAATAGTGATTATGAAATCATTTTTGTAGATGATGGGAGTAAAGATAAAACTCCAGAATTATTAAAAGATTTTGCTCAAAACAAAAATGTAAAAGTTATAACTTTAAGTAGAAATTTTGGTCAACAATCGGCTCTCGTTTGTGGATTTAAAAATGCAAAAGGCGATTGCGTGATTGAGCTAGATGTGAAACTTGATTTACCGTTAAATCTAATTCCTCAAATGATTGAGAAATGGAAACAAGGAAATGAAGTTGTTCATGTTCAAAACAAAGCAAAAAGCAATGCTTTTACTAGATTTTTTAAACGCATATATTTAAAATTTTTGTTCTGGGTTTCCAAAATTGATATCCCATTAGATACTGATGAATTTAAATTGTATGACAAAAAAGTCGTAAATGAAATTTGTTCATTAACAGAACAAGATAAACAAATTGTCGCTGTTACTTCTTGGGTAGGATTTAAACAAGCAACTGTCCAATATTCAAGCAAAGTAAAATCCAAAAGTGGGAAAAATATTTTCAAAAAAGCAATGGGATTTGCAAGCGCTGGAATTATAGGAAATTCTACTTGGCCTTTGTGTCTTGCTTTTTGGTTGGGAACATTAATAAATATTGCAAGTCAAATTTGCTTAACTGTCTTTACGACTCTTGCAATGTTTAAAATTTACCTTCCAGTTTCGGCATGGTTGTTCCCAACAATAGGAATGCTGTTCAGTCTGTTATTTATGATTCAGTCGTTTTCAAATACGTACTTAGGTAGAATTTATCAAGAAGTAAAAGGAAGACCTGATTATATTGTTTCAGAAACTATAAATATCGAAAAATAAAAAATCGTACTCAGTACGAATTTTTTTTATTTTATCCGATAGCAAATCAACAAATATTCATATAATTTGTTGACATATGTTTTTACAAAATGATATTATTAGATAGAGGGGAGAATTATGAAGAAACAATCATTAATTACATTTTCATCAATATTTTTAATCTGTATTGGATTATTTTCTACGTTACTCTTAGATGAAAGTCTTGGTAGTAGGATTGCAGAAGTTATTACGCTTATTACCGCAGTTGTTGGTGCTGTGGCATTATTTTTACAATTTAGAAGAGATAAAGACATAAATGAAGCGAGCTTTTTGTTAGAATTTTGGAATAATTTCACTGAAACTCCAGATTTAATTGATATTCAGAAAAAGTGCGATGACGATATAAGACGCAAAACATCGTCTTTTACTAAAGATGATTACAAAGGTATTTTGACATATGCTCAATGGTTAGAAGCTTTGTCAACTACAATAAACAGAGATATTCTTGCATTTAATTTTATTGACGATATGTTTAATTATATGTTCTTTGTTTTTGTAAACAATAAGTATGTACAAAAAGTGGAAATTTTACCTAATATTCAATTTTATAACGGAATACTTACTGCTTATAAAAGTTGGACAAAGTATCTAAAAAAGCATAACAAGTCAATTCTTCTTGAAGAAAATGCGTTAGATAAGGCAGTAGAAGAATATTTAAATAAAACTAATAAGAAATAAAAAAACTATTGAATTCAATAGTTTTTTTTTGTGAAATTATAAAATTTGAACATAAATTATTTTCATGAGATTCTTCTTATAATTATATTGTGTCTTATTCTAAAGAAATTACAAAACAATTCGAGATTGTCACATTTTTAAAATATTTCATATTAATTTAAAGATAAGAATTAAAGGAGGAATATGAATCCATTTAAAGAAAAACCCATGAATCTATTTAGTAGTTTCAAGAATTGGAAACAACTTTATCCAAAACCATACAACAAGAACATTGTTGACCCTTACACCAAAGCAAGAATTATCTTAATGAACGGTACAGAGTTTGAAGCAAATTGGTTTTCGCACAATTTTGCTAGGCATACAACAAATAATGATTTGCGTAGAGAACTCGCGCTAACGCGTTCTATTGAAAAACAACAACAAATTAGATTGTCTTTGTTAAAACCGGCTAATGAAAGTATTTTAGAACATACGATAAGCTATGAACAGCTGGCGGTGGATTTGACTGCTGAACTTGCAAAAAGAGAAACGGATTGCTATGTAAAAAAAGCTTTAGATTTTGCCTTACTTGAAGATTTTGATCATCTTTATCGTTTTTCCAATTTGCTAGAGATGGAGCAAGGTATAAAAGCAGAAAGATTGGTTGGAAGATATACGGAAATTATGCCGGGTAGACCAACTATTGCTCATCACAGACTTAATGTAGACAATGTGAAAATTGCAATGAA
Organism: Clostridiales bacterium; assembly: GCA_015069415.1. Lineage (GTDB taxonomy): Bacteria > Bacillota > Clostridia > Christensenellales > UBA1242 > Onthoplasma. The sequence continues at coordinate 44,508 of SVIQ01000001.1, read as the reverse complement.
TTCAAAGAAAATGGATAAACAATCTGTGCTTAACACAATGATTATCACTGCAGCGGAACAACAAACGATGAATTATTACATGAATGTAACTAATCTTGTGAAAAGCGATCTTGCAAGAAAACTCTACATGGAAATTTCGCAGGTGGAAGAAGAACATGTTACACAATATGAATCACTAATGGATTCAGGTGCGACATGGCTTGAAATGTTGTTGTGGCACGAATATACCGAATGTTATTTATATTGGTCATGTTATTTAACTGAAACCGATCCATATGTAAAAGATATTTGGGAAGAACATCTTCATATGGAGATTGCCCATCTTCATAAAGCTTGTGAGTTGTTAGAAAAATATGAAAATAAAAGCTGGCAAGATGTTATACCTGACGGAGAATTCCCAGAACCAATTTCATTGCATGAAAATATTGAGTATGTAAGAAACATTTTAAATAATACAGTTCAATTTACTGGCGACTGCGAAGAATACATAAACATAAACCAACTGCCGAAAGACGCAAATTTCTTCTTGTATCAAAACATTATAAATCCTAGTCCTGAAATTGTACCATCACACAATGTTATAGATTTCCATATTAGAGGCTACGGTAGGGATTATCGATTTGAAGTAGCTCCAAATCCTGTTGAGCAATTAAGAGATAGGAAAAGCGACAATACAAAAGTAGGAAGAGTTCCAAACGAGGCGTATAGTTCAGATTTCTTCTGCAATTCTCCGAATATAAAATTTAAAAATTTCTCTAATAACGATTGTTGATAATAAGACCAACTTGCTTTAATAACGTTATATATAAAAAAAGAAAAGGCGTTTTTAAGTCATTTCTTTTTTTATATATATAATTTTTTATTACCTACATACCATGCATAATACTGTTTTTATGAAATTTTATTACAATATATAGTCATGATTAGAAAATAAAAAATACCACATATTGTGACATTGGCGGAGAGTATGTAACGTAAAACGAATTATTAAATATTTCAAATGACTAAAACTTTATTTATATAATATTGACTTTTTTATGATTAGTTGTTATAATAGAAAAAATAATCGGAGTTAAAAATATGAAGAAAAAAGTAGATGTTATTAAGAAACAGAAATTTGCCCCATTCCCAGATCCAAATGGAGTGAGTTGTGAAGAGTTTGAGAAATAAATCTCAAACTTTTTTATTTATAAAAACACCCAAATCGAAAGTTCGATTTAGGTTGCGATTGGCGAGGCATTAGGGACTCGAACCGAACCGCATATTTATGTATCATTTTTATTCAATAACCTATTTTAAATCTAAAACCTTTTCAATTTTAAGTTTTTTCATTTTTATCATTCTAACAATGAATGCTTCGTAAGTTTCTTCAGGGTAGTCAGGATTATCAACCTCTTCATATTCATTTTCACCATATAGTAGTTTATATGCCGATTGTCCAAATGCCATCAAGGTAGAAGACAATACACTATCTGACCTACGAACCAATTTTTTAACTTTTTGTGGCAATTCATTATATAAGCATTTTAATTGAGACAAATGTTTTTCTAATGTCATATTTGAATCTTCTTTAAAGATTGTTTCAATTTTTGCAGATATAAGGTTTTCAATTTCCTCCGAATTAGCTTTTTCGCATTTAGTATCTCTTCTTATATAAATAACATCTTTATCTAAACCTGTTGTTTCTGACATAGATATAAAAGGTAATCTTTCAGGTGTATCGTTAACTACTAAAATTTGAAATTTTGTATTTAAGGATGCCTCATATAAAGGAGAGTCGTAATTAAAATCCAAAACAATCCAATCTAAATTAGGAGTTATATATTTTGAAAGTTCTTGTCCTATTTCTCCTTTGTCTTCAAAACTTTGTAATCCTATTGGTGTTATTGTATGATCTTCATTTTCTTTAACACCAAAAACTATTATTCCTCCTCTTGAGTTTGCCATTGCTAAAATAGTTTTTGCTAAATGGCCTTTATGTATCCAAGTTTCTTTAAAGTCAACAAAATTTAGTTCTCCAAAATTGTTTTTAAAAAATTGTTGCAATTTGTCTTTGGTTGGCTCTTTTAAAAAATCATCGTAAAATTTATCTTTAATTTGTGTTAATAGCATTTAATTCTCCTCGTAAGCATTTTGTAATAATGTTTTTGCCAATTCAACATCTTTTTCAGATTTAATTATTAATTGTAAATCTCCGCAACCCCAATGACCGATATTTCTAACATCTCTTAATGTATCAGTTAATTGGAAGTTGTCGGGATTTAATTTAAAATTAACAAGTATTTTCCCTTGATAAATTTCCATCGTTGCGAAGTTTTTAATTTTTTTGAAAGCCATATACAACTTTAAAGTGTTATCGGAAACATCATCACCCAAACTTAACGCGAACTCTTTTAATTCATTAAAGATGTCTTTAAATTTAACAGGAGCATTTTCGTATTGTTCAGTAAAAGTTTTATCTACTTGTTTTTTACTAACAATGTCTTTTTCTGTTTCAAGTGGAGCTACTGTATTTGTGTTTAATAATTCAAACAATAACAAATCGTTTTCATACTTTTTATATCTAATTAAAGAAACATTCCTATTGATTTGCTTAATTGCTTCTTCATCATATTTATTAAAATCTCCAGCAATGCAAATAACTCTTGGCATAGACCAATCAATTTCTTCAGCTTCTTTAATTCCTAATTTTTCAATTACTAACAACTTAAAATTGGCTTTATGCTCAAGTAGCCAATTTAGATAAAATAAGCCTTGATTGATAACATTTTCGTTAGAGTGGCATTTGTATTCAAATATTACAGGGCAATTGTTTTCATCAATGCCAATAGAATCCATTCTGCCGTTATCAATTCTATATTCACTTTGTAAAAACCTAACACCAAAAAAATCATACATGTTCTTTTCAATAGTGTTTTGTAATTCTTTCTCAATAGTTGCACTACTTGATTTTAATTCTTTTACTTCATTACCAACTTTAAATAATTTTAACTCTGCCATAAACAACTCCTTTAATCGAGTATAGTATAACATATATTATTGAAATTTGTATGCATATTTGTAAAAAATTAAAAAAATCCACCCATACCTTATTGGTGCGGATGGACGATTTCGTGGCGGAGTAAGTTGTGTCAAATTTGAACCCGCCGAGTTCAAATTATCACTTGTTGGCGGAGAGTGAGGGATTTGAACCCTCGCGCGCCTTGCGACGCCTACATCCTTAGCAGGGACGCCTCTTCGACCTCTTGAGTAACTCTCCATATTTTTGGTAATTTTTTCACTTTACGTACATATAATGTATTTAAAGCAAAGTTATTATACCAAATAAAAAGCTAGATGTCAACAAATTTTGAAAAACTTTGAAAAAACTATTGACAAAAATTTTATTTATGGTAAAATACGTCCCATTCGCGCTAAAAAGGAGATATATATGACTAAATTAATTTCAGCGATGATTGCGAAAAATGCGGAGACTAACACAGAAGATAAAAAAGAGACTACTACAGAGTGGGATTTTAGAAATATTATTGATTATTGCAACAGAACAGCACCAGCTCAGTGTGCTTATTATGTTCGCAAAATTGTTGCATTAAATGATTCAGATTATTTAACTAGATTTATTAAAGAATTTGAAAACAGAGATGAATTTTATTGTCAATTAAGAAAAGCTGTAATTGAAACATGCACAATTGAAGAAGTTGAAGAACTTATCCAAGCTCTTGAGGAAATTGGTGTTGACTGGTCTGGTATGCTTTGTTCATCAAGTGTGTCTTTCGCATAATATCGTAATTAATTAAAAAATAGCCACTAATATGGCTATTTTTTGTTGCCTAATGGCATTAGATACTATTCACCTTTAGTGTAATAGCTACCTGAATGTTGAGTTGCAGGGAATCTTTTACCTTTTTCTAAGTAAAGACTACCACCGTTATGACCTTGAGCGTCATAAGCAACGTAAGTAGCAGATTCTGGAACGGTTTCACCAGGTCTCCATTGTTTACTGTTAGACATATAGCACCTCCAATCGTATTATGTGAAAATGTTTCTGTTTTATTCAATAATTTAAAAGTAAAAATTTGGAAGATTTAAAATTTAGGCTAATTTAAATATGATTGCAAAAAATCAGAATATATGCTAAAATGAACACATGATAAAAGTTCAAAATGTTGCATCTTTTCATGATTCATTAATTGAATTGTTGGAGTATGTTCAAACCGTTGAAAATATTGAAATTATTGTTCCAGATAAGTTAAGTCTTTATATGGAAAAATTTTTGTTTGAAAGACTAAATATTGAATCGTCGTTTAATATTAAAGTTTCAACACTTAATCGTTTTGCAAAGAAAAATGTGGAGATAAAAAAAGAAAATCAGATAAGTAAAACGGGAAGTGTGTTGTTGGTTCATAAAATTTTAAATGAAAATTTTGACAAACTTTTAACACTAAAAAGCAAAACTTATTCGTTTACATATGCCGAAGAAATCTTTAATACAATTGCACAATTAAAGGCTTCAAAAATTTTACCAGAAGAGATGCTTAAGTTTGAGAGTTCAGAGATTTCTCTTAAAGACAAAATTCAAGACTTGGCTTTAATTTATGAAGAATATGAAAAAAATAAAGCTGGACTTCTTGACGCTTCTGATTGCTTTTTAATATCTGTTTTTAGTGTTTCAGATGGAAGAAAAAATCAAAATTTAGTTTTTGTAGGATTTGATGATTTTACTGCGGTAGAATATTCAATCATTGAGCAGTTGAGTCTAGAGAATAATGTTAAAATTTTTAATTATAATTCAAAGAAAAGTAATAAACATATTTACAACAGTGAAGTTGTTGAACAGTTAAGAAATATATCATTAATTAGACAAATTCCATTTGAGATTGAGACAAGTGAAAGACATGAAAATAATGTAAGACAATTTTTGCAAGATAATGTTTTTTCAACTAATCTCAAAGAGAAAGAGTTGCAGGATGATGAGGTTAGGGTTTTTTCATGTAAAGACAAATCTCAAGAAATTGAGGTTGTAGCGAGAGATATTAAAAGCAAAGTTATTAATGGGCAAAAGTTTGAAAACTTTGGTGTTGCTGTTTTTGGATTGGAAAGCTTGTCCACAAAAATAAAAGAAATTTTTGAAAAATATGAGATAAATTACTATATTGATGAGCAAATTTCATTAAATAAAAGTGTTTTTTACAAATTTTTACTAAGTTTAATGAAATATAATCTTGAGAGTTACAATCTTTGTCATCTAATTGATTTAATAAATTCTCCGTTTATTATGATTGAAGATGATAGAAAAATATCTTTAATTAAACGTTTAAATTTTTTAAATTTAAAAGGAAAGTTAAACTTTAAACATGATTTAGGAGTTGAGTTTGAAGAAGATAAAAATGTTTTAATTGAATTTTTATCATATTTTGATTTCACTAAAAATGAAACTGCATTTGACGTTATTAATCGATATAAGAAAGTTTTAAAGGATTTGAATTTTAATGATCAATTAGTTGAATTATCTTTAGCAAATGAAGATTTGCAAACATCAATTTTGCTTAAAAAATCATTTGAAAATGTAGATAATTTGTTTGATGAAATTTTAAAATTTTATCCATATGCAACAGCGCAAGAATTCTACGATATATTTTTAAGAGTTGGAGGACTTGTAAAAATTAATAATCTTCCATTGTCTCTTGATTGCGTAAAGATTGTGGATGCTAACAATTCAATGGAAATATTTAAAGATTTTTATGTGGTAAATTGCACGCATGAAAATGCGCCGTCTACAAAATATGATTGTGGAATAATTCTAGATTCTGAAATTGAAAAATTAAATTTTTCTCATAAGTTAAGTCCGACAATTTCACATATTAACAGACTTGCAAGATTGAGGTTGTATAATCTTATTACGTCTTTTGAATCAGCTCTAACAGTTACATATTCTCATAATCCAAGTGAAGTAATTTTAGGAATAAAGAAAATGTTTGATTTACCTATTTTGTCAATATTTGAATATGGTAAATATGAAGCCTTGAGTGAATGGGATAATATTGAAGCAATCTGTAAATACGATAAAGAAAATAAAGAAATTTTTGAAAAAATAATTAAAAATAAGGAAATAAACAATAAAAATCTTAAAAATTTAAGTATTTTTAAAGAATTTTCAACAATTTCCGCTTCGCAACTTGAAAATTATTTTAAATGTCCGTTTTATTCTTTTCTTACAAATTTATTAAAAATTAAGCCAGAATTAAAAAATGATGTTTTGTCACTTGATGTAGGTAATATCATCCATGAAATTCTTTATGTTTATTACAAACGTGATAAGAAAGTTGGAGAAATTCAAAATTTTATAGATGGAGAAATTGAGAGAATTATTTCAAAAGATGAGAGATTGAAATTGAATGCCGATAATCCTATAATTAAAAATTTGAAAGAAGAAACATTAAGAGTAATCAATGGTTTAAATTATATCGATGAAAATTCTTTGTTTAAAATAGACAGCAAAAAATTGGAATTTGACTTTAGTGGAGAAAATTCATTGAAGTTAAAAAATGTTGATATAATTGGAAAAATTGATAGAGTTGATGAGTTTGGAGATTTACTTAGAATTGTAGATTACAAAACCGGTAAAGCCGATGCTAGTTTAAAAGAATTATACTACGGCAACAAATTGCAATTGTTTTTGTATGCAAATGCAATAGAACGCATTACTGGGAAAAAGGTTGTTGGAGAATTTTATTTACCTATTAGAAACAACTATACAAAAGAAGAGGGTAATCCTTATTCTATGAAAGGATTTTTCTTCAATGATGAAGATGTTTTGAAAGCGTTGGATAAACGATTGGTTCCTGGAGAAAAAAGTGACATTGTAAATGTTAAGATGAATTCTAAGGGATTGGCAAACAAAACAATAGGATATAAAGAATTAGAAAATTCTCAAATGAATGATTTGAAATCGTATGCCATAAAAGTAAGCGAAAAAGCAGTAGATGAAATTAAGTCTGGAGTGATAGATTCTAGTCCTAGTTCTGTTAGCAATCCTTGTGAATATTGTCCATATGTTCATGTGTGCTTAAAATCATCAAGGAATGTAAAGAGCAGAGATGTAAACAAAATAAATTTAGACAGTTTTAAAGAGGAGGAGTAATGAAAAAGTTTGAAAAAACACAACAAGAAATCTTAGACTCATTAGCTTCGACTCAGTTGGTAAGTGCGGGTGCTGGTAGTGGAAAGACTACTGTGATGATTGAAAAAATTGGTAATTTAATTATTAATGATAATGTGCCGGTAGAGAATTTGCTAGTTGTAACTTTTACTGTTTTGGCAGCAACCGAGATGAAAGAGAGACTTATAAAAAAGATTAACGAAGAGATGGAAAAATCTCCAGAAAAAGAAAAATATTTGTCGCTAATAGATCAAGTTAAAGTTGCAAGCATTGATACAATTGATGGGTTTAGTTCTAAAACTATAAGAAAGTATTTTTACGAATTAGAGATTTCTCCAAATATTGAAATTATCAGTGATTCAAGTCGTGATTATTTTATGTCTAGAGCAATGAAAGTTACTATAGATAATTTCATGAAAGATGAAAATAAATTAAACATTTTGCTAGATTTGTTTGGTGGAAATTCTAGATCTTTAGATAATGTAAAATCATTGATTTTAGAAATTTACAATAACATTATCAGTCTTGAGAATTATGAAGAGTTTTTGTTTCAATCAAGAAATGAATATGTTTCAAATGAAAAATCTCAGAAGATTGTGGTTGATTATCTTTGCAATAAAATTGAAAATTGTAAAAGTTCAATTAGAGAGAATTTGCCTAGTGAAAAAGAATTAAAAGATAAAGTTTTAGCACTTTATAATTCACTTGAAGAATTTAATGAAAATTTATCTTTGGATTACAATTTGTCTGTTTTAAATCAAATAAAATTTGTAGAATTTTCACGCGGTGAGCTAAATAAAAATGACGATTTAAAAGAAATAAATCAATCTCAAAATCAAATAAAAAAGTTGGTTTCAAATTTTGAAGAAAATGATATTAATGAAAAAATATTTGAAAATAATCAAAAAATATTAAATTATTTCGATATTTTTATTGAAATTTTAAATAATTTCATAAAAAATTATCAAAATTTAAAAAATAAAAATAATTTAATTGATTTCAATGATTTAAATCGTTTAATGATAAAGCTTTTAAAAAATGAAAAAGTAAGACATGAACTTCAAGAAAAATATCATTATATTTTCATTGATGAATATCAAGATGTAAATCCTTTGCAAGATAAACTTATGAAAAGTTTGGTTGGAAAAAACACAAAACTTTTTATGGTGGGAGATGTTAAGCAATCAATTTACGGATTTAGAGGTTCTAGCCCTGAGTGGTTCTTAGATAAATATAATGATTTAAAAAATAATCAAAGTTTAGGAACAGCTTTTGATATGAATGTGAACTTTAGAAGCAATCCGAAAATTTTAAATTTTATAAATCAAGTTTTTTCTAATTTGATGACAAAGAAAAAAGCAGATATTGATTATAAAAATACAAGTTTGATTCAACCTAAACGCGATGATATAATTGATGACAAAGTGAAAATTTTACTTGTAAAAAATGATGAAGAAAAATCTTTAGATGTTGGTGTTTACAGTGTTAAAGATAACATTGGAAAATCTAGCAAAAAAGAAAATCCGTTGGCTTTGGTTGTTTTGGATAAAATTTCAAAGTTGATTGGGACTTCGTTTTATGATGCAAATTTGAAACAAGAAAGAGTTTTAACGTACAAAGATATTGCAATTTTATCAAGGTCGGAAAAAGATGTTGACACTGTTGAGCTCATCGATCTTTTGAAAGAGAACGCCGTACCTTTAAGCATTAACAATAAACTCGACGTAAAAAAGAGTGAAATTGTAAAGCTTGTTATTTCAATTTTAAAATGTGTAGTAGGTGTAGCTGATGACGTTGATTATTTAGCAACCTTTATGTCACTTACTAATTTGGATTTTGAAGATGTGGTATCAATAAGAAACAAAGAATCTTCATTCTTTGAAAACTTAGTTGAGAACAAAGAGCAAGAAGAAATTGCTAACGGTTTCAAAATTTTAGAAGACATTAAGAAAAAATCTTTTGTTTCAACGAATGGTGAACTCATTAGATTTATTTTGAGCGATAAAAAATTAAAATATTTTATACTTAGAAAAGAAAACGGCGAAAAAGAATTAAAACTATTGGAAGAGTTTTTGCAAAAGTTAACACCTATGGAAGAAACTTTGGGGCTTAGTGAATTTATCGAGGTCGTAACAAGTAACATTGGTAAAGGTAATGATTTTGCAACGAACGATATGGAGGATAGTGTAACGATTCAAACCATTCATAAAAGTAAAGGATTGGAGTATCCGGTTGTAATTTTATATAATGCAAGCAAACAATTTTCTTATGTTGGTGATAATTCAACAATAAACTACAATGCGGATATTGGTCTTGGATTTGATTTTTATGATACTTCAAAAAGAACTCGCTCAAACAGTCTTACAAAGTTTGCAATCAATCTAAAAAATGAAGAAAAGGGATATAAAGAAGAGATGAGACTTCTTTATGTTGCATTGACAAGAGCTAAAAATAAGTTGATAGTTGTTGGTGAATGTCCTAAAAAGTTAATGGAAGGGGAATTGAAACTCACAAATTATTCAAATATGCTCATTTCACCATTTATTTCAAAATTAAATGATGAGTTAACTGAAACTGAATTTTGCGATATTGAAATAGTTGATGAAATAAACGTTAATAATTCGATAGATGAATTTGAAACAAGAGAAATTGAAGATTTAAGTGTTGGTTTTGAATATTCGAATAAAGACAAATTCAAGATTCCATTAAAAAATACAGTTACTGGAATTAATCAAGAACAAAGTGAAAGTGAGAGGTTTGTAGTCCGCGATTGGATTGAAAAATCTGCACAATATGAGGCTGAAGATAAGGCTCAAATAGGTACACATTATCATAAAGCACTTGAATTGTTAGACTTGAATTCGGACTATGTAAAAAATAGTGATTTTGAAGACGTAGATTATGAAAAAATAGAAAAAGCGCACAAAAAACTTCAAAATTTAGTAAAAAATGCACAAAATTTAAGAAAAGAAGCGGAATTTATGATGTATGTTCCATATTCGAATGTTGTAAATTCGTCCGTTAACGATAAGGTTTTAATTCAAGGTGTAGTAGATTTAATCATTGAATTTGAAAATGAAATCGTAATTGTCGACTACAAATTTTCTTCACTTCCGCTTAAAGTTTTAAAGAAAAAATATGAAGAGCAATTAGCATTGTATAAACTAGCAGTAGAGAAAGCATATAAAAAACCTGTAACTAAGACTTTTATTTACTCAATCAACACAGACGAATTAGGTTAAAAAAGAAAGCGAGAAGCTTTCTTTTTTAGTTTATTGGAATATTACATTCGTTGATAATGTTTACTTTTAATTCATTTAAAAGAGGAAGGTAATCACTCCACATATATTCTCGAATTGGGATAGGGCGACAGTTGTCAAAGTATAAAACAAGAGCTGGACGAATGTGATGATATTCTTCCATAAGACTAGCAGAAAAACAATGTCCGGCCTTGATCAAATTTTTAGCTTTTGCATGATAATTGAAATAAGCCATATGTTATTATGTGCATATGTGAAGATTTTATTGTGATTAACAATAAATTACATTTTCTTTTAAAACGGAGAAATTTGTTTATTTAATATGAGATTTGTTTTTCTAATTTTAAAGTGATAATAAATTTTAATTTTTGCGTAACTTTTTTTAAAAATCTCTTGCCAAAAGAAAAAAAATGTGATAATATATCAGAGTATCAAGATATGGAGAGCTGGTAGAGTGGTCTAATACAGCAGTCTTGAAAACTGCCGAGGTGCAAGCCTCCTGGGGTTCGAATCCCTAGCTCTCCGCCAGAAGAGAATTGTACGCACCTTATTAGAAATAATAATGGTTGCGTATTTTTCTTTTTACAAGAATGTTTTGGAATTTGTTTTATTTGTGATATAATGAAAAATATATGGGAGGTAATATGCTCGACGAAAGATTAAAAGCTATACAAACTTTAATTAGATATGGAGTGTTAAAAAGAGTTAAAGACATGAAATTACAACACGCTAGATCAAACGAAGGTACGGAATTTGTCATTAATCCAAATTACAAATCAGAAAAACGAATAATAAATGCATATAATAAACCCATGATTTATGCATTTAATGACGAAGAAGAACGAGCTATAGAATATGCAAAAATGCGTGCTAGCCAAAGAGGTGGCACTCCTGAAGTTATTGACATAACATCTTACAATGAAGATGCTTTTATTTTTGACACATCTGTTTATGATAAATTACATAATGGTGGAAAAATTTTGTGTTTAAAGGCTTTGGAAACTTTATTAAATCAGAATCAAACACATTATATGAGAGTCGATTATCAAGATAAACAAAGATATTTAGACTGTTTAGCCCTGATAGATGATTTTGTAAAAACTATACGAGATGAGAATAACTATTTAAAACAAAATTTATATGAAGAAAAAGTAATTGCAAAATTTATTGAATATGCAAAATCAAAAAGGATTGATGAAAAAGCAATAGATTATTGTGTTACTATTATGCATTCAAGGAATCAGTTATATGCTATCACGCATCATATGTTTGATCAGATAATAAGAGTGCACTTTAACGATGGAACAGGTCTAGCAAAGAAAAGTTCAATTTTTATTAAGAATGATTCGGGCAAATCTACATTTTTCCCACTTGGAGAATTTGGTGTTATAGATGCGTTTTACCAAGATAATAATATTATTGGATGCAAGATACCGATAGGAAGTGATTCAGCAGATGATGTTGAAGCTGTAACATTGTTTGATTTTCACAAATTTAATACTCGTGCACAGGTAGAGAAAACGATTAGTGCACTTGAAGCATATTACAGCCCGATAGCTGAATGCTTTTCGGAGTTTGGGGACGAAGAAACACAAGATATTTTAACAAAAAATCCTAAAGATATAATGAAGTATGTATGTGAAAAAAATCCAAAATTAAAACAGGTGTATCAATCTAGTGCTCAAGTCTGGGAAGGATATACTATTGGAGAGCATACATTATCCACAATGCAATTGTTTGACGATAGCTATGATTTAGCATCAGATATAAATCCTGTATTAAAAAGTATTGTATATGTTGTTTTACTTTCTCATGACTTAGGTAAATATAAGCCCTATCAGAAAGTTAGAGAAACAACAATTACACATATGCAACAATTGTGTGAAACTTTGAATTTAACAAAACGTGACTTTGAGTTAGTCAAATGTTTAGCTTTAGACTCTCAAAAATATACGAGTGATTATTATGTGAGAGGAAATGTAGACGCACTACAAGATTTACGTGAATATTGCTCATCTTTACTATTTTCATATTTAGGAAGAAAAGCAACTGAACAAGAAATTAAAGGATTATGCGGAATATGTAGAATGATTCAAACTTGTGATTCTGCTGCTTATACATCATTTGCACGATCTTCCAAAGTGGATGAAGATTTAGAATTTGTTAATATGAGTTCGTTTGATGATAGTTTTATTGTGGAAGGGAAAAGAGTTAAATTTAAAATAGATTCTTCCTTTGGTTTATTTGAAGAAGGTCTTATTGTATGATAAAATGAATAATATTAAAATAAAATCAGTGTTCAAATGCTATTATTTACGTTTCGCTAATAGAGAAGTGTGCGCATCCATTAGAAATAATAATGGTTGCGTATTTTTCTTTATGCAAGAATGATTTGCAACATATGTTTTCAGGTAAATTTAAAACATTTAAACTTTATGGGCTGAACGTTTAGTTTTCTCAACGATTGTAGATGTTAAGAAAAAATAGAAAATATTATGATTACAGTTGCGTAACAAAATATTAAAAACTCAAAATTTGAGTTTTTGTTAATAAATCAGAAGATGTTTTAATTGCTAAAAACAAAGATTTATGATATTATAAAAACATAAAATACTGGAGATAAATCATGATTGTAATTTTTGCAACTACGAACAACAGAAAATTAGAGGATTTGAATGATATTATCGCTAATGAAAATCTAGATTTGCAAGTTTTGTCTTTGTCTGATATTGGTTGGAATAGAGGAGAAATAGAAGAAACTGGACGCACAATTCAAGAAAATTCTGTTTTGAAAGCTTATGCTGTTTTAGATTTTTGTAGAGCTAATAATATAGATTATCCAATTATTACAGATGATGCAGGATTGTTTGTGGATGCTTTGTGCGGAGAACCTGGAATATTTACTGGCAGATATGCAGATTTAGATTTAATGCAAAATCCAGAACTTCCTAAACATTATTCCATTATAAAATTATTGAATAAATTGGTGGGAGAAGATAACAGAACAGCAGAATATCGTTGTGCTGTAACGATTATGTTTTCAACAGGAGAACATCTTCAGTTTACAGAAAGAACAGAAGGTTGGATTTCTGAAACAATAAATGAGCCAATTAAGAAACCTTATTTTTATTCGTTGTTTGTAGAAGGAAAAACTGGAAAACCTTTCAATCAATTGTCTAGAGAAGAGTTAAATAGTACATATAGGTTTAAAGCACTCAATAAAGCTTTGAGATACTTGGGAAAGAGATATCAAAAAAATAGTACTTTATAAAAGAATTTAATAGGGCAAGGGAGAGAAAATATACTTTTTATCACAAGTTTTAGTAGTTTTAGCCGACTTTGTTGCCGTTATTCTCAATGCTTATTTATTTGTCTGGAATGATTTTTTCAAACATTGTATTTGTCAAAGTTGGGGCAATGTGTAGAAATCTCCTTAACATAATTTACATGTTGTTGATTGCTAGCTATGTCGGAGCATGTTTGGAATTCGCTTTAATGATTAGCGCAATTGTTGGGATTGTTTTGAATTTAAGAAAGGCTAAACAATCTGGATAAGTCTTGACAATAAAAAAAAGCATATTATAATAAAAGCGTAAAATTAAGGAGGTAGACATGGTAGATCCAAAAGATGTGTTAGATACATTTAAAAGTTTTTTTGATTCATTAACATATGAAGAGAGAGTTGCGTATCTTAAGAAAATGGGTTTTAAATTTTCGGATGATGAAGAAATTGAAGAAGATGTAGAAACTGAAGTAGAAGAAATTGAATATTCTGAAAGAGATATGCACAGGACGGGAATCGATCCAGAATTAGTAATTGAAAATTTTAAAGAATTTTTCAATAAAATGACATATGAAGAACGCGAAGCATATTTAAAAAGAATGGGATTTTCATTCGGAGATGAATGTGGATCTTCTGATGAAGATTTAGAAGTTTAGAATAATTAAAAAAATCTCATAATAATTGAGATTTTTCGTTTTTAATGATAGTCTAAATCAAATAAAAAGTTGACAAAGTTTTTAATTTTTTGTAAATTATAGTTAGGAGGGTTATATGTTTTGTTCATATTGTGGTAAAAAAGTAGCTGACACTGACAAATTTTGTAAAGAATGCGGTGCGGAAATTAAGAAAACCGCAGAAGTTGTTGATCCTGTTGCTGAAACTGAAAATACTCAAGTTGAATCAAATGAAGTTCAAACAAAGAAATTTTCAGGTAAGGCAATCGCTGGATTTGTATTGTCTTTAGCTGGAATTGTGTTTGCAGGTATGATTTGCGGAATTATCGGTTTAATTTTAAGTAGTATCGCATTAAAGAATATCAAAAACAACGAAAATCTTAGAGGTAAAGGTTTAGCAATTGCCGGTTTAGTTATATCTATTATTGATATTGTAATTATGATAATCTATTATGGAATGTTTTAAATAACTAAATAAAAAACACCAGAAATTCTGGTGTTTTTTGCGTCCATTCATTATTTATTGTCAACTTTAAACATGTGAGAAGCAAGGTCAAGACACTTGTTTGAGTAACCCCATTCATTGTCGTACCAAGCAACAAGTTTTACAAACGTTGGGCTCATCATGATACCAGCTTTTTCATCGAAAATACAAGTGTGGCTGTCTCCTACAAAATCACTTGAAACTACTGGTTCATCAGTGTATCCTAACACATTTGGCATAACTTCTTCACTGTAGCGTTTGATAGTTTTGCAAATGTCTTCGTATGTTGTTTCAGTTTTAAGTTTAACTGTAAAATCTACAACACTAACATTAATAGTAGGAACTCTAAAACTCATTCCAGTCAATTTGCCTTTAAGGTGAGGAAGAACTTCGCCAACTGCTTTTGCAGCACCTGTTGAACTTGGGATGATGTTAGCACTAGCACTTCTTCCGCCTCTCCAATCTTTCTTTGAAACTCCGTCTACGGTAAGTTGAGTTGCGGTGGTTGAGTGTATTGTGCTCATAAGACCTTCTTCAATTCCGTAAACGTCGTCAATCACTTTTACAAGTGGGGCGAGGCAGTTTGTTGTACAACTTGCATTTGAAACAACGTCCATTGAAGAATCATAAGTGTTTTCATTTACGCCAACAACAAATGTAGGGCAGTTTTTACCTGGCGCACTAATTATAACTTTTTTAGCACCGCCTTCTATATGCATGCGAGCGGCTTCAGCTTTAGTGAATTTGCCGGTACATTCGATTACATAATCCACTCCAGCGCTCTTCCAGTCTATGTCTTTAGGACTCATTTCTGTAAAGAATCTAATTTTTCTTCCATTAATAAACAAGTCTTTGTCATCGTCTGTCATAGTTTCTTTTGCAGTTCTGTGAACAGTGTCATATTTGTACAAATAGCATGCGTAATCTGTTGTCAAGAAAGGGTCGTTAATTGCAACAACTTCTAAATCGTCTCTTTCCATACTTGCACGCATAATTAAACGTCCAATTCGTCCAAATCCGTTAATACCAATTTTTAATTTCATAATTTACTCCTTTAATTTTATTCTAATTGTAAATAAAGTTTTTGTCAAATGTATTTTAAAACTTTACTTGATTGTAAAAAATTAATTTGTGATATTAGTGATTATTGCATATTTAATGGCTTTTATTCTAACTGTTCAAGTAAAAACGAGGGTTAGATATAATTTTTTCCCGTTTCCAGAAATGAAAGTTACGAAAACTGGCTTAATATTTGTTTCAAAATTACGTCATAGATTAAAAATAAACGATGCAAAAGTTATGCATGTAGATAAAAATGTTTTTGTTCAAAGAGAGGATACGAAACTTAGTTTGATTAACGTTGATAAGGTTATGACAAAGAATGGATACATTTATTTCACATGCTTAGGGAAATGTAAAATTTCGATTGATTTAGATAAAATTTACAAGTACTTTGCAATAGAATTATTTTCAGATAAGTTAGATTTGCAAACATTAAAAAAAGAAGCTAGGATAGATATACTTAATAATATTTTTAATTTGACGCGTGCTGAAAAGCTGAAATTATATTTAAAAACAATTCGAAATACTTTAGGCATTAGAGTTAATAAAGACAATTTGAAAATTAGACAAAACAAATTTAAAATTCCTTTCATTTTAACATACAAACTTAGGGGCAAAACAAAAAAAGTTAGTGTTAATAATTGTAAAAAATGAGAACTTGTGTTATAATTAAAACATGGATGAAATGTTTGTTAACAATACCCCTTTAGCAGAAAGAATGAGGGCTAGAAATTTAGACGAATTTATTGGTCAAAAGCATATTGTAGGTCAAGATTCATTGATTAGACGTGCGCTAAAAGTGAATAGGCTTGGAAGTTGTATCTTTTACGGACCTCCAGGTGTTGGTAAAACTACTTTAGCGTTCATTATTGCGTCATCATTAGGTCTTGAAAGTGTAAAATTAAATGCTGTAGCAAGTGGTGTTGCCGATGCCAAAAAAGTAATCATGGATGCTAAACAAAACTTCGAACTCACAGGCAAAAGTACTATGTTAATCTTGGATGAATGTCACAGGTGGAGCAAGTCTCAAAGTGACAGCATTTTGGAAGCTGTTGAGAGGGGATATATTACTTTAATTGGTACTACTACAGAAAACCCACATGTGTCACTAACTCCCGCTATTGTTAGTAGATGTAGAGTGTTTAAGTTTAAGCATTTAACGAATGAGGACATTAAAGATGCTCTTTTAATTGCGTTAAAAGATATTGATCGAGGTTATGGAAAACTTGATGTAGAAATTGAGTTAGATGCGCTTAATCATTTTGCAAATTTCTCTAACGGAGACCTTAGATCTGGCTACAATGCTTTAGAGCTTGCTGTAACAACAACTCCAATGGTTGATGGAAAAATTAAGATTACTAAAGCGGTGGCGGAACAATGTATTCAACAACCTGTAATCAGTGTTGACGAAAACTTTTACTACGATATGCTTTCAGCTTTTTGTAAGAGCCTAAGGGGCAGTGACAGTGATGCTGCGATTTATTATTCTCAAAGATTAATTCGTGCGGGATGTGATCCGCTACTTATTTGCAGGCGTCTAATTGCTCATGCTAGCGAAGATGTTGGAATGGCAGATAGCAACGCATCGTTAATGGCAATGGTTGCAATGAATGCAATCAAAAATTTAGGACTACCAGAAGGAGAAATTTCTTTGACTCATGCAATAATTTATGTGTGTGAAGCTGAAAAATCAAATAGTGTGATTGAGGCTTTAGAAAGAGCAAGACATGACGCGGAGTTTAATCCGGATGATAACATTCCAGAACACTTAAAAAATTACCATTACGATGAGAAAAATCCACCAGAGTACAAGTACCCTCATAATTTTGGAGGATATTGCAAACAACAATATTTACCAGACAAGTTAAAAGACAGAGTGTACTACGTTCCAAAAAATAATGGTAGAGAAAAAGGAATGGTAAAAAAGAAAGATAGATTTAATTAATTTTGCTAAAATTTGATTGATTTTTATGTAAAATTTTTTGTATAATACAAAAGAATAGGAGGAATTATGGAATTAAAAGGTTCACAAACAGAACAAAATTTAATGACTGCTTTTGCAGGTGAAAGTCAAGCAAGAAATAAATATTCTTATTATGCAAGTAAAGCAAAAAAAGAAGGTTATGAACAAATTGCTGAAATTTTCTCAAGAACTGCAGACAATGAAAAAGAACATGCAAAAATGTGGTTTAAATTGTTGCACGGAGGAGAAGTTCCAGACACTTTAACTAACTTAAAAGATGCAGTTGCTGGAGAAAATTACGAATGGACTGATATGTATGCTGAATTTGCAAAGACTGCAAGAAAAGAAGGCTTTACAGACATCGCAAAACTTTTTGAAGGTGTAGCAAAAATCGAAGCAGAACACGAAGCAAGATATAACGCACTTCTTGAGAACGTTTCAAAGAAGAAATGTTTTGTAAAGAAAGAAGTCGTTGTTTGGGAATGTAGAAATTGTGGTCATAAACACGTTGGAAAATCTGCTCCAAAAATGTGCCCAGTTTGTTCTCACCCTCAAGCATACTTTGAAGTTGAATCTAAAAATTATTAAAAAAACACCGAATTTTCGGTGTTTTTTATTTAATAATTCCATTTCGTAAATAATTTTCTTAAGTTGTAGAACTTTCTGGAGTTTTTGGACCAGTAAGATGTACTTCGTCAATTGCTCTTTGAACATCAAAGTGAAGGTTTTTAACGGCTCCAGTTACTTGTGGATTAGATACTGACATAATTGAATCATAGTAAGCACTGATTAAAGATTCAATTGTTTTGTCTGAGTAAATTCCTTGTGGTTCTACACCTTTTTTCAAAAATCTTGATCTTTTAGCTTTAGCAAACAATTGAGGTTTTGTTGTTAAGAATTCTAATTGTTTTACAACGCCATCAATTGTTGTTTTGATTGCTTGACTAATAATAGTTTCAGTTGAACCATCTGCAAATTGAATTGTTGCTTTTTTTCTAATATTGTCTGCGATGATTACACATGGTCTACCATTGTAAGAAGCTGAATTTGTAGCTGGGTCAATTTGAATATCGAAAAGGTTAAATTGTCCTTTTATATTTTTTCTGCAGTAGAAAGTGCAGACAGTTTCAACTGATTCTCCGTCACGAATTATATAAGTAACGTAATCGTCTTTTCCAAATGTTTCAATAACTGCTGGTTTATCTTCAGGCTTCTTTTCAGGTTTGTCTTCAGGTTTTGGATCAGTGTCTGGTTTCTTGTCTGAATCTGGGTCAACTAGATCTGGAACAATTTCTGTTCTACGTTTAAACTTATGAACGTCTGGACCTGGAATAACAACTGGGGCAATAGATTCAGTTCTAGCAATACTTCTTTCTAAAGTCTTGAGAAGTAATCCTTTTCCTTTTTCTGTTTTTGTACTAGTAAGTTCATATTTAGATAAAAGTTCTTTAATGTCAGACAAATCTAAACCACGAGTTAAAATGTCTAAGTTTTCGAATTTTTTAGTTTTTAAAGCTGAAATCAATTCGTCAAATATGAAATCTCTTTCGTAGTCAGTTATAACTTCCTTTTTAGCAAGTAATGAAGAATTTTCAGGATACTTCTTTAAAAGTGCATCAATTCTTGCTTGCTCATCCATGACAAAATGCAATCTATTTCTGTTTTTAATGTTAAGATAAGTCATTTTTGCAAACAAACCAATTTTCTTAAAGAAATTGGCAGAAGTCATACTTTCTTTAGTTTTGCGAATTTCAGCATCTGTTTCTTTAATGAGGTCAATTAAAGATTTTCCTTTATTTTTTCCTTTTGTAAATGCTTTTGTTAATCCAAACTCAGCAGTTTCATCTAATAAGTCTTTATCTTTAGTTTTAAATTTAGATTTGTAGTAAGCTCTTGTAATTAATTTTTTTGCTTGAATGTAGCCAATTGAAGCGAGTAAAGATGCTCCGGCAGCGATTCCACCTAAGTTCATAGCAGTTGCAAATGTACTAGTTGAAACAATTCCTGCACTTGCTCCTTCAATAAGTCCAGCTGTGAGTCCTGTTGCTCCCATAAAAGCTGAGAATCCTAAAACAGAGAATAAAGAACCTTTCTTAAGCAACCAATCTCTCTTGGTGTGTAATTTACGAATTCTAAGATTGTTGTTTGCATCATTTTTGTGAGAAAGAAGGGAGATGATTTTCTTGTTCAATGCAATAATATCTTCGTTAGGCATACCATCGATTGTAGAAATTTTACCATCTCTTAAATTTTCAATATATGTAATTAATTCATTAATTTCTGCTTCTGTAAATTTTTTTGTGGCCATAAACCCTCCCTGTGACCATTTTCTTTTGGTCTTGTAAGTATAAACTGAAACTTCCAATTTGTCAATACCCATTTTTTAAAATATTTTAATAAAATATTCAAAACTTTAAGAAAAGTAACCCAAAATTTGAAAATTTTTATTAAATTATCACTTTTTAAACAAAAAAAATAGGCAATTTGCCTATTTTTGTGTTAATCCAAGTTCATAATAGTACTTCATCATAAGTTCTACTACTTGATCAATGGTAAGATCGCTTGTGTCAATATATATTGCGTCTGGAGCTTGAACTAAAGGAGCAATTTTTCTGTTTTTGTCAGTTTCATCTCTTTCAATGATTTGCATTTCAATGGCTTTAAGACTTACGTTTGAATTTTTTTCTTGTTCTTCTAAAAATCTTCTTTTAGCTCTAACTTTGACATTACAGTCAACGTAGAATTTTAGTTCAGCGTTAGGGAATACATGAGTACCAATATCTCGTCCGTCAATTATACAATTGTTAGCAGAACAGAAAGTTCTTTGACAATCATCAACGATTTGTCTTGTGATTGGATTCTTTCCAACGATTGTACTGTTAATGCTAACAATATTTTCTCTTAAATATGGGGTGTAGTCTTCACCGTTAACGAAAACATGTTGTACATCGCCTATAAAACTTGTTTCTAGTATTATATCTTCTTTTTTTACGTCATTAATATCAAGTTCATTTTTTAGTAAGTAGGCAGTAATTCCTCTATATAAAAGTCCTGAATTAAAATGAATAAATCCTAATTTTTTTGCAACAATATCTGCTACTGTAGATTTTCCGCTACCGGCAGGTCCGTCAACTGCAATTATCATATGTTAAACCTCACTTTTTTACCTAATTTTCTTTCGATTCTAATTAATTGATTGTATTTAGCAACTCTGTCGCTTCTTGAAATTGAACCTGTTTTAATTTGTCCACTTTCAACGGCTACTGACAAATCTGCGATAAATGTGTCTTCGCTTTCACCGCTCCTATGAGAAATAATAGTGTTGTAACCGTTTTCTTTTGCAAGTTTAATTGTTTCTAAAGTTTCGGTTAAAGTTCCGATTTGATTAAGTTTAATTAAAATTGCATTTGCCATTCCTTTTTCAATTCCGTCTTTGAATATCTTAGGATTTGTGACAAATAAATCATCTCCAACTAATTGAATTTTATCACCTAATTTTTTTGTGATACTAATCCAACCTTTGTAGTCGTTTTGGTCTAATGGGTCTTCAATTGATATAATAGGGTACTTTTTAATTAATTCTGTGTACCATTTTATCATTTCGGCAGTGGTTAACTCTTGTTTAGAACTTTTTGATAATACATATTTTTTCTTTTCTTTATCGTAAAATTCACTGGAAGCAACGTCCATGGCGATAGATATGTCTTTGCCTGGAGTGAAACCAGCATTTTCAATTGCTTGAATTATTGCTTGTAAAGGTTCTTCATTGTTTTTAAAGTTAGGAGCAAATCCTCCTTCGTCGCCAACTGAAGTGCTATATTTTTTCTTCTTTAAAACTTTCTTTAATTCCATAAAGGTTTCGCTAGCCATTTGTATTGCGTCGCTAAATGTTTTTGCACCAATAGGCATAATCATAAATTCTTGGAAATCTACGTTTGAGTCTGCATGTGCTCCGCCGTTGATTACGTTCATCATTGGAGTAGGGAGAAGAGTACCATTTCCTAAAGTTTTAAACAAAGGTTTACCTTTTTGTTTAGCATTTGCTGTAGCTACTGCAAGACTAACAGATAGCATAGCATTTGCACCTAAATTTGTTTTAAACTCTGTGCCATCTAAAGAGATCATTGTTTCATCAATATCTTTTTGCTTGCTTGCATCTTTACCGATCAATGCTTTTGCAATAATTTTGTTTACGTTTTCACATGCTTTTAAAACGCCTTTTCCGTGATAGCGCGTGCCTCCGTCTCGAAGTTCTAAAGCTTCACGTTCACCCGTACTTGCTCCACTAGGAACAATTGCGGTTGCACTTGTTCCGTCTGTGAGGGTAACTTCACATTCGACGGTAGGATTGCCTCGACTGTCAATGACTTCGTAGGCTACAATGTTTTTTATTTTCATTTTCCACCTCAATGTAATGATATCACAAAAAGGTAAATTAATAAAACGATTTTAAAAAATATGTAAAATTTTATTAACACATAAAAAAATATCTACTTTTATTCGACATTTGTCGCTTGATTTGGTAAAATACTTCTGGTAGAATAGTTCTAATAGAGGTGTAAATATGAAAGAATTTGATTTTTCTAGAAAACTTTACGAATTAAGAGTGTCTCAAGGGCTAACGCAATCAGAACTGGCTGAAAAATTGTTTGTAACTAACAAAACAATATCAAAATGGGAAAATGCTAAGGCAGAACCTTCTTTAAAAACATTGTTAGAACTTACTAAAATTTTCAATGTTACATTGGACGAATTAGTCCCATTAAATAAGGATAATAACAAGAAAATCTACAAAATTGCTATAACTGGAGGGCCATGTTCTGGGAAAATCTACCGCAATGAGTTGGATTCAAAAAGAATTCACAAAGCGTGGGTATATGGTTATGTTTGTTTCTGAAACGGCATCAGAGTTAATTCTTGGTGGAGTGTCACCATACACAATCGACACTAATCAAAACTTTCAAGATGCTATCGTAAAACTTCAACTTGAAAAAGAAAAGATTTACGAAGAGTCAGCTAAACATGTGAAAGATTATGACAAAGTTTTGATTGTTTACGATAGAGGAGTAATAGATTGCAAAGCTTACATGACAGAATTGGAATTTAACAATGCATTGAAAAAACTCAACAAAAATGAGATTGAGTTAAGAGATAAGTATGATGCTGTTTTCCATCTTGTGTCTGTAGCTAAAGATGCTAAGGAAATTTACACAAAAGAAAACAACAAGGCTAGACGTGAAAATGTCGAAGAGGCTGAAAGAAAAGATGATGAAACATTGCGTGCTTGGATGGGGCATCCGCATTTAAGAGTAATAGACAATTCAACAGATTTTGAAAATAAGATGAGAAGATTAATGTCGGAAATTTCACATGTGCTTGGAGAGGATGAGCCTTGTGAAATCGAAAGAAAATTTTTGATTGAATATCCAGACATTGACTACTTAGAAAAGCTACAGAACTGTGAAAAGGTTGAGATTATTCAAACGTATTTAAAATCTGGAGATGAAGAAATTAGAATTCGTCAAAGGGGTAAAAACGGATATCACACTTACACAAAAACAGTAAAGAGAAAAATTAGCGACACAAAAAGATATGAAACAGAAAGTAGAATTACTAAAGAAGAGTATTTAAATCTTTTGCTAGAGTCGGATACTGCTAAACATCCTATTAGAAAAACAAGATATTGTTTAATGCATAATAACCAGTATTTTGAAATTGATATTTATCCTTTTTGGAAGGATAAAGCAATTTTAGAAATTGAACTCTCCAACGAAAATCAAAAAATTGAATTTCCAAAATTTTTTAAAATTATTAAAGAAATCACTGGAGAAGAAGAATTTTACAATTCAAATTTAGCAAACAAAAAATTTAATTAAAAAATATTGTTAAAGAAATAAAATTATGATATAATAAGCTTATGGAAATTTTAGGATTAAAATTAAAAAGCAAAAGAAATGCAAATGTTTTTGTGGCTGTAACTAATGATGAAGAATACCTTTTAGCTAGTGATATAATCGTAAAAAATGGATTGTCAGTAGGTGAAATTGATGACGATTTATTTTTTAAAAGTGTTAAGGAAAGTGAAAATTTAATTGCTTACAACATGGCTTTAAAATACATAAATTCGAATGTAAAAACTGAAAAACAAATCAAAGATTATCTTTACAAAAAAGAATTTAAAAAAGATACAATAGATGAGGTTGTTTTTAAGTTAAAAGATTATGGTATTATTAACGATAAAATCTTTAGTGATATGTATGTCAGAAGCAATCCAAATTTTAGTAAAAACAAAGTTAAGCAAAAGCTTGCGTCATTTGGTGTTAAGGGCGACACTTTAGATGAAAGTGTGGAAGGAATTGATGATGATGAAAGTTGTCTTAACAACGCAAGAAAGTTTTTCAAAAACAAAGAAAAAACAAAAGAAAATTGCGACAAATTAATTCGTAGACTTTTGTCTATGGGTTACAGATGGGACACGGTAAAACACACATTAAATTTGCTTAACTTAGAAACGGAGGAAGATTAAAATGATAGGAATTGACATTGAAAATATTTCAAGATTTGATCATTGGACTGAAGAGGGACTGAAAAGAATTTTTAGTGAAAATGAGATTGAATATATCAATCAATTTGAAAATAAAAGTGAAAGAATTTGCGGATTCTTTTGTGCTAAAGAGGCTTTTGTTAAAGCGTTGGATGATACAAATATTATTTACAGCCAAATTGAAATTTTGCATACAGAATCAGGAAAGCCTTATATAAATAAAACAAAATACATTGAATCAATTTTAAAAGAACATTTTGTTAGTAGAATTGACGTTTCAATTTCGCATTGTAAAGATTTTGCAACCGCGGTTGTGCTTATAGATTAGGAGGAAATATGTTAGACAAAAAGTTTTTTCATAGATACAATTTATCAATGGAAACTATATTTCTTAAAGCTTTTAAAGAATGGGAAAGTCAACCTCATATTAGTTTTTTAAGAATAATGAAGGACACATTACAATCGTATAATCGATGGCCGTCAGAGGATATTTCGAGAGAGCAGGTATTACAGTATATTCTTAGACATACTCAACTGTCTTTTATGATGCAACAAACGTGCTATGCTTATGAAATTGTTGAAGAAGCTGGACTAAATTCAAGTTCTCAAAGAGTAAAGAACAAATTAAGAAGCATTAAGACAAAAATTGATGTAGACGGAATTGAAAAAAACACAGATGCTTTGCAACTCTTAAAAATAATTAGGGAGTCCTTTGCGCACAATACCGACAGAGAAACTATTTCTAATTGGTATATGGATGAAGAATTTAACATTCATATTCAATCTCAAATTAGGAAATCTACAAGTAGACATAACATAAAAATTGGGTTTGAAGATTTAAGTGCTTTCATAATGCTTTGCTTGAGTAACCTGACAGATTTAGAAGGTTGCGTTACAGATTTAATGATTAATGGAATAAAGATTGAGCAAAAGAATAAAAAACAAAGAGTTCTTATTCCAGAACAAATTAGTAAGCATGTTAAAGAAATAAACAATGAAACTGGGAATGAAGAAAATCTAGACGAACGTCAATTACAAACTTTAAGTCATTTTTTTGCAGGAAAATTTTTCCACGATGAAGATTTAAGAAAACGTATGGCTAGTCCATATAGGCCAAATTTTATTTTTAAGTCATATCCTTATAAATTTAATTGCTTTAATCTTGTGTGTGATTTAATTGATGCGGGTAAAGCATTAATTAATTTAAGTTCTAAATATAAAAGTTTGGAGGATTTGTTTAGAACAATAATAGATGAGGCAAAAAATATTCCAGACATTACTAACGACGATATGACACATGTAATATATTTTTATCTGGGAGGAAAATTTAAAACTGTAATAATTTCAAACATACTATTTTCAATGTTCTCTTTTGAAAGATTGGATATCATAGAAAATTTATTTAATGAACCTAGTATTGACATAAATAGAATAAGAAATTCTGTAATGCATGGAAGATATTATTATAATCATAATGATGGATTTGATTTTTACGATGGAAGAAACAATAAAGACCTTGAATATATGGGAACGTTGAGTGTAAGAAAAATATTAGAAGTGGCTCAATATATCGCGAGAGATTATTTCGAAGAAATGAAAAATGAAGCAAAACCATAAAATACTAAAAAAAGAAGGAATTCCTTCTTTTTTGTTAATTATTAATTTATTTATTACTTATATTATTTTTTTAAAAAAATATAAAAAATTTTTAATTAAAAAACAAAAAAAATCGCATTTTATTGCGATTTTTTCAATTATCTTTTCATTTTTATTGTAATTTTTTCGTCTTGAATTTCAACTATTTCTTCGTATTCTGGATTTTCGATTGAAGTGATTGAAGTTGCAAGTAATTCTGACTTAATTCTGTTTTCGAATTTTGTTAAAACTTCATTCAAATCAGAGCTGTCTGTAACAAATTCAAGAGTAATTCTATCTTCAATGTTGAAGTTTGCAGTCTTTCTCATAACTTGCGCAGAACGAACCAATTCTCTCATAAGTCCTTCAAGCATTAGGTCTCTGTCGATTGTAATGTCAAGAACAACAGTAATGTCATTTTCAGTAGCAATTACGTAGTCTTGTTTTGCTTTTGCGTTCAATGTAAACAAGTCACTCGCAAGTGAGAATTCTCCAACTTGAACAGTTCCAGATTTGAAACCTTCAACCATTTTAGCCATTTCTTCTTCTGTTGCGTTAGTTAACATATTTTTAACTTTTTGAACATCACCTTTAAGAACTGCACCGGCTTTACGGAAATCAAGATTTAAGAATTCAATGTTAAATTTAGAATTGTCATTTTCAATTACAATATTTTTAATGTTAAGTTCGCTTTCAATAATGTCGCGGTAGAGAGCAACTGCATCTTTAACATTTTCTTTTCCGTTTACAAACATTGTTTTAAGCGGTTGCTTAATCTTAATTTGATTTTCATTTCTAAGTCTTTGAGCACTTGAAATGATGTTTCTAGCATAATCAGTAAGTTCAACAATATCGCCAAAACTTTCAGGGTAAATGCTTGTTGGGAAACCGCTCATCATAACGCATAATTTTTCGTCTTTTTCAATTTCTCTAACAAGATTTTGCCAGATATGTTCGCTTAAGAATGGAGTAATAGGACTCATAACTCTAATCATAGACTTGATTGCTTGATATAAGCACCAGTAAGCTGTCATTTGGTCATTTTTGTCTTCAGACTTCCAGAAACGTTTTCTGTTTGAACGAATGTAGAAATTTGAAATGTCATCAACTAATTTTTCAAACATTTTAACAACGGCATATTGTTTGTCGTCGGCGTAAAGTTTGTCTGATTCGGCATTGAATTTGTTGATTGATTCGATTAACCATTTGTCGCTTGTCGTTAAGTCTTCAGTCTTTGGAGTGAAGTGGGCTAGGTCTGGATTGTCAATGCAAGCGTAAGTGTTAAAGAATGTGTAAATGTTCCAGAATGCAATTAATTTTCTTCTAGTTTCATCAGTTAAAGAGTAACCAAAACGCATGTCAAGAGTAGGGCTTGTTGAAGAGAATAAATATCTTACAACGTCTGCACCAACTTTGTCTGCAACGTGGTCGGCTTCAAGAGAGTTTCCTCCGCTCTTGTGGAATTCTCCACCGTTTTCATCACGAACATATTGGTATGTTACTAATTTTTTATAAGGAGCTTTTCCGGTTAAAACTACGCTCATAACAAGAAGAGAGTAGAACCAGAGTTTGATTTGTTCAATCATTTCACAAACATAATCATTAGGGAAGTTCTTTTCGAAGAATTCTTTGTCTGTGAAGTATTTTTTAGTACTAAATGGAGTAATACCTGCATCTAGCCATACGTCACCAACGTCTGGGATACGTGAGCAGATTTCTCCACATTCACATTTGATTTTAATGTCGTCAATCCATGGACGATGAATGTTAGGAAGTTTGTCAACAAGGCTTGGGTCAACGGCTTTTTCTTTGAGTTCATTTAAAGAGCCGATTACATGCACTTTTCCACATTTTTCACAAACATAGAAAGGTAAAGGAAGTCCATAGAAACGATTTCTTGAAATGTTCCAATCTCCCATGTTGTTTAACCAGTCAGTCATTCTTTTTTTAGCGTATTCTGGCTTAAATTCGACATCTTGAATTGCATTTAATGCAAGTGGACGAATGTCGTCCATTTTAATGAACCATGCTGAGATTAATCTGTAAACTAAATCAGTTTTACATCTCCAGCAGTAAGGATAACTGTGTTTATATTTGTGAGAATACAATAATTTGTTGTCTTCTTTGAGTCTGTTTACAACAAGTTCAACAACTTCAGTTGTTTTGTGTCCTGCTAAGAAGCCTGTGTTTTCAAGCATAACGCCTTGTTCGTTGATAGGGCAGTACTCAGGGAGTCCAAGAGATACTCCCAATTCGAAGTCTTCAGCACCACAACCTGGAGCGATATGAACAACACAAGTTCCTTCTTTGTTGTCAACCATATCCCAAGCAACAACTTTGTGCTCGTATTGTTGCTCGCTAAGTTCTGGGAAACATGTTTCGTAAGTAAGACCAACAAGTTCGCTACCTTTAAATGTGTCAACGATCTCAACTTCTTCTTTTAAAATAGATAATCTATCTTTTCCTAAAACTAATTTTTCGCCGTGGAAGTTAACTAGTGCGTAATCAAATTCAGGGTTAACAGCAAGAGCAGTGTTTGCACTCAATGTCCATGGAGTAGTTGTCCAAGCAACAATTTTAAAGTCTTTATTTTTAACTGGGAATTTAGCAAAAATTGCAGTGTGCTCAACTTCGTGATAAGATGAACTCATTTCATGTTCACTTAAACTAGTTCCACATCTAGGGCACCATGCCATAGGACGATTTTTTCTAATAATCCAACCATTAGAATCACACTTTTTCAAGAAATGCCAAATTGAAGTAATGTTTTCGTCTGTGTTGGTGTAGTAAGAATTGTCCCAATCCATCCATTGACCCATACGAATACTTTGATTTGTCATTTCGCTTCCGAAGTAGTTAACTCTTTCCATACATTTGTTAGTGAAGTTGTCAATTCCGTACTTTAAAATTTCAGGTTTTCCGTTAAGACCTAATTCTTTTTCAACGTTAACTTCAACCCAAAGTCCTTGAGCGTCAAAACCGTTTTGATACTGACAATCACGTCCTTTAAGAGCGTTGTAACGAATCACAGAATCTTTAATTGTACGTCCCCAGAAATGGTGAATTCCTAAACGGTTGTTTGCAGTAGCAGGGCCGTCCAAGAACTTAAAGCGTTCGTTGTTTTCGTTTTGTTTTCTTAGTTTTTCAAAACAATCATTTTCTTTCCAAAATTTTAGAACATTGTGTTCTAGTTCGACAAAATTTGGATTTCCTAATTCTTTTTTCATAATTTCTCCTTATTAAAAATTATTTTAAAAAAATGTCAGCGCGTGTGCTGACATTTTTATTATTACAGCAAAACGCATGCCTATAGCTTGATAGGTAAAACGATGTGTCCTATAATAATAATTGCTAAAATAAGTTCTAACATTGTTTTCATTATAAGTCAAAGTTTTTTACTTGTCAACTAAAATATGCAAAATTTTATAATTTCCAGTCGATAGGTGTAATTCCTTTTGAAACTAAAAATTCGTTGCATTTGCTGAAATGACGACATCCGAAAAATCCGTTGTATGCAGAAAATGGACTAGGGTGTGCGCTTGTTAAAATTAAATGGTTAGGGTTGTTTAGAATTGGCAAGAAGGATTTTGCATGATTTCCCCAGAGCATAAAGACAATGGGTTGATTAGTTTCATTTAAAATTTTAACAATTTCAGTTGTGAAAGTGTGCCAAAGCTTGTTTGAGTGGCTTGCAGGCATGTGCTCAATGACGGTTAGGCTAGTGTTTAAAAGGATTACACCTTGCTTTGCCCAAGGAGTTAGGTCTGTACTTCCGCTCATAGACAAACCTAAGTCTTCATTAATTTCTTTAAAGATATTTTTTAAACTTGGTTGTGGTGTTCCGTTGTGGCAACTAAATGCAAGACCATCTGCTTGTCCAAGTGTGTGATAAGGGTCTTGCCCAATAATCACAACTTTAGCGTCTTTTAATTCACATAAATTTAAAGCGTTAAAAACTTTTTCTTTTGGAGGGAAAACAGTTTTAGATGCGTATTCACTCTCTAACCATGTAAATAATTCGCGTTTGTATTCAATAGGGAAGCGGTTACTTAATTTTTCGCTCCAATCTTCTGTAATAAAATAGTTCATAATTTAATTATATCATATTTAGAAAAAAGAACAAAATATTTTCTTAAAAATTTAGGGATTTATTGTAAAGATTTAAGATTTCATTAAATTCTTTTTTTGCTGTTTCCATGTCCTCATTTTCAACAAACACTCTTAAAACCGGCTCTGTTCCGCTTTTCCTTGTTATTACGCGTGAAGAAAACTGAGAATTTTTAATGTCAGATAACAATTTATCTAAATCAAGATTGTTGTAACTTAAACTAGCACGAGAAATGAAGTTTTTTTTAAAATTTGAAACCAATTCATTTAGAGATTTTTTAGTAATCTGCATAATGTTGCAAATAAGAATAGAAATTAAAAGTCCGTCGCCAGTTGGAGTGAATGGTTTTAAAATTATGTGTCCAGAATTTTCTCCACCTAAAGAAGAGTTGATTTCATTCATTTTTTTACTAATTTCTTTGTCTCCAACAGGTACTCTTATTAATTCCATTCCTCTCTTTGTTAAACTTTTTTCGAGTGCGGAGTTTGTGTAAATTGTTCCAACTAATTTGTCTCCTTGATTTAAGTAAATGTTAGATAAAATAAAAAGCAAATCATCGCCTTCTAAAATCTCACCTTTTTCATCTACACAAAAAACTCTGTCGCCATCTCCATCAAAAGCAAAACCTATTTTCTTTTCTTTAATGCACACTTTTTGAAGCATTTTTATTTGTGTACAACCTGCGTTTTCGTTAATATTTGTACCATTTGGATTAGCGTTAATTATTCTATGCTTTGGAAATAGTTGTTTAACGATTTCACTAGTTCCACCAAAAGCGCAATCAAAGATGCAATTAATGTTGTTTTTCTTTAATCTTTTTAGGTGGCGGATATAATCATTGACTAAATCTTCAGATTGTTTTCGTTTTTCGAATTTAAGTTTAATTCTTTTTTTAGATTTCATTAAATCTTCAAAATGTGATTCAAAATCATCACCAACTTTTTCACCTAATGTGTTAAAAAATTTTAAACCATTAAAATTAGAGTTGTTGTGAGAGGCTGTAATCATAAGTCCTAAAGGATATTTGTGTTTTTTTGTTAAAAAAGCTAAACAAGGACTAGAACAAGTTCCAACATTTTCAACTTTTACGCCCAAAGAAAGCAACGAGCTTTCCAAAGAACTAAGGATAAAATCAGATGAAATTCTTCCGTCGTTGCCAACGAGCAGAGTGGGAGTTAAATCCTTTTCATTAAAATAAAGTGCAATGGCTTTAGCGACTTTTTTAAAAAAAGTGTACTTAAAAGATTTTACTGGCAATCTTATGCCGTCTGTTCCAAAATATTCCATATGAAATAATTATGCAATGCGAAAATCTTTTGCTAAAAATTTTAAAGAAATTTCGACTAAATCTCCTATAATTTTGCTTGATTTTTTTTCTGCCGTTTTCTATAATAAGGGAAATGAAGACGTATTACATTCCTCCTGCAGGATTTTTTATAGGAAATTTTGAAATCAGGTTTTATGGCTTGATTATGGCTTTTTCTATGCTGGTGGGGATACTACTTGCTTGCAGACTTGCAAAAAAGAGAGGAGTCTCTATCGATGACATTTTTTTCCTCGCGTTAATAGTTTTGCCGTGTGCTGTTGTTGGGGCGAGACTTTATTACTGCATATTTTCAGATTACAATTACACATTTAGTGAACTTTTCAACATAAAGCAAGGAGGTCTTGCAATTTATGGTGGAGTTATCGGTGGAGTAATTGGCATTTTAATTTTTTGTTTAATTAAAAAGAATTTTAAACTTATAATTGATTTGTTTGACATTTGCGTCCCTTGTTTAATTTTAGGTCAAGCAATGGGAAGATGGGGCAATTTCTTTAATCAAGAGGCATACGGAAATTTGGTTACTAATTCAAAACTTCAATGGTTTCCTTATGCAGTGTTTATTGAAGCTGAACAAGCATGGTATCAAGCCACATTCTTCTACGAAAGTCTTTGGAATTTAATTGGTTTAGTATTGCTTTTAATTGTCTACAATAAATCAAAAGAAAAAGGAACGACGACTGGATTTTATTTGGTTTGGTACGGGATTGGCAGAACATTGATTGAAGGGCTAAGATCTGATTCGTTGTTTGTTGGAAATTCTGGAATTAGAGTTTCGCAACTATTAAGTTCTTTACTTGTAGTAGTAGGAATAGTTATCATTACCTATAACATTATAAAAAGGAGAAAAAATGGGCAAAAAGTCTAAGATTTTATACTATACAGTTCTTTTAGTTAACCTTGCATGTTTTGTTTTGGATTTACTTCCGATTGATTTTCCGTTTTTTAGAATAAGTTTTGCTGTTACATTGATTTTGATAGGATTGCTTTTAATTGCCAGGGCATTTAACTATAAAATTGACAGCAGTATGTTCTTTGGGTGTATTTTGTTTTTATGTGGAATACTCAACATGCTAGCATATTTTGGTAAAACATTTTGGGACTGGAGCAGTAATCAATTTTGGCCATATTATGTGTTTGCAGTTGCCTTAGCAAGTTTAGTTACTGGAGCGTATTTCAAGGATAAATTACAATTCAAAATTTTCGTTTTGTTTTTAGGTTTTGGAATTTTAACACTACTTTTCGTTCAAAAGATTTTTGGATTGTGGTGGTTCGTAGGTCTTATGATTTTATGGTTTGTAATTTACTTTACTGTTAACACTATTATTTATAAAAGGAAGAGAAAGAATGTTTAAAGATGATTTTGATATGAATGACATGAGTGCAGAACAAAAAATAGAAGAATTGAAAAAAGAAAATGCACGTTTACAAAAAATTGTAGATGATTACAAAAAGAAAGAAATGTCAATTTCTAATGCTATTATTTCAAGTATGGAGCACGCAAATCAACTTGAGGCAAGCAGAAGAAAATTGTACCTATTAGACATTCAAAGAAGTAGATTGATGTACTTAAGAATGGAACAAATCATCAACGAACTTTACAATCGTTATCCGGAAATTAGAAAAGACTCAAAATTAAAGGATATGTCAGACAAATTTAAATCTATGGTGTACAACGAGATTAATGAAAAAAGAAAAGAAAACGTAATGCTAGACGTGAAAAAACAAAATATTGCAGATGATCCTATTAAGAAATTACTACACAATATTATTAATTGCTTCGACACAAAAACAGTTGTGGAAGAAGAAAAATTTACAGAGAAGGAAGAAGTAAAATCAACTTCTGGATTTGATTTAAACGAAGCATTGCATCCTACAATGGGATTAGATGAAATCATGAAGAGTTTTAATCTTGATGGAAAAAAAGGTGAAGGAATTAAATAGATGCGAAAGCATCTTTTTTTCTTGTCATAAATGGAAGTCTTTCCGCATATGTTAAACTAAGTTGGAGGACTAAATGGAAAAATTTACAAACATCTACGAAGATATTGCAAAACGCACAAACGGAGATGTTTACATCGGAGTTGTAGGGCCCGTTAGATGTGGAAAGTCTACATTTATTCAAAAGTTTATTCAAAATTTTGTTTTAGAAAACATACCAAACAAAATGGATAGAGAACGAACAAAAGACGAGTTGCCTCAGGCTGGGGACGGGAATATGGTGATGACAACAAAACCTCAATTTGTTCCCGCTGAAGCAGTGAGAGTAAAGATTAACAATGCTAGTATGTCTGTAAGGCTTATTGATTCTGTTGGATTTATGGTGGATGGAGCGGTTGGAACAGAAGAAAATGACAAACCCCGACTAGTAAAAACTCCTTGGAGCGAAAATGAAATTACATTTGCTCAAGCGGCGACTATTGGGACTGAAAAAGTAATTAATGACCATTCGACTATTGCAATCGCTGTAACAACAGACGGCAGTTTTACCGATATTCCAAGAGAAAATTACGTTGATGCTGAAAAGAAAACGATAGCAAAACTTAAAGAAACTGGAAAACCGTTTGTTGTAATTCTAAACTCAACAACGCCAACGGATAGTAAAACATTAGATATAGCTAAACAAATTGAAACAGATTACGAAGTAAAAGTAATTCCTATGAATGTAAATGAATTGAAAAAGGAAGACGTTGACAATCTTATGACTAATATTTTAAAAGAATTCCCAATAGAAGTAATTAATGTAAGAATTCCAAAATGGTTAAAGCCTTTGCCTTGTGAGAATGCAACAATAAAAGAAATTTTAGACAATGTAATGGCGGTGGCGGAAGAGAATGAGAGAATTGGAGATTTTAACTCTAACAAAATCTTGTTTGAAAATTCTGAATGCTTTGAACCTATCTTAAACAGTAACATTGAAATGGGGTCGGGTGAAGTAACTTATGATATTGTTCCAAAAGACGGATTGTTTTACAGAGTTTTAAGTGAACAATGTGGAATGGAAATTGAAGATGATTATGCTCTCATTGATTCATTAAAAGGTTTAACTGAAGCAAAGAAAAAATATGACAAAATAAAACATGCTTTAGAACAAGTTGAAGAAACCGGTTACGGAATAGTAATTCCAACGCTTAATGAAATGGAACTCAAAGAACCTCAAATTGTAAAGCAAGGAGGAAAGTGTGGAGTAAAACTAAAAGCCACAGCTCCAAGTTTACATATTATGAAAATCGATGTTGAGGCGGAAGTTAGTCCTATCATGGGAGGATATGAACAGAGCGAAGAACTTGCCAAATATTTAATGGAAGAATTTGAAAACAATCCACAAGGAATTTGGCAAACAAATATGTTCGGAAAATCTTTAGAAAGTTTAGTGGGAGATAGTTTAAACAACAAGTTAAATTACATGCCGGTAAATCTTCAAAATAAATTAAGACGAACGTTAAGTAGAATTGTAAATGAAGGTAAAGGTGGTATACTTTGCATTCTTCTTTAAGAGACGAAATTTTATCGTCTTTTTTCTTTTTTCGGTTTTAAATTTTCAATAAAAAATGTTCGCAAAAAAAATTTTAAAAAAATTTGTAAAAAAATCGTGAAAACGTTTGCTTTTTAATTTTTGTGTGTGCTAATATGATATTGTCAAAAGGGGAAATGATTATGGAAACATTTTTACAAGATCATTTGTGGTGGATTTTAATAGTTCTTGCCGTTATCATTTTAGGTTTGGTAATTGCATTAGTTGTTATGGACCGCAAAGATAAGAAGATTGTTAAAAATCTTCAAGAGAAAATTTTACTTTCTGAATCAAAACCAGAAGTAAAAGAAGAAGCAAAAGTTGAAGCGAAAGCTGTTGCAACTGCTCCTAAAAAAGAAGCTAAAAAGCAACCAGCTAAGAAAACAGCTAAAACAACAAAAAAAGCATCAACAAGTTCAGTAAAAAAGGAAACTAAAGTAGAAGCTCCTAAGGCTGAAACTAAAGTTGAAGAAAAGAAAGCTGAAAAGAAAGTGGCTTCACCTAAAACTGTAAAAACAGTTAAGAAAGAAACTAAAAAAGAAGAACCTAAGAAAGAAGTAAAAGTTGCTTCATCAAAAGCTCCAGCTAAAAAGACTGCTTCTAAAACTCCTGCTAAAAAAGAAGTAAAAGAAGAAGTTAAAGTAGAACCTAAAGCTGAAGAAAAAAAGGTTGAGAAAAAAGTAGAAACTAAGAAAGTTGCAGTCGCAAAAAAATCTGAAACTACTAAAGCTGAGCCTAAAAAAGAAGCTGTTAAAACAGAGGAGAAAGTAAAAGTTGCTCCTAAAACTGTTAAAGCAACTGCTAAGACTCCAGCAAAAGTAGAAAAGACTGCTGAAACTAAAAAAGCTCCAGCTAAGAAAACAACAAAAAAAGCAGAAGAAAAGAAAGCTCCAGTTAAAGTTGAAGAAAAGAAAACTGCTGTTAAAACTGTAGCTAAAAAAGCTCCAGCTAAAGCTGAAGTTAAGAAAGAAGTTAAGGCTGAAGTAAAAACAGCTCCTAAAAAAGAAGCTGTTAAGAAAGCTCCAGCAAAAACTACAGTAAAAAAAGCTGAAACAAAGGCTACAGCTAAAACTACAGCAAAAACTACAGCAAAAGCTCCGGTAAAAACTGAAGCAAAGAAAACTGTAGCAAAAGCTCCAGCTAAAAAGACTACAACTAAGAAAACAAAATAAAAATTGTCCCGATTAGGGACTTTTTTTTAATTTTGCTAGACTTATTTTTACATATTTGCTAAAATGAAAATAGGAGTTAATTATGATGTTTGTATTTTCTTACTGGTACATAGTTTTAGCTGGACTAATTTTGGCTCTTGGTGGAACTATTACAGCATTCGTACTTATGGATAAAAAAGATAAGAAAATGATCAAAGAATTTCTAGATAAAAACACAGATGAGGAAAGCAAGTAATATTACTTGTTTTTTTTTATTTTGTATGATAAAATAAGGGCGTGAGAATTATATCAGGAAAGTACAAAGGTAAAAAGTTAAAAGAGTTTGAATTGTCCTCAACAAAACCTACTTTAGACAAGGTAAAAGAGGCTATTTTTGACATGTTGGATTTTAAATGTATTGACGCTAAAGTCTTAGATTTATTTGCTGGCACTGGCGCTCTTGGAATTGAAGCTATTAGTCGAGGAGCTGATTTTACATATTTAGTTGATGCTAATAAACAGGCTGTAAATTTAATTAAGGAAAATCTTCAAGGAATTATTGGTGATTACGAAATTGTACTTTCAGATTTTAAAGATTTTTTAAAGAAGACAAATGATAAATTTGACATAGTTTTTCTTGATCCTCCATATGATACAAATTTTGGTCTTGAAGCAATTAAAATGTTGTTTGAAAATAATTTGTTAAATGATGAATCTGTTGTTATTTTTGAAACCAGTTTAGACAAAACCGTTGATTTAAAAGAGTTCTCTTCAAATGTTAAAATGAAGAAATATGGAACAGTTGCTGTCTACAAAATCATTAAGGAGTAATCTGTGGAAGTAGTAAAAGAAAATCAAAAAATAATAATATATAATCCAACAGATTTTAATGTTGTTCAAACGCTTGAGTGTGGGCAAATTTTTCGTTATGAAATTAAAGATAACACTGCAGTTGTTTTCTCAAAAGATAAAAAAGCTGACTTAACTTGGGATGATGAAAAAATTGAAATTAAAACAAAAGATGTAGATTACTTTTTTCATTTTTTTGATTTGGATAATGATTATTCTAAGATAAAAAAAGAACTTTCAAAAGACGATTTTTTACGTCCGGCCGTTCACTTTGGATATGGAATAAGAATTTTAAATAATGATCCGTTTGAAATGATAATTTCATTCATTATTTCAGCGAATAACAACATAAAAAGAATTAAGAATTCAGTAAAATATTTAAGCGAGCATTACGGCGAAAATAAGGGTGATTATTTCGCTTTTCCAACGCTTGAAGGGCTTAAAAAAGTATCCATAGAAGAACTAAGAAATGCAGGTCTTGGTTTTAGGGATAAGTATGTGTTTGAAACTTGTCAAAAATTAACTAAAGAATGGATAACTTCGTTAAAGGTTTTGTCTTTAGAAGAGAAAAGGAAAAAACTTGTAGAACTAAAGGGAATTGGAGAAAAAGTTGCAAATTGCATTTTGTTGTTTGGATTAGAAGAGAGAAGAGTTTTCCCTGTAGACACATGGATTGTAAAAGTTTACAACAATTTAATGAAAACGAATGAAAAAGATGCAAAAAAGATGACTAAAATTTTAACGGATAGATATGGTGAATTGTCTGGATATGCGCAACAATATTTTTACTACTTTTACAGAGAAAACAAATTAAGTTAACTTATTTGGCTTGTATTTAAAAACATTGATTGTATTATAATAAAAAAACTAATCTTAAATGATTAGTTTTTCTTTTCTTCAACTTCTTTTTTGTTCGATTTCTTTAAAATTACAATTTTTGCAATGATGTTTGCTAAAATAATAACATATAAAACCAAAGAAATTATAGTTAAAACAAGTTTTGCATTTTGATTTTCAACAAATAGTGAAATGGCGGTTAAAAGAATAGATGTTAAAAATAATGATACTGAAATTATGTCAAAAATCTTAGCTGTTTTATTAGCTTTTTGTAATTGTTGTTCTTTTTTGATGTCTTCTGGAAAGACTAGGTTTTCTTTAGGTTTTGTGTAGTCTATTAATGGACTTCCGCAATTAGAACAAAATTTTCTGTCATTTCTGTTTTCTTCTCCGCATTGATTACAAAACATTTTACACCTCTATTATTATTATAAGGATAATAGAGAATATTGTCAAATAAAATAAAAAAATATTAAAATTTAAATCTATTGACATTTTTTTTATTTTGTGTTACCATGAAACGCTAGGAGAAAATTTATGAAATTAATTCTTAAGAAAGCTATTAGTTATATTAAAGCAGATTTACCAGTTCAAACTCAAATGATAAGCAAGGCTCTTTACAGAAAGAGTAGTCCGAGAACTGGCTTGTTTGCATTGGTGAGTATAAATGAAGGTGAAAGAGTAACTGGGTACAAGTTTAAAGAAATAAAAAGACTTCTTCCGGGTGAAGAGTATTTAAGGGTTGTTATGCCAAATGGTCAAGAGGGATATATTAACGAATATGGAAGATTTCATATTTCACCGAATGACTGGAAGTGTTATCCTATGATTAATGGGTTTGCTATTGTAAAAAGTAAGCAAACAGAAAGATATGGAATTTTAACTGACTTTGGAGATTATCACTGGCAACCAATGCTTACAAAAGATGAAGCAATTGAAGAATGGGAAAAGTTAGCAAAAATAGAACGTTCTAGAGATTATTTGATGGAAGAAGAAATTATCTCAAATTAAAAGAAAAAACATATCATTTTGATATGTTTTTTTATATTGTTTGGCTAATTACAGATTGATGATTGTCAATAATAATTTTAATAATATCAACAATGCTTAAATTATTTAATTCTTCAGTAGAAAGATTTAATTTGAACATACTGTTTAACACTTTCTTTTTACTATTTTTGTCTACTTTACTAACTTTTTTCTCAGTGTTATTTAATCGATAAATTTTGTCAACGACAGACACTCTTACATCAAATGCTTTAGCAATTTGAGCAAATGAAACACAGCCGGAATTGTAAATGTCAACAATTAATTTGTTTCGCGCAGTGTTGGGTCGTTTGCCGGCTTTTCTTTTTGGAGCGCTTGAAGAATCTATGCTTCTAAATTTCTTAACGATTTCAATAATTGAAAATTCGGTTAGTCCAAATAAAGATGCTATTTCTTTGTAGCTTAGCTTAGTTTCTTTGAAAAGTCTCAAAATTTCTTCATTTCTTTTTTGTAGATTTTGTTTTTCTACTAGGTCAAGGCCTAATTCTTTTTTCTTTTGTTGAATTATTTTTTGGACAAGCCTTAAATCAAGAGTTAAATCGTCAGCTATTTGCTTTGTAGATTTGCCATCTTTGAACAAATTGTAAACTTTTTCATTTCTTGCTTGTAATTCTTGTTGGAATTTTGTAGTTTTAAAAAGTTTCAATTTTTCCAAAAGAGATTTTGTTAAGACTGAAGCTTCTTGATCGCTTAAAGAAAGAGTAGCGATAGCTTCATTTAAAGACATTTTTTCTCTAATAATTAAAGATAAAACAGCAAATTCGTTGTCTGTTAAATTTGCTAATGTGTTTTTTAGGTTTTCAAATGTTAATGTTTCTGTCATACTATATCCTTTTGAAGTTTGTCAAAATATTTTTGTTTGCTTTTAATTACATATGAAACTTTGTTCAAAGTAAGGTTTAATTTAGATGCAATTTCTGTTGCTCTAAGATTTTCGTTGAAATAAAGGTTTAAAATTTCGCAATCAATTTCGCTCAAAGGTTTTCGTGAAATCATATGATAATGAAAATTGTCATAAGATAAACCCAGTCTTTCAAATTCACTTTTAAGTGTGTTTTTTATTCTAGCTATTATTTCACTTACATTTTGATGGCTTTTCCCCAAATATCTTGCAATTTCAGCGTGATTCATATCTTCGTGAATATGTAAATAAAATATAGTTTGTTCACACTCTGTAAAAGATTCCATCATTTTATATAAAATTTTAGCTCTTTCATCCCATTCAACTTGCTCATATTTTAAATGAGAGTCGTCAGGGATGGATTCTATTGTATATTTTAAATCGTCTTCTGATGTAGTCAAAGGGTTTTGGTCAAGCAAAGGTAAAGTTTGGTTGTATTTTGCTTTTAATTGAACATAAATGTAGTATCTAATACATGTAATTGCATAAGTTGAAAATTCTCCTCTGTTAGGATCATATGTGTCGACGGCTTGAATTAAGGCAATGCACCCGTATTGAAATAGGTCTTCAAAAGAGATTGATTTAATGCTAGAAAAATGTCGCTTGATGGCAAGTTTTACCAAAGCTAAATTTTTTTCAATAACTTGTTTTCTAATCAATCTGTCTTCTTGTGATAAATGTTGCAGTTTTTCTCCGTATGACATTTTTTATCATTTTCCTTTTTTTATAGTATAAATGCGAATCTCAGCTTTGTCAAGATGTTTTCTTTTACAAAGTAAAAATTTAATATGATAACAATAAAAATATAAAGATATAGGTGATTGATTTTTGATAGAAAATTTGAAAAGGGTATTGACGATTTTTGATTTTCATTATATAATAAGGGAAAGGAGTGAATATGTCGTTTATAACAATATTTACAGAAATGAGCTGGATTGCTGGATTACTTCTTGCTGTTGGTTTAGTTTTTATCATTGTAGAAGTTTTTGTTCCAGGGTTTGGGTTCTTTGGAATCGCTGGTGTTACTAGCGTTGTCGCGGGCATTATTGTTCGTATTTGTCAAGGTTTAAATTTAGAACAGGCTTTGACGCTTATCCTTTTAGTTTTAGGATTTTTCTTCTTTGGAGCTATGTTTATGGTGTACAGTGCTCAGTATGGAATTTTAGGAAGAACGGGATTGTTTGAAAGAAAAACAACCTTACCTGAAAATCATTCTAACGTTCCAAAGGAATTAAGAAAGCTTATTGGAAAATCTGGTAAAGCTATTACTGATTTGTCATTAGCTGGAAAGGCTAAAATTAAGGGCGAGACTTATGATGTTATTTCAATGCGTTCTTACATAGAAAAAGGATCACATGTAAAAGTTGTTGAGATTAGAGACAACGAAATTGTGGTTAGAAAGTGGTTTGAATAGGAGGATAAAATGATTAATTCAACATTACTTATGCCTACTTGGGCAATTTTAATTATTGTTTTAGGCGTTGTTGTTGCGCTTACTATTGGAATTATTGTTGTAGTTCCAGTTAGAGTTTGGTTTAGAGCTTTGGCGTCTGGTGCACATGTGGCTATGACTAGACTTATTGGTATGAAAATTCGTAAAGTTGACTACAAGAAACTTGTAGACATCTTTATTGTATCTCAAAAAGCAGGTCTTAAAATTACAATTGCAGACCTTGAAACTCACTTAATGGCAGGTGGAAACATTGACAATGTTGTTAATGCTTTAATTGCTGCAAACAGTGCAAAAATTGATTTGGATTTAGACCAAGCTAAAGCAATCGACCTTGCTGGTCGTGACGTTGTTGAAGCCGTAAGAACAAGTGTTACTCCTAAAGTTATTAAAACTAATTGGGTGGAAGCAGTTGCAAAAGATGGTATTCAAGTTAAAGTTTTAGCTCAAGTAACTGTTAGAGCTCGTCTTGACAGACAAATTGGTTCAGCTGATAGCGACACAATCCTAGCTCGTATTGGAGAAGGAATTGTTACAGCTGTAGGACTTGCAAAAGACCATAATGAATTAATGGCTAACCCAAATTCTATTTCACAAACTATTTTAGGCGCTCATTTAGATAAAAATACTGCTTATGAAATTTTATCTGTAGATGTTGCAGATATTGACGTTGGCGAAAATGTTGGAGCTAAATTAAGAGTTGACGAAGCTGAGGCTAAAAAGAAAATTAGTCAAGCAGTTGCTGAGGAAAGACGTGCTCAAGCGGTTGCAGCAGAGCAAGAAATGAAAGCAAAGACTCAAGAAATGAAAGCTATTGTACTTGCAGCAGAAGCTGAAGTGCACAAAGCTATGGCTACAGCTATGAAAAGCGGTAAGTTCGGAGTAATGGATTATTACAAACTTCAAAATATGGTAGCTGACACTAACATGCGTAATTCAATTGGTAATGCTACAGAAGAAAAAACTAAGAAGGGTGGAGATAAACCTGCAAATCCTTTCGATAAATTCTAATAAAACTAACGGAGAGTAAATGTCTACATTTGAAATTGTCCTTTTAATATGTGCAATTTTGACACCTTTTGTGTCTTTACTCTTCGTCATTCCTAAAAAGAAAAGAAGGACTAAAATTATTCAAGAACCAAAGAAAGAAAAGGTTGAGGAAAAAATAGAGTATCAAAAACCTGCTAATCTTGGAGAGCATGTTGAATCAAGTAATATTGAATTTCAGAAAAATGAAGTTTCCAGCGATGATTTCAAATCTTATTTGGACAAAAAAGAAAGAAAGATTTCTGGCTCTAAAGAATTTAACAGATTTGAGGATTATTATCGTTTAGACCGATTTAATGAAAGTAAAAGATCTAAGTCGGAAGCAAAGCCTAATGGGAATATTGCTGATATGGATGAAAAAACTAAAGCTATTCTCATTGCGAATGTGCTCAGTAGAAAATATTTTGATTAGAGGAAAACATGCTTACAATTATAACAATAGGAAATGAAGAACAGGGCGATCACAGATGTGTAGTAAAAAATGACGATTCTATTACAGAAAAGATCTATCTTGATTATGCAAAAGGCGAAGATGGAGAACCGATTAGTTTTGGTAATCATTTTATCGTTCGAAACGAAGATGGTCTTTGGGTTTTAGTAGATGAACATTTAAAAGAAGGAAAGTATCCTTTTATTATTGAAGGGCTTGAAATATTTAGAGAAGATGCAAAGTTCCTAAAAATTAGAGTTCAATGCAAAAAAGGACCTATTTATTTGGATTTTATGGGAAATTTCCATTTTGGCGGAAAAATTGATAATCTTGAAATTTTAAAATCTTTTGAAAGAGGAGAAATTAAAGTGGAGGATTTGCCTGATGAGTTTTTTCTAGATGGTGATTCTTTCAGGTTGATTTTACAGGCTAGCAAAAGAAAACTAATAAATTTTATTAAGAAAAGACATCCAGATCTCAAAACATTAAGCGATAGAGACAGAAAAGAATACAAATTATGGGCAAAACAAATTAGAAATAGCTTAGAATCAAAAAGATTTGCTATTCAAATATGTCAAGACATGGAAGAAGACTTTGAAAAACTTCGTTCGATTTCGGCTGATCACTTTATTCACGAGATAGAAGATTATTTTGGAGATGAAAATATATAATTAGACTTAAATGTCTAATTTTTTTTCGCTCCTACGCGCGCACGCGTATACGC
The DNA here is from genome assembly GCA_015069415.1 of Clostridiales bacterium. Lineage (GTDB taxonomy): Bacteria > Bacillota > Clostridia > Christensenellales > UBA1242 > Onthoplasma. The sequence continues at coordinate 1,062 of SVIQ01000001.1, read as the reverse complement.
ATATATATAAGGAAGGGGATTAAAATGGTGGTTTTTTACATTGTTGGTTGAAAATTTGGTGTTTTAAAGGTGGATTTTGGGCTAAATTTCCCTAAAAAACGTCAAAAATTAAAAAATTAAAAAAAATTTAAAAAATTTGTGAAAAACGCTTGCTAAATTTTTTTATATGTGTTATATTGTGTATCGACGCGTGTTAAAAGCGTGTCTGGATACATAATTTTTGGAAATTTGTCGATAAAAAGTGAATTTCAAAAAAAATTTAAAAATTTTCAAAAAAATTTAAAAAAGTTTGAAAAAACTGTTGACAAAAACTTAAAAGTATGTTATCTTATAGTTACGTTTAACGTAGGTGAGCCGAAAACGGCGCTTGCTTAAACGACTATCAATAGTAACTTTGGTTACTTCCTTGATAGATTAAAGAACAATGACAACTGCATATTTTAGTAAAATTCAAATACGAGAAGTAATTGCATCAGTAATTATTTCAATTTCAATTTGTAATTTTGCCTAAGAACATTAATCAAAGGAACAAAAAGAACGATCAAGCTACAAAGAGCATATAGAGGATGCCTTGGCACTGAACGCCGATGAAGGACGCAACTAACTGCGATAAGCCACGGGGAGCTGTAAATGAGCAATTATCCGTGGATTTCCGAATGCGGAAACGCACTGTGGTGGAGCCACAGTATCATAACATGAATACATAATGTTATGAGGGGAACTCAGGGAACTGAAACATCTAAGTACCTGAAGGAAAAGAAAGTAAACAACGATTACCTTAGTAGTGGCGAGCGAACGGGTAACAGCCCAAACCACGGGTAGCAATATCTGTGGGGTTTAGGACTCAGTGAGTAGTTGAAGTACTTGTAGTTGAACATACCTGGAAAGGTGGGCGACACAGAGTAAAAGCCTCGTAGACGAAACAAGTATCAGATGAATGAGTATCCAGAGTAACGTGGGACACGTGGAATCCTGCGTGAAGATAGGAGGACCATCTCCAAAGGCTAAATACGATTTAGTGACCGATAGCGAATAGTACCGTGAGGGAACGGTGAAAAGAAC
>SVIQ01000008.1 GCA_015069415.1 Clostridiales bacterium | reverse complement strand
GAAAACTACCAGTAGAAGTAAAACTTGTAGATGTAAATGGAAATGAATTTACAGTTTCAGAAAGTTATACATATACAAGACCAACACAACAAGAAGTAATACTAGGAGATACTGTAACAACAAAATTCGATGCGACTTACACACATACAGACGGAAAGAAATACAATGTTTCATTGCTTATTAATGGAAATCCACTAGAAGTTGTTACAACAGAAGGAACAAGTGAAAAATCTTATACTGTAAGACGAATTGATTACTACAACGGTTCAACAAGATATGAGAAATTAACAATAGAATTAAAGTTTGTAGAAGAAGACCATAACAAAGTAACAATTGATGTATGGTCAAAGAAACCAGAAAGTGATTATTCTGCAGATAAAGATGCAGTAGAAATTACAGTAACAGGAGGAACAATAAACGGAGACGGATATAGTGTTTACGATGGAGCAAATTTCACTGCAAGCATAACAGTTAAACCTGGTTACAAGTTTGTTGGATACAAATTAAAAGGACAAGGTTCTATACAAACAACAGTTCCTGTAACAATGGGAAATGTGACGTTCAGTTGTGATACAGAAAACAAAAAATGTGTTTTAGATATAAGTTCATTTGTATCAGACGAAAATTCAGGAAACGGCGGAACATATGCAATCTACTTAGAGAAACTTCCAATGAGCATAGGCTTTACAGGAGACAACACAACAGCAGATTATTCAATAAGCGTTGGTGAGAATTCTGTAAACTATGTATACAATACTGAATATAACGATGATAAAATCATAGCTTATATAGGAGATACTGTTCGTATAACAAGAACGAACGAAAACGCTCCAAAAGATGAAAGATTTGATAAATTCACAATCTTTGGTGAAGATTATCCAGTAAGCGACATGCAAATAGATGCAAGTGGAAATTACTATGTAGAAGTTAAAGTTACTTTAGAAGATTGGAAAGAATCTACATTAGTAACTGCAAGCTGTACAGATAAGTATAAGGTGACTTTAACTGGAGATACAGCCAATGCAGAAGTTAAGATGTATGTAAAAGGAAACGAAGTAAGCTTTGACGATTACTTTGATGCAGGTACAGATTTAACATTTACAACTTCAAGCAAACCAGAAGGAAAGTATACAATAAGTTTAAGTGGTGTTGAGTTTAATGAAGACGGTAGTCTAACACTAACTAAAGATGTAACAATAGATGTAACAGCAACACCTGTGGAGTTCAAGATCACAACAAATGAGTACAGTATAGCTCAAAGAGGCTCAAACTTCGAAAGTTACAAAACAGCCGAGAACAAGATAGATTCAGTAATAAACACAGAAAATCCAACAGGTGGAGCATATCTAAGTGAACAAACTTTGACGATTAAATACTACAAGTAAAAGAAAACAATGAACTTAGCGTACATAGTAATAGACGATGAAGATTATGGCCCAATAAAAGTCGAGGTAGATAAAGATATAACTGGGGCTTACAGAATAATAGAAGACAACGATAGATACACAGTAACAAGTACTATTACAACAACGAAGGGAGAAACAACAATAACGATAACAGTAAAATTTACCGTAGAAAGCAACACAACGGTAGACTTGTATTACATATCTACAAAGACAGTGGATCATAACTAAACAAAAAAAGAGATGAATTTCATCTCTTTTTTGTATTAAGTACTTTTAATGGATTAAGCTTAATAGGAAAAACAGATATGTGTTGTTTTGTAGGGCTAGAGATAAAAGATTTCTTTATATTGCGTTTTGCTTATTTTTTGTTTTTATCTAAGAAGAGAACAATGATAAATATTAAATTTTCAAAAATTTTGCATATTTGCTTGACATTCGGAAATAATATGTTTAAAATAAAGGTCAAAGAAAGTCAAATTTCTTCAAAATCTAATAGGAGGAAGAATGGGAAAGAGTATTAGTGACATTATTGAAGAGTTTATTATGTCAAGTCTTGACGATGACGATTTCATTGAATTGAGTAGAAATGATTTAGCAAAATTCTTTTCATGTGTTCCTAGTCAAATTAACTATGTATTAAACACTCGTTTTACTTTAAACAGAGGTTTTATGGTTGAAAGTCAACGCGGAGGCGGGGGATACATTAAGGTTGTAAGAGTCCAAGACAACAACGACAATTTCTTAAAAAATGCATTAGATTTATGTTCTGAGCCAATGAATTTTGTTAGAGCAAACCAACTTTTACAAAATATGATAGACAAAGAATTGTTGACAGTTAGAGAATCTGAATTAATTAAATCTACAATTAGCCCTAAAGCGCTAAATAATCCTATAAATATAGATAATATGCTTAGAAGTAACATTATGAAAGAAATTATAATTAAATTAATGAATAAGGTAGGAGGTTAATTATGAATTGCATGAGATGTGGTAAACCAAGTGTTTATCGTTCAACGTTAATAGTAAATGGAGTTACTCAAACAACGAATTTATGTCGTGATTGTGCTGTAAAAGAGGGTGTGTTTAGTGAACCGACAAGCATTTTTGATGATATGTTTTCAGTATTTTCAGACTTTTTACCATTTGAAAAAGTAGCAGATGTGAACTGTCCTGTTTGTAAAACAACACTTAGAGAGTTCAAAAACACTTTAAAACTAGGCTGTCCAAATTGCTATGAAGCTTTTAGAGAAGAGATTTCTAGTGTCATTAAGAAAATTGCTCCGTATGACACACATAAACAAGACACAATTAAGGAAATTAAATCTAAACCAAAAAATGAAATAGAGGATTTAAGAGAACAACTTAAACTTGCTGTAAAAGAAGAAAGATATGAAGACGCAAGCAAAATAAAGAAACAAATCAACAAGTTGGAGGCAAAAAATGAATAATGTTATTGCTACAAAAGTTGAAATTTTTAGAAACTTAAAAGAATATAAATTTTTGCCAAAACTTGAAGAAAACAAGAAAAATGAAATTGTAGAAAAAGTTGAAAAAGCTGTTTCTTTAAACAAGGTTGATTTAGCAACTCTAGACACTAATTCAATAGACTTTCTAAAAGAAAAAGAATTAATTGGTAATTCGACATATCAGGTAGTGTTAGCGTCAAAAAATAACGATTTAGTTGTAAAATTCTTCGAAGAAGAGCATGTTTCAATAGTATCTGTTTGTTCTGGATTTAATGACAATGTGTTTAAAAATGCAGTAAAGATTAGCTCTGAATTATCTAACAATCAAATGCTTTCATTTAATGATGAATACGGCTATTTAATGAGTAATTTAATAAATCTTGGTGCAGGAATTCGCTTGTCTTGCGAAATGGATTTGGGTGGTTTAGTAGAAATAAAGAAAATAGCACAAGTCCAAGAAAATGTAAAAAAATTAGGCTATCGTCTAGAAGTAAAAGATGAAGGACTTTTCAAAGGAGATCAGGGCTTTATTTATGTGTTAAGCACAAATTGTAATCTTGGAATGAGCGAAAAAGAAATATGGTCAGAATTTAAAAAGATGGTGAGCAAAGTTCAAGATTTAGAAACGGAAAGTGTTAAATTTTTAGATTCGGAGTATCATGAAGGATTGCTAAATTGGACTCACAGGGCAAAGGCAATTCTAGAAAATTGTTACACATTGTTTGTTTTTGAATTGTTGCTACATTTAAAAGAATTAAGATATTCATTAAATATTGGAGAAAATTTAGTAGATTTAAAGACAATTTTAAAACTTCAATCATTAATCAGAAACAAAAAATTACCTCATAACGCAGAAACAGATATAGCTCTTGCTAAAAAGGTAAGAGAAATCTTAAAAGGAGAAAAAGATGTTTAATTTTACAGATTCTGGATCAAGATGTATTCAATATGCTTCACAAATAGCATCACGATTTGCTACAGGTATTGACACTGCACACGTTTTGTTTGGGTTGACTCAAGTTGAAAGTAAAGCAAGAAATCTCTTAAAATCTTTTAAGGTGGACGGAGATATTGTTAAAGAAGTTTTAGAACAAACCGCTTCAATGCAAACAAGAACTCGTCAAGATTTAACTCCTAGAGTTAGAGAAATGCTTGCTATTGCTTCAAATGTGGCTAGAAAAACAGGAAGTAGTGTAATAGCTCCTGAGCATTTGTTGATTGCATTATTAAGTCAAGAAGATAGTTTTGCAGTTAACATTTTAGCGGGAGTTTTGAAACTTAATGTTTACGACTTAAGAAACAGAGCAATAATGCTACTTAACAAGCCGAATCAAGCTCAAACTTCTACTTATGAAAGGGAAGGACTTGTTGAAGTCGGAAATTTGTCTGGAACTTCATCAAAAGCTGAAAATGAACCTATAGCAAGTAGTTTGCCTAGTGAACTTCTTGATATGGGAAGTGATTTAACAATGAGAGCTAAAGAAGGTAAAATTGATCCAATCATTGGTCGTGATGAAGAAATTGAAAGGATGATTGAAATTCTTTGCAGAAAGACTAAAAACAATCCAGTTTTAATAGGTGAAGCCGGTGTTGGTAAAACGGCAATTGTTGAAGGACTTGCTAGAAGAATTGTAAGTGGAGACGTTCCAAACTTCTTGAAGAATAAAATTGTGTATTCTATGGATATTGGCGGTCTTATGGCTGGAACGAAGTATCGCGGTAGCATGGAAGAAAAGTTGAAAAATGCTATCAACATTATTACAACAAATCAAAATATAATTGTATTCATTGACGAAATCCACACGCTTGCTCAAGTTGGAAGTGAAAAAGGAGAAGCAAATCCTGCTGATATGTTAAAACCATATCTAGCACGTGGAGAAATGCAAACTATTGGAGCGACAACTACTGATGAATATCGTAAGTACATTGAAAAAGATAAAGCGTTAGAAAGACGTTTCCAACCTATTACAGTTGAGCCTCCAACAGTAGAGCAAACTATTGAGATATTAAAAGGTCTAAGAGAAAGTTATGAGTCTTTCCACAAAGTGAAAATCAGTGAAGAAGCAATTAAATCGGCGGTAACCCTATCTGATAGATATATTCAAGATAGAAGCTTGCCAGACAAGGCGATTGACTTAATCGACGAAGCTTCAAGTAGAGCAAAAGTAAAGTCAACGTATGAATCTAATGAAGTTAAAGAATTACGTCAAAAAATTGCATTAATAGAAAATGAGAAAGAAAGTGCAGTTAGAAGAGAAGATTTTGACAAAGCTGGAAAATTAAGAGATGAAATTGCAAAAATTAAAGAAGAAATAGTTCGTCTTAACACTATGAATAACGGTGAGGTGGCGGTTGAAATTGATGAGCAAGACATCGCTGAAGTCGTAAGCAAATGGACAAATATTCCTTTAACAAAACTCACAGAAGGTGAGGCAGAAAAACTTTTAGGTCTTGAAAAGACTTTAATGGAAAGAGTTAAGGGTCAAGACGAAGCCGTTGAAAAAGTTGCAAAAGCAATTAGACGTTCAAGAATAGGAATCAGAGATCCTCGTCGTCCGATTGGAAGTTTCTTGTTCCTTGGACCTACAGGAGTTGGTAAAACAGAGTTAAGTAAAGCTCTTGCTGAAGCATTGTTTGACAATGAGAACAAGATAATTCGACTTGACATGAGTGAATTTATGGAATCTCACAGTGTTTCAAAATTAATTGGTAGTCCTCCAGGTTATGTCGGATTTGATGATGGCGGACAACTCACAGAACAAGTAAGACGTAAACCTTACAGTGTTGTGTTGTTCGACGAAATAGAAAAAGCTCATCCTGAAGTGTTTAACATGCTTCTTCAAATTTTAGATGATGGAAGACTAACGGACAGTCATGGAAAAGTTGTAAGTTTTAAAAATACGATAGTGATTTTAACTTCTAACATAGGAAGTGACAAATTAAGCAAAACAAACGTTGATTTAGGATTTAATGAGAGTAAAACTGAAGATAAATCTCAAGTTATGCTAAATGAACTTAAAAAGTACTTTAAACCAGAACTAATCAACAGAATTGACAATATTGTTATATTCAACAAGCTTGCGCCTAATGTTTTAAAGGATATTGCTAAGAAAATGCTTGCAGACTTAAATAAAAACCTAAAACAAAGCGGAGTAGAGCTTAAGTTTACGACAGCAATGTTGAATTTCTTAGTAAAAAATGGAGCAAATGATGACTTTGGGGCTCGTCCATTGAGAAGACTTATAACTTCAAAAATAGAAGACGAATTGGCGGATAAAATGCTTAAAGGCGACATTAAAGCCGGAGATAAAGTCATGGTAGACTACAAAAACGATAAGATTTTGTTCTTAACTAAGACCGAAGATACAAAGTAAAATTCGATAGTTTTTACCTAAATATAAAAAAATTTAGCAAAAAATTTTAAAAATGGGTATTGACAAATTGGATTTTGGTGTTATAATGAAATCGTCAGCTTGGTCAGATGGTCGCAAGTTAGGTGTAATTGCCTAATTTGAGGAAAGTCCGAGCTTCACAGAGCAAGGTGCTTGCTAACGGCAAGTCGAGGCAACTCGAAGGAAAGTGCAACAGAAAATTACCGCTATACCCCTGAGTGGAATTTAGTAAGGATGAAAAGGCGAGGCAAGAGCTCACCGCGAAGTTGGCGACAACTTTGGTCCATGCAAACCCCACCTGAAGCAAGGTTAAAATGTCCGTTTAAGGTTGCTCGCTAGGACATTAAAAATACCGCTGGAACCTTAAAGCAATTTAAGGTCTAGATAGATGACCATTTAAAACAGAACTCGGCTTATAGGCCAAACTGCCACCTAAATGCTTTCATCCTTTTGGATGATGGAGAACGCAAATGCGTTCTCCATTTTTTGTTTTAAACGGCAAATTATAGCCGTTATTTATAAAAATTCTAAAAAATTACAAAATTTTTCAAAAAAAGTGGCAATTTTGCTTGCTTTTTTTTAGCACCGAGCATAAAATAGAGTTAGCAGTCATATAATAAGAGTGCTAAAAAGGAGATGCTGTGACGGAAGAAAAGTTTAAACGTAAGCATGAAATTATTCTTGTTGCTGTTGATGATTATATTCGTACAGCACAACCAATAACTAGCGCTTCACTTAATCTTCATTTTAAAGATTTAAGTAGTGCAACGCTTAGAAATGAAATGAATGCGTTGGAGAGTATGGGGTACTTCAAGCAACTTCACACTTCAAGTGGGCGAGTTCCAACTTCTTTAGCTTATAAGGAATATGTAAACTCTATTTTAAATAGTGAAAAATTGAATGTAAAAGACATTGAAACATTGCTTACAAGTTATGAAGATAGGTCGGTGTCGCTAATCAGCGCATTGTCAACATTGGCTAAAAGACTTAGCAAGGCAACCAATTGTCCAACAGTCTTAGTTCAGCATGGACTTCAAAATTTGAAGATTGTGAACATTCAGATTGTTCCATTAATAAAAAAGGACGCATTGCTTTTAGTTGAAACTGACGCAGGTGTCATTGATGATTCAATTACAATAGACCCAAACATTGAAAAGTCAGCATGCGTTGAAGCGGGGGAATATTTAAGCAAGCACTTTAAAGATAAAACAATAGCATATATGATTGAAAACATTAAAGACGTTGTGCTTAAAGCAGGCTCTCAAATTTTAGAGTTCAGGACTTTAATTGAAGGAGTAGCGAACGTTTTAATTAATGTAATTAAGACGAAGTGCGATGTTGCAAATGAAAATCCGACGAAATTACTTGAAGGATTAAAAGACAATGAATTTAGCGAAGCTAAAGATATGTTCGAGTTTTTGGAAAACAAAGAAAATGTTATGGACGTGATTGACACAACAAATCAAGATTTTAATTTTACAATAGGTGAAGACGAATCAAAACTTCATGGAAGTATGATGATGAGTGCTCCGATTGTGATTAATGGTGTTCCGATTGCGAGCCTTGCTCTTGTTGGTCCAAAAAGAATTGATTATGCAAATGTGGCTTCAGCGTTAAAGTTTATTGTAAATGGTATAGAAAACATGAAAGGAGAGAATTCATGAGCAAAGAAAAATGCAAATGTGGTTGCGGACAAGATTTTGACGACGAGTTAGACGAAAAAGATTTTTACGAAAACAACAAAAATAGTTGCGGTTGTTCGGGCGATTGTGATTGCGGAGATGATTGCAAGTGTACTGAAGAAGACAAATGCAATCCAGATTGCATATGTGGAGAAGAATGCTCTTGTGACGACGATTGCAACTGCGGGAAAACTAAAGTGAACGAAATCAACAAAGACTATCTTCAAGATTTATTAAGAGTTCAAGCTGAGTTCGATAACTACCGTAAACGTATGATGACAGCACTTGGGGACGCCAGAACGGACGGTTTCATTGATGCAATTGAAGGTTTCTTGCCAGCTCTTGACAGTTTCAAAATGGCAACAGACATGATTACAGATAAAAATACTTTGATGGGAATTAAGTTTATAGAAAAAGGCATTTATGACACTCTTTCAAAAATGGGAGTAGAACTTATCGACACATCTAAAGAATTTGATCCAAACTTCCATCAGGCGGTTGACACAGATTCAACAAGTGATGCTGAAACTAATGTGATTACTAAAGTAATAGCAAATGGTTTCACTTACAAAGGCAAAGTAATTCGCTATGCTCAAGTAGTGGTTAAAAGGTAGGTAGATATGGATTATATTGATTATACTGCAGAACAAATTAGAGAGTTTTTGGAATTGGAAACAACATTTGAATGGATAGAAAAAATCATATACTGTCCAATTACAAAAAGTTATAGAACTATTAAAGATTCTGATTTTGACCATGAACAAATAATATTATATATAAAAGGTAAATTTCCTCTTCTTGCTCCTGAAGAAAAGAGGGCGGAAATGAAAAAACAAGTTAAGCTTTGTGTCACTAGTAAACAGTTTTTGCTTAGTATAGATAACATGACAATAGATTTCTCTGATCGTTGGGTAGAATTTATTACTAAAGAAATTGTTTGTAGTAAACAGAATTAAACAAAATTACATTAAAGAAATTATGTCTAAAATTATATGTGGCTCGTAAACTCGCGCACATATAATTCTGCGAAGAATTTAAACTAAATAAAATTTCATTATTTTGTTTTAACTCGCATTGCTCGTTTAGTTTAAACTTTCCCTATCTAATTGTTGAAATAAATTTCACAATTGATAGTAAAGTATAACCACGAAACTTCGTGGAACAAAATAAAATCAATTTTAAAGGAGATTAAATTATGTCTAAAATTATTGGTATCGATTTAGGTACAACAAACAGTTGTGTGTCAGTTATTGAGGGAGGTCAACCAACAGTTATCCCTAACAGTGAGGGTGGAAGAACAACTCCATCAGTTGTAGCATTCAAAGATAATGACCGTTTGGTAGGTCAAGTTGCAAAACGTCAAGCAGTTGCAAACCCTGACAAAACTGTTATTTCAATTAAAAGAGAGATGGGAACTGATTACAAAGTCGACATTGACGGAAAGAAGTATAGTCCAGAAGAAATCAGTGCTATGATTTTAACAAAGTTAAAACAAGACGCAGAAAGCTACTTGGGCCAACCAGTAACTCAAGCTGTTATTACAGTTCCAGCTTACTTTAACGACTCTCAACGTCAAGCAACAAAGAATGCAGGTAAAATTGCAGGTCTTGAAGTTCTTCGTATTATCAATGAGCCAACTGCAGCGGCTTTAGCATATGGACTTGACAAACAAGACAGAAAGAATCAAAAGATTTTAGTATTCGACCTTGGTGGCGGAACATTCGACGTTTCAATCCTTGAAATAGGTGATGGTGTGTTCGAAGTGTTGTCAACAAATGGTGACACTCGTCTTGGTGGAGATGATTTTGACGATAGAATCATGGCTCTTCTTGTTGAAGAATTCAAGAAAGAAAATGGTATAGATTTATCTAACGACAAACTTGCAAAACAAAGACTTAAAGAGGCTAGTGAAAAAGCAAAAATTGAACTCTCTACACTTACTCAAACAACAATCAGCCTTCCATTCATCACTGCTGATGCAACTGGTCCTAAACACTTAGAATATACTTTAACACGTGCAAAATTTGAAAGCATGATTGCTGACCTTGTAGAAAAGACTTTAGTTTGCACAAGAAATGCATTGAAAGACGCTGGACTAAGCAAATCAGACATTTCTAACGTAGTTTTAGTTGGTGGTTCAACTCGTGTTCCATGCGTAGTTGATGCTTTAAGCAAAGAAATCAACGTAACTCCATTCAAAGGTATTAATCCAGATGAATGTGTTGCAATCGGTGCTTCTATTCAAGCGGGAGTACTTGGTGGAGATGTTAAAGACGTTCTTCTTTTAGATGTTACTCCATTATCTCTTGGTATTGAAACACTTGGTGGTGTGTGCACAAGATTAATTGAAAGAAACACTACAATCCCTACAAAGAAATCTCAAATATTTAGTACAGCGCAAGACAATCAACCAGGTGTTGAGATTAACGTTCTTCAAGGTGAAAGAGAATTTGCTGCTCAAAACAAATCTCTTGGACGTTTCCAATTAACAGGAATACCTCCAGCACCTCGTGGAATCCCTCAAATCGAAGTAACATTTGATATTGATGCTAATGGTATCGTAAATGTAAGTGCTAAAGATTTAGGCACAAACAAGGAACAAAAAATCACAATCACAGCTTCAACAAACCTCAGTGAAGACGAAATCAATAAGGCAGTAAAAGAAGCTGAACAATTTGCTGAAGAGGATAAAAAGAAACGTGAAGTTATCGACACTCGTAACGGCTTAGATGCAAGCATTTTAAACATCGAAAAAACAGTTAAAGATAACGCCGACAAACTTAGTGAAGAAGACAAGAAATCATTAACTGACGCTTGTGAAGAAGCTAAAAAACATCTTGCTAGCGAAGACATTGAAGAGTTAAAGAAAGCAAGCGAAGATTTGATGAATGTTGCAAACACTGTGTTCAGTAAAATGTACCAAAACATGCAAGGAAACCCAAACGGTGATCCAAATGCTAACGGCGGAAACAACGACGGCGATCCTGAAGTAGTTGTGGAATAGTTTAATTTCTACTTTTCTTTGAAAGAAAAGTAGTCAAAAGAACAGTAAAAATTGAACAAGGCTTTTCTCCTTGTTCAACTTTGCTGTTTTACAAACTTACACTTCATAATATAATGCAACTAGGAGAAATAATGCTTAAAAAGAAAAAATTAGAATTTAATATTAATATAGATCGTGATCGTTTAGAAATTGGTGATTTTACTTGGTGGATTGATGACATTAATACACTTTATGTTTCACGATTAAATTTACAAGAACGTTTTGGAATTTTTATTGAAACAAAAAATGAAGTAGATGTATTATATTTTACTTCCACAAATATTAAAGAGATTACAAATCAATTTAATATTTTATGTAAAGCATTAAATGATGTTAATCCTAATATAAAATCATATGGAACTATATGTTTTAATTTTGACAATGAAAAAAATCATAGAAAATTTTCAATAGAGCGAGATGAAGAACTAAGTATGATGAAAGGAAAATTATATTATCGTGTACAATACTTTTCATCAAGTGGTCATCTTTTAAATTTAATTTTAGATGATGATCAAGTTCGAGATTTTAAATCTAATTTAAATCCCAAAGATACAACATATAATGTATAATTCTTTTTCAAAGAAATTAATATAAAAAGGTAATTATGGCAAATAAAGATTATTATGCTACTCTTGGAGTGAATAAAAATGCAACCGATGATGAGTTAAAGTCGGCATATAGACAACTTGCAAAAAAGTATCATCCGGATTTAAACAAGACTCCAGAAGCAGCGGAAAAATTTAAAGAAATAAATGAAGCATATTCTGTTTTAAGCGACAAGCAGAAACGTGCTAACTATGATCAATTTGGCTCGGCTGATGGCCCACAAGGCTTTGGCGGAGGCGGTTTTTCAGGCGGTTTTGAAGGTGGTTTCGGCGGATTTGAAGATATTTTCAACATTTTCTCAAACTTCGGCGGACGTGGGAGCCGAGAAACACGTGAAGAGGGCGAAGATATCAATGTCGACATGACAATATCCTTTACTGAAGCGGCTTTTGGTGTTGAACGTGAGATTACGATCAACAGAAAAGAACGTTGTTCAGATTGTGGTGGAACAGGAGCAAAATCTAACAGCGACTACGTAACATGTAGTGAATGTAACGGAACAGGCCATGTAACATACACTCAACAAACATTGTTTGGTATGACAAGAACAACTGGGGTTTGTCGTAATTGTAACGGAAAAGGTAAAGTTGTTAAAGATAAATGTCCTAACTGTAAGGGTAGTGGCTTAAAGACTAAACAAGCGAAAATCAAAGTTAAAGTACCGGCAGGAATTGACAATGAACAAGTTTTAAGAATTCGCGGAGAAGGTCATCAAACGGCATCAAACACTGGTGTTTCTGGTGATATTCTAGTTGCAATTAGAGTAGAATCTCATCCATTGTTAGTTAGAAAGGGATTTGATTTGTATCTTGATGCATATGCTCCAATTACAACCCTTATGCTTGGAGGAAAGGTTGAAATTCCAACCCTTAAAGGAAAGACAACAATTGACGTAGCACCTCTTACTCAATCTAACACTAAATATACACTAAAAGGCAAAGGTATTAAGTACTTAAAAGGCTTTGGAAGTGGAGATTTAATAGTAACTCTCAAAGGCGAAATGCCAAAAGATTTAGACAAGGCTTCAATTAAATTAATAAAGGAACTTGCGTCTACTATTAATGAAAAAGCCTACACAAAAACAAATAATTACAAGAAAAAACTAGACAACTAGTTTTTTTCTTTGTCTAAAAAATCTTATTTAGATATGTAACACTAAAAAACTGCACTTTTTAATGTGCTAAAAAAATTCAATTACTTTATGTACTCAATTTTGCTACCAAAAATTAGTTTAATAAATGGTTTTAAGATTTTAGGCGATTTCCAACAATATATTTTCATACTTCTTTTTATGTTATATCTAGTTATTTTGTTAATATGATTAAACAAAAAAAGAACCTATTACTTAGATTCTTTCTTCATAGTTTTTAAACAACTAGCACAAATGTTTTTCTTACCTTTTTTACCATCTATTTAACATAAGTTAAGAAACTTAACTTGTGTGGAAATATCTGGTAAAAGAAAAAAAGAAATCTATTATTTAGATTCTTTCTTCATAGTCTTTAAACAACTAGCGCAAATGTTTTTCTTGCCTTTTTTACCATCTATTTCTACATCAACTTTTTGGATGTTGGCTTCAAAAGTTCTTTTAGTATGACGCATACTGTGACTTACGTTGTTACCGCTAGTGCGCTTTTTTCCACAAATTTCGCAAGCTTTCATGTTCTACCTCCGTCTTTTTTCGTTAAATACTCCCCAATAATAGCACAAGACATAAAAAATTGCAAGTATTTTCAAAGAATTTTGATAAATTGTTTGCAAAATTCATAATAATATATTATAATGATGTTGGAGAGTGAAATGAACCTTACCACTTTTAATTCATTTGGAAAGATTAGCATAAGCAAGCGTGCGATAAGCAAGGTTGTTGCTGTTTCTGTTATGGATTGCGTTGGAGTGGTAGGATTAGTTTCTACACGTAGCTACTTTAAGGGCAATGCTTTAACCACTGCTCATAAAGGTGTTGTTGTTACATCTCTAGAAAATGATAGTATGAAGATTGATGTCTACGTTGTTATGCGACATTGTGGAGTATCGGCTTCCGCTGTATCTGAGTCAATTAGACAAAGTGTTAAGTATTCAGTTGAGCGTTTTGCTGGTATGATCGTTAAAAATGTTGTAGTACACATTGTAGACGTTCGTATATAGGAGTTTAATAATTATGGCTAAAACGATTAACGGTTCTACGTTAAGGAAGATGTTTGCAAGTGCATTTTCCCTTGTAGAAGAGAATAAAAATGCAATTGATGCATTGAATGTTTTCCCAGTTCCGGATGGAGACACTGGTACAAACATGAGTTTGACTTTGAAAAGTGCTGTTTGTGAAATGAACGCGTGTGAGTCTAACTCAATTGAATCAATTTGTGTTGCATTCAACAGAGGTGCTTTAAAGGGCGCAAGAGGAAACAGTGGTGTTATCACTTCTCAAATTATTAAGGGTATCACTACAGTTTTGCAATCTAATGCCTCTGAAATTTCTATTAAGGAATTTGCAAAAGCAATCCAAAGTGGATCTGACTTAGCTTACAAAGCTGTTACCGTTCCAAAAGAGGGTACTATATTAACAGTCATCAAAGCATTGGCAGAGAAGGCTGGAAAATCAAAAGGAGCTGATTCTTTTGAGGAATTTTTGCGTGAAGTAATTGATTACGGTGAGCAAACTCTTCAAATGACTCCGGACATGCTTCCAGTTCTTAAGAAAGCTGGTGTTGTAGATGCTGGTGGTAGAGGTTTGATGTACATATTCAATGGTTTCTACAAGGCTCTTACTGGCGAAATGACAGTTGTTGAGTTTGTGGACAACGTTGAAAAAGACGTAACGGCGGAAGAACTTCATGTAAACTATGAATCTTTAGCTGACATTAAATATGGATACTGTACTGAATTCTTCATTATTAATATTTATGAAAAGACAACAGATGCCGACATTAACGCACTTCGTTCAAGACTTCTTGAAATTGGTGATTGCGTTCTTTGTATTGGTGACTTACAACTCATTAAAGTTCACGTTCACACTAATGAGCCTAACAGAGCTTTAGGATATGCTCTTCAATTAGGTGAGTTGAATGGTGTTAAGATTGAAAATATGTTGGAACAAAATAGAGCTCTTAGAAAGAAAGCTGAAAAAGTTCCACCAAAAGAATTTGGAATGATTGCAGTTGCTGCTGGAGACGGTTTGAGCAACGTATTCAAAGATATTGATGTCGACTACGTAATTAGTGGTGGACAAACAATGAATCCAAGTGCTAATGACATAGCTATGGCTGCTGAAAAGGTTAATGCTAAAAATATTTTCGTTTTCCCTAATAATAAGAACATTATTATGTCTGCAGAACAAGCAAATGACATTACTGACAAAAATTTGATTGTAATTCCTACTAAGAGTATTCCTCAAGGAATTAGCGCTGTCCTTGCATTTGATTCAAGTTCAAGTGTAGAAGAGAACACTGAGAATATGACAATGGCTTTCTCTGAAGTTAGATCTGGTAGCGTTACTTATGCTGTTAGAACTACAAATGTTGATGGTCTAGATGTTCAAGAAGGTGACATTATGGGACTTGATGATCATTCAGTTCTTGTTGCTGACAAAGATGTAACAACTGCAACAGTTAATCTTTTAGACAAGATTGTTAATGAAGAATCAAGTAATATTACATTGTTCTATGGAGACGGAGTAACAGAAGAAGATACTGCTAATTTGTTACCTATTTTGGAAGAAAGATTCCCTCATCATGATGTTTCAATCGTGTTCGGTGGTCAACCAGTTTACTATTACATCATTTCAGTTGAATAACAATATATATTGTATATAAAAATCAAATCATACCATATTATGTGGTATGATTTTTTGTATAATTTTGTAGAATTTGCACAAAATATGAATGTAGAAAACTACAAAAAAGGAGATTTTATGTTTGGAAGAAAAAAGAAAACTACAAACGAAACAAAGAATGAAAGTGCAGTAAGCGACACTCAAAATTACTCTAATTCTGCAACTGATTGCGGTGGTAAATGTAAGACTTCAAACACTGCAAATTCAAGTTCTAAAGCTTGCGGTGGAAAATGTGCAAGAGCAAAAGGAACTACTAAAAGCTCATCTAGTAAAAGTTCAGCTAAATCAAAAGATTGTGCAAACAAGATGAGTAATCAAAGTTCATCTGCAAAGACACGCAACACAACAAAAGGATGCTCAGCAAAAACTACTTCAAAAGTAAGTTCTAAGACAACAAAATCATGTTCATAGAAAAAAGACGGTTAATCCGTCTTTTTGGTTTAAAGTTCAAATATTGGGGTTGAATTGTCGGTTGAAATTTCACTAGCACAGTACTTCTTCATTTCTTCAACCAACATTTTAATTGATTTTCTACTTATTAATGATAATTCTTGATAACCAGGTTGTGAAAAATAATCATTTAATAGAGTGTTAAGATTTGAATATAAAATGTTAATATTAACAGCAATATCTCTTAAGGCATTGAGTGATGTTTTGTTTATTACTGTTTGAAAGTATGAATTGCTAATTTGTTCAACTCTATAAAGTAATTCAGAACGTGTCATTTTGTTTCTCCTTAATAATATTAAGCGGATTGTATCATAGGAAATTTAATCTGTCAAGGTATGAAAATAAAAAAACTCTGATTCAACAGAGTTTAAGTGGAGCGGAAGACGAGATTCGAACTCGCGACATTTGCCTTGGCAAGGCAACGCTCTACCACTGAGCCACTCCCGCATAATTATTATTTTAATGTCTTTGTTTGACTATTTAATTTTTCTTTTCGCGTTGCCAACGGCAAGCTCTTCCGGTCGCTGTCGCTCTCTCGTTACGCTAAAACATGTTACTAACATATTTTTTAACGCTACTCGCCACTTCGCAACTCCCGTGTGGAATCACAAGGGTTTCTCTTATAATCTTTTTCCAATTATTAATTGAAAGGTCATTACATATAAAATGCAATCGAGTGGTGGGAGATACAGGACTCGAACCTGTGACCCTCTGCTTGTAAGGCAGGTACTCTACCAACTGAGCTAATCTCCCATAACGATTGCAATTAAACTATAACACATTTAAAAAGTAATGTCAACGATTTTTTTATATTTTTTAAAAAAAATTTTATTTTATTTTTATATTACTTTTTTTGTTGGAATTATTGTAACAATTTGTTCTTAAGGAAATAATATAGAATTGACAAATAATTTATTTAAATGTAAAATCAAGGTATGAAAGCTGTAATTTTTGATTTTGATGGAACGTTAACAGAAAAGAATGGAAACCTTTGGAAAAAGATTTGGTCAAATTTGGGTTATGAAGTTGATCAAAATTCATACTATAAAAGTTTGGTAGAAAAATTTATGCAAGGAAAGATTACACATGCAGATTGGTGCGTTCTTACTTGTCGTGCGTATCAAGAAAAAGGTTTTAAAAAGCGTCTTTTAGATGACCTTGCAGATAATATCAAGTTGATGGAAGGTGCGGAAGAATTGATTAAATATTTAGCTAGTCGAGAAGTAGAAGTGCATGTTGTTAGCGGAAATATTGTTTCGGTTATTGAGCGGGTTCTTAATCATGCGAAACAATACATAACAAAAATCAATGCAAATAATTTTGTTTTTAATTCAGACGGGAGTTTAGACAAAATTGTTGGAACGAAGTATGATTTTGAGGGTAAATCGACCTATATTAAAGAACTTTGTGCTAAGAAAGGATTTGATCCTAGTGAAATTTTGTTCATTGGTAACAGCAGTAATGATGAGTGGGTGCACGAATCTGGAGCAAAGACTCTTTGTGTTAATCCGGACGAAACGAATAGTGATGATGCTGTCATTTGGAATAATGTTATAAAGACAGACGATTTAATGACTTTAAAAGAATTTATATTTAATGAATAATAATTTTAAATAAGACATTGTTGAAAGTGAAAATATGTTTAAATTTACTGATAGAATGATTGAAATCGAAGATGTACTAAAAAGATTAAAATAAATATGATAAAAAAACTAAATCAAACGCGATTTAGTTTTTTTGTTTAGAATTTTCTAGTTCTATGTCATTTGGCTAAAGAATCTTGTTGTATTTTATTTTTTAGATAAATTTAAAAAAACCTATTGTCAAAACAGATATTGTGTGTTATTATTATAGAAAACAAAGGAGTTATATATGTTTTATGAAAACCTAATTGTTCTTAATGATGAATTACTACGAGCAATAAATTATATTATTAAACAATACGAAAAAGGTTTATCTTTAAAAAAGTTGGATATTACTATCCCCGAACATACAAAATTGGGGCTTACCGTTCGAGAATACCACATTGAATATGGTAGGGGCTACTGTGGAGGCGACTACACGTATTGTAAAGATATTGACACAAGTGAAAGAATCCCAGAAACAAAATATCATTTCCTAGTGGTTGTCAACAAAAAGAATTCCCTCATGATCCCTTTAATTCACTTTGAAAGTTATGAGGGCATTGAAAAAACTCTAAATAATTTAACTGAATTATATGTTGAATATGAAGATGATGGTATGTTTTATTGCCCATACTTTTACGATAAATTTCCTTATTTGAAGACATTCTTTGATTATTTAAATAATTATAGAGCAAAAAATTATAGTGCAACAGTCAGCAAAGAGGTTATTAGACAAGCGATTGAAGTTACTCTTCAAAGCACTGTTCAGAGCGATCTAACACTAAATTAATGCTAAATGATATTCTGTGTTATTATTACAGAAAACAAAGGAGTTATATATGTTATTTTATAAAAATCAATTTGAACTTAACGATGAATTACTACAAGCAATAAATTATATTATTAGGCAACACGAAAAAGGCTTATCTTTTGAAAAGTTGGATATTACTATCCCCGAACAAACATTAAGGGGTACCACTCAAGAATGTTCCTATGATTGGTCCTATGCTGGAGTTTGCCGTCCTCAAATTAGAAATGTTGATATAATTAAAAGATTTCCAGAAAAAAAATATCAGTTCTTAGTTGTTATCAAAAAAAAGAATTCCTTCGTGATCCCTTTAATTCACTTTGAAAGTCATGAAGGCATTAAAAAAAATCTAAAAAATTTAACTGAATTATATGTTGAATATGAAGATGATATGTTTAATTGCGAAATTTTTTACGATAAATTTCCTTATTTAAAAACATTCTTTGATTATTTAAATAATTATAGATCAAATAATTATAGAGCAAAAAATTATAATGTAACTATCAGCAAAAAGGTTCTAAGACAAGCGATTGAAGTTACTCTTCAAAGCAATGTTCAGAGCGATCTAACACTTAATTAATGCTATTTACAAAAAATCTCACCCCGCAAGGTGAGATTTTTAATATTTATTATTTACATTCAGTTGTTGTTTGCACCACAATTAGGACATTCTTCATTTGAAGATTTATAGACAGAGCCACAGTAACAACATTTAATTTTGGTTACCTTTTTTAAATGCTGAAAATTGGGACCCATTTGCTCTATAAAGTCATTATGGAAATCTTCCATGTCAAATTCTTCCATATCGTTTTCTTCAAAATCATTTTGTACAACTTTTCCATTTTTAATTACAACTGTCTTGTTTATTGTTGTTGAATTGCTTTGTTGGCTCAATTCACTTATTTTTTTACCATTGATAACAATTTCTCCATTTTCGTCGATGATAATCACAACAATTTCTCCTATGAATTAATAATATCACATATTAAATCGATAGTCAAACAAAAATATACAAAACACGACTATAAGAAAAATTAGGGCTCCCGCAAGACGCATGTCGTAGTGGGAATAGTGAACAATCGATAGAAAAGTTGTAGTTGTTTTTCAATAAAAAACAACTCGACAATAAATCGAGTTGTGAACTGGTGCCGGTGGTCGGGGTCGAACCGACACGGGCGGTTTATGCCCGAAGGATTTTAAGTCCTTTGCGTCTGCCATTTCGCCACACCGGCATACGTCGCAAACTACATCTAGGTTAATTCAATTTTGACAAATTGAATGTAAACCTTAATTTGTTTGCTCCTCAATCCCATTTCGTCTTCGACTCATGGGAGCCCTGATAACTGCTTTTTAGCTAGTTTGCTAATCGCAAACTTAAGCCTTTTGTTCATTTGCTCCTTGTCCCTTCAAAGCATATGCTTTGTGGGAGCCCTAATAACAAAGTAAGCAATTTGTTTGCTCCTTTGTCCCATTTCGAAACAAGTTCTCATGGAAAGAATATTTTAGCCCTTGTCCAAAAGTAGAGCATAGGTCAATTTTCTAAAAAGAAAATTGGAGGCACCAACCAGATTTGAACTGGTGAATGAAGGTTTTGCAGACCTTTGCCTTACCACTTGGCCATGGTGCCACACGTCGCAAACTGCATCTAGGTTAATTCAATTTTGACAAATTGAATGTAAACCATA
Organism: Clostridiales bacterium; assembly: GCA_015069415.1. Taxonomy (GTDB): domain Bacteria; phylum Bacillota; class Clostridia; order Christensenellales; family UBA1242; genus Onthoplasma. Next base: position 16,666 of record SVIQ01000008.1, on the reverse strand, counting down.
ATTTGTTTGCTCCTTTATCCCACGTCGACGTTCGTCTTGTGGGAGCCTTGATGTAACTCTTTTATCCAACTTCGAAACAAGTTCTCATGGATGTCTGAATAATCAAGACTTTATTATTATATATGAAAAAAAATAAAATTGCAACCTATTTTCACTAATTTTTTAAAAAAATTTTGAATTCATGTTGTTTAGTAGTATATTAGAAAAATATTATAAACAATAATAAAAGGAAGTGTGCTTTTTTTGTTGACATGAAAGAAAACAATAGGTTATACTAAAAAAGAGTAGGTTATTATGAAGACAAATCAAAAAAATTGTAAAGAAGAAAAAGAAGTTTGTTATTCTTTTGGCAAACTAAATGTTAAATTTAAACCATTAAATAAAGACTATAGTGTTATTTTTAAAAGAGGGAAAACTATTAAAGAAATAGTTCTTACAAATTGTCCAAGTTTAGAAAATGCAAAGATAAGAATTGTTAACGAGATTTTATATAGTTTAACCGAAAAAGAAATTTTAGAAATACAACCATTAATTGATGTATGTACACAAATTTCAACTAAAAACGAATTGTTTAGCATTATTCCTAAAACAATGTTAGATAAAGTCAGGATTTTGCTTTCATTGAGATTTGGTAAAATAAAAGTACTAAATTTATTAAAAGAAAAAATTGAGTATAATTTAATAGAAATGACAGAAGTTGAAGTTTTGGAAAATTATTTAAATATACCTTACAAAGAAGGCAAAAACTTGATTGAAGAAATAGATAAAATTACTAATAATATGATTACTAAAATTGAAAAACGTATTAATAAAACAGTTAAAAAATAAATTGATTTTCTTTGGTTTAGTTTCAAAGTAAAATAAAAAATATCTCGTTAGAGATATTTTTTTGTTAACTAAAGCATTCTTCGAGCATTAAGTAAGCGCCGCGAGTTTTTTTGTTGACGCGAGAGAAGTAGTCTAATGCGATCATAAAAGAGTAGACCATTTTCTTATCGTTCTTTTCGCTTGCTAAATATAGTGAATTGAGTAGCATTAAAAATTCGTCTTTTTCATTCATTTTAAGTTTAAAATTGTCAATGTTTTGAACTATGATCTTAGTTGAGTTTTTAATTTTGTTGTAATGATTTTCTTGATAATCAGAACTCTCAACAAGAATATGCCTTTTTGCGTAAATTGAATTAATTGCTTCTTTAAAAGGTAAAATCAAAGATTTTGCAAAGCTAATAAAGTCTTCACTTGAACTTGTTTCATCAGTAGAAAAGTAAGTTGACAAGAATTTGTAAAAATCTACTTCACCGGTTTTGAAAAGATATAAGAGATTGTAAACATACGCAATGATTCCTTTTTCTGTTCTAGGAACAGTCAAAGTTTCTCCTAAATTTTCGTTAAAAACGAAACCATCGATGCAAGTAGCAACAATATTTTTGATTTTTTCATCTTCTTCAATAATTCTAAGCAAACTGTTGATTTTGATGTCAATTAAGATATATTTCCCAGCCATGAATTCATCGCAAGCTGTGTTAAATTCAATTAGTTCGTTAATATTTCCACTCATAATAACCTCAAAAGCATTATAACATACTAAAAAATTGTACGCAACAAAAATTTCATGGTTTTAAAAAGTTGTTTTTTATTTTGTTTTGTTGTATAATAGTGTCGGAGAAAGTTTGAATTATGGATTTTGTAGCGGATAATACTGTAAACAAGTTAATACTTCTTTATGTTTTAGACAAAATGGAAATACCTCTTACTGAAAATTCTATTCTTGAAATTTGCTCAAGTCAAAACAACTGGGTGAATTGGATGGATTGTAAAGATTTGTTGTCACAACTTATCGTTTCAAAGTTTGTCTACAAACCTAATACGGATAGCAATGAAAATCGTTACAATATTACCGTTGCTGGTAGGGAATGCTTGTCTCAATTTTACACTAGAATTCCAGCAAGCCTTAGAGATAAAATTGCTGAGTTTGCACAAGAAAACAAATTGCAATTTAAAAGAAATCAAGAGTATGTATCAAAATCCTACAAAAATGAGGACGGAAGCTACACTGTTGACTTAAAAATCTTAGAACCACTAACTACAGATTCAATTTTTACATTATCTCTAAAAACAGACACTCGCCACAATGCAACAATTGCTTGCAAAAAGTGGAGAGAGTTGGCTGCCAATGTTTATGAGTATGTGTATAGTAAGATAATAGATAATTAAATTCCTAAAAATTTTAGGAGTTTTTATTTTTTTGTTGTATTAAGTAAATAATTGGAGAATAACTAATGAAAAAAGGCGGAGTTTCAAGCGAATTCCTAGATATCCTTCGTTCTAAAAGCGATATAATAGACGTTGCATCAAAATATATCACATTGAACAGAAGAGGATCTAATTTTTGGGCGTGTTGTCCTTTCCATATGGAAAAGACGCCTTCTTTTTCTATTAAACAAGATGGTCAGTTCTTCAAATGTTTTGGTTGCGGAGAGAGTGGTAACGTAATCACTTTTGTTATGAAAATGGAAAATGTAGATTTTATGACCGCTGTTGAAATTTTAGCAAAGAACGCAGGGCTTGAACTTCCAAGCGACCAAGATAATGAAGAAATGAAGAAAAAGAAGTTGGAACGCGACAAATGTTATCAAATTTTAAGAAAAACTACTGAATTTTATCATGAAAATTTACTTAACAATCCAAATTCGCCACAAGCTCAGTACTTAAAATCTAGAGGTTTAAATCAGCAATCAATTGAAAAATTTAAGATTGGAGCATCGCTAGATTATGATGCACTTCCAAAACACCTACTTAAAGCAGGTTTTAAAATTGAGGATATGATAACCGCAGGAGTTGTAGGACGCGGAGATAAAGGTGAAATTTATGACTTTTACGGTAATAGGTTAATGTTCCCGATAAGTAATGGTTTCGGTGATGTCGTTGCCTTTTCTGGAAGAAGCGTAGAGGCTAATCCAACCAGAACTAAGTACAAAAACACTCCACAATCTCCAATATTTAACAAAAGCGATATTTTGTTTGGTTATCACTTTGTAAGAGACCTAAAGAAAGAGCATATGCTTGACACAATCATTATTGTTGAAGGGCACTTAGATGTAATTACTTGTCATCAGTATGGTATTGACAACACAATAGGATGTATGGGCACGGCGTTAACTACACTCCATGCTAACAAAATTAAAAGATTGGTTGACAATGTTATTTTATGTTTAGACGGAGACAGCGCTGGAGCAAGTGCAACATATAAGGCAATTGATATTCTTCGAGAAGTTGGCTTAAATGTTAAAGTTGTAAGGCTAAAAGACGCAAAAGATCCAGATGAATACTTAAAGAAGTTTGGAAAAGATAATTTCCTAGAGTGTTTAACAAATGCGGTTGATTGTGTGGATTTCATCTTGCATGACAGAGCTAGTAAATATGATTTAACAACAAATTCTTCAAGAAATAGTTACATTCAAGAGGCATTAGATTACATTTCTAAGTTTTCGACTCCAGCAGAGCAAGAAATTTACCTTGCTGTTGTTCAAAAACTCACGCATGTTTCAATGGATGCTTTAAAAAGAAGTATAAAAAACAACAATGAAATTAAAATTGTAGACAAAGAGACACTCGCCGAACCGGTGCAGAATAATTACATAATAGAAAGTAAAATCATGCTTCTTTCTTCAATTTTGTATAAAAAAATAACGAATTTTGACGAAATTAAAGGACTTTTTGTGTCCCGTGATGAATTAAGTGAATTGTACGAGTTTTTAGTTTCAAAAATTAAAGAAGAGAAAGATTACAATGTTTCTACCTTGTTTGACAATTTTGAAATTACTCCAAATTCACTAATTGACAGAGTAATAAATTACAAATTTCCGAGCGATGAAGTTTTTGAAACATTCTTAACTGAAACAATCAAACGAGTAAAACTCACTGAACTTCAGGATGAAAGGGACAAGCTTAAAGAGAAATTAATGTCAAGCAATGATGACAACGAAAAGTATAGCATTTTAGCAAGAATGAAAGAGATTACTGATTTAATCAATAAGGAGAAAAAGTGATAGAATTTGACGAATTTGATTCTTTAGGAAAGTTTTTAACTAAGTTAAAAGTTGAAAATTTGACTGAAGAATATGAAAGTTTAGCAAAAGAGGGAAGATACACTCGTGATGACGTTATAAGATACTACAAAGAAGATTTAGAGCCAAGTTTAACAAAAGAACTTGATGAAAAAGAATTAGAGGAAGTTGTAGATTATTATAACGACATTAAAAAAATTAAAAGTTTGTCAATTAAAGATTTAAATTCAAAGTTAAATCTTTATGCCGAAACTAGGTCCGACGAATTAAAAACAGAAATAATTAATTCAAAGTTAAAAGATATATTTCATATGGCGTTAAACTACTTCAGCTCGCACAAGGATTTAAACATTCAAGACGTTGTTCAAACTGCAAATTTAGGCTTGTTTGAAGCGGTTGAAAAATATGACGCAAAAGCGAAACTAGATTTTAATGATTATATTATTTACTACGTAAGAAAAAATTTAAAGAAAGAATTTGAGGAGAAAAACAATGGTTAATTTAGAAGAAATTCAAACTTCAATGTTGCAACAATTTCAATCAAATCATCAAAGATCTATCGCTGAAGATAGACTCGAAGAAAAATTGTTAGGTAAATATCCTGAAATTGAGTATGACGACATTGAAAAAGTTAAAGATTATTTGTCTAACAATGGTATTTCAATTACAACTGCAAGCTCAAATATAGTAGTTGACGATGAGGGTTGGGAAGCAATCGTTAGTCAAGTAAACGTAAATGACCCTGTAAAAATGTACTTAAAAGAAATTGGAAAAATTCCTTTACTTACTCAAGAAGAAGAATTGGAATTAGGTCGTCAATTGTGCGAAGAAAACAGTAAATATGCTAGAGATAAACTTTGCGAATCAAACTTAAGACTTGTTGTTAGTATTGCAAAAAATTACCAAAATCGTAACAATATGTCATTCTTAGACCTTATCCAAGAAGGAAATATGGGACTAATGAAAGCTGTTTCAAAGTTTGATTACAAAAAGGGCTACAAATTTTCAACATATGGTACATGGTGGATTAGACAAAGCATTACTCGTGCAATCTCTGATCAAGCAAGACTTATGCGTGTTCCTGTACATATGGTAGAAACTATTTTAAAACAAAACAGAGCATTTAAAGAGTTGTTACAAGAATATGGTCGTGAACCAACTTTTGAAGAATTAGCTAAAAAATTGGGAACAACAGTAGAAAAAGTTATTGAAGTTCAACGTATTTCTCAAGACCCTGTATCTCTTGAAAGTAAGATGGGACACGAGGAAGACAGCAAAATCGGAGATCTTATTCCGGATGAAAATGCACTTTCTCCTCAAGACGTAGCAATGCAAAATATGTTAAAAGAGCAATTAATGGGAGTTCTTGAAACTTTAACTCCAAGAGAACAAAAAGTTATTCGCTTGCGTTATGGTTTGGATGATGCTCATCCTAGAACTCTTGAAGAAGTAGGTCGTGAATTCTCTGTTACTCGTGAACGTATTCGTCAAATTGAAGCTAAGGCATTAAGAAAATTGAGACATCCATCAAAACTTAAGAAATTAAGAGATGACATGGGTGACGATGATAGAGGAGGAAATTTTTAGATGAAAACTATTTTAGCAATACAACAACTTGACAGACAAATTCGTCAACTTACTAAAGAAGTTGATAAGTGTCCTGCGAGTGTTGATTTTAAAAATTATAAGAAAATTATGCAAGAAGGAAAGGCTAGATTTGCTTCTCTTGAGGCTCAAGCTAACGAAATTATAAAGAACTTTTATTCTTCATCAAACAAACTTTCTTCTCACAAAGGAGATTACGATATTATTAGAAAGCGCAACACTCAAGAAATGGATCGCGATAGTGTTTCATCTCTTCTTAGTGACGCAAACAATTTAGTTGGAGAAGTAAGCGAAGAAAATCGTAGGGTAGAAGATTTAGTTCGTCGTTCAGAAGAAATTGTAAGAAAGAGTGCTGACCTTTCAAACAAGCTTACAGAGGCTAAGAAACGCTCTGCAGTAATCAAAGAAAAGATTGAACAAAAACGCCAAGAAGTTGCTCCAAAAATTGCTGAGATTGAAGCAAAAATTAAAGAGCTTGAACCATCTGTAAAAGATCAAGAAAAGTACAAAAAGTACAAAGATTTAAAAGCAAATGGAATTTTCCCAGTGTATGTAAATCTTGAAGATAATTTCTGCGGAGGATGTAAAGTAGAACTTCCTTTAAACTTTATTGAAAAGTTGAAAGTGTCTAAAATGTTACCTTGTGAACATTGCGCAAGAATAATTATGTTAGACAAGTAATCAAACAAAAATTCCCGACATATATTATGTTATGACGGGTGGAAAAATATGGTCCACGGTTGTGGACTATTTTTTAATTATGGGCGCAATTGTTGGAGTAGGCTTTGCTTCGGGAAAAGAAATTGGTGTTTTCTTTTTCAATTTTTCTGGTGGTTCAATATTTGGAATCCTTGCTTTTTGTTTGCTGTATTTTTACTTGTTTTTCATCGTTCAATATCTCAGAAAAAAATTAGCACTGAATTCTTACAATGAATTTAATGCATTCGTATTTGGGAAATTTTGCAAACTTACAAATATTGTTTTAGTAATAAACTTTTCGATAACCAGTGCTGGTATGCTCGCAGGTGCGGATTATTTGTTTTCATCGTTTTTTAACTTACCCAAAATAGTTGTACCAGTTACTTTAACAGCTATAACTTTTTTCCTAATATTAGGTGGAATAAAAAGGATAAAATTTACTGCGAATTTAATTGTTCCAATTTTAATTTTTGTGATAATAATCAACTCAATAAAAAACATAAATATTAATAACGTAAACCTTGAAATTACTTCAAAAAATATCTATATGGCAGTTTATTTTGGACTTCTTTTTGGCGTAAATAATTTTGTTGCAGCCATGCCTGTTTTATTCGAAACGAAACAGAAAGTAGCAAGCAGATGTGCTGTAATCTTAAGCATTGGTTTAATAATTTTACTTAATGTTTTAGTTTTGTCTAGTAATAAAGTTTCTACAGATATGCCAATGTTTGAACTGAGTAAAAATGTGTCAAATTCATTTTATATTATCTATTTTTGCGCACTCATTTTAGCATTGTTTTCGACGTTAGTAATATGTTCATACAATATGCAAAACATAATATGTAAAAACAAAAAATCAAAGTTTGCGTCGCTTTTAATTGTGTTGTTTAATTTAATTTTATCAAATGTAGGGTATTCTTTTATTGTTCAATATTTATATGTAGTTAGTGGGATAATTAGTGGAATTTATGTTTTAATTTTAATTGTTTTAATTATTTTTAAACTTGTAAAAATTAAATTTAATAAAACAAAAAATAATGAAGATTAAAAGTTTTTTAACTTAAAAAATATATTAAAATAATTAAAAATATTTTAGAATTTAATTTATAATATAAATTAAAAAAAGATTTTAATAAATCTTTTCATAATATTTAATATTTTTATTTACTTTTTTTACATAATTTTTTGTTTCTTCGTAAGGAATTAATTTTAATGATTTTTTATTCAATGAATATTCTTCATTATTTAACCAACTTCTAACTACAGTTTCTCCTGCATTGTAACTAGCAAGCATTGTGTTTGTATCACTAAACTTTTTACTCAAGTAGTTTAAGTACATGCAACCATATTCAATGTTTGTTTTAGGTTTAAATAATTCGTCTTCCGTTAGAGTGGGCATGTTGTATAGAGATGCAACATAGTTTGCGGTTGAAAGTTTTATTTGCATTAAGCCAATTGCATTTTTGCTTGACTTTGCATTTTTCTTATACGAACTTTCAACATTGATGATACTTGCAACAAGGCTAGGCGATAAAGAATATTTTTCTGCGTAGCACGCAATTTCATTTTCGTATTTTATTGGATGGGTGATAGCGGTGTACGTTTTGTATGAAGCAAGCAACAAACAAAACGATGAAATTAAAAGTAAAAAAATCGTGGGAGTTTTCATGATGTTATTATATGTAAAAATTTGAACAAAATTCTTTAAAATTCTCTGAAGTCTTTTGCAAGAGAAATTACGTCTTCGCCATACTTTTCTTTTAAGGAGTCAATGGCTGAACACAGCTTTTCATTTTTTATGTTTGTAAACAAATTTACTTGTTTAGATTCACCTTTGTTTGTTAAGTTTGTTGTGCAAATTCTAAGCGCTCTAACTGGAGCAAATTGTCCACCTGTTAGTTCTCTAAAAATCTCATATGAAAAATTGAAAATATCTTGTTCGTTGCTAAAGTAAACATCTTTTGTGTGTTGAGCAGAAAGGTAAGTGAAGTCGGCAAATTTAATGCTAAGATGAATTGTCTTTGCACTGAAACCATGAGTTCGTAGTCTTCTAGAAACTTTGACAGACAAGTCGTGCAAGAAATCTTTAATTTCTTCATCTGTTGTCATGTCTCTTACTGCAGTCGATCCGTTACCGACACTTTTAATGTCTTCTTCTTTGGGAACAATTAGTTTGTCATCATCAATACCCGAAACTGCGTTGTGCATATATAATCCAACAACACCAAATTTTTGTTTTAAAAATGCGGGGTCTTGAATGTAAAGGTCATAAAGTTTGTTTATATTCATTTCACGGAGTTTCTTCGCTGTGTGCTTTCCAATCATAATCATTTCTTCAATGTTCAACTTTTTTAGTATGTCAATATGATTGTTTTCATCAATGACTGTTAGTCCCATAGGTTTTTGCATGTCACTACCAAGCTTTGCAAGAGTTTTGCCAAAACTAACTCCAATTGAAACGCTAAGCCCAAGAGAAGAGAAAATGTCGTCTTGAATTTTTTTAGCAAGTGCACTAGGGGTAGAGTTAAAAAGTTTTAAGCTGTCAGTAACGTCAAGCCAACATTCATCAATTCCAAATGGTTCAATTAGGTCAGTGTACTTTGAGTAAATTTCAAACGCGCGTTTGCTGAATTCCTCATACTTATCAAAATGCGGGGCAACGCAAATAAGAGTAGGGCATTTTTGCTTTGCCATCCAAATAACTTCGCCAGTTTTCACACCAAAAACTTTTGCTAAGTAGTTTTTAGCAAGAATAATGCCTGTTCGCTTGTTTGGATCTCCTGCAACTGCAACCGCATAATTCTTAAGAGCCGGATTAAGCAAACACTCAACGGACGCATAAAAATTGTTCATGTCTACATGCAGAATAACTCTTTTTTTCATTTCCATACCTAAATTATACCATGTTTAAAAGACAAAATCAAGCATTTATCGAACATTTGTTCTATAAAATAAAAAAAGAGGATGAACCTCTTAGAATTATGTAAAATTACTTTTTATTATGTAAATCGGCGATTATTTGCAAAGCTTTTGTTTCTATTCGGGAAATGTAACTTCTGCTAATGTTTAGCATTTCAGCAACTTCGTGTTGAGTGCGTTCAATGCCGTCGTCAATTCCGTAACGAAGGGATAAAACTTTATATTCACGATCGCTGAGTAGTTTTTTCATGTCTTGTGTGATTTGTTCCATTAAAATCTTTCTCTCAACCACTTGGTCTGGATCTTTTTCTTTGCTTTGAGGAATGATGTCTTTAAAAGTCATTTCACAGCCGTCTTTGTCTGTTCCTACAACTTCTTCAATGCTGACACAAACTTTATGTTTTTTATTTGCTCTAAGAAGCATCAAAATTTCATTTTCAATACAACGGGATGCGTAAGTGGAGAGTTGTGACCCTTTTCCTTTTTGGTAACTGTCAATCGCTTTAATAAGCCCAAGTGATCCAACGCTAATTAAATCGTCTGCTTCGGCAGTTGAATTGTACTTTTTACAAACATGGGCGACAAGGCGTAAGTTGTGATTAATTAAAGTTGTTCGGGCGTCATTGTCTCCATTTCTCATTTTGTCAATTAAATCGTCTTCTTCCTCTTTGCTTAATGGGTTGGGGAAACCATTAAAATCGTTGATATATCCATGAAAAAACATTAGTTTAGACATGAATAATCCAAGCGTTTCAAAAACCATAAATTTACCTCTAATGAGTATATGTTTAAATTTGTCGAAATTTGCTTGTACTTAAAAATTACACGTAAAACAAGTGTTGACAAAAGTATGAATTTATGTTACTATCCTTAAAAGGATAATTATGAGAAAAAGTTTGTTAGTAAAGAAAACAGTGCAATTACAAGAAAGAGACAGGTTTCAGAAATTTAAAAAATGTACAATTGATTATGTAAAGCAAGAATTGTTAAAATTAAACAGAAATTGGACTGCTATTGATGAATTAGTTGCTAAAATTTCTGAGTTGATTAATTCATTCATAAACATGAACCAAGACGCATACAGCTCTTTAAATGAAACGGAAAGGGATGAATTAAAAAAGACAAAATACGTGTTGGATGAATTGCTTGATTCGAGATTGAATATTGCTTATTTGAGAGAAAAAACCTCATATGCTGTTAGAAGAGCTCCTGGAAATTTGCTTAATGATGAGTATCTAAAGGAATTGAGGGAAAGAGTTAGAAGAGAAAATTATTGTTGTATGTATGACGAAGTTCCTCTAATTGGTTGTCCTCAAAATGTATCGTTAGAACATTTTTATCCAGCGAGCAAAGGAGGAAGAACTGATAAGTCTTCTTGTTATCTTGTTAGCGCTGCTGCTAATTTACATAAGTATGATTTAACTCCAATGGATTATATGTACATTTTTCATCCTGAAGTTGGTGCTTCATGGTATATTAAAAGATTTAATGAGATTGCAGATTCATTAATTGAATCTAAAGAAAAAGAGTGTGCAACGCTTGAAATTCTTTACACATTAGCTCATTTTATTATTAAAGTTGAAGATGAGTATTTAGATTTTTTTGGAACTAAAAAATGTAAAGATCCAGAATTGATGTCAATAATGTATGCAAAATTTGGTGCAGTTTACAAACTAGTATGGCCAAATGTGAAAGATAGAGATATAAGTTTAAAATTGAAAAGAAACACGTATCATTCATTTTTGAAAAAAATAAGACAAAGAATTCCGATAATTCAAGAATTGCATGAAAAGGGCAGTTATAATGCTTATGATATAACAGATAGATTTAATGAAATTATAAAAGCAGATGATGAAAGAACTGTTGAATTATTAAGCAAAGACAAAATTGTTGTTAGATTTTTAGAATTTGTAGATTTGTTAAAAATCTTCTTAAAAACACATAAAATTGAAGAATTAAAAGATCAGTTTAGAGATTCAAAATGGGCGGATCTTATTCTGTTTATTTCAGATGTCGAAAAAGGCTTTTTGTGTTTATATGAAGAAGAAAATCAAATATTAAGAGATTTGGGAGTGAAAATTGATTGCATTGGTAGACCAGCTCCTAAGAGATATCTTGAAATTCTAAATAATCCTAATTTAAAGCGAAGAGATTTAACAGAAATATATAATTTTGAATAGAAAAGGATTTTATGATTAGGCACGAAGACACATTAATAGAAAGAATCATTAAAAGAATGAATAGAGACAATGTCTGTTCAGTTGAAGAATTAAAAGAGAAAATATTTTTTGAAGTTGAAAAATTTTTTCAAGAATATGAAGAAGAATTAACAGAAGAAGAAATTGCAGAATTAAGAAACGCAACAGGTCTTGTAGAAAAAACAGCCGAAAGGATTTATTCAAGAGAAAAATTTTATGGTATTGCTGAGAGAAACTGTGCAAGATCGTATGGAAATCTTCATTACGGAACATCTCTAGCTAGATTTTATGATGTTTTAAAAGGTTTTCAGTATAAATGTCCTTACACTGGAAGATTTTTACTAAGAGACAATGAAGAAATTGAAATGGAACATATTATCCCAGTTTCTATGGGAGGATCAACGGACGATTGGAATCTTTTGTTTGTTGGGCACTATGCAAACAAGCAAAAATATGGCTATCATCTATTAGATTGGTGGGATTCTGAACATGAAAAGTGTGAAGAGTATCGTCTTGTTGAGATTTACAGACATATGGTAACTCGTCTTAGAGATTTTGACAAAAAGAAATTGAATGACAATGTCAACAGATGGGCAAAAGAAAAAAATAGACATCATTTGTACAATAAACATCTTGACGCGATTACTTTCTTGTATCAACTTTTTGATCACATAAAGAAAAATTGTGAATATATTTTTAGAGGTAGAATCTTAGATAAAGAACGCGACAAAGAAGAAATAAATGGAGTTCTAGAAGAGCTTTGGCATGAGTTTGCAATTCTTTACACAAAAATTAAAGACAAGAAAAGTAATAGAATAGAAAGACAAGATCTCGCAAATCTAGTGATGGTGAGTGACAGATTGAAAAAGTTAGGAATCATATGTCATTATCAAATTGCGAACAACCATTGTAACAAATTAAGAAAAATGATTGAAAATCATGTTTCAAATGAGGAAATTTTAGAATTTTGTTATCAGTACGACAGAATTGACAACTTTGAATTCTTCCTTCAAAGGCTTAAAAGATATTATCACACATTCAAAACTTGGGTGATTGAGAAAGATTTTGTCGATAAATATGGTTTCCCTTTAGGTAGATATTATCACAAAATTATAAATAATGAAGTTGTCTTAAACGACACTGAAAGACAGCAATTTGAAGAGATGATAAAGTTTGGAATGCTGGTAGTTAGAGAAAAACAGACAGCTGGGAAAAACTCATCTCATGAAGATCAATAAAAATCATTAAAGTTTAACGAAATAAAAGAGCATAAAGCTCTTTTTTCTTTTGACAAAAAACTACTAGTTTGATATAATGACATTTATGAGTAGAATGGATAAAATTAGAAATTTTTGTATAGTAGCACATATTGATCATGGAAAATCAACTTTAGCAGATAGGCTTATGGAATATACTAACACTGTTGCAAAAAGAGATATGGAAGAGCAACTTTTAGACAGTATGGATATTGAAAGAGAAAGAGGTATTACCATCAAGCTTACTCCTGCATGCATGAAATATAATTATAATGGGGAAGAGTACACTTTAAATTTGATTGACACTCCAGGACATGTTGACTTTTCTTACGAAGTAAGTAGGTCTCTTGTTGCATGCGAAGGTGCGTTGCTTGTAGTTGATGCTAGTCAAGGTGTTCAAGCTCAAACTTTAGCAAATGTTTATCTTGCACTTGACGCAAATCTTGAAATTGTACCAGTAATCAACAAAATTGATTTACCGAGCGCAGACGTTGAGGGAACAAAGAAAGAAATTGAAGACGTTATTGGAATTCCTTGTGATAATGCCTGCGGAATAAGTGCAAAAACTGGACTTAATATTGAGTCAGTTCTTGAGGCAATTGTAAAATATGTTCCAGCTCCAACAGGAGATGAAACAAAACCGTTAAAAGCATTGATTTTTGACAGTTACTACGATTCATACAAAGGCGCTGTTTCAATGGTTAGAATCTTTGACGGAAGTGTTAAAGTTGGGGATGAAATCCTTTTCATGCAAACTAAAAAATCATTTACTGTTACTGAAGTTGGTGTTTACAAACCTAATGCGGTGGCGGTTGATGTGTTGCGAGCTGGAGATGTTGGATACATTGCAGCCTCAATTAAAACAGTTTGTGACACAAAAGTAGGAGATACTATTACTTTAAAACAAAACCCAATTGAAAAGCCATTGGAGGGATACAAGGAAGCAACAAGCGTTGTGTTCTGTGGAATATTCCCGCTTGATGGAAATAAGTACCAAGAACTAAGTGAGGCACTTGAAAAACTAAAATTAAATGACGCAAGCATAAACTTCACAAAAGAAACGTCTTTGGCGTTAGGTCATGGCTTTAGATGCGGATTTTTAGGTCTTCTTCACATGGAAATCATTACTGAAAGATTGGAGCGCGAGTTCGGTCTTGACATTATTACAACAGCGCCAAGCGTTGAGTACAAAATTTACGATAATGCGGGAAGAGTTTTTGATGTGACAAATCCTAGTCAAATGCCAAGTTTAGCAACTGTAGCCAAAATGGAAGAGCCAATTGTAAAAATGGAAATTTTAACACCAAAAGAGTTCTTAGGTGGTATTATGGATTTGTGCGCAAATAGACGTGGTGTGTATATTGATATGCAATATATCGACGCTAACAGAACAAAGCTAAATTACACAATGCCACTTAATGAAATTGTTTATGATTTCTTCGACAAAATTAAATCAATTAGTAAAGGATACGCAAGTATGGATTACGAATTGTCGGGATATGCTGAAAGCGATTTGGTAAAGATGGATATCTTGCTAAACGGAGAAGTTTGTGATGCATTGTCAATCATTGTTCACAAAGAAAAGGCTTACGCAAGAGGTAGAGCTTTGTGCGAGAAGTTAAAAGGGGTTATTCCTAGACATTTGTTTGAAATTCCAATCCAAGCTGTAATTGGCGGAAAGGTAATTGCAAGGGAAACAATTTCAGCGATTAGAAAAGACGTTTTAGCAAAATGTTATGGTGGAGACGTTACACGTAAGCGTAAACTTCTTGAAAAACAAAAAGAGGGTAAAAAGAGAATGAGAAGACTCGGAAGCGTTGAACTTCCAAGTGAAGCATTTGTAACAATACTAAAATTAGACGATTAATTGTAAAAATTAACTAAAATTGTTAGGAGTTTTTGTTTTAATTGTTTATAATAATAAAAAACAGGGGTGAAAAATGGAAAAAGACTTAAGGCCAAGAGGGCTTTATATTCATATTCCTTTTTGTTCAAGTAAATGCGATTATTGTGATTTTGTGTCATTTTCTATGGATAACAAAGCGCAAGAATTATATCTAGACGCATTATGTACAGAAATGGATTTGGTAAAAAATGATTATAACGACGTAATTTTTGATTCAATTTTTATCGGTGGCGGAACACCAAGCATCGTCTATAATGGTTTTATCAGCGGAATGCTAAGAAAAGTGTATTCCAGTTTTCACATTGCTGACGATGCTGAAATTTCAATTGAAGTAAATCCTTCATCTTTTGATAAGGATAAGTTTTTTGAGTACGTTCAAGCTGGTGTCAACAGAATTAGTGTAGGTGTGCAATGTTTGGACTCAAAACTTCTTGCAAAAAACGGCAGAAATCAAACTAAAAAGCATATTAAAGAGACATTTAGCATTCTAAAGAACAGTGAATTTGTAAACGTAAGTGCAGACCTTATGATTGGTCTTCCAGAACAAAAAAGCAGTAAAGTTATGAAGACTGCAAAGTTCTTAGTTAAAAACAATGTTAAGCATATTTCAACATATGGATTACAAATTGAAAGACGTACAATTTTAGCAGATAAAATAAGAAGAGGCTTAGTAAAACCTCATGATGACGAGCATATTACAAAAACATATTACAAAGTTGCAGATTTCTTGAAAAAGAAAGGATTTATTCGTTACGAAGTGTCAAATTTTGCCCGTCCAGGTTTTGAGTGTAGACACAATATGAAGTACTGGAACCACACACAGTACCTTGGATTAGGTGTTTCTGCGTATAGTTTCATTGATGGTTACAGATTCTTCAACACTAAGCGCCTAGACACATATATTGACAATTTGAGTCAAGGAAAATCTGTTATATTTAGCAAAGAGTATTTATCCATTGCTGAAAAACGAATGGAAACAATTATGCTAGGTTTAAGACGTAGTAAAGGACTTAATTTGGCATACTTTCAAGAATTTTTTGGTGAAGATATTTTGGCAACAAGAGCAATGCAAATTAGAAAGTTGCTAGACAATGGTATGATTGAAATTTCAGACGGTTATTTAAGAATTACAGATCCTTACTTTTATGTTAGCAATTCAATTATGTTAGAATTGATTTAAATAATTAAGATTTACATAACTTTGAGCGTACTAAGGAAAAATACGTGGGGTGGGGGCAAGTGTTCAAAAGAGAAAATAGAAAGGAAACAGTGACAAAAAGCATTTCAACAATATTAATGTTGTTGCTGTTTTTTGTTTTAACTTTTATGAGCGTAAAAACCCTTATTGCTTACTTTGAATCAAAAAAGATTAAAGATTATGACGTACACTTTGCAAATCTAGAAATTGCCTTGTATAACGTCAATAACGAAGAATTTACTTCAATTAAAGGAGATAGTGTTCCACTAAATGGAATTTTACCAGGTGACACGATTCCAATTAACATAGGAAAAGTAGAAAACAAATCTAACACAAGCGTTTATGCTTTAGCAAATTTAGTAGTAACAATAGAACCAATAACACCAAGAACACAAACACTAGTTCTCTCAACATGGTACAATTTAAATGGAGATAAAATAAAAGTATCCAACTTTGAAAAGAATGAGATACCAGCAACTAAACTAAAAGCAAATGTAATTGATGATGATGGCTTTACAATCAACTACACATTACCAGGAAACAAAGTAACAAATGCATACAAAATGGGAAAAGTCTCAGCTTCATTTGGAGTTTATGGAATTCAATCGTTCTTACCGGAAATTGAAAATCAAGCAAGAGAGCCAGAACTTGAGGTCTGTGAAATAATAGTATCCCGCCTAGCGAATCAAGAGTTTGAAGAAGAAGCTTACGTAAATCTAACAATGGGGACAGAAACCGGAACAGTTTACTTAATACCAGGGGATGAAAGTTACAATCAAATAATAAAAAACATTAATCGAAATTCATGCGGACTTTAC
>SVIQ01000007.1 GCA_015069415.1 Clostridiales bacterium | reverse complement strand
TTTAACGTAATTTTCTTTTTAATTTTGCAATTTCTTCTCTAAGTTTAATTGCTGTTTCAAAATCTAGTTGAGATGCGGCAGTTTTCATCATGCCTTTTAAGTGTTCAATATTTTTCATAATGTCAGATTTAGACATTTTTTCTTCCTTGTCTACGCTGATTTTTAACGAATCGCTAATGCCTTTCTTGATTGTCATAGGTTTAACGCCATGCTCCTCGTTGTATTTCATTTGTTTTTCACGTCTTTCATTTGTTTCTGTAATAGCTTGTTTCATGCTGTCTGTCATTCTGTCTGCATACATTATAACTTTGCTTTCACTGTTACGTGCAGCACGTCCAATCGTTTGTATTAGAGACGTTGCGCTACGTAAAAATCCTTCTTTGTCGGCGTCTAGTATTGCTACAAGCTTAACTTCCGGAAGGTCAAGACCTTCTCTAAGCAAGTTGATTCCAATTAATACATCGAATTCGTTTGAACGCAATTCATTTATGATTTTTACTCTTTCCAAAGTGTCTATGTCGCTGTGAAGGTATTTAACTCTAACACCATTTTCTCCAAAATATGAACACAAATCTTCTGCCATTTTTTTAGTAAGTGTTGTGATTAAAACTTTTCCGTCATTTTTTATGGTTTTGTTTATTTCATCATAAAGATTGTCGACTTGACCTTCGCTTGGTCTAACTTCGATTTCAGGGTCAAGCAGGTAGGTTGGACGAATAATTTGTTCAACAACTTGTCCGCTGATAGATTTTTCATAATCATTAGGAGTTGCTGACACATAAATGGTTTGCCCAATTCTTGAGTTGAATTCATCGAAGTTTAAAGGTCTGTTGTCAAAAGCACTAGGTAGTCTAAAACCGTAATCAACTAAGTTTGTTTTTCTTGCTCTATCTCCGTTGTACATACCTCTAACTTGAGGTAGAGTAATATGGCTTTCATCAACAAACAGTAAAAATCCATTAGGGAAGTAGTCGAGAAGCGTGTAAGGAGCGTCCCCCGGATTACGTCCGTCGAAGTATCTTGAGTAATTTTCAATACCAGAACAATAGCCCATTTCTTGCATCATTTCTATATCGTAATTTGTTCGTTCTCGAATTCTTTGTGCTTCAATATATTTTCCTTGACTGTTAAAATATTGTTCACGTTCAATCGCATCTTCACGAATTTGATTTAACGCTCGTTCTAATTTTTCGCTACCGACGGCATAGTGTGTAGCTGGGAAAACAGAGGCGTGCTTTAAATGTGTTAAAACTTTTCCATTTACAACTTCAAATTCACAAATATCTTCAATTTCGTCATCAAAAAATACAACTCTTATTGCGTGATCACTACTGGTAGAAGGGAATATGTCTACAACGTCTCCGTGAGCTCTAAACGTTGCGCGTGTAAAATCTATTTCATTTCTTGTGTATTGAATGGCCACAAGTCTTGAAATGAGTTCTTCTCGTGTCATTTTTTGACCTACGCGAACAGAGATTTGCAAATCTAAAAATTCTTTAGGTTCACCTAATCCGTAAATACATGAAACACTGGCTACTACGATTGTGTCACTTCTTTCAAGAAGACTACTAGTTGCGCTTAGTCTAAGTTTGTCAATTTCATCGTTTACGCTCATATCTTTTTCAATGTAAGTGTCGCTTGAAACAATGTAGGCTTCTGGCTGATAGTAATCATAATAGGATACAAAAAACTCAACCCGATTGTTAGGAAAGAATTCTTTAAATTCATTACATAATTGGGCTGCGAGTGTTTTATTATGAGCAAGTACAAGAGTAGGGCGATTGACCTCAGCAATAACATTCGCCATAGTAAAAGTTTTTCCACTTCCGGTTACACCCTTTAAAACTTGAGAAGTGTAGCCGTCATTTATTCCTTCTACTAGACTTTTTATTGCTTCTGGTTGATCTCCTGTTGGTTTGTACTTTGAAACTAATTCAAATTTTCTAAATTCCATAATTAATTAAAAGAAAATTAAGCGTATGAGCACACCTATTAAACCAGAGATAACTGCCAAAACACATGTTCTAACAATTAGAACCATTAAATTTCTTTTGTTGTTGGATAATTCTCTGTGGAAACCTTCACCTTTTAGTTTTAAAGAAACACAAAAAACTGGTTTTCCTTTCTTGTCTGACTTAACTAGTTCAATATAGTTGTCATAACTTAAGTTTGTCATGATTTTTTCTAATTCTTCTGGAAAGATTACATATTTATCTGCAACGAAAGAGATAATTTCGCGCGGAGAAATAAGACAAGACTTCTTGCCTTTGCATTTTTGGTAAACATATTCCATTACATATTTTTCTTTAAATGTTAACATATTTTTCCTTAAATTAGATAAAAGAATATAATCAATGCTAGCATTGTTCCGATGAAAGATGCGATCATTGTGTAAACATATGGCATAACAGGAGAACTTTGTTTTTTAGATTTTGGTTTAGTTAGTTCTTGTTCTAAATAAATCCTAGCTTTTGGAAGTAGAGAATAACAATAAGTGTTGTCTTCACTAAATTTGATATTGATATATTCTTGTTTTTCCAAAAATTCTAAAATCTGTTTTAAACTGTCAGCATCAAAAGCGTTTCTGTTTGTAATGTTGGTCATAATTTCTTCAATGGTGACAACTTTGTAAGCACTGCTGTTTGTTAACTTGTTTAGCACTTTTAAAATAGCAATAGATCTTTTATCTAGCATATTTACTCCTATATTATAACATCTAGTTTTATTTTTTGCAATCTTTTATAAATTATTTATTAGGCTTTTATGTTATTTTATTTAATTATAACCAAAACTCAAGATTTTAAATTTTTAGTAAAAAATTTTTAAAATTTTTAAAATTTGTCATATTTTGTTGACAAAATCTAGAAAAAATCCTATTATTTAATTACAAAGGGAGGAATTTATGAGAAAAATCTTATTATTGTTGTGTATTGCATTTGTTGTAGTTTGCTACGCATATCCTTGTTTAATATGTCCTTTTGGCGAGTATGAAAACAAGACTACAGTTGGAAATGTTACAACAACTAGTACATTAAAGTTTAATTTTAATGGAAAAGTTGAGCAAACAACTCAAGTTGGAGATTCTAAAGCTCAAAAAACTGAATATTATTACAAACTAAAGAAAGACAACAAGGTTGCAATCTATGAAGATAAAGATTGTAAAAATGAAATAGTTAGAATGAATATTGATTCTATATATGAATTAAACTTTTTAACTGAATATAAAAACAACGTTGGATTCTACACAGCAATTGGTGTTGGTGTGTTAGCAGTGCTTCTTGTTTTATGGCCTAGTAAAAAGTAAAAGAGACGGTTTAACCGTCTTTTTTTGTTGCGAATTATTAACATTTATTTTTTCTAAAAGGCTTGAAAATTTTATATTCTTCTGTTATTATAAAAGATGAAGATTTGATTCGCTCATTTTTGGACATAATTAGAGGTAGATATGTTAGACAAAATTATTATTAAAGGTGCTAAAGAAAACAATTTAAAAAATGTAAGTTTGACTATACCAAAAAATAAATTAGTAGTTTTTTCGGGTGTTAGTGGATGTGGAAAGTCAACCCTTGCATTTGATACTATTTTTGCTGAAGGTCAAAGGCGATATATGGAGAGTTTGTCCAGCTATGCTAGACAATTTTTAGGTCAAATGAACAAACCTGATGTTGAGAGTATTGACGGTCTTAGTCCTGCGATATCTATCGACCAAAAGAGTACAAACAACAATCCTCGTTCAACAGTTGGAACAATTACTGAAATTTACGATTACTTGCGTTTACTTTTTGCAAGAATTGGAAAACCTTATTGTCCAAAATGCGGAAAACCTATTAGTGTGCAAACAATTGACCAAATTGTAGATAGAGTTTTAGAATGTGAAGATAATTCAAAGTTGTTAATAATGGCTCCAATCGTCCGGGCTCAAAAAGGAACTCATGAAAAGATTTTTGACGGGCTTAGAAAAGATGGATTTGTAAGAGTGATGGTAGACGGAACTGTTTACTCACTTGATGACAATATTTTATTAGAAAAAAACAAGCGCCATGATGTAAGTGTTATAGTTGATAGAATTGTAAAACGCGATGGTATAATTTCAAGATTGACCGAATCTATTAGCAAATCGCTAGAAATGGCAAACGGTTTGGTGATTGTCAACATAAATGGAGAAGATAAACTTTACAGTGTAAAATATAGCTGTGTTGAATGTGGTGTTTCAATTCCAGATATTGAACCTACATTATTTAGTTTCAACAATCAAGCTGGAGCATGCCCGAAATGTAGCGGTTTGGGTTATGTAATAAAAATTGGTGAAAATGCAATTGTAAAAAATGACACTCTTTCAATTAATGAGGGAGCATTGTCTGTCATGGGATTTAACATTGATGCGACAGGCATGACTAAGCGCGCATTAATAAAGTTAGGCAAAAAGTACGGTTTTACGGCAGATACTCCTTACTACAAATTTTCAAAAGAGGCAAGAGAGGCTTTAATCAATGGTGAAAAGGGTGAAAAAGATAAAATTGCTGTAAACTTGCATCAATATTGTGTTCAAAATGACCTTCTTTTCATGGGAATTATTCCAGATTTATTACGTCGCTTCCAAGAATCAACTAGCGAATATATAAAAGATGAAATATACAAACTTATGAGCGAAGATACTTGTCCAGAATGTTTGGGTAAAAGACTCAATCCAAGCGCTTTGTCGATTAAAATCAACAAGAAAAATATTGCAGAAGTGTGCGATATGTCTATTAGCGACATTTATGTGTTCATTAAAGATTTAAAATTAACAGAGACTGAGCATAAAATTGCAGATAGTATTATTAATGAAATAACAGCCAGATTGTCGTTCTTAGTTAATGTTGGTTTAACCTATTTGACATTATCTCGTAGAGCGGGAACATTATCTGGGGGAGAAGCTCAAAGAATTCGTCTTGCAACTCAAATTGGATCGGGTTTAAGTGGAGTGCTTTATATTTTAGATGAGCCGAGCATAGGATTGCATCAAAGAGACAATGACAAGTTAATTGACACATTGAAAAGTTTAAGAGATATGGGCAACACATTAATTGTTGTTGAACATGATGAAGACACAATTCGTGAATCTGATTATATTGTTGATATTGGTCCTCGTGCGGGAGTGCATGGAGGCGAAATTGTAGCTCAAGGCTCAGTTGAAGAAATTATGGCTAGTGAAAATTCTTTAACTGGACAATTCTTGTCTGGAAAACTTAAAATTGATGTTCCGAAACAAAGACGAGAAATTAAAAAAGGCCACATTCGTTTGTTGAATTGTCATGAACACAACATAGAAAATTTAGATGTCGCTTTCCCTAAAGGTGTGTTTACATGTGTAACGGGTGTTAGCGGTAGTGGTAAATCTACATTAGTGAACGATATATTCTATCGTGCAATTTACAATTCACTTAACAAAAAAGACAAAGAAAATAATTACACAGATATGTTGGGGGCGGAAGACGTTGATAAGATTATTCAAATCGATCAAACTCCAATTGGCAGAACTCCAAGAAGTAACCCTGCAACTTATTCTGGATTGTTTACAAAGATTAGAGAATTGTTTGCATCAACTCCATCAGCAAAGGAAAAAGGTTTTGACATGGGTAAATTTAGTTTCAATGTTGAAGGTGGACGATGTGAAGCATGTGCGGGAGATGGAGTAAAGCGCTTGAGAATGTACTTCATGGCGGACGTTTATGTTCCGTGTGAAGTGTGTGGTGGTAAAAGATATTCAAGAGAAGTTTTAAATGTTTTGTACAAAGGAAAATCGATTTACGACGTTCTTGAAATGACTATTGATGAAGCATATGTTTTCTTTGATGCATTGCCTCAAATTAAATCTAAACTTCAAACACTTGTAGATGTTGGTTTGGGGTACATTAAACTTGGTCAAAATGGAACGACTTTGTCTGGAGGTGAAGCTCAAAGATTAAAACTTGCAACAGAACTCACCCGTCGTGATACAGGGAACACTGTTTACGTTCTTGATGAACCAACGACCGGACTTCACTTGTTTGACATTAAAAAACTAGTCGACATTTTGCAACGACTAGTTGGTAAAGGGAATACTGTTATTGTAATTGAACACAATCTTGATCTGATCAAGACTGCCGATTACATTATTGATATGGGACCAGAAGGTGGAGTTGGTGGCGGAAAAATTATAGCACAAGGCACTCCAGAAGAAATTTGTAAAGAGAAGAAAAGTTACACTGGAATGTACTTAAAAAGAATGTTAAAGTAAATTTATTGCATTTATGCCAATGTTTTCTCTAAGTCCTTCAATGTTGTAATGGAGAAGTCTTGAATATGTAATTGCTTCGTCTTGACTGTTGTTAATGGTTGAAGTGTAAAGGTATTGCAAATAATCAGACACTGGTTGTAAATCTTTTCTAGAAATGGACACACATAAGATGTCCATTTTTTTTGTCCAGTACTCATTTAGGTTTTCAATCTTAGTTTTAATGTTTTCATTGCCGACATCTTCTGTTAGTAGAGTTTTGTAAATATACTCACTTTCCTTTTCTAATTTATTAAAAACTTTTGTAGTGTAAATTCCGTCAAACAAACATAGTCCAGCAACTGACAAAAAGAGAACTAGCATAACAAACCATATTTTCATAGTTTAATCTCCTCATAAATATTATTAATTAATTTAAAATTTTCACCTTTGATTTGAAAATATAATTTTCCAGAATTGTCTAAAGATAAAATAATTAAATCTTTAATTTGTATTTTATAATATTTAAGAATTTTGTTTAATTTTTTGTTATCTAATCCACTTATTTTCATTTGTTCTTTGAGAATTTTGCCATCAGCTATTATAATTCTAGGAAGCTCAGCTGGAGGATTGTTCTTTCCAACATCTTCAGCGGTAGCCGGAGCACACGCACTAGTTGGTATAACGCTTATTTTTCCGTTTGTTTCAATGATTGCATATAAAATTTGATCAAATGAATAATATCCACTTTGACGCACCATTTCAAGTAGGTCGTCAATATTCATATTGAGTTGTTTTAAAGCGGAATATTCTATACCATTTGGACTAATAATAATTACTGGTCTTCCGCTCATAATACGTCTTATTTTAATACTTTTTCTTGTGAGCAAAGTTATGACGTAATGAATTAAAACGAGAATGGCGAGCGGTAAAATTCCGTTTAGCAAAGGAATGTTTGTGTCACTCATAGGGAGTGTTGCAAGGTCAGCAATGATTAGCGTAATTACAACCTCATATGGTTGCATTTCTCCTATTTGGCGTTTTCCCATCATTCTTAAAAAAACTAGAACGGTAACATATATAATTAAAACTCTTAAAAATACTATAAACATATTATAATTTTGTTCATGTATAAGAAAAATATACAAAAAACACCAATAATGGTGTTATATTTGTTTTGATTTACGTTTTCTTTTTATCATATCAAGAAAAGCCGATACGTCATACAAATTAAAGGTTTTGATTAATGATAGAACTAAAATTATTGCGATACTTCCTCCAATAACACCTGAAATTAAAACAGGGAAGAAATTAAGCATTATATTTGAAATAAAATGACCGATTAAACTTGATGGTGTAATGATTAAAGAATATTTCATGGTTAAATTAATAATGTTGAGATTAAAATTCGGGATTTTCTTTTTTATTTTGCTTAAGTTTAATAAACTTATTAAGGTCATAGAAAGGAAGAATGAAACGATGATTGAATTTATTCCAATTATTGGAGTGAAAATAACAATGGAAGCAATTAAAACTACTGAACCTAAAATGTAGTTAAGAAAAGATTTTCCCTCTAAACTCAACGCGTTTAAAATACTTCCTGTTAAGTTGCATAATGTTATCGGCAAAACGCAGATTGCTGAAATTTGAAGAAGTACTCCAGACATTACATTGTCAAATAAAACTATTCCAATTAAATCTCCGACAGATAAGTAGAGAGGTATAAAAATTGCACTAATAAAGACAGAAACATTAATAGATTTATTTATGTTTTCTTCTATTGAACTGTAATCATTTTTGCTCATCATAGAACTAATTGATGGAATTAAAACCATGCTAATACTTCCAATTACAGACATTGGAACAAAAAGCAAAGGGAAAGTCATTCCCATAACGACGCCGTAACTAGCGACAGCTTCAGCTCGTGTGTATCCAGAAAGTATGAGCATGCTAGGAATAATTAGTGAAGTAAGAGGTTGTACTAGAGAGTTTGAAAGCCTTACTCCGGTTACAGGAAGGGCGCTTTTTAAAACGTTTTTGTATTCACCTTTTCTAAATGAAAGTTTTGATTTTCTAAAATATATAACAATTGTCATTAAAGCTGATAATAAACATGTGAGATTAAAAGCATATGCAGAATTTTTTGTGGCGACGAACAAATCTGTTGCATTCAAAAGCATAAAAAATGTTAATGCAAAACGGAAAATTTGTTCGAGTAATTCAGTGAGTCCGCAATTAAAATAATCGTTTTGTCCCCAAAGAGCTCCTCGAAAAACAGCATATATTGCACTAAAGGCAATTGATGGTATGAGAATTATTAAAATTTCAACAGCGCGATTATCAGCAAGCACAATTTTCCAAACATTTTTTAAGAGAACAATCACAAAAGATGATAAAACAGATAGTGCTAAAGCAATAATTAGAGCAGAGGCGACTGCTTGATTTCGTTTTTTTAGTTCGTTGTTTGCTTCATATTTTGAAACTAACTTTGCAGTGGTTAAAGGAAGTCCGCTCGAAACCAATGTCATAAAAATTCCTAAAATTGAAGTTGCAATTTGAAAAAGACCTAAGCCTTCCGCTCCAAGTTTACGAGAAATAAAAATTCTAAAAAGAAAACCCAAAGCTCTTGTGATTACTGAAAAGATTGTAACTATTGCAACTGCTTTAAAAATAGATTTCATAACTTGTCCTACTTAATATATAAAAAAAACTTGTCGAATATGCGTGGAAAATATTTAAAACTTTTGCATATTATTTAATATGAAATTAAAATTAAGTAAAGAAAATTATTTTAGAATAACTAACGAAACAGAAAAAGATTTAATCACAAAATTTAACACGACTAAAGATAAAATAATTAGAAACAATAGTGATTTAAAATATTACTCAGGTGAATGGGTGAAAATTACGTCAAATGACTATATTACTCATGTAGTAAAACCTATGGAAACTCTAGAAAAAATTGCTAAAATCTATGATTTAACAAAAGAAGAAATAATTGTTTTTAACGATTTAAAAAATGAAAAACTTTTCATAGGACAGGTGTTAAAAATTAAAGAAAAAGACCAGTAATTAAACTGGCCTTTATTTTATTTGTTTTCATCAACAAATTTGTTTGAAGAAATTTGTTTTACTAGATTGTTGTAGTAAGCATCAGTTTGCATGTAATCTAACTTAGATTTTAACTTGTTGATATTCATTCCTAGAGATGCTGAAGTTTTTTGAATTTTCTTGCAATTCTTTTCAAGATTCTTGATTTCTAAAGCATCGCCACGTTTGATTTTTAATTTTCTAAGTTCAAGAAGATTTTGTTTGTATTCTTCTTCGTATTTTACGTGTTCTGCAGTTAATTCATTTAATTCTGCTTTTGTTTTTCTGATGTTTTCTTCTCTGATCATAGTTGCACGTCTTGAAGCAACTTGAACGTTAACTGTTTCTTTTCTGTCGTAATCTGTTTTAGTTTTCTTCTTAGCAAATTTTTTCCATTTTACTTTTCTTAATAAGATTACAACGATTGCAACGATAATAACAATTGGGAACACCATACTTGAAATAATCATCCACCAATTTGTTTTAGATTTGCTAGTTTTTGTTTCAGTTTCAGATTCGTTTTCATTTGCTATAACCTTACTTAAAACTCTAACGTTTTGAGAAGATTTAATTTCACTATATTGCTCTTTTGTTAAATCATCTTTAATTTCAATGTCTGACAAGAAAGCATAACCAGAGGTTAAATTGTTTTCATCTCCTAATGAGAAAACAAGATTTGTTGTTGTGTCTTTATCTGGGTTTACGTAGAAAGTGTAAGTTGTCCATTTTCCGTTTGAAACAATGTTTGTAAATGTGTCGTCAAAACTAGATAGTTTTAGTGAAACACCTTTTGAATTGTTTTGGTCTATTAATGGTTCTGTGTAAACCTTCATACTAATTTGATAGTATTTTGAAGTTGACAAAGTGTAACCTAATTTTGAAGTGAAAGTGTAGTAACCTTCGTCAATCATGTGGATACCTAAAACATTTTCATTGTTTGTGTCTTTAAATTTAGCATTGTCAATAATGTTAGAATTTATGTTTACAATACCAGCATGCATTGCTGTTCCGTTTCCTTCAAAGTAGAGAGGAAGAGCAAAGTCATTTGTTTCGTTTGAACTAAAGATTTCTGTTAAATCAGATTTTGTCTTGAATTCGTCTTCAACAAGGTTTGTGAAATATGTTTCAGTAATGCTTGATGTGTATTTAACATTGTCAACATAACAATAAGCATAATTTGAAGAAGTTAATTCAATTTTTACATTTACTTTCAATTCTTGGTAAGCATTGTGAAGATTTAATTCAACATTTTCCCAAGAGTAATTAGTATTTACATCAATTGATGCTAAAGTTAATTCTTTGCTGTTAACAGTTGTTACTAGAGAAACTTTAGCTGTTCCATTTTGTGTGTTAATGTCGAGAGAGTAAGATGCGTATCCTTTTGCATTCAATGTTTTTGATGCACTATTTGCAACGATTGTATCATTTTTTGCGTACATCATAAGAACATTGTTACTTGTGTCTCCGCCTCTAGTGTCGCGAGGATTTACTAGTGCTGAGTAATCTAAAGAATTGATTTTAGCAAATTCACTAGAATTTGTGTTAACAATTCCATATTTAGAACTGTCGTTTGCTGAAATTGTCCAATCAACTGCTTTTGCTGGATACAAATTTTCAATGCTTGTTACTTCCATTGTGTTGAAAGTTCCGTTGTTTACATAGTTCGCATTGTCAGAAAGTTTAAAGCTTGAAGATAAATCCAATTTGTTGCTGTCGCTAGCAGTTGAGAATGTTTTGTAAGTAATGTTAGATACGCTAACTCTTGAAATATAAAGCGAACCACTAACTTTTGAAGAACTTGTTCCCATATTTACATTGAGTTTGTATGTCTTGTCTTTGATTGGATTGCCTACAATGTAGAATGAATAAGCTTTAAAATCGTTTGTTACATTTTCGCTTTTTGATGATGAGATTGAAACTGTTTTACTGTCAACAGCTGTTTCTTCATCTTCTAAGTTTGTTTGTTTTAATGATAAAGATGGGCTACCTGTGGTGTCTGCCTTTGCATAAACTGTAAGTTTGTAAACTTTGTTTTGTTCAAAAGTAAACTCGTTGTTTAGTTCGTATGTTGAATAAGTTTTTTCGTTGTTGTAAAATTTAATTGCTTCATTTGTTTTTCCGTCGCCAGAGTAAACTTTAGTGATTGCTGTGCTTGCAACATTGAATTCGTAATCAGTTTTAGTGAATTTTAAGTCTTCTCTGCTTGCGTTTCTGTCGTTAAATAATTCTTGAATAACGTTAGTTCTTAAATCAATTTCGGTTGAGTTAGCTGAGTAAGTAACTCTATCTTCATCGTATTTTTGCTCACTCAATTGTTTTACAGAGATATTGTCAAACAATGCAACTCCGCCATTGTTTAATTCCATTTTTAACTTTAGGCTTATATCTTCAATGTCATTTGTTTTAATGAAGAAGTACTGAGTTGTCCATTTTTTGTTTGACACAAGGGAAGCTCTTTCGAAAGTTTCTTCACCTTTTAACAAATAAAGATTTGCGCCTGCATTTAAAGTGAAAACATCAACTGATATTACATAACAACCGTTTGAAGTAAGTGTTGTGCTTGAATTTGTTGTGTAACTGTAACGAGAACTTCCATCTCTTCCGTCTATCATAAGTACGTAATCATCGAATGGGGCAGTACGTTTTGAATTTGGTAGATCTTCAGCTTTCGATAAGTCTAAAATTTTGCCCTCAACGTCTGATGCGTAATCTCCAGCGGTAAATGATGAAATTTTTGTGTCCTTAGTTATATTCCAACTATTGCTAACAGTCATACTTTCGTTAAATGCTAGAACAGATTTGACTTTTCCGAATGTAGCAAACCCTGCACTGCAAAGTACAATAAGTACAAAAGTTAAGGCATAATTAAGTATTTTGTTGATTTTGTTCTTTGATTTCATGTTAACCTCTCAATTAATTATTGCATTCAACTAATCAATTATAATATAAAATTAAAAAAAAGGCAAATAAAAATGTCTAAATTGCGCACATTAAAAGTATGAAAAAAGTAAAAAAATGGCAAGTTGTAATGTTTGGCGGGCTTATAGGTCTCATAAATGGATTTTTCGGAGGTGGCGGAGGAATGGTTGTTGTTCCTTTGCTTACAAATGTTTTTAAAATGGAACAGAAAAAAGCACAAGCTACAGCTTTGTTTGTGATATTGCCGATAAGTTTGGTTAGCACAATTGTTTATATGTGTTTTAATTCAATAAATTTTGCAAAAGGTTGGCCTGTAATTGTTGGTATTGTTCTTGGTGGGATAATAGGTGCAACGCTTTTAAACAAACTTAACAACAAAAAAATTCGAGGCATTTTCATATTCTTTATGTTGTTAGGTGGAGTTGGAATGTTGATTTTTTAGGAGTAGTATGATTTTTTGGGAAATATTAGCTGGGATTTGCGGAGGAGTAGTCGGAGGAATGGGAATGGGCGGAGGAACGCTTACCATTCCAATACTTACAATTTTTTTGTCGTATCCACAAATCTTTGCACAAGGAATTAATTTGATTGCATTTTTACCAATGTCGGTAGTTGCGCTTTGCATACATATTAAAAATAAATTAGTCGACTTTAAATCGACTTGGCTTTTGGCGTTAGTTGGGAGTTTGTTTAGTTTAGGAGGTGCAATTTTAGCAAATCATTTGTCGAACAGTATTTTAAGAAAATTGTTTGCATTGTTCCTTATAGGGCTTGCGATTTGGCAAATAATTTGCACGTGGAAAAAAGAAAATTAGAATGAGTTTAGAAAGTTGATTTGACAGATTGAAATGTTGATTAATTCATACTTTAAAACGCAAAAATTTTTCCATTTTAAAATCTCGTCTAATGACGATAAAATTTCCTCCATTGATTCAACTTGTGTTGGAAATTTATTTAGTTTAAAGCTTTTAAAAAAGTCTTTGGTTTTTGAAATATATTCGTCTTTAATTCTGTCAAATTTTGTTGTGTAATTTAAAGATTGATTTATGTCAATTTCAACAGATAAATTATATAAATTTTTAATTAGATTTTGATTTAAATTTATTGTATTCATTATTATTTCATTTTGAAATTTATTGTAATTTCTTTGAAACAAATTTCCTTCAAGAGTTAATATTTTACATGTTGGAAAGTCTTTAGTTAAATTTTCTTTTACCTTGTTTGCGTCTTCCTTTTTTAAATAAAGAGAAGTCAAAACATGATATTTCCCATCATAATAAATATAACCAGCTCCTCCTTGCTCTTGCACGGAATTTGCAAGTTTATTAGCTTCCTTGTAATTTAAGAATGAATTTATTTCCACGTAAAAAAATTTAATATTTTTTGTTTTTAATGGCTTAATTGCTGTAAAAATACCTATAAAAACGATAATTATTAAAAAAATTATAAAAAATTTAAAAGAAAACTTATTATTTTTTGAGTTTATTCTTTTTTTTATTTGAGAATAATTTACTGAATAGACTTCCATATTTATTGTATTTTTTTTGAAAAAATTTTATGAATTGTGGCAGTCGGGTGAAGAAAAAATGACATCGCAGTGTATAATGCGAAATAGGAGGACTTATGAAAATACAACCTTTATTTGACAGGGTTATTTTAAAACCTGAACAAACAAACAAAAGTGTTTCTGGTTTGGTTTTACCAGATACACATGAATCAAAACCTCAAATTGGTGTCGTTGTTGCGGTTGGAGACGGCGTAACATTTGATGGTGAAAAAACAGAAATGTTAGTAAAAATTGGTGACAAAGTTATGTACCAAAAATATGCGGGAGATGAGATTAAATTGGATGACGAAACACATGTTGTAATTCGTCAAATTGATATAATAGGAGTGATAAATGGTTGATAGAATTATTGTGACAGGAGATGAAGCAAAACAAAAACTTTTGAGAGGAGTTGAAAGGTTGTCAAATGCTGTAAAAATTACACTGGGGCCAAAGGGTCGAAATGTGGTTTTGGAACGTCGTGGACAAACTCCTATGATTACTAATGACGGTGTGACAATTGCTAAAGAAGTTGAACTCAAAGATGAGATTGAAAACATGGGTGCAGAGCTAATAAAAAGCGCTAGCATCAGAACGAATGATATAGCCGGAGATGGAACAACTACTGCGACAATTTTAACAGAAAATATTTTTAAGGAAGGGCTTAAATGTTTTAATTCTGGAGCAAATCCTGTTTTGTTAAAATCTGGAATAGGAAAGGCTGTAAATAAAGTTGTGGAAACAATAGAATCAAGAAAAAAAGAAGTGAAAGACAATGATTCAATTTGTCAAGTCGCAACAATTTCGTCTGGCAGTGTCGAAGTTGGAAAAATTATTGCTAAAGCGTATGAGGAAGTTGGGCTTGACGGAGTAATAACGATTGAAGATGGAAACAATGTTTTGACGTCTTTAAACATCACGGAAGGGTTGCGAATTAACAGAGGATACATTAGTCCTTATATGTGTGATGATCAAGTTAAATTTACTGCAGAATTAGAAAATCCTTACATATTAATTACAGACAAAAAGATTTCAAACATTCAAGAAATTTTACCTATTATTGAAAAGGTTGCAAATGCTGGTGGAAGTTTGTTTATTGTTGCGGAAGATATTGATGGAGATGCATTGACTACAATTGTTGTTAACAACATGCGAAAAATTTTTAGATGTTTAGCAGTTAAAACTCCATTCTTTGGAGATAGGCGTAAAAAAGTTTTGGACGACATTGCTTTGTCTGTAGGAGGAAAGTTTGTTTCACAGGACTGTTACACTAGTTTAAAAGATTTGACTCTTGATGATTTGGGTCATGCGGATAAGATTAAGGCGGATAAAGATTGTTGTACAATAATTGGAGCTAGAGGAAACAAACAAGAAATTGAAAAAAGAATTTCAGAACTTAAAAATTCTTTTAAATTAGCGAAAAAAGAATTTGACAAAGAAACACTTTTAGGACGAATTTCAAATCTCAATGGAGGTATTGCTGTAATTAAAGCGGGTGCTAACAGTGAAGTTGAGATGAAAGAAAAGAAACTCAGAATTGAAGATGCTTTAAATGCTACTCAAGCTGCGATTGATGAAGGTATTGTTGTAGGTGGTGGTGTTGCACTTTTAAAGGCAAAAAATTCATTAAAAGAATTAATTGAAGAATTGATCGGAGATGAAAAATTGGGAGCGGAAATTGTTTCTAAAACTTTAGAAATTCCAGTTCGTCAAATTGCTAAAAATGCAGGGATTGATGATGGTGTAATTGTTGCTAAAATTCTTGAAAACGAAGATTTAAATTTTGGTTACGATGCTTTAAATAATAAGTTTTGTGATATGTTTGAATCTGGAATTATTGATCCTGTAAAAGTTACACGCACAGCTCTTGAAACTGCGGGAAGTGTTGCGTCAACTCTTCTTACAACTGAATGTGCAATTGCTTTAAATGAAGAATCTGCATACAAGAATGAAATGTTGTATCATAAATAAAATTTAAATAATTTCAAAAAAAACAACAAAAACAGATGATTTTCATTGTTTTTAATGATATTTTTTAAAATTCAGTAGATTTTTTATTAAAATGCATAAAAAATTTCAAATAAAAATCTACGTTTTAATTTAAGAATTTCTCTTGACAAATATTTTTCCTTTTATTATAATGAGCATAGAGAAACGTTAAAGAAGTTTGAGGAGTAAACTTAAAAACTGTTGAAAGAGAAAAATCGTCATGGGCTGAAAGCGATTTAAACAAGTGTAGGTTGAAGGTAGCAAACGAGTTCGGATGAAGAAGAGTAGTAGACCATCCGCGTAATGAAAAATACGTTAGTTTTAAAATGAGGAGCTTATGCTCGAAGTAAGGTGGTACCGCGAAGATTTCGCCCTTGCATTTTGCAAGGGCTTTTTATTTTGCTCTTACATTATTTAAAAGGAGAAATTTATGTTAGATAATAAGTACGATTTTAAACAGAAAGAATTAAAATGGCAAACTTACTGGCAAGAAAAAGGAATCTATAAGTATGATGAAAAATCAACAAAAGAAACTTTTTCGATTGACACTCCACCTCCAACTGTTAGTGGAGAGTTGCATATTGGTCACATTTCAGGATTTACTCAAGCTGACATGATGGCACGTTTCCACAGAATGCAAGGATACAATATGTTCTATCCTCTAGGTTTTGACAATAATGGCTTGCCTACAGAGTTGTTAGTTGAAAAGAAGAAAAACATTAGAGCACACACTATGCCAAGAGAAGAATTTACAAAAATTGCTCTAGATTTGGTTTCTACTTACAATCAAGCTTACAGAGATACTATGGTTAAGGCTGGTATGTCTTGTGATTTGAGTTTGGGTTACAATACAATCGATAACAGAAGTCAAAAGACAAGTCAAAAATCTTTTATTGAATTAGCTTCAAAGGGAATTGCTTACAGAGAAGATAAGCCTAGTCCATGGTGCTGTAAATGTAGAACAAGTGTTGCAACGGCAGAACTAGAAGATAAAGAATTTGATAGTATATTCAATTACTTAAATTTTAGACTTGCTGATGGTAGTGGAACTATTCCGATTGCAACAACAAGACCTGAATTTTTACCTGCGTGTGTTTCTATTTTTGTAAATCCGGAAGACGAAAGATACTCTAACCTTATTGGTAAGGAAGTTTTGGTTCCTTTGTTTGAAGATAGAAAAGTAATTATTCGTGCTGACGAAAAGGTCGGTATTGACAAAGGTACTGGAATTGTTATGTGTTGTACATTTGGAGATCAAACTGACGTTGAGTGGTGGAAAGAATATGGTCTTGAATTGAAAACTGCCATTGATGACGGCGGATGCATGACTGAAATCTGTGGAAAATATGCTGGAATGAAGTCTGACGATGCGAGAAAAGCAATTATAGAAGATTTGAAAGAACAAGGATATATTTATAAACAAGATCCTATTAGACATTCGGTTAAGGTTCATGAACGATGTGATCGTCCAATTGAATTTTTGTCAAAGAAACAATGGTTTATTAAAACTTCTACTCCAGAATTGAAACAAAAATGGACAGATCTTGGAAATGAATTGGTTTGGCATCCTGAAAGCATGAAAGCTAGATATATGGCTTGGGTTAACAATTTAAATCAAGACTGGTCAATTTCAAGACAAAGATATTTTGGAGTTCCGTTCCCAGTTTGGTATTGTAAAGATTGTGGCGAAGTAAAGTTTGCTGAAATTTGCGATCTACCAGTAAATCCTTTAAATTCTATGCCTAAAACTGCGTGCTCTTGCGGTTGTAATGAGTTTATTCCAGAAAGTGACGTTATGGATACTTGGGCTACAAGTTCTGTTACTCCACAAATTAACACTAATTGGGCAGAAGACGAAGAAGGAAGTAAAAAGAAAATGCCTATGAGTATGCGTTTCTGTGGAAGAGACATTATTACCACGTGGGATTTGAGAACAATAATCAAATCATATTATCATCAAAATTGCCTTCCGTGGAAAGAATTGTTGGTTAATGGTTGGGTAATGGCGGACAAAGGTATTAAGATTAGTAAATCTAAATCAAATTCTAAAATGAACTTACTTGAAATGATTGATCAATATAGTGCTGACGTTGTTAGATATTGGTGTGCAAATGGAGCTTATGGTAGAGATGTTTACTTTAGTGACGATAGGCTTAAGGATGGATTAAAGTTTGAAAATAAAATTTGGAATGCATCTAAATTTGTTTTGAGTTTCTTGTATGATTACACTCCTAAAAAACCA
Organism: Clostridiales bacterium; assembly: GCA_015069415.1. GTDB lineage: Bacteria > Bacillota > Clostridia > Christensenellales > UBA1242 > Onthoplasma. The sequence goes on along the minus strand of SVIQ01000007.1, from coordinate 22,447 downwards.
AATGTAATTTTGCCTATGGATAAATACATTATGCAAAAGTTTAATGATGCATATGCAAAAACTTATAAAATGTATGAAAATGTTGAAATGGGCTATGCTTGTGATACAATAGAAAAATTCTTCTGGAATTTCTGTGATAACTACATTGAAATTGCAAAGAATAGATTATATAAACCTGAAGTTTATGGAGAAGAAGCAAAAGAAAGTGCGCAATGGGCATGTTACAATGTCCTTTTGGGTATGTTAAAATTAATTGCTATTACAATGCCTCATATTACTGAAGAAATTTATCAAGATTATTATCGTCAATTCGAAAAAGTTGACAGTATTCATCAATTTGTTTTAAAACCATTAGATATTGAAGAAGAGTCTGGTTTGATTGAAAATGGTGATAGAGTAGTTGAAATTGTTTCAAAGGTTAGACAATTTAAATCAGAAAATAAATTAAGCTTGAAAACAAAAATTGAAAGCATGAATATTCAAGATAAAGATATAGATTTTGTTAAAGCTTGTGAATTAGACATAAAAGCCGTTACAAGTGTTAATGAAATAACTTACAGTATTGGCGACTTTAAGGTTGAAATTGGAAAAATCATTGAAGAGTAAAATTAAGAGATTTAGGGATTGCCTAATCTCTTTTTTACTGCAAACAATAAATCTTGATGTTTCGTAATTGACATGTTTTGATATATGTGTTAAAATAAAAAAAAATAAAAAGTTGGATTTACCAACTTCTTTCTCTTTTGTGTTTTTTTAATTTATCTTTTGTATGTTTACATATTAACATTTTCGACAAAAGATGTCAAGGGAAAATAAAAAAATGGAGTTACCAATTTATGTCAAAATATCAAGAAAAAAATTTCAAAAATAATAAAAAATCATCAAATTTTAATGAAAATAATGCAAAAAATATAGATTTTAAGAAAAATTTAGGTCAAAATTTTCTTTTTGATACGAATTTATTAAAAGCAATTGTTCGCGATGGATTGGTTGAAAAAGATGATCTTGTTTTGGAAATTGGAGCTGGAGCTGGAACTTTAACTAAAGAAATTTCTTTGGTCGCAAAGAAAGTTATTTCTTTCGAGATAGATAAAGATCTTATTGAGAGATTGACTAAATTGCAAAACGAACAGTCGAATATTGAATTTAAGTTTCAAGATTTTATGGATGCAGATGTTGAAACTTTGTTTGATGGAAAAGCTAGAGTTGTTGCAAATATTCCTTACTATATTACAACTCCGATTATATTTAAACTGATAAATTCAATTCATAAATTCAAATCAATAATGGTTTTAATTCAAAAAGAAGTGGCGGATAGATTTGCGTCTTCTTGTGGTACTAAAGAATATGGAATTACGAGTGTTATTTTGCAATCGATTTTTGATGTGAGTATTCCCAGAATTGTAAAGAAAGAATGTTTTACTCCTATGCCTAAAATTGACAGTGCAATATGTTTGCTTGTTCCTCATAATAGATATAAAATTTCTTCATTTGATGATTTTAGAAATTTTGTTCATCTTGCATTTTCAATGAGAAGAAAAACTTTGGTTAATAATTTGAAATCTAAGTTTGAAAAAGAAATTGTATTAAAAGAATTAAAAGAATTAGGTTACGGTGATAGTGTTAGACCTGAAGAAATTAATGTTGAAAATTTTATAAAATTATTTGAAAAATTAAAAAATAATTAAAAATATGTGAAAATTTACGATAATTTATTTATTTTTCGTAAAATTTTTTATTTTTTTGAAAATTTTTTTTAATGCAAATTAAATCAAAAGAATAAAAGGTTTGTTTAATTTTTCTTTCTGATCCACTGGATGTTTAATTAATTTTTTAATTGCTAAATTTAATTAAATTTAAACTTAATTTTTAATTGACTTAAAATTTCAAAAATTATATAATTATTTTGTAATATTTTGTAGATAATAAATAAAAAGCATTTTTAGGTAGGGGTTATGAAAAAGAAAATATTTTTAATTATTGGAATTATTTTGGGGTCGGTTACTCTATTTACCGGAGCGGTTTTTGGAGTCTTGGCTTTAAGAGGAAAATTGAAGAAGAATGTGATGTATCCAGATTCTTTAGTTTTTGAAATTGACGATTCTATTGTAAGTCCGTCTTCGGTTGCTTTGACTACAAGTTCGGGTGTGAAATTATATTCATTTACTTTGACAGGAACTAATGAATCGGGTTACAAAGTCAATCGTCCAAACTGTGAGTTGTGGTTTGTTGAGGGTGAAGATTTAATTACTCTTTGTGATGAAAAAGGAAATAAATTAGAGGCAAAAGATGGTCGTTACAAAATCAAATGTAACACTCCGATCTATTACTACCGAAATGAGGACATTGAAGAGAATGGTGACGTTTTCGGTAAGGTTGTGTTGGAAGCAAGAGATGAAAAGAAAGAGCATAAATCAAATCCAATAACTTTGTGGCTTGATAAAGAAGTAACAAATTTAAGTTTAGGTGAAGGTAATCTTGCTGTAGGAAAAAGTCAAGTTGTTACAATTGGGAAAAATGAAGCATTAGATTTTGTTTTCTCATCAAACGATAATGCTCTTCGTCCAATTAGTGATAGAGAACAAAAAAATGTAGAAATTTATTATGATTATGGCAAGGCAGATATTTTAAAAATCAAGTCTGAAGAATTAACAAATTCTGTTCATCCGCTTTTTGAAAAAATGAAATTCGTAAATGGAATCTACACATTTGAAACAGACGAACTTGGTGAATACGAATTTAGAATTGCTGTGTTCCCTACATATTACGCACAAGATAATGCTGTTCATCAAGAAGAATCAAACAAAAGCAGAACTGAAAAAATGGTTTACACAGACGTTACAGTTCGTGTTGTGGAAACTGCTGTAAAAAATGTGGATATCGAAATTGGAACAATGGATTTAAGTTTATTTCTTCCTAACTACATTGCGCTCAATGAAGATATAACTGGAGAAGGTAAAAACTTTAATTTAGGTTTAACTTTTGAAACAAAAAGTGCCGAATATAATGCGGAAGATCTTTACAAAACTGTGAAATTCTTTAATGAAGATGATCTCGATACGGTTGCTGTTTTAAATACAACGGATAACAAAATTACAGCTTTATCGTCAGGCATTGATCTTGGTGTGGAAAATAATGAGTTCACATATAAAGATGAAACTAAAAATATTGAGTTTGTATTTAAAAACTGTGATGTGTTCGCAGCTGGTATTCATTTACTAAAGTTAACAACAGAAGGTTATGCAATTAACGGTGGTGTTCCTGTTGCGGTAAAAGATGGCGCAAATTACTACTTAAAGTTGTTAAAAACTAATGTTTACTTACAATTCTTGACAGTTGACGATACAACTTCGTGGAATGATTATATTGTAAGTCGTGAAGATATGGCAAAACCTTTCAAGATTATTCCAACGAGCATTCCTGCTAAATCTGTTCAACTTCAAGTGTTTGCAATTAATAGTGACGCAACTTTTGCAACTATTAATAAAGATGCAGATGAAGTTAGTGAAACTGACAATAAAATAGTTTCAGTTTACGTGAACGAAATAGAACAAACTGCAAACAATATCTCATTTAAAGACGGTGAAACTTCTATTTCAGAATTGGATTTAACTATTACTCGTATTGCTGACAAAAATGAACATGTTGAAAGTCTAAAGTTTTCAGAAATAGTCGATTTGTCAGAAGGTATTTCGAATGATGCATTCGTTTTTGTGACAGATGAAGACGGTGAATATTCTGTTAATGTTCAAAAAGATTACACAATTACTAGTAATAACAAAACATATGTCCTTGTAGGTTTAATGGTTGACGGTAAATATGTAAACGAAATAAGAGCAGAACAAGGTCTTTATAATAAAGATATATTATATCCTTTACAATTAAATAATAAATGGAACGGAAAAACAGAAGACAGAATCATTTACACTGCAGAAGAATTAATAAATGATTTAAAAGTTAAAACATTATCTGGAAAATTATTTAACAAAACTTTAAGGGTTGATGTTGATTACAATTTCACAAATGTTATGAGTGGTGCTTTTGAAGTTGAATTTACTGGATCACAAGAAGATTTAGATAAAAATTCAAATGCTGTAGTTTACGTTAATGATAATGAACTCAAAACTGTTACAATTACTATAACTGACACAAAAGGAATAATAGGAAAACTTGCTAAGAAGTATGGTTTAGGCATAGAGGAAAACAAAACAGCATTGAATCAATTCTTTAAAGTTTACAATGCGGGTAGTGATCCTTTAGTTGAAAATACAGATTTAAAAGTTTCTAGTCTTACATATAATGCAAATCAAGAAACGTACACACTCACTTTAAATTCAAACAAGACAATTTCTGGAGTGATATTAAAGTTAGAGTATGGCGGTGCGGTTTACGAATTCGACAAAACAATTAAAGTTGCTACAACTGCACCTATTGGCATTGAATATAAATTAAGTGATACTAAGACTATATCTTTGTCAAAAGAAAGTGCAAATCCTACTGAAATAACATTAACAATTAATGGTTATGACAACGGCTACATTTTAGATAATAAAGGCTTGACTTTGAATGAAAACGACGATGAAAATGGATTTAATGTAATTGGATATGGAACTGGCTATACATTAGAATATTCTACAAGCGGAACAGTGTTTAAAATTGAAAATAATCAAATTAAAGCATTGTCAGTTGGAGAACAAGTTCTTAAAGTTACAGCTGTAATAAATGATTACAAGTTAGACACTTATGTTAAAATAAAAATTGTTGATGATACAAAATTTAGTTTAACTTTAAATGGAATTAGTACAGAGAGTGAAAATGTTAGAAAGTCTAATACATTCGAGTTGTCGGCAACTGAAATTAAATATGCTCACGACAACAATCCAATCACAGACATTTCAGAAAACACAATAAATGTTTCTATTGAAGTGGTAGAATTCGGTCTTGGCGCTACTGAAATTGAAGAAAATATTGTAAAATTCGGAGAAGATACAGTCTTATCTTGGGAATATGAAGATAGCGAATGGACATTTACAAGAGTGGCTCACACCAACACTCCATTAAAAGTTAAGGTTACAGTTTCAACTAAAACTGGAGAAAGCGCAACATTTACATTAACATTTAATCCAAGTGTAAGTTATTATATCAACAAAGCATGGCAAGACAAAAATCAAAATATGATTAATTTGTATGCTGGCTCAACAATTGTGTTGTATGAAATGGCAGAGGCTATTAACAGCGACTGGGAATACAATGGATTAATTAGAATTGTTGCAGATAATAATACGCTTTCAAATATTAGTGTAGAAACATATTTTGTTACAATCGATGAAAATAATGAAGAAGTAAGGACTCAGGTTGAAAAAGATGGTGGCGAAGATGGAAATCAAGCAACTATTAAATTTGATAAAATTGGAAAATATGTAGTTTTAATTAAAAATGGAGACGATGAATTTGCAGAAATAGAGTTAAATGTAAAACCTAATTTCTATTACGAAGAAGACTCAAAAGACATTGTTTCTGGTGAAAATTTGTACGGAACAGAAGCAACAAAAGATTTTATTATTAAAAATGCAAAAGTTTTAAATACTGGTAATGGCGTTGTTTATGGAGATGGTACAAATATGTACTACGAAAAAGGTGGTTACGATTTAGCAAAAGACTTTAATGGTGCAACTACTTCAAATATTCAGTTTAAATTAGACGAAAATCCAGATTACATTACAACTGCACCATGGGTTGAAAAAGTTGGAGATAAAGCAACTTATTCATTTGATGTTTATTATGACGCTGACGGCGAAGGTACAAGTCATGACTTTACAAAAGTTGGAAAAATTGAAAATGTTACAGTAAATAATCCTTACAGAGGTGTAAAACTCACTAAAGACGGAGAAGAAATTTCTACAATAAACGGAGTGTACAACATTTCAGTTTTGGATGAAATTACTGTGAAGTTAATGCCAGGTGAAACTTCAGTTACTATATCATCAATAACTGCAGACGGATTGACATTCGACGGAGGAAAACTTAAAGTAACATCTCATGTAAGTTCTGTAACTAAAAAAACATTTGAGTTTGTTATGATTGTGAGTGAAAAGACAGTAACATGGACTGCTACATTTAATGTTTCTCCGTATCTTCCATTAAAAGAAACTCCAGATAAACTTTACAATGGTGAAATTTACACAAGCGAACAATTAATTTCAAAATTCCTTAATGTGTCAGATTCAAACTACACTAATAATATTGACTCAATAAAAGTTGTAATCAATAATCAAGAAATTACTGGAAATTACGATTTAACAGATAAAGTAATTAAAGGAAACAGTGAAGATTTAGAAATAAATTTCAATATAATATATAAGGATAACGATTCAGATTCAACAAACAATGTTGGAACATCTTATAAAATAACAACTCAAATTTGGAACAAGGAAGAGGTTAAATTAACTAATCCTTATGCTCAAACTTTAAGAGAAACAAGAGATTTCTACGATATCAAAAATGAATCAACAATTCTTGAATCAAAAGAAAATGTTAGTTATGAGCCAGTTTTAATTGGTATGATGAACAACACTTCATATCAAACAATCAATTTTGTTAATGACACAGATTTACTGATGTCTCGTGCTGAAGTTGTTTCAAGAAAGGATCAAACAAAACTTGATGTTTCAATTGCAAGTGTAAGATTAAAAGCTCAAGCATTGACATTCTTTAATTCTTGCACTGAAAACAATGGAAAATATGAAATATCGCTCACAAACGGTGGAAAAGTTATTGTTGAAATTAGCGGAACAAGCGTAACATTCTCTTCATCAAATGTGGTGGCGGGAAATCATGGTTTCTTAATGTTTGAAATTACGTCTAGTGGTGGGGCAACAAGCGATTATATCGTTCGCCTTTACTCTCAAAATGGAACATCATACGATAACGATTTCGTAAATGTTACAAATGGTCATAACGCTTATGTGGAAATCACTAGCAATACCGATGAAAATGTGAAATTTAATTCGTTATTAGATAAAACTTTCTATACAGACAGTAAGAAAGTAACGACAAATTTATTTAAAGACATCTTCAAATTAGATATTTCAAAAAATTCAATAAAAAACAACATCCATTTCTACATTACTCATGCTGAAATGTTAAATGGTGGAGATTTCTTTAGAGAAAAAGATTATAAATTATTTGATGATGTAACTCAAAAGAATTTACCAACTGTTGACAACTTTGCGTCTCTTAGAGTTGCAATGGTGTACAAGAATGGTGATGATGTGTTCAGCATTGGCTTCTTAAGAATTCAAGCACAACCTGATTTTGTAATTAAAGTTGGAAGTGAAATAATTTACAACGGTCAAGCAACAATGACAATTAAGTCTGGTGCAACTTTACAACCGGTTCCGTTTACTGTAACTGATAAAAACCTGTCATCAGTTGAAAGTGTTGAAATAATTGATAATAGCAATTTTGAAGCAATTAATCAATTGACAACAGACGGAACATTTAAGATTATTCATAAATCTTCTGGTGATGAAATTTTAACTATTGATACTGATAGTTCAAGTGATAATTTTGGAACAATCATAATTAATAAAGATATAAGTGAAGATTTGTCGTTTAAAGTTAAATATACTTACGGAGATTTAGTTCTTTACGCAACTTATTTATTGGAAGGCAAAACTTATGTTCCAAATGGATCTATTGAAAAAACTGTTGGAGAATTCATAACAGGAGACTTTAACAATAAGATTGAAATTTCATCTTTGTTAAATTATTACAACAGAAGAATTAAAGTGACAAGTGGAAAGAACTCTTATGAAGTTGATTTGGGAAACGAAACCGCTAAACAAGTTATTAATAACGGCGAAGAGGTGACGAATACAGCAACTGAAATAAATGAAGATTCTCCATCATATTCAATTAAAAATAATAGTATTTCAATAAATTTAATAAGTGGAAAACTTTACTTCATATTTACTCAAGGAGTAAAGACAAACACAGAAATATTAGACATTGAACTTTTGGATTACATCGGAAATTCTAATTTAGAATTAAAAACTACAGTTCTTCCAAAATATTCTTTAGATTCTGAAACGGTAAGTTCAATTAAAAATACAACAGGCTCTCCTGCAGTAACCGATTTCACTTCAGTTAACGGAAGTTATGTGGAAATTTCTGTAAGCACCTCAGGAGATATTACAACATTCTCTATAGGTGGTGAAAATGGTTACAAAATTTACGCAGACAATGGTGCAACTCTTGAACTTATCGAAGAGGCAAGCGGTAATGTTGGTAGTGAATATTATTACATGAATACAAATGATGGTTCAACGGATATAAAAGTTGAAGAAGAAGCATCAACAAAGACAAGAACTGCAACGATTACGTCTTCTGATGATGGTGAGAAAATTTACTTCGCTCATTTGGCTGATGTGTATGCTTTAAATTTAACAATTAGATTAAAAGATTCTTCAGATCCTGCGAATTATTATGTAAAATATGAAGAAGGTGGAAACGTAAAAAATTTAGGAACAATTTCGATTGACATTATTCCAACATATCATTCACTCGAATCTGTTTACACTGTAACTGACTCGATCAGAGATTTAATAAATTCATTAGAAATAGAAAATATTTACAGTTATTTGTTTGGAGTAAGAACGGACTCAGCAGTTAATGATATCGTTCCAAGTCCAAAAACAAATTCAATTTTCAACAATTACCGTGTTAAATTAGTTACTGCAACAGTTACTGAAGAAGGTGAAAATGAAGAAATAACATATAATTATCCAGACTACACTTACTCAGGAATGGGCTTTGGTGATGTAAAAAATCCTAACTACATTAGATTTGGAACAAATAAAGATTTCTATTTTACCGGAAATAAGTTAACGTTTAAATCGGACAATACCGAATATTCATTAAATCTAGTTAACAATGCTGGTTTAGATTCATTTGAGTACAAATTATTAGTAAAAACAAGTAGAGATTTAACATACAACACTGCGTACAACACAACTCAATTTACTCAAGGAATAAAAGAAGATGCAGAATACATTTCGTATGTGATTAATGACACTGATGAGTCTAAAGAATTCAGATTCCATGAAACTTATGATGCAGATAATGGAGAATTGATAATTGATGACATCAAATACTTCGCATCTCTTCCAGACTCTAACAGTAATTTCTACATTTCTGGATTAGAAGTTAAATATTTATTGGCTTCAACCGGTGCTGAAGAGCAAACAGCAACAATTTCTAGTGGAATTTCAAATATTTCAAGAGAAGTTGACGGTCAATCTGTGACATATTCATTCACAGTTTCTGGTATTAACATTAAATTAATGAAAACTGAGGGTGGAAATCTTGTTGTTGCGTTTAATAGACAGGCATCCATATCGAAATTCAACACATTAAAACTTTCGTTCACAATGTATGATAATGCCGGAAAGCTTAAGGCTTATGAAATCTTGTTTAACAACTATAAATTCGACGATAGAAATGAAGTTACAGAAGGTGGAGTTACAATGACAGAAAATCATGTACTCATGGCTGGTTCTAACTACAATTTGAGTGACTTGATTAATATTACTTATGCTGATAACAATACAACTATTAATGTTTCGGATTTAGAATTAGACTTAACTAAGAGTTATTTCGTAATTGGAAAAACAAGAGTAGACATTAAAACAAATGTTTCAGATTCAAACAAGTTGTTCGATTTAATTAAAGGAACTGGAACAGGAATTGATCAAAACGGAATTCCTGCAGATGATTTGCAAATTAGACTTGTCTCTGTTCCTGAGTATATTTCCAATGTGGAATTGGTGTTTAAATTAATTAAAGACGATTACCACATCGCAAACCATATTTGGAGATTTGATGTAACAGAAAACTTTGAGTTAAAGTTCTCAGCTTTGGAAGAAACAGATGATGGATACATTCAAAAATCCGAAGATGAACTCAAAAACAACACAACTTCAGTAATTGATTTGAATGGAATGATAAATGTAAATAGTACTTCAACTCCAAAAGACTCATTCCCTGGAATTGCTTCAGACGGAAGTGGAAATTTCCCATACACTGTAGAGTTGGCTGAATTGTTCAGATTTAAATTGGTCGATTTAAGAACAAACACTCCAATGTCAAGTGCTAATATGAACATAACAGTTGATGAAATTGTTGTTCAAGAATATGACGAGGTTGACGGCAAAACTACTATTTCTGGAAGTTATGAAGATATCGAAAAATTTGTAAGTTTTGACTCAACAGACAACACAAAACTACAAATTCTAAAAGACTCAGTTCGTGAAGTAAAACTTAAAATTCAAGTTCCTACATATGTAGGTTTGGACAGATTGGTAAACGACGGAGAAGGATTCTTCATTTACTGGACATTGAACATTAAAGGTTTTGCTGATTTTGAAGGTGCGTTCAAAGAAACAATGACAAATGGAGGAACTTATTACACTCCATTCCAAAAGGTTGATCTAGTTTCAACTCCGGGTGATGAAAGTGCATTTGAGGTTACTGAACAACATGGAAATTTAAGCTGGAATACTACAGGTTCTAAGTTAGAATATTACATTTCAAATACTGAAATTACTAATTATTCGATTATTGAAGAAGATGATTGGCAAGATACTGATAATTTAAACATTAACAGTGCAGAAGTTTCAACTTCACTTCCAATGCACACCAATAATAATGCAGATAAATCTTACTATGTTGCATACAAATTGACATTGAATTATAAAGAACAAGATGCTGTCTTAATTTGCTCATACTATGTGAGAAATACAATTGTTTTAGAGTTGAACACTGCGGAAGGATCTTCAGTAGATTCTACTAAAACAATGTATGTGGATAAAAAAACAGAAGATTCGACGCAATATGAAGAAGATGAGTCTAAGACATTGTTCTATTATATGGCTGAATATAACAGCGGTTTACGATTATATATAAAATATGATACAGACAGCGACAAATTCGTTTTATATGAAACAACAACTGGAACATATTTCACAGAAACTAATGGGGTGTACTCAGGAGAAAGTGAAAATGAAAAATATAAATTAGATGAAAACTTTGAAAATATTTACTTACTGAATGACGATGAAACAATCAATACAACTTATTCTAGAACATCACAATCGTTCTCAGGATTAATATCTCATTCAATGAACGCATCGCAATTGGTAAGTTTCTTAAATTCAGTCGAATCAATAAGATTTAAAGATACAACAAGAAATATAGACTTCGCGTTGAAAGAAGTAAATTATGAAATGCAAATAAATTTAGCCGAAGGAAAGCTCGGATCAGTTGCCTTAAATAGCTCAACAAATCCATTATTCAACAATTCAATGACGTTTGACTTACAAATAGAGACTAAGGAAGGTAACGTAATAGACGTTACAAACGGTAACGATTTAACGTTAAAGAGTCACAAGTCATTAGAACCTGAGGCTGAATATGCGATTACTGATTTGTTCTTAACAAGTCAAGTTCCAGAAAATGCAAGAGGTTATAAAATTGCTGGTATAACTGAAACTACACCAACAGATGGAAGTAAAATTCAAATAAAAGTACAAAACAACACAGCGCTTCCTGCAGATTATGATAGTACAGTGAGCGGTGTTGAGGTTTATGGCAATTACAAAATATACAAATATCAATTGACTGATTCTACTGTGGGTGACAAGTTCTACACAATCACAAGAGATATTTATGTTGTGGCTGGAGCAAGTGAAATCGTTAAAGTAGCATACGAAGGACTTGGTAATGAAACTTTCAACGTTCTTTACAACAAAGGCAAAGATTCATCTTATGATTTAAGTAATACATTGATAAAATGGAGTATGGGTACAGGAGACAACGAAGGAAAACTTCTAAGTGCTCAGATTGATTCGGATGTAACATATGCATTGAATCCAAGCGAAACAAATATTTCATTACAGCTAGAAAATAATACGACTTTTATTGTAATTGCTCATGACAAGTTAATCGAATACAAGAAAATGTATCCAGAAAAGGATTACTGGAAGGTTGAAGTAATTGCAACTTACAGCTCAAAAGAATATAAATTAAGTTTCAGTTTCGAATTACCTTCAACGATTGAAATTAATCCAGCAACTTCTGATTACACATTAGAAACAATATCTCAAAATGGAAACATTAATTCGTATTATAAAGTTGACATTGCTGAAATGCTTTATGAAAATGTAACAGAACCTCCAGCTCTTTTAAAGGATTCGGACAACACACTTTCAGTTGAAGAAGATGAAGAGAAATCAAATTACTTGGCAGAACATGAACAAGTGTCTAGTGAGAGTTTCAATATATACTTGGACAAAACAGCTGTTGATATGTACTTTAATGCTTATCCAAGCGAAACAACATTAAGCATTGATTTGAAATTAAATGTTAAGGTTGATGGGGAATTAAAACAATCTTACGATTTTACATTAGTTGTAGAGAAAAGCAAGTTGCCAAAGGATACAACAGTTGAAGAGTAGGCTTAAAAAAATAGCATGTTTTCATGCTATTTTTTGCTCGAAGTATGTTCTCTTTAATCGTTTGAACAAGAATGTTCAAACTTCATTTATAAACAACTTCTGCGCATTCCCTTCAAAACATTCGTTTTGTGGGAGCCCAGAAAAGATTCTTCGATTACGTTTCATTTTAGAATGACAGCAAAATTTTATGAAATTTGTCAACCGGAAGAAAATAATTCATTTTTATATGTTAAAATGAATGTTAAAAGATTAAAATTCCCTTGACAAAGATATCTTGCGCGTTTAAAATAAAAGTAGGAGAGAAATTATGGCAGAAATGAACAAAGAACAATTCGAAGAAAAATGTATGGACATTATCGAGCAAATTGTTGCTCGTGACGTTCGTCAAGATAGACTTGGGGCAATTAAAGTTGCTGAACTTATGCTTAAATCTGCGCAAGAAAAGACAACAAATGCTCAAGTTTTAGCAATTTATGAAAGAGTGTTGAAAGAATTTAAAATTGCGACAGATGCAGAGTACTTACTTCTTAGAAAACAAATTTTTGGAGAAAAATAATGGGTATTTTTGATTGGGTAATGCATGGATTGGGGTTTGAAACAACCGAAAAGAAACAAAAGAAAGGTAAAACTATAACAGCTGAACAATCTGAAGACAAATATGCAAATTTTAATCTTCATGAAAAGGTTGAGGGTAGTGAAACAAAACAAGAGCCGGCTAAAACAAATTTTGGTGGTTTCAATATGCAACCAGAAACAAATATTATTATACTTGAGCCTAAAACTCAAACAGACATTCAAAAAGTGGTTGATTACCTTAAACAAGGACAATCTGTTGGTGTGAATTTGGCTGGTATTTCAGCTGATGACAGCAGTAGAATTTTGGACTTTTTGTCGGGGTCAATTTATGCACTTAACGGTAGCATTATGCGTTGGCATGGTGATTTGTTCTTGCTAACTCCAGAAGGTCACAAAATTTTGAGGTCTGACAAATAATGAAAAAATGGTTAACAATAATTTTTACAGTAATGCTGGTGCTTGTAATTGATCAAGTCACCAAGCATTATTTGTTTAAGGTGGAGTACTTCAATTTAATTCCGAATGTCATTTCAGTGTCGACAAATGGTGGAAACTCGGGAGCGGCTTATGGTATTTTAAGCGGTAAAACTATGACTCTCATCATTGTAAGTTCTATTATGATTGTTGCGCTTCTCATTTATAATTATTTTTCAAAAGAAAATCATATGTTGTACTTCATCTCATTTGGTTTTATTTTGGGTGGAGCGATTGGAAACTTGATTGACAGAATTTGGCTTAAATATGTTAGAGATTTTATTTTCCTCGATTTTTATCCATCGTTTCCGATATTTAACATGGCTGACAGTTTCCTTTGTGTTGGCGCTGTTATGTTGGCTGTGTATATTTTGTTTTTTGCAGGAAAGAAGAAAAGTGAAAAGTAAATTTATTTGCAATGAAGAAATTAGATTAGATGTGTTTTTAGCAAGCAACACATCTTTTTCGCGTTCGTTTATTAAAACTATGAACGACGAAGGTAGAATTTTGGTCAACGGCAAGAAAGAAAAGGCTGGATTTAAACTTAAAGCTGGTGATGAGATTGTTGTAGACGAAAAAGAGAAGGAACAAATTGACGTAACGGCGGAAGATATTCCTCTTGACATTGTTTACGAAGATGATGATTTGGTTGTAATAAACAAACAAGTTGGTTTAGTTGTTCATCCTTGTTCAACAACTAAATCTCACACTTTAGTAAACGCTCTCATGCATCACATTAAAAATTTATCGACAATTAACGGAGTGGAAAGACCGGGTATAGTTCATAGATTGGACAAAGACACTGCAGGTCTTATGATTGTGGCAAAAAATGATTATTCGCATAAGTATTTAAGTGAACAATTGAAAGATAAAACTCTAAACAGAGAGTACAAAGCTCTAATTAGGGGAAGAATTAAAGATGATTTTATTGTCGAAGGATATTTAGGCAGAAATCCTAAAAATAGAGAACAAATGGCGCTTGTAAATGAGAAAAATGGCAAGTACAGTAAAACAATTTTTACTATCGACAAAGTTTATGACCATTTTACACTTTTAAATTGTAAACTTACAACTGGTAGAACTCATCAAATTCGTGCACATTTAAAGTCTATAAATCATCCTATTTTAGGCGATAAACTGTACGGCGGTCTTGAAAAAACGATTAAAACGAACGGTCAACTTTTGTTCGCTTACAAAATTACATTTGTTCATCCGTCAACTAAAGAAAAAATGACTTTTGAAGCAGATCTTCCAGATTTCTTTAAAAACATTTTAAAAAATTTGTAAAGTTTTAAATTTTGGCTATAATTTATTTGTTAGATTTAAGTTTTTATGCTAAAATATTATTGGAGGAGTTATGAAAGGTAAACAATTTATTAATGTTGTTTCATACGTTGCAGTTGCTTTTATTGCAGTTGCGCTTGCAGCAGGTAAACTTTTAGGTTGGTTGATCAATCCTCAAGTTTTACATGTGTTGACATTGATTGCTCAAATCATTGCTTACACAATTACTGCAGTGTTCGCATTTTACTTTGCAAAAAGCAAGAGAAGTAAAGGCTGGATGATTGCTTACGCTGTGTTTGTGATTATCATAGTTGTATTCTTAGTGGTTAACAACATTTAATTATGAAAAAGAAAATAGATTTTAAACTCACCGCTAGTCTGGTGGGTTTATTTGTAGGGTTGATATTTACAATTTTGGGAGCAAAAAGCAAATATTTTATGCTCTTTGGTTTTTTAATTCTTGGTGTTAGTGTTATTGCTTTTGCTTTTGTTCAAAAAGGAAAAGTTCAAAAGAAAATTAACAACTTAGAACAAATTCTTTACGATGAAGAAATTGATGACGTCGAAGTTCACAAGGAAATAACTAAAGAACTTAAAATGCTTAGAAAACAAAAAAGATCACTTTCAGTTACTTTTAATATATTTGGTGGACTTTTAATTTTGCTTGCTTTTTTTGTAATTTAATTGACAAAATTAACCAAAATTTATTGATTTAATTTGGAAAGTGTGCTAAAATACACGCGTTTAGGGGATTGCCTACGGGCTTAAGGAGAATTTATGAAGTATAATTTAGAAAAGAAAGAAAATGGAGTTTTCGAAGCGGTTGTTTCTGTTGACAAAAAAGAATGGGAAGAAGCTCTAACTTCAGCTTACGAAAAAACTAAAGGAAAATTTAATGTTCCAGGATTTAGAAAAGGACACGCTCCTCGTAGTTACGTTGAAAAAACATACGGAAAGGGTGCTTTCATGAATGAGGCTCTTGATGAAATTTACTACAAGGCTTACACTTTAATTTTAAGAGAAAATGAAGAGATTAAGGCAGTTGATGCTCCAGCTCTTGACATTAAAAAATTGGATGATGACGGAGTTGAAATGGTTATGACTATTCAATCTGTTCCTGAGTTCGAACTTGCTACTTACAAAGGTTTAACTTTCACAAAACAAGAAGTTAAAGTAACTGAAGAACAAGTTAAAGAAGCTATCGACCGCGAATTGATGCGTGCTTCTCGTCTTGTTGAAACAAATGCTCCAGTAAAGATGGATGATATCGTTACATTAGATTTTGATGGCTACGTTGATGGAAAACAATTTGAAGGTGGAAAAGCTGAAAATTATCAATTAAAGATTGGAAGTCACAGCTTTATTGACACATTTGAAGACCAACTTGTTGGTTTAAACGTTGGAGAGAGTAAAGACGTTGAAGTTACTTTCCCTGCTGAGTACCATGCTACAGATCTTGCTGGGAAACCTGCAACATTCAAATGTACTATTAAACAAGTAAGAGAAAGAGTTCTTCCTGAATTAAATGAGGAATTCGTGTCGAATAGCACAGAATTTGAAACTGTTGAGGAATATAAGAAGAGCGTAGAGGATAGATTAGTTAAAGAAGCTAATGAAAGAGCTGAAATTGAACTTGACAACGATATGTTAGACAAAATCATTGACGACACAGATGTTAATCTTCCTGAAGTTATGGTTGAAGAAGAATTTAAACGTCAAATTAATGGTATGACTAGTCAAATGAGATATCAAGGTTTAAAACTTGAAGATTATGTTCAATATATGGGTAAAACTATGGACGAGTTCAATGCTGAGGTTCGTACTGCTGCATCTCGTAATGTAAAAGCTAGACTTGTTCTTGAAAAATTGATTAAATCTGAAAATCTTGACATCACAAAAGAAGATATCGACAGTAAACTTGAAGAAATGGCAAAAAACACTGGTAAAACTATGGAAGAATTTGAAAAACAAGTAAATAATGACATGGTAAACCAAATCGCTAATGAATTGTTAATGAAGAAATTGATTACTTTCTTACGTGAAAATAATACAATTGCGTAAACTTAAGAGATGAAGGTTTACCTTGTACGCAACTTTTTCTCAAAAATTGCGACATTAAACCAAATCGCTAATGAAATGTTAATGAAGAAATTAATTACTTTCTTACGTGAAAATAACGAAATAAAGTAAAGAAAAGGAAAACATTGTGTGAATTGACAGCATAATGTTTTCTTGTTAAAAGGAGAATGTTTTATGATACCAATGGTAATTGATCAAGTTGGAAACAATGAACGTAGTTATGACATTTATTCTAGACTTCTAGAGGATAGAATTATTTTCTTAACTGGAGAAATTAATGATCAAATGGCTAACACTATTGTTGCTCAATTAATTTTCCTTGAAGGTAAAAATCCAGACAAAGATATCTATATGTATATCAACAGTCCGGGCGGAAGTGTTACAGCCGGTATGGCAATTTACGATACAATTCAATACATTAAATGCGATGTTTCAACTATATGTATTGGAATGGCGGCAAGTATGGCTGCAGTGATTTTGAGTAGTGGAACTAAAGGTAAAAGAATTTGTCTTCCACACAGCGAAGTTATGATTCACCAACCTTTAGGAGGAACTCAAGGTCAAGCAAGCGACATTTTACTTCATGCAAAACATATTGAAAAAACTAGAGAAACGTTAAACAAAATTTTGTCTGAAAACACAGGTAAAGATTTACAAACTATTACAAAAGACACTGACAGAGATAATTTCTTAGATGCTAAACAAGCATTAAAATATGGTTTGATTGACAAGATATTTACAAAACGTTAGTATCATTGTGCAGACCTCAAAAGTCTGCACTTTTTAAAGGGAGAATTAATGAGAGAAATTGAAACTATTTGTTCATTCTGTGGACGCCCATCTCGCGAAATTATGGATATGATTGGAAATCCAGAAGGTGATTGCTTCATTTGTACTGATTGTTTGCGTATTGCTCAAGATGTAATTAACAGAAATGCAAAAAAGGAAAAAGAGGACAATCTTAATTTAATTGATCTTCCAAAACCTCAAGAAATAAAAAAGCGTTTGGATGATTTCATTGTTGGACAAGATGAAGTAAAGAAGATTTTGGCAGTGTCTGTTTACAATCATTATAAAAGAATTAATTACAATCTTTCAAACAAGAGTATAGATGAAGATGTTGAGCTTGAAAAGTCTAATGTTTTGCTTGTAGGGCCAACAGGAAGTGGAAAAACCTTGCTTGCAAAAACTTTAGCAAAAACGCTTAAAGTTCCGTTTGCTTCAAGTGATGCAACAGCACTTACTGAAGCTGGTTATGTTGGTGATGACGTTGAAAATATTTTGCTTAAACTTATTCAAAATGCGGACTATGACATTGAGAAAGCACAACGTGGTATTATTTACATTGATGAGATAGACAAAATTGCAAGAAAAACTCAAAACGTAAGTATTACACGAGATGTGAGTGGCGAAGGTGTACAACAAGCATTATTGAAGATTTTAGAAGGTACTATTGCAACAGTTCCTCCTCAAGGTGGAAGAAAACATCCTCAGCAAGAAAACATTAAAATTGACACTACAAATATTCTTTTCATTTGCGGTGGAGCATTTGTCGGTCTTGAAAAAATTATTGCTGAAAGAAGTGGGGCAACTCAACTTGGATTCGGTGCGGACGTTAAAAACAAACAAGAAGAAAATGCTACTAACAAATTTAAAGATATTCAACCTCAAGATTTGATAAAATATGGAATGATTCCAGAGTTCGTTGGACGTCTTCCGATTGTGACAACTTTGGATAATTTAGACGAAGATGCTTTGGTTAAAATTTTAACTGAGCCTAAGAATGCAATTATAAAACAATATGTTCAAATGTTTAAAATGGACGGAATTGCTTTGGAGTTTGAGCATGATGCGATTAAAGCTGTTGCAAAGAAAGCAATTGAATTGAAAACGGGAGCAAGAGGACTTAGAACAATTCTTGAAGAACGTATGCTTGACGTTATGTACAGTTGTCATTTTGAGGAAAATATTGAAAAAATTACAATTACAGCAGATTTTATTAACAAACTTGCTAAGCCAAAAATAGAAAAAACAAAGAAAAAAGCAGTTTCTTAAATCATTATATAATACGTGCGCGCGCACGTATTTTTCTTTACTACCAATTAATATGTTGAAAATTATTTTTGTCAAACTATTGACGAATTGCCTCATTAGAGTTATAATAAAAGTATAATTATTGATTTTTTTGGAGGAAAATTATGGAAAATAATAATTTTGGTGATGAAATAATTAAGAAGTTGGCGTCTTCAAACAAAGAAACTATTTTGAAATTTGCTAAAGATCATCCAATAATTTTTAAATATTTAGACATTGAAAATCCATTGAGAAAAGATTTAGATGTTGCTGAAGCAATTGTTGAGGCTTTTGTAGAACTTGAAAGAAGAAAAAAAGATAAAAAAGAAGAATTGGCACAAGAAGAATTCAAAGCTTTCAAAAAGAAAAAGAATAATGTTGAAAAGGTTAAGAAAGAATTAAAAGCTTTAGATTTCAAACGTGAAATTGATGGTGAAATGGTTGACATGTATGCTCTTGACAAAACTGTAAGAAACAATAAACGTTTTGTAAAGATCATGTCTGGACGTTTTCCTAAAATGTTTTCTCGTATCGCAAGTGCAAAATTACAAGAAAACGAAGTGTTTATTTATGATTTGATTAAAACTTATCCTCAATTGTATACTAGAATAGACAAAGGCTTTAGAGAGGATCCTGTAATGGTTTTAAATGCTCTTATTGGTGGTAAAAAGATTACAAAATATAAGGGTAAAGATATTAAATTCTTTAAATTGACATTCGTTCAAATGTTAATTGATGAAATTTTAGAGAAACGTTCAGCTCATGAAGCTGTTTACTCAGTTGAAATCATTGCTGATTTGTTAAACCGTGCTGAACTTTACTACAACGAACTTAAGAAGAAACTTGAGAAGAACAAAGACAATGGTTCTGTTCCTCCAGTACTTGGATTATAATAAAAAAGAGCATTCAGCTCTTTTTTTCTTGCAAAAATTTGAAAATGTGGTAAAATAAAAATATGAAACTAATTACTATTGACATTAAAAGTGAAAGACAAACGGTGGCGGAGGCTGTTGCTCAATTTTTAATTGAGGTTGAAAGCTATCAAAAGGGTGGCTTTAAAGTTATGAAAGTCATTCATGGCTATGGAAGTCATGGGGTAGGAGGAGCAATCCGTAATGCAATACTCAAGAAATGTACAGATTTAAAGAATAGAAAAAAGATTGAAGATTTTGTTCCTGGAGATAAATGGTCGATTAAATCTACTGCTAAAAAGATAGCAATAAATTATTGCCCAGATTTACTTGCGGATAGAGAATTGTCGTTGCCTAATCCTGGTTGTACGATTGTTATCCTGTAAAATTTTATCAAATTTAGAAAATAAGACTTAAAACGTTTTATTTTTTTTTAGTTTTGTGTCATTATATAAATATAAGGAATAGGAGGAATTATGGCGAAACAAATAGGAAAAAGAGAAAGATCTAGAGGAAAGTCTGGCGCTGGTACATTTTTCTTGGGTATATTTTTAGGTATAATATTAGGAATTGGTGCAGTTGCTGGTATTGGAGCGTTTGCTTACTTTAAGGTTTCACCAAACTGGATAAACAAAACCTTTAAGACTGACATAGATTTAGGATATGATGAACTAAATAAGTCAACAGTTAGTGATTTGATTTCTCATGCAACTCATCTTGCTAAAAACATTGACACTTACTCAATGAATGATCTTGAAAAGGATTTTGGAGTAAAAGTTGATGACAACATTTCAGGAATAGACATTACAGACTTAAAAGATGTAGGATTTACAAAACTTCAATCAGCTATTGAAGATAAATTTAAAAATATAAGTGCCGAAGAATTAAAGAATGTAGTTGATTTGTCTTCAATTGAAAATATATTGAATGATAAAAACACATACTACATTAATGGAGACAAACTTTATTTTGACGAAGCTAAGACGGAATTGGTCGAAAACTTCAAATATGAAGTAGAAGAAACTAACGGCGTAACAAAAGTAAAAGTTAAGAAGGCTACATTTGATTTAGAAAGCGACGGAACTGTAAAAATCGAACTTAAATACTTGCCTTTAACTGTTGCTATGTCAGACTTTACTAATAATTTAGGTGAAAATTTAACAGTTGGAGAACTAAGAACAGAGTACAAAGTAAATCTTCCAGCATATTTTGATAACGAATGGACAATTAATGAAATTTCATCTAAAATTAACGATATTGAAATTTATAAGATTTTAGAACTTAAGAAGTCTGGAAATAAGTACTATAAAGATGAGAATAATAATAATATAATGGATGCCAATGAGGTTTCAAACGTTTTAAATGCGGTGGCGGAAACTAAAATTGGACAAATGAGTTCAAAGATTAAAAGTCTAAGCGTTGGAGATTTGTTTGATTCAACTGAGAGAACTGGAGTTTTGTCTTTAATTCCTGCGACTACAACAGTTGATCAAATACCTACTGAACTTCAAAACGTAATCAACAACAGAGATTTAAGAGATTTGGCTGGTGCTGGAGTAGTTACTATTGACGAAACAACCTTAAATAAAGAAATTAAAGTTGGTGGAATAGCTATCACAGGATACGAAACAAAGACTTTTGGGGATTTAAAAGTTGATGAGGCTGTAGATATATTTGGAACTCTTCTAGATGATTAATTCAATAAAACACCTTGAATAGAGGTGTTTTTTGCTTGCTTTAGGAGAGAAAAAGCTAAATTTGATAAGATATTTGAAAATTTTACAAAAAATTAAAAAAATTTCTAAAAAATTTGTAAAAAACCTTTGACTTTATTATTTTTTTATGTTATTATGTCATCACTTGCGTATAAAACAAGGTTAAAAACACTATTTAAAAAAGATTTTAAAAAATTTTTAAAAAACTTTTGAAAAAGTGTTGACAAAACTTTCAAGATGTGTTATCTTTATAATGCGCTTGATGAAAACGCAAGTGCCGAACGTAAGTTCGCTGAACAATTTATATCTTAATATGTACTATGGTAAGACTAAGTTCTTATCAATTCCAAGTTTTTTGAACAACGAAATTAGCCAAGCAAATTTTGAGCAAGGTTTTAATATCAAATTTTTTTGTAGAGTTTGATCCTGGCTCAGGACTAACGCTGGCGGCGTGCTTTAAACATGCAAGTCGAACGGAGGTTGAGTTTTCCACTGAGTATTCTTAAGGACTCCCATGAGACAAAGTCGAAATGGGAAAGACAAGCACCGACTAAAAAGATGAATTTTGCTTTAGCAAAATGATTATAGATGTCGAGTGTGAGGATACTGAGTGGAGAACTTATCCTTAGTGGCGGACGGGTGAGTAACGCGTGAGTAATCTGCCTCTGTCTGGGGGACAACAGTTGGAAACGACTGCTAATACCGCATAGGACCACAGATACACAAGTATCAGGGGTGAAAGATTTATTGGATAGAGATGAGCTCGCGTAGCATTAGTTAGTTGGTGAGGTAACGGCCCACCAAGACGATGATGCTTAGC
>SVIQ01000002.1 GCA_015069415.1 Clostridiales bacterium | reverse complement strand
CTTTTGAACACTTGCCCCACCCCACGTATTTTTCCTTAGTACGCTTATAAATATTATGTTTTATTTATTTAATTTTAACAAAAATATATTTTTATAGCAATTAAATTATATAAATTTATCAAAATTACGAAATAAAGAACTTTTAGCATGTCATTCTTAGCAAACACAGTGCGCACACCGAAGTATCTTGTCCAATCTCAACTACAACATGCTTAGGATGACAAAAAATTGCTAAAATTTTCACACAAACTTTATTAATCGGTTAAATAAAAAAGAGACGCGTGATACACTCGAAATTACAAATCCTCTAAGGTTTTAAAATTAAAACATGAGATATGAATATGTTGATATACAACAATAAAATTTTAAAACCAAATATTGCAACTTTTTTAGAGCATATTGCTGTCTCTTTAAGTGTAAGTGTTACCTTACAATCTTAATTTGTGAAGAAACAAAAATATTATTCATAAATTTTTAATTTTTCTTTAATATTTTTAATATTGAATTTTCATCAAAATTTTCGAAATTAACAGAAATATCAACTAATTTTTCTAAAAATTTTTCAATTTTAGCTAAAATTTCATCATTTTCATTACATTTTACTAAAATTTTAAATGAATTTTCCATATTTTTATAATGCCCATTTGATAAAAACATATCATCAGGAAAACTAATTACAGTATCTTCTAAAGTCATTAATCTTTTAATCAACACGGTTTCTTTATTTTCCAAAACCATGTCAGCATCTAGCATTGGCACATCAAAACTTGAAACCAAATCTTCATCAAACAGAGCCCTCGCATCAACGTACTCAGCATTTAACAAGTTCGCAATTTTTTGTGCTATGGACTTTACCTTTTTATAAGTCACCCCAACTAAACTCAAATTCATCATAAATTCACCTCCATAGCTTTTTATAATGATATCAAACTTAAAAGATTTTTACAATCATTTTCTTTTATCTTTTTTTGTTAATATAATAACTACATCCACAAGAAGAATAAGATCAATTATTACTATACAATAATTAAAATTGAAAATTAGATGCGTAGTTGAATAATATCCTGTCGCAAATTTTATTTTGTCATCAACTTCAAACATAATGTTTCCATCTTTGTCAGTTCTTAAAACTTTTGAACCAACAGAAGTCAAATTATTTAACACCTCGCTCGTAGGATGTCCATGAATATTAGTTCCGCAACTAATTACAGAATACTCTGGAGTAACTTTTTCTAAGAATTCAATGCTTGAAGAATATTTACTTCCATGATGAGCAACTTTTAAAATGTCCGCATTTAAATCATTGTTTAAATTATCAACAAAATATTTTTCAACATCGCTTGAAATATCTCCAGTGAAAAGTGCACTAAAAGATTTGTAACTTAATTTAATTAACGGACTTAAATCATTTTCTTCATCAAATCCCTTCGCCACATGAAAATCAATTTCGTAATTTTTTCCTACTATTTCTAAACCATTTTCAATATTTTTAGTTTTAAAATCGTTTTCTAATATGTAATTATTTAATTCTTTCGCTTGATCAGTTCCAATTGTTAAATCCGGTAAATAAACACAACCCACATCAAATGATTTTAAGATTTTCATTGTTCCACCAACATGATCATTGTCTCCATGCGTTAAAACAAGATAATCAATTTTATGTTTTCTTAAAGTGTTAGTAACTCTGCTTTTTACATAATTAGTTAGTTTTATATTCGTATTTTCTAAACCAGTGTCAATCATAAGAACTTTACCGTCCGGCAAATTGACGACAATTGCATCTCCTTGACCCACTGACACAAAGTGAATTAGTAGTTTATCATGTGAACTATAAATATTGAATTTATTGTTTAAAATTTTAGTCAAACTTGGATTAATCACAAAATGAAAAGCGCAAATTATTGCGCTAATCAACAAACATATGCAAATAACAATTAAATGTTTTGTCTTTTGTGATTTTGTCATTATTTTTTTCTTATTTCTCCATTAAATAATTTTAATATTTCCGGCATTTTCTCCATTGTCGCCTTGTAACCTTCTTCAATCATTTCTTCTTTGCTTACAATTTTTAACGAACTAAATCGCTTCATATCTGGACAAATAATAATATCACTACACTTTTGTCCGCGTTTAGAATTGTTAACCATCATAATTCCTATGCTTGTAAAGAATTGATTAATAATGTTTGAACTAGATGTTCCTCCTCCCCTTGTACAATTACAATCAATTGTCACAACATAATCACATCCGTTCATTTTCAAAACATCGGCAGGAATATTGTTTGAAACTCCACCGTCAATTAATGTCATATTTTTATATTTCACAGGAACAAAAACTCCTGGTATTGCACAACTTCCAGTAATTATACTTGCTAAGTTTCCTTCAGAAAAATGCTCTTCTTTCCCAGTTTTTAAATCAACAGCAACAGCATAATACGGAATTTTTAATTCTTCAATTTTCTTAACAGGTATAGATGCTTCAATTAAATCATGTAGCCTATCCATTTTAGAAGGTAAAAATCCAAGCTTGGAATTTCTAAAATCTTTTGTTTTTATATTTTCACCTTTTTTCAACATTTCATCAGCTGTCATTCCAGACGCATAAAGTGCCCCAAAAACACTTCCGGTACTGCACCCAGCCACCGCATCAAAAACTATACCGTTTTCTTCTAAAGCTTTGAAAGCACCAAGATAGCAAAAACCTCTAGCTCCGCCTCCACTTAAACAAAGACCTATTTTATTTTTCTTTCTAAATTTATTCGCTTTACGCGTTTTTAAAAAATTTCTTAATCCCATAAAATTATTATACACCAACTTTAAATTTTTAGCAAATATTTGCAATATTTTAAAAACATTTATTTAATAGGAAAAAATAATAAAATAAATAGAAATATTTAAAATTTTATTAATAATTAATAAAAAATCATATTTTTTAATTAATTTTACATTTTATTTTGAAAATTTAATTAATTTTTAATAATTATTATTAAATAAAAAAATCCACAATTATTTTACAATTGTGGATAAAATTATTATTTATCATCTTTTAACATACAGCAATTTTTATATTTTTTACCACTTCCGCAACTACACAAATCATTACGTCCGATGTGCGCTGTACTAGCTTTTTTTGCCCCATTTTCATTTTTATTAGTATTACCTAATGCAACAGGACCTTTTGGCATTGTAGGAATTACATTGATCTTAATTTTTGCTCTGAATAATTGTGAAGACGTATGTTCACGAATATCGCTAATCATTCTGTCAAACATTTCAAATCCTTGATTTTTGTATGCAACTACAGGATCTTTTTGACCGTAAGCTAAAATTCCAATTTCATTTCTTAAGGTATTCATAGCATCAATATGATCAGTCCAGAACTTATCAACAACTCTTAACAATCTATCTCTTTCCAAAATTGAGAAATCAATTCCTAATTTCTTAACTTCTCCAATTTTTTCTTCATAGATATCACGTAATTTTTCATAAAGAGCAAGCGAAACTTCTTCAATATCCTTATCTTCAACAAGTTCCTCTGTTACAATGTTTGTTCCCTTATCCAATAATTTTGTTTCAATTTCATCGTTTAAAGGTTTTAAATCCCATTCATAACTAGGTTTGTTTTCATCAAGGTAAATTTGACACATTTCTTTAATGTAATCTTTTAACATT
Source organism: Clostridiales bacterium (assembly GCA_015069415.1). GTDB lineage: Bacteria > Bacillota > Clostridia > Christensenellales > UBA1242 > Onthoplasma. Next base: position 148,454 of record SVIQ01000002.1, on the reverse strand, counting down.
TCAAGAATTTGAGGATGAATATCAACACCGTCTAGAACTCTATCTCTTTCATTGTAGATAATTTGACGTTGTTTGTTCAAAACATCATCGTACTCTAACACGTTTTTACGAATACCAAAGTTCATCGCCTCAACTTTCTTTTGTGCAGATTCAAAGAATTTTGTCAAAATTCTAGATTGTAAAGGCATGTCTTCATTTCCTCTAAATGCAAGAGCAAACCAGTTTTTCATTCTGTCTTCACCAAATCTTTGAGGAAGGTCATCTTCGAGCGAGATGAAGAAAATACTACTACCCGGATCTCCTTGACGACCAGCACGACCACGCAACTGATTGTCAATACGACGAGATTCATGCCTTTCTGTACCTAAGATATGCAATCCTCCAAGCTCAATAACCTTTTGTTTTTCTTCGTCAGTTACTTTTTTGAAGTCCGCAAAATATTTGTCATATTTATCTTTTACAGCTTGTTCTTCTTCTGTTAAACTTGAGTTATATGTTGTGATTTTTTCAATCATTTGAGGCTCAACATTTTCATTTACTAATTTTTGTTTCGCCAAAAATTCAGGGTTACCACCCAACAAAATATCTGTACCACGTCCAGCCATATTTGTAGCGATAGTAACACTTTTGATACGTCCAGATTGTGCTACGATTTGACTTTCTAATTCGTGATTTTTAGCATTCAAAAGATTGTGAGGAATACCTAACTTTTTAATGTCACTACTAATACGTTCAGATTTTTCAACTGACGCAGTACCAACAAGAATAGGTTGCCCCTTTTCATACTTATCCTTAATTTCTTCAACAATAGCCTTAAATTTAGCTTCTTCTGTGAAGAAAATCATATCTTGTTCATCAATTCTTTGAACAGGTTTATTAGTCGGGATAGTAACAACGTCAAGATTGTATATTTTGTTAAATTCTGTTTCTTCAGTTTTAGCAGTACCAGTCATACCGCTAAGTTTTGAGTAAAGTTTGAAGTAATTTTGAAGAGTAATAGTCGCAAGAGTTTTGTTTTCATCTTTAATCTTTACATTTTCCTTAGCTTCAATTGCTTGATGCAATCCGTCAGAATAACGTCTTCCTTGCATTACACGGCCAGTAAATTCGTCAACAATTAAAATTTCTCCATCTTTTACAATGTAATTAATGTCACGTTTCATAATGAAATTTGCTCTCAATGCATTGTTAATATGATGGTTAATTTCAAGGTTTCCAACATCTGCTAAATTCTCTAAATTAAAGTAATTTTCAGCCTTTTCAACACCACTTTCTACCAAACGAATTTGTTTGTGTTTTATGTCAATGTCAACATCTTCAGCTTTCAATCTCTTTACAAAGCGATCTGCCTTTTCATACATTTCACTTGTTTTTCCACCAGCTCCAGAGATAATAAGCGGAGTTCTTGCCTCATCAATTAAAATTGAGTCAACCTCATCGACAATACAGAAATTATGTCCACGTTGAACTTTGTATTTCTTTTCAACTTGCATGTTGTCGCGAAGATAATCAAAACCAAACTCATTGTTTGTTCCATATGTAATGTCGCAAAGATAAGCTTGTTTTTTCTCTTCTGGACTTTGTCCAGTCAAGGTACAACCAATAGTCAAACCTAAAAATTTGTAAAGTTTACCCATAGCCTCAGCTTGAGAAGTTGCAAGATATTCATTGACAGTAATAACGTGTACATTTTCACCACTTAAAGCATTTAAATACACAGCTGTTGTAGCAGTCAAAGTTTTACCTTCACCAGTTCTCATTTCGGCGATACGTCCTTGATGCAAAACCACACCACCAATAAGTTGAACATGGAAATGTCTAAGACCTAAAACTCGAGTAGACGCTTCTCTTACCACAGCAAAAGCATCAGGTAAAAGCTGATCAAGCGTTTCTCCGTTTTTGTATCTATTCTTCAAAATGTCTGTTTGACCTCTAAGTTCGTCGTCAGACATTTGTTTGTAATGCTCTTCTTTAGCATCAATTTCACTAATAATCTTTTCGATTTTCATAAGGCTTCGTTTGTTGTCAGAAGCAAATAAATAAGAAAAAAGTCCCATAATCAATCCTTTAATTACTGAATATAATAACAAATTTTAACAATTTTGTCTAGTAATTATAGGGTATATTGGAACTATAAAACACGAAAATGAACAAGAATTTTGTTTAAAAATAAAAAAGAAAATCGACAATGTCGATTTTACTTTTTGTTTCTTATCTTTTCAAGTGTAGCTTGAGTTAAAGCAATGTCACTTTCAATATGAGCAATTTGTTCCTCAAGGATTTTGTTAGTATGTTGAAGAACTGGGAATCTGTCTTTGTTTGCATTAATAACTTCTTCGCAGTGAGAAACACTCAATCTCAAACCGTCCAAAAGCTCTAAATCGTTAGCTAATTTTTCAGCTTTTTCTTTGTCGATGTCTACGTAATTATTTACACCGTATAAAGCAACTTTCTTCTTAGCAACAATAGCATCTTTTCTTCTAAGTTTTGTTTGATATCTTTCATAGTCAGCCATAACTTTCTTAAGCGGACGATATTCTTTCATATTGATTTTGTAATCACGTTTAGCATTTTTAAGTCTTTCTTCCAAAACAGCCAAACGAGCTAAACAATCTTCTTCTGTAGCGTCAATTGTAACAACTTCAAGTTTAGAACTTCTAGCCTCTTCAAGTTGACGATTCATTTCTTCAAGTTGCTTTTTAAGTCTTTCGATTTCTTGCTTTTCTGCGCTAACTTCATCTTCTGCTTTTTCTTCTTTTACTTCTTCAACGATTTCAACTTCTTCATCTTTTTCTTCAAGTTCTATAGTTTCGCCCTTATCTTCGTCGTCATCGTCTTCATCTTCAGTTTCAACTTCAACGTCTTCAGTAACAACTTCTTCTGTCTCTACTTCTTCAGTTGCAGTTTCTTCTTTTACTTCTTCAACGATTTCTTCTTTAGTTTCTTCAACTTTAACTTCTTCGTCTTTTTCCTCAAGAACTTCTTCAACTTTTTCAGTTTCTTCAATTTCATCCTCGAGATTTTCAAGATCTTGTAAAAGTTTTGTTAATTCTGCGTCAGAATCCTCAACTTCATCGTCTTTATCAAGTTCTTCCATAGCCTTGTCAATACTGTAACTCTTTAAAGTCTCATCCATTTCAACAGTTTCACCAGCTTCAGCTTCATTTGTTTCTTCTAAAACTGTTGTGTTGATATCTTTTAAAATTGCATCAAGATCTACGTCATCTTCGCCTTTTTCAGCAGCAGTTTTAAGTCTATCCTCAATCTTTTCTAGTTCGTCATCATTTAATTCATCGTCAAGTTTAAAGATGTCAACAGTTGATTCTTCAGCCACTTTCTTTTCTTCTTCAGCTTTTGCCTTCTCAATTTCAGCAAAATCAAACTCTTTTTCTTTAGCTTGTTCATTTTTCTTATATTCTTCGTAAGATACAGTGCTGTTTTCAGTTTGTTCAACCTTAACCTCTTTTTCTTTTTCATTGTCGAACGCACCGATAATCATATGAGCAATGAAAGCAATCAAACCTCCACCAACTAAAATGATTAAAATTACAGCTAAAATACTAACTAATGCCATTCCCGCTTGCATATTTCACTCCTTTAAGAAAATTTTTTCTTTTGTATTATATCGCAAAACTTATAATTTTTCAATACCTTTTTCAAAAAAACTTATAAAATTTTTTAAATTTCTTAAAAAATAGGGCAAATTTTACATTATTTGAAGTTTCTTAAGCCTTTTGGATAATGATTTTTAAATTTACCATCAGACATTTTAAAGCCACCTATAGGCAATCCTTCTATCAAAACACACCCATATCCATCGCCTTCAAATTCAAGAACATCTCCTTTAAGAAAAGACGACGCGCGTTTATCGTTCAAACTCAAATTCAACTGATTCTTAAACTTTGTTCCTAACGCTGAGAAAAGGTAATGATGCGGGAAAAAGTTATTGTTTTTCATTTCCCCAACACGAACACCGATTGAAACGTAATTAACATTACGTTTTACTAAATCTTCGTCTACTAAAAAATATGAAAAATTTTTAAAATCATACACTTTTTCATCAAATGTTAAGAAACTTTTAAGTTTTTCATAAACTTTTTTATTTTCTTTCAAAGGCAAATTTCTAGTTGTTTCACTCAAGTTTTCGCTTTTCTTCTTTAAAACTGCAACAAATTGACCCTCTCCTCTAACTAAATGGGGATAAAGTCTAACACTTTCTTTTAAACCTATTCCTCTAGGGAGATTATAATCAATGTTAATGAATTCATACCCAAAAGCATTAGCGAAATTGGTAACAACATCCTCATTCTCAACTTTGGAATATGTGCATGTTGAATAGATGAGAGTTCCGCCCTGTTTTAACATTTTGTCAGCATGCTTTAAAATTTCAGACTGACGAAGCGCGCATTTTTCATTAATCCCTTCGTTCCACTCTTCGACCACTTTTTCACCGCGCCTAAACATACCCTCTCCACTGCATGGTGCATCTACTAGAACAACATCAAAACAATCTCCATAAGCGCTAGCCAAATTCTCTGGAGTTTCATTTGTAATCATTACATTCTTTAACCCCATACGTTCAACATTCGAATAAAGAATTTCACTTCTTGATTTAACATATTCATTTGACACAAGTGCGCCATTTGGAATTCTGTTTGCTATTTGGATTGTCTTCCCTCCAGGAGAAGCACACAAATCTAAAACCTTTTCATCTCCTCGAAAAGAAAAAGAATTAACTGTAAACATAGCACTTGGTTCTTGGCAATAAAAAGCGCCTGCATGATGAAGAGGATGCCTTCCTTTTTTCTCATGGTCAACATAAAATCCATTAGTTTCATAAGGAATTTGCTCAACTGAAAAATCACATAAAGAAAGGAATTTTTCTTTAGATATCTTATTACTATTTACATATATTGCATTTTCTTTTTCTTGGTTTAAACTTTCTAAAAATTTTTCATAATCAGACGAAAGAATATCTTTCATCCTCTCTAAAAACAAAGGATTAAAATTTAACATGCAAAAATTATAGCAAAAAAAATAAAAAAAGACTACAATTTCTTGATTTTTTTTCGTATTTTATCTAAACTAATATAAACAGGGGAAATTATGAGACCATTAGACGAAATTAAACAAAAAAGACGTTATGAAATGTTTAATTATAAGTCGAGAGAGAAAGTGCTCGAACTTAATTCTTTTTTCGGAAAATATAATATGCAATTTGAAGAAAGAATTAAAAAAACATTTATCTATTACGACACACCAAATAAAGACTTGGAAAAATCAAATATTATTTTATACAAAACCGTCATAGGCAAATTCTGTGAATTGAATATGGCAACAGACAAAACCAATGTTTCTTCAAGATATAATTATCGTATATATGCTAAACATTTCCAAAAACAAATCAAACCTAACGACAAAATTTTACGTCACAAAGAATTCTTGATTGACAGTTTCAAAGGAATGTTCTTGTCTTCTATTAATTTTGACCCAGAGTTCTTACTTAGAAAACTTGAACCGGCATATATCATAGAAACAGTGAGTGACGAATTTAGAAGTGTCAATTTGTCAGGGCTTAAAATTACTTACTCATTCGACAGAGATTTCTACACTAACTGCTTTAGCGGAATTAAAACTGAAACAAACATTATGACAATCTATCAACACAGCGGAGAAAAAACCGATGAAGATTTCGAAGATTTAAACAGTAAATTAATTAGATACTGTAAAGAATTAACTCCTGTCAACTCTTCAAAAATCAATTTAGCTAGAAAAAACACACAAGAAAAATTGGAGCAAATCCAAAAAGCAAAAGCTGAAAAAGATAAAGCAAAATTATTAAAGAAAAAGAAATAAGCAAGCGCTTATTTCTTTTTATCTATTCAACAACTTTTAAATCGCTAGATTTTACAACACCAACTAAAACTTCAACTTCGTCCAAATTGTTTATAACATGAAGTTTGTGAAGATATTTATTATCTCCTATTGTCTTAAAGAAGTAAACATAATCTTCATTAATGTCAAAATGATCAGTGTCTAGATTTGAAATTGTTGCAATTTCTGTTGGAGCAACATCAATTCCTTCAATTAAATCTGAGTAATTAATGCTTTTAATTTTGTTAGCATCTTCAGCTTCATCAGTGTAATAAATTAAATTACCTTGAACTAAACCGATAATGTTAATTCCCTCAGAATCTTCAACATATTGACCTTCAATGAGTTCACCATTGCGATAACAATCTACAACATTTTCTGAAACAGCTAAAACAATGTTTCCCATTGGATCAACTGCAATTTCATCGTATCCAAAGTCTTCAAAAATGATTAAAGATTCTTTAGTTTCTAAATCGTATCTAACTAATTCTTCAGAGCTTTTAATGAAAACATAATCTTCAGTACAACCCTCAAATGACACAGAACTTTCAAAATCAGCAAATTCACTAGTGCCACTAGCATCCTTTCTCTTTACAACATAATTTCCATCTTCAACAACAGAAAACAAAACTGAATCGCTAGTAAACACAACGTCATTTACATTTTGCGTTTTAGAAGGATCGGCCTTCCCCACTACTGTCACAAGGACATCTTTTCCACCTTTAGAGTTTAAACTTTCACCTTTTTCGTATGTCGCGATAACTACTTTGTTTCCAGATTCAAAAATTGAAAATTCTAAGTTTTCATTACTTACAGCCGTTGTGTAAAGTTTTTCAACCTTACTAGACTTATCTAATTTAATACGATAAAAATCAACTCTTTCTTTTGCCCATTTTTCTGTTTTACTGTCATCGGTTTGACAAGGAGATGTAAAATACAAATAATCTCCAAAAACATACAATCCAGTAGCTTCGTAACCGCACAACTTTTTAGACATAGAAATATAGTAATCATCATCAATATTACCATTTTCTTCAGTTACAACATTTCCGTTTGCGTCAAGTTTAGCAAGTAAAAGCGAACCAACAGAGTACTTCGCGTTCTTTTTCTTCATAGAAGTGTAACTTGCGTAACCATTCACAAAGTATAAATAATCACCTTTCCTAACAGCTAGCCCACCATTACCATAGGTTTCGTCTGAATGTGTAGGATAAGTAAAAGCTTTTTCTTCTTTAGTACGAGAGTCGCACGCAATAGTCATGAAACTAACAACGCACAACATTAAGCATAAAATAATTCTAGTAAATTTTTTCATTGTTCCCTCATCAAGTTTTCAACCTTAATAATAGCACAATGAGACAATTATGTCAATCAAAATAGGAAAATAAATCCATTCTATCTTTTTCGAAAAATTAGCCATTTTTTCGACGTATTTTTACTTTTTTCTAGTCATATCAAAAAAATTATTACGCTATAATAAAACTATGAAAAACAAAACAATAATTTTATCCTCTCCAGAAAATTCAATCAACCAAAATGCTAGAGGCATTATTTCTTTGTATATAGAAGACGATTTACTAAAATGTAAACTAAGAATTTACTCTCTTGCAAAATTAAATCCGGGAGTAAAAATAGGAATATATCATCGTGACCAAGTTTACAAATCCAATCTTTTAGATAAAGGCGGTCAATATGAAAGCTCTTTAGTTGGATCTTTTAACATGGATGAAGATTTTTATGTTGCAATTGTAGACACCTCGTCTAATGAAATACTTCTAAAAGGCGGTACATATTCAGGTTATTATTTTAACATGGATTTTAGTGAAAACACTTTACCCACCGACACAGAAGAAGTTAAAGAAGAATGCTCATCTTGTCCAGATTGCGCCAACTGTAAGTATAAAGAATTTTTCTACGCCAATCAACAAGCCGACAACACAATCGCCGAAACTCATTCTCAAGAGGAGCAAAAAATCGAAACACATGAATATTCAGAAATTGATAATAAAAAGACTGAAGAATTACAAACTAAAGACTCTTTAGAAACAAATGAAAAAGAAAACAAAAAAACAATCTTAACTTCTCTAATTCCTCAGTTTGAATATGTGTTTGAAAACTACCCTCTAGACGAAGAAATTATGAAATTAGTTGAAAACAGCAAATTCGTTAGAATTCAAGAAAATGAAAACTCATTTTGTATAGGCGCAATTTACGAAAACGATCAAATTAAATACATTTGCTACGCCGTCAAATGCGATTACAATTCAAAAGTTCCAGAAGAATTGGGTGAACATTATCAGTGGCTCCCTATCGACGTCGACGACCCATTAAGTGAAGGTTTTTACATTGTTTATCAAGACTCTCAAGATTTAAAAATCATTGAAGTATAAAAAAAATCTCTCAAACGAGAGATTTTTTTAACACTTAAAATTAAGGTTGAGTTGGAGCAACGTAGTAAACATCATTATATAATTCTTCTACTACAGCATCAACTGTTTTAGTGAAGTTCTTAGCTTGAACAGCGCGAGCTCCGATTGTTACAGTTACAGGAACTCCCATGTAACCTTTTACAGAAGAAGTAGCTGGTATAAGTGAAAGAACAGTATCTTCAGTTATAGTGTAATCATTACCTTCTGCGTCAACATATTCACCTTCAACAACGTTTCCTTCTCCGTCAACTTTAACGTAAACAAGTTCATCGTTTTCATCTTGGTAAACGTAGTTTCCGTTTTCATCGATTAATGATTGAGACCAATCATCTTCAAGATCTTTACTGATCCAAATTGAAGCAATGTCATCAGTTGTATTAACTGTGTCACCATCTAAATCAACAGCGTCAGCCAAAACGATATCTAAACCAGCTGGAACAGCAACTGGAAGTCCAGTTACCTTATCACATAAAACGTAAACATTAGTAACAGTTTCTTCAGAAGCACCATCTTCTGTGTAAGAGTATGCTACCCATTTAACTGCTTTTTCGCTTTCTGCATCTTCAGGATCAGCAAGATTTACGCCGTCAATAATGTAATCTTTAGTCACTTCTACATCTGGAGTGCCAGGATCTGAATCAGCATCTTCCATTACAGTGTAAGAACCAGTAGTGTTCAAAGCTGCGCCTAAACCGTCATTTTTAAGAGCAGTTTTAATAGCAGCAATTCTAAGTTCTTCAGCTGCAAATTTATCAGCTTCAGTTTCTTCATCGTATGGATTTACTATTTCCATATCAATTTCGAAGTTAACAGCAATGTAAGATTCAGCTGTAGCACCATCAGTATTTAAAACGATAGCGTCTTTAACGATTACGTCACCTGGAAGAATCATAGCATCTTCAGGCAATTCGAATTTAACTGGTGTGTCAAAACCAAGTCTGATTGTACCAGTTGTGAATTTTCTAGAGCCACCAGTAGCAGTAGCTGTGAAATATGCATAAGTTCCACCAAATGCCATCATTGCAACCATAACGATTGCCATAACGATAATAGCAATAGTAGACTTAGTCATCTTTTTAGATTTTAATTTAGTCATTTAATCCCCCTTGTTTTTTTATTGTCCCATAAAGGACCTTTAAGTTTGTCCATAAAGGACAATAACAGAATTTGTAAACTTAAAACTTTAAACATTGATCGACATGCTTTAAAATCAAATATTTACAAAATTCAAGAAAAATTGTTTGAAGAGTTTTCTCTCTTTAGCACTCTTCATCGACTATCGAATGCTTATACTCAAATTGTAATGTATTTCGACATAAATAGTCAAACGTTTTTTAAAAAATATTTAAATTTTTTTATTGAAAAATTATTTAACTTCTATTAGCAGAATAATTATTTCCCCAACTGCTAAAATTTGCAATTCTTAAATGACCATCTAGACTTTCCACAAAACGAAAAAGCACTGAGTATTCTCAGTGCTTTTCGCCACTAAATCGTGGACCCCTTAATTAAATTAACCGCCACCTTGCAAGTATAATAAATTATTTCGAAACATTTTGTCAAATTAATTTAATAAACTTTTTTAAATTCTTTCAAAATTCTTAAGTTAAGATTTATTTAATTTTTTAAAAACTTTTTACAAATCCAAACAAAGTTTTCTAACTAATGGTAATTGATCCTGGTTTAACATCCGAGGTTTCAACCAGTTTTTTGCTTATAACATTTCCAGCTTCATCTTTAACATCAACAAATTTACCATACAAATGCTTTAAATTGTTTCCAGTAAGCGTAACTTTTATAGATTCAACAAAAATTGTTTCATTAAAGTCTGTGTTAATACCAAATTTATAAGCGCCATCCTCCCAAGTTTGCTCATTTATATTGATTGTTTCACCATCCTCATCCGTATTATATTTATATCTAGACCAAGCTCCTCCTTCGTTTTTATAAAGATTGTGTATCTCTGAAGAGTCAGGTATGAACGTGTTTGAGAAGAATTCTTGAAGAATTGTTTTACCTTCTCCAAAGTCTTTAAGATTATATTGAGACAAAGGCGTATACTCATAAAGTTTACCATTATCAATTTTAAATCTCACAGATGCTTTTATTTGAGCTTTTTCATCGTTTCCTAGATTACTTGGATCTGAAATGTAAACACTGTCAAGTGAGATATTGAAAATATTTTTATTTTTGTAAGCCTCTGAATCCCAATCAATGAGATCCCCACTTTCATTATATAAAATAGGTTTTAAATTATTTGAACGAACAAATGGCACATTTACATTTGTACTACTTCCATCTGAAGACGTTTGAGTGTATTGTCCAGTAATATATCCAGCATTGTAATACCAATATGTAGCAGATTGAGTAAATCTTAAAGCATCAGCAGGAACTTCGTTAGTATTAAGAACGTTTGCGAAGTAATATGATGCCGAAGTCCCTTCATACGGATTTGTAGCATCAGCTTTATCATTAGTAACTTTAGGATACATATTAATATAAAGCGTTGTTTCATCATCTGAAGGATTATATGATTGATAGTAATCCTTTCCTACGTTATCACCATTGTCAATTTCTTTAAATTGATAATACGTATTGTTATTATCATCGTCAGTAAAGGTTATGTAGTCTACTCCGCTTATTCCAGCCGGTTGAGTTTCGCAGTACTCAAATTTACCAACAATTTTAGCACCTTTATCTCTGTTTCCGTTTGCTGTAAAGTAAATTTGAATCCAATCGTAGCCTTGTACACCTTCTGGCTGAGAATTAACTTTGTAGAAAGTTTGCTCTACATCTCGAGTAAAGTCTATATTTTTATTTTCCTCTCCTGTTGTAGTTGGATCTGCGTAAACATAATGCCCAGCAGGACTGTTATCATCTTCACTTAACATAATTTTTTGTGCTGGAGTGTAAACAGTTGCATCCATTGTGAGAAGTTGAGCATTTCTAAATGATATATCATTGGCCATAGAATATCTGTAATACGCTCCATTTCTATAAACATAAGTCTTAACTGTATGATTAGCATGAGACGTAAAGTTTTCTTCTCCTGTAGCTGAATAACTAATTGGATTATCCACGCCTTCTACGGCATTTATGGTTACATATGATTTTTCATACAAATCCGATGGCTTATTAAATGAATAAAAATAATATGACAATGGAAGGTTAACAGTTCCTTCTGCTTTAATATCATCTCCATCTAAATCCACTCCTGCACCCTCAGTTGCGGAAAATATCTCATAAATAGTTAAATCTGATCTAAATTCATAAGTGTTAGATCTGTCTGCAATAATTCTAGTTGTCCCAGAAGTCAAGTAACCAAAGTTTTGATCTTTTACTTCAAAGAATGACTCATTCATATATTGTTTACCTGTCGTTTTTGTTAATTCATCATAAAGACCAAATCCACAAATTGCAGAAGCGATTACCGACGAAGCTCCAATTATAATTTTTGCTTTTAATGACAACAATACCGGCCCCGAAAGGTGCTGTACCGCTCCTGCAACCCATCCAATTGCGGCAGGGCAGAATATACATAGAGCAACTACACCTAAACCTACGGCAATGCCAGCAATCCACCAACCAACTTTACTTCCGTCTGTTGCGTCTTCAGCTTTTTCATGTTGTCCTTGCACACCAGAAACATTAAAGATTGAACCATTTTGCACTGTTGCTTGATCATTTTCTGAATAAACAATTCCAAATGAAAAATATGTTGTTTTGTCTGAACCTAGATAACCTTCTACTCCATAAATCATTCCAATAGCATATGGATAATCTTCTTCGCCTGGAGCATCTGTCAGTTCTCCATCTTTATTATAATACAATCCGAAACCACCAGTTGATACATCTACAATTTTTTGAGTGATAACTTCATAATCTTTATAATCTTCGTCACCCTCGCTTGTCCAGTCATATTGATCAAGTAAATTTAGAGATTTAGCGTTTGCAGCGTTGCATTCTACGCTAGAATCACCGAATACGTCATTATTCCCAACATATGTGCCATCGTCATGACCTGCATCAATATATGGCCGAGGATCTTTTTGAATGTCTGAAAGTTCAACATCTGTGTTTCCTTCTGCGTCTTTATAAAGTGAAGCAATACCAATCTTGCAGTACAAGTAAGGATTTCCGTACGATTCTTCATAAATAGTGTATTTGATTTTATTATCACTATTATTTACAACTTTTGTAATATTCTCAGCATTGTAAATTGTTGAAATCGCAGTATTTTTAGCAGTTGTATTTTTGGATGTAATGTCTTGTTCAATATATCTTTGAATTTGCTTAAATCCTGTATATTCTGTATTCCAACCCGTTGTTCCCGTTATTGGATTAACATATTTTGTTCGCGTTTGATCGCCGATCCCTGGAATGTTTGTTGTATAAGACACCTCTACAAGTTTCCCTGGCGAAATTGAAAATTCGTCTAAGTTGATATAATACGCATTTGCAACCAAATACAACTGAGATTCAGAATCATAAGAATTGAAATTTGAACGACCATCTGCGTAATTCTCATTTTCTATTGTGTTAACTGTGAATGGATAATTGTGGGTTCCTTTTACTTCAACTGATACTCTGTCTCCAGTTGAAGCATTTGGAACTTTTACAAGTCCAATAAGTCCTCCAAATTCTGATGCTGAATTCACTTCATCTGTAGCACTCGAAGTAACTTTACCTTCAACTTTCGCATTGTTAAATTTCATTTCTGTAACAGGATCGCAAGTCCACATTCCAACAAGTCCACCCATGTAATACGAGTTACTTGTATTAATCTCTATATTATTAGTATTAGCACTTGAAATTGTTAAACCTGAAACATTACTTGCATGCACTTTACCAAACAATCCACCAACACGCATTCCCATGAGAGTACTTTGCAGAGTAATCTTGTGTTCTGCTTGTTTTATAAAATGTTTAGTACTGTCACCTACTACTTCTCCTTCATTTACGGATCCTGCAGATTTAACATAACCAATTAAACCTCCTATATTATAAGCTCCGTCTACATTTACAGCAGATTTCAATGTAGGATAAATAATACTCCTTGCTCCATCTATATCATGATAGCCATAATATGTTCCAACATTTACACCTAATGGGACATTTAATGCTTTAATACCTATTTCATTTCCGAATTCTGCTCCATATGTATTACCATATCTAGCACCAACGAATCCACCGATTCCACTTTCCATAGAATCTAATGCTATATCCGTAATAATATTATTATCTTGAGTGATATTTTCTGTCTCATATCTCTTTGCAGAACTCAAAGTCTTATTAGTTCCAGAAGTTTTAATTGTTGTTCCTTCTCCTCCTTCTGGATCAGTAGAAATCGTAATGTTAGTTAAAACATTATTTCTTACACAAATTGAGTTGATTTTATTATCAATCGCTCCAGCAAGTCCTCCGATATTTGTAGGAACAGCACTATTTCCTTTACCGTGAACTGTTATATTTGTAGTTTTTGTCTCATCGTTCTCATTTTTATATTGATTTGTAATGTTATTAAGTTCCGCGGATACATATTTAGGACTAATACCTGCAGGATTCTCGGAAGTTGATGTTTCTGTACCTTTCTCCAGCTTATACAGAGCTCCTGTTTTATGGTCTTCCGTCAGTTCATAAACATATCCGTCTTTATTTGTAAGAATAAACCACTTATTAGTGTTAGGATTCTTATAAATATTATAATCCCCTTCTATATTTTTTCCTTGAATATAACCAACTATTCCACCGACGTTTGCAACACCGCAAACTTTTACATCTGCCGATGAAGATATTGTAGCCGAAGCAGATTTATCAGCTATATAACTTCCAACTTTAGAGTGAATCACAAGGCCGGCAACACCACCTACGTTAATCTCACCTTCAACATCTGAAATTGCCAAATTTCCTTCAAGAGAAGTTATTCCTTGTGAAGCATGTCCCAGGAATCCAACCAAACTTCCAACGTTTTGATATCCAGCAACGTTTGCCGAGTTCGTCATATTTGTGTGAATAGTATATTTAGAACTTTCTAGATGACCGAAAATTCCACCGACATTCAATGAATTTTCTTTAAGAACAATCTCAGCACTGTTCTTTAAGCCTGTTGTTCCAATGTTAACAGCGTATAATCCAGCTACACCACCAACATTAATAATACTGTTTGCATCACCTTTTGTAATTTTATTTTTGTTGTCAATTAATCCTTTATCATCAAGAGCACCAAAATCTCCTTTCATACAACCAATTAATCCACCAACATTTTCAACGTTTCCAATAAGGTTTATATCTGCATCACTAGACCCTACTTTTGTACTAAAGAAGTTTTTGTACGGATATTCTTCTACAACTGTTCCATTTTGAATCATTTTTCCAAATACATCATCTATGAGAAGTCCACTAAATGCGTAGTATATCGTATCTTCGTTGTATGTTGCATTTTCGGAATCAACCTTTTCATATACATCATCATTTTTTGTATATAAGCTATCTTTCAGTGTTCCAAAAGTTTCAGCAGTTACTTTTGTTTCAAAATATTTTTCGTCAACAAGCCCGAACACACCACCAATGTTTTCACCAGCAGTTTCCATTGAAACATTGTAAATAACGCCATTCTCTACTAAAATTTGTCCTGTTTTATATGCTCCAACTACGCCACCGATGTTCTTAGAGAATTGAGCCCTCATTTTGACGTTAATTGTTGACCCAGTTTTGACTTCAATGTTGCCACTTTCTAAAACACCTGCAAAAATTCCAACGCCCAATGAAGTTTTTTCATTTTTTCTCTTTTGTTGAACAACAAATTCAGATGCATTACCTACGTTCTTAATAGTTAATCTGGATGCCGAAATATTACCTTTAACAAGACCAGCAAGAGCTCCGGCAACACCATTTTCAGCAAGTATTACACCGTATTCTACAGTTTCTCCACCCTCAGAACCGCCACCTTGCGTGCCACTTAAAGTTACAACGCCCTGAGTTTGGTTTTGTTCGACATGAGAAATTGTTATTTCAACTGATGAAACTGTCAACTTGCTTTCATTTGTTTTTTCATTTTCAACAATCGCTACAATTCCACCAAAGTTTGTAACATTGCAAACTTTACTTGTTGTTGCAATAATGTTAGAAATTGAAGAATTTTCAACAGATTTTCCAGCGATGCCACCAAGTGTTTCTGCATTCCCAAAGAAATCTAATTTGAGTTTGAGACTGCTTCCATCAACAGTTGAGTTATTTAATTCTCCAACTAATCCGCCAGCAAGTGTACAACCATCAAATTCAACGTTTACTTTGTTAGTTTTTGTTCCTTCAGCCGTTGCAATAATTGCTGTACTTGTAACAGTTTCAATCTTAATAGTAGAATTAGTGGCGACACCAACTAATCCACCGGCAACTTCAGAACCCTTTAACACTAATGATACATCGATATCTTTAATATTGATTTTTCCATTTGAACTTCCAGCAATTAGTCCAATGTTTGTCTTATTTCCGCCAGTAACAGTTGTGGTTTTTCCGGCTTCATTTTTAATGTTAGTTACATTCAAAGTTCCATCGACATTTCCAAACAACACACCAGTATTTGAGCTATCTCCATTAGACGTAATTGCCAAGTTCAATAATGTAACATTTTCCACATTCGAATTTCCGCTTTCGCTTGAACTAGCACCAATTACACCAGTATCTTTTAGACTATATGCATCTCCAATCTTAATGTCGTAAATGCTAGAGCCTGTAAATTCTCTAAACAATCCATGAGTGTTAAGACCACTAATTTCACAATGATTTGTTGAATTAGTAGCGTCATTATATCCTAGATACTTGTTAGAAATAATTAGCCCATTAGTGAAATTTACTAAATTATTTTTTGTAATTTTTTCATCTTTATCTAATTCAACTCTTTTAGCACTGTTATCATTAGCTATAATGTCATAAATTAGCACGAAGTTGTAATTTCCAAAGTTAATATTTGCTTTGTCTTTCATTAAGCAACTAATTGTATCTAAAACTCCAATATGAGGAATCTTAAATGCTTTATTGTAATTAGCCCCTAAAAGATTCTCATAAGTTCTTGAAAGAGTGTCATCGGCACAAGCTCCATTACCAGTATCTTCTAATCTTAAGAAATCTTGTAATTCAGCGTCTTTATCCACATTGACTTTGTTAAGGTTATAAACAGGATAGTTGTAGTTCTTTCCGAACAGTCCTGCTTTTGTGTTATAACCACTATCCGTTAATGCAGTGTGCCATCTACCTTTTAAGTTAGTAGCTTTCATTAAATCTTTTGTTTCAATTGTAGAAAGAGGAAGACCTGTTCCAGTTATTTCTTCAAACTTAGCCCATTTATCTAAGTAGTTATTACTTCCAGTATCTCCCGAAAGAGTGAATCCCGCAAAACTATTACTACTAGTTGTAGTTACAACACCAGCACTGTAACAGTTGTAAATATAGTTTGAAACACTATTAGGATTAGAGCCAGCAATTCCCGCACCTGTTCCTTCAATGTAACCAGTGAAGAATGATGAGAAAATCTTACTACCTTGATTTTGTTCATAAACAAGTCCACTTAAAGAGTATGTTTCATTTTCTGCAACTACTAATTCTGCAGTAGAGTAACAGTATTCAACCAATCCATAGTTGTTTGTTACTAACGCGCCCTTCCCTTTATCTTTATCGTTTTCATCAGAACTTTGTAATCCTGTAAAATGTCCCATTACAGAACAGTTTGAAACCACACCTTTATTTTCAGAAACTAATGGTACTGCAGTTCCACTACCTCTTACATGAATGTTAGAAATTGCAGAATCCTCTGAAATCTTTATATTAGGAGCTTGAGACACAGAATATTCAACATCTTGTCCAATTAAAATTCCGTTTAAATCTCCATCAAACTCAGGAAGAGCGTAAACATTGTCATTTTGAGAAATAGCTAGAATGTAATAAGTATAACTACCGTCAAATGAATGTTCACTGTTATTGGTTTGAATTAATTTTGGATTATAAGCAGTTCCATCTTTGATATATTCATTATCATTACTGTCCAGAAGTTTTGCATTAACTAATAATGACGCAATGCTCTTAACATAAGGAACTTTTGTAGTAGAGTCTTTTCCGTCAGCAAACACAAATCCTTCATTAGAATCAGCAACAAATGAGTCAAAGAGGCTACCTCTCACTAAATTATATGCAGTGTAGTTCTTAAGACCGTCATTGTCGACATCCTTACATTCTTCAACTAATGCATAATCCGATGAGTAGTAAACGTTTGTACTTGTAGAAGAAATCGATCCATTTCCAAGTACAGCATTAATTCGCTCAGCTTCTTTGTTCTTTGCCAAAACTGAACCATCTACATCACTTGCAATAATACTTGAAAGTGTGTAAGAATTTGTCACATTGAAATCATCTTTTACAAATCCAGCAAGTCCACCAACGTACAATTTTGCATTATCACTTTCAATTGTCGGAACAATTCTTCCAGTAGAAGCAACGTTACTTATCGTTAATGATTGATCTCCGTTTTCTACATCTGTACCAGCTGTTCCAATAATTCCACCCATATATAAGTTAGAACTTGCTTTAGCTTTTACATCTGTTAAATTCATTGAATTTGCAATTGAAACTTCACTAGTTGCAAATCCGGCAATTCCTCCAGCGTATACTGTTGTGTAATTTCCAGAACTAAAGTCAATTTCACCATAACTTAAAACGTTGAAAATGTCTTCATAACCCGAGCTAGCAAGTTGTCCAACAACTCCACCGACTGCAAGAGTATTAATATTAACTGCAGGAGTACTAATATTATCCTCTTCGTCAATAACTGTAGTAAATGTTGCATTTGCAGAAGAATTACTAATTTGTCCGTTTGACGTACCTGCAATTCCTCCAAGATAGAGGTTCACATTTTTAGCACCAATTGAAATAACAATTTCACCATAAGAATCACATGAAGCAATGTAAGAACCTTGATCTAGATTTCCCGCAATTCCACCAATATTAGCAACGCTTTCTAAAGTTGCAACAATTTTACAACCATTGACAAAATCGCTAGTTGAAATTGTTGTATTTTGAGAGGCACCAACAATTCCTCCGAATGAAGATTCTCCATTTGTTGTTAAAGTATGAGTACCATTGACTGAGCAATCTTGAATTCTAGTAGATTGACTTAGGTTTTCATTGTTTGCATCCTTAATTATTAATGCGTCTGCTTTTGCAACAATGCCACCAAATTCAGTAATTTTTGCGATTACATTGCCAGTTACGGAAGAAGAATAAATTTCACTACCACTAGCACGACCAACAATTCCACCAAATCCTTGAATCGTTTGCGTTGTATTCGCTGTATTGTCAATGAAGAGTGCATCCTCTCCAGTTTTCGCTTTAACACTAACTGTCAAGCCTGAGAACATAGATCCAGAGTCTTCGCATGAAACAAGTCCAATGTACTCTAACTCTAAATTTTTAGTAGTAGTAGTTATTGCTGCTTTATTTGTTACACCGTCCCATTCAAACTTAATGTTTGAAATTTCAGCACCGGCTGTTTTCTTGAACAATCCCGCATCTCCACTATTTCCACATTCTAGTTTTAATCCAGAAAGAAGTGGAGCACCACCATTATTAAGTTTACCTACAAGAGTTCCAGTAAAGTCACAATTGAAAATGTAATTGCTTTTGCTTTCTAATTGCCATGTAGACATATTAATGTCTTTGACAATCATGTAATTCTTACTTGGATTGTTAATCATTACATGGAAATCTGAAATGTCATCAATGATATAGTAATTTATCGCTTCGTCTCTTTCAAGAGTTGGATAAATTTTTAAGTTATTTAAGCTCCAATATTCAACCGACGACCAACCTTTAAACATATTGTCAAATGTGTCTTTTTGTTTTGTTGAAGCTTCTGGAGTTGTAATGTTCACCAAATCACTTAAAAGTGCTGAGTGAGTTGCATCAAAATTCGAAATATCGTCAGGATAACGTCCAGCCACTTTTGTGTTTTGTTTCTCAATATCATTACCTTCGTTCATTAGAACGTTGTACTGAGAATTTGCATGTTTTTTAGTCGTATCATAAATTAATGTAGAGAAAGTAAATTCTAATGAATCGTACGTATTACCAGATTCTTTCATTGAAGCAACAAATGCTTGAACTTCTTTATAACTAGAACTTTCAGCTAAAGTTTTATTTTTGTATGCAAGACCAATTAAACCACCAGCTATTACTTCATTTTCCGTGTTTACATAAGGTACTGCATATGAGAATGCAATTTTTGAACCAATAGAAAGTCCGTAAACGCCTCCCAACACTCCTGTTGATTCTGGATCAAATCCAACTTTAGCGTAACTTGCGTAAACTGACGTGTCAACACCAACACCAATTAATCCACCAGAGAAACTAGATCCTTTAATTAATGTTAAGTTTCCAGCTTTTTCAAGTTTTCCATTAAGCACATAGTTTGCCATTGCCTTATCGTATTCATATTGAGTAGTTTCAACTGCTGTAACTTGAGAGGCTTTTAATTCTCCGCTAAACACACCAAACAATCCGCCGACAGCACTTGCACCTTCCAATTTTGAAGTATCCAACACGTCGTAACGAAGTCTGTATGCTTTAACAATATTATTACCTTCTGCTTCTACACGTCCGGCAATTCCTCCAACATATCCACCTTTTAACTTACTTCCAGCAACCGTAATGTGAGATAAGCTGTATAAAGATTTAGAGTTAGATCTTGAAGTTAAATTAATTCGTCCAGCCACTCCTCCGACATTTGAAGCTGTAGGATCACCACCTTGCGCATTGAGCTTTGTTGAAATTGCATACAACTGACTTCCTCCAGTTATCTCTCCCGCAATTCCTCCAACATATTCTTTACCTAATAGAGTAGATCCGTTTCCGTCTAAATTAATGTTAATGATTATTGAATTGTCAATTTTTCCAGCAAGTCCTCCTACATATGTAA
The DNA here is from genome assembly GCA_015069415.1 of Clostridiales bacterium. Taxonomy (GTDB): domain Bacteria; phylum Bacillota; class Clostridia; order Christensenellales; family UBA1242; genus Onthoplasma. The sequence goes on along the minus strand of SVIQ01000002.1, from coordinate 128,189 downwards.
CACTAGAAGTACTTGTTGTGTTTTCTTTGTTTGAAGAATGTGAATCTAACTCAATGTTTAAATTCTTAATTGTTGTATTTTTAATTTCAGCAAACAATCCAACACTTGTTTCATTAATTTCTCCAACGTCAAATTTGATTCCCTTTAGAGTCATGCCATTACCGTCAATATAAGTCTTGTCTTTGTCTCCAAGAGTGTATCTTGCACGAGTTTTAACAGCTTCTCCAGTAAAATCAATGTCGCTAACAAATCTTATATAACCAGATTCTCCTGTTGGCGCCCAGTTTTCTAATGCGCCGTCACGATTTTGAACGAACACATCATTGTATTCATTTAGATTTCTAATAATATAAGGATTATTTTCTGTACCTAAACCATAACCTGAAGCATATAAATACTCATTTTCATTTTCCGTAGCATAACGATAAGTTAAAGCTATTGTATTTGCAGAAACAAGTTCTGGTAAAGCTCTGTAATATCCTTCTGGAGTGTAATTTGACCACACACCATTCTTTCTGTCTTCTAGAGAATTACTTAAAACAAATGTGAATCCTTCAAGGTTGTCAGAATTTGTAAAGTTGTCCACATTTAAACCTTTCGCAGGTTCATTAGCAAGTTCCATTTCTCCAGTTTTCAAAAGATAATAACAATTTTCAATTATCGCACCATTTGAAATTAAAACTTCATGATCGTCACCAATTCCCACAAAAGGACGCTCGTTAACTTTTCTTAATTTATCGTCTTCTATTTCATTAACAACTTTTGCACACGCTGAATATGAATTAGAGATTTTTCCTCCATCATGTTCAAACACAAATCCACTTAATGCTTTTGACTCAGTTTCAAGTGTAATGTTCGCAAATGCATCGCTAATGTATCCACTGTTGTAGTAAACAAATCCAGCAGAGTTTCCATTTTGAGATTCAACCTTTCCATTCTTTGTTTCCAAAAGAGTTTCGTTAGTAGTTGAAGTCACTTCTTTGCTTGAACCTCTTACAAAACTTTGAGAAATTTCACCTAAGTTTTCAACTGCAAATCCAGCAGATCTACTTTCAGATTTAGATTCATTTAAAATCTCAATATTTTGAGCATAGCTTGTTGTAATTAAACCGTTATTTAAGTTGTTTACAACAAATCCAGACATATTTGCACTATGACTGTTATGAATTAAAGAATTTTCATCAATTCCAGAAGCTTTAAAACTCAATGATCCATTTGAACTTATGGACTTTCTTACAATTCCATTTGAAACAGATATTCTAGTAAACTTGTCTGTTCCCACACGAGAATTTGTAATGTTTCCATTGTTGTTTACAACTAAACCGGCGACATTGACTTCTAATCCTTCAATTTCTGGAAGAAGAATGTTAATGTTTCCATTATCTTCACCAAGACTTGAATTAATTACTTCACAGTTATAAATAATTCCACCGTTGTTATCCACAACTAATCCACCAAAGTTGACAGATTCAGCATCTTCCACAGTTTGTAAAGCTAATCCCTCAAACGCACTGTAATCAACTGTTACATTTTTAAGGATTGTTTTCTTGTAAACTGTTTTAGAGTCAGTAGATTGTTCAGTGTCTTCAATTTCTCCAATTGATTTAAACAATCCGAAATTCAATCCGTCATTATGTATTGCAAAATTTGTTATTTTAATAATCTTGTTGTTACCATCAAGAGATGAAATTTGATTTGTTATTGGAGTGAAGTTTGTTAGAGTTATATCTTTCATTAAGATATAATCTACTCCCGCTCTCATATCTTTAAATCCAGCTTCATCGTAAATAGGAATTGCTTTTTCTTCTGTTGACGCAGGATAAATATTTAATTCAAAAGAAATAGGGATTTCTTTTTTGTAATAAACATTTTTATCATCTTCTGAACAGAATTCAAATTTATATTCATGATTATCTACTTTGTAACCAACCCAAATGCTTCCATGAATAGTTTTCTTTAATGTTTCTCTTCCGTAAATATTGATTGTAGGAATATAAGTTGTATCTTTAACTAATTCTATAGTTTCTGAAACCGCACTAAAGAAATCATTGTCTCTATCTTCGTAAATAGTTTTACTGTCAAATTCAAATATATGTCTTAAATCTATTCTCTTTTCATTTAAGTAATAATAAAGTTCAGTATTTAATTTATCACTCAAATCAGAATTTGCGCTGTTTGTTTCGAATTTAAGTTCAACAGCCTTACTCGATTGATGAGCAATGTTTAAAGTATTATTTGCTAAATCTTTAACATAAATGCCTTCAACAATGTAATCAGTTGGATGGAAAATTATTTCGCTTGTTTCACTAGTCAAAATACCTAAGTTAATATCTGTAACACTAAGTTCTGCAGAAACTTTAAAACTTGCAGGAATATCATCTCTTACAACCATAGTGCAATTTACAGTGTAAGAGCCATCCAAGTTTGGAACAGCATCTTCACCAACAAATACAGTTACATAATTTCCTACATTTTCTCCTTCAGTTCTAGGATCTACCCAACCAAATTCAAAACTTGGTCTTGAATTCAATTGATAACCATAAAGTTTTAATTTTAATGTGTTGTCAGTAGAATTCTTTTGTACAAGATACTCACCAACCTCTTCATCAATACCATTCACTCTATAATCATTGTCAAAACTTAAACTAATTCCAGGAATGAATGTTGAAGTGAGATTTAAAGGTTTACTGTGTTGAACGCCAAATTTGTCTTCATACCCCAAAGTAATTGTGTAATCATCTTGAGATCCAAAATAACTAGTTAACATTGTATGAATGTAAATTTTTCCATCATACGATCCATCTTCATTTGAAACTCTTGTTAACTTAATTCCGTTTTCAATAGCTGTCGAAGATGCCACAGGCGAATATGAAACATACTTTCCGTCATCAGTTTTTACAACTTGTTCAAATTGTACACGTACAGGTCCGTTTACAGTGTTAACCACAGAGCTTGTCAAAGTTAAATTGTCAATATCTGCATGGAACGGATCAAGGTTAATTATGATAATTCCACCCTTTCCACCTGGAGTGATAATGTAAGTGTCAGCTTTTGAACTTGTAAAGAGTGTTGTGTACACACTGTTTGCATTGCTGAAATCTACAGCATAGTTTTCCATACGCACAGAGTTGATTGTGCTAGGAGTAAGTTTTATTCCAAGCTTAGAACTCTTAAATGCATTTGAGTAAGCTTCAACTTTAAGGTTGAAACTAATTTCTTCTTCGATGAATTTAACTAAAGTATTATTATCATTATCTTTATATGTTAAATATTCATCTTTTAAAGACATTTCAACATTGTAACGATATCCATCAGCTGTTTTTACACTAACGAATGAATAGTCAAACAATTGGTAAATTTCTTTGCCAAATTTAGAAGCCCAATTTACAAGATAGTTCCAACTTTCAACATTTTCCCCTTTTTCGAAGAACAATTTGATTGTGTCTTTATTTACACCTTCATCATATTTAGGAACAACAGCATTTCCTTCAATATAATAATATTGAGTGCTAAGTTCGTCATGATTTTGATCATCACTTACAAAGTTAGTTTTTAAATCAACAACAAATGCAATATTTGTGTCAATTTCTCCTCCAACGCTAGAAGCATTAAGGATTGAGAGATCTGTTGCTATTTCAGTAACATTCACAACAACTGTTGTTTCTCCCACTACCGTTTCAAAAGGAGTTCCAGAAATCGTAATTTTGTAAATCAATTTAATTGTTAATTCGTAACTTCCTTTTTCTTCTCCAGCAGTTACAGAAATTTTGTTGTATCTACTATCATTAATAGTCAATTTTAACTTGTCGTTAGCATCTTCAGAATTAATAAACTCTTGACCAATTCTATTATAAATCTTTTCATCAGATTCAACTTTTGTTACTCTTAATTCAAGTTTATTTTCAACATCTTTTATGTCGTAAATTGTTTCGCCACTATTTTCAACTACTGCATATAAATCAATTGGGCTAGAGTTTCCAACATATGTAGTCACTTCAGACTTGTTCATGTAGAATTCATTTGCACCAGGAACAGAGTAGAATGCTACATATTCGAAACAATCTCTGTTAAACAATGAGTAAACTTTAACAATCAATGGACTTTCACTAGCTTTTGTAAATGTAATCTTTCCATTGTAAATGTAAGCGTTGTCCCCAGAAACGATTTCGTAATCCACACTACTTTGAGCTTCTTCTGGAATAACTCTAAGAGTTACAAGACCATCCTCACCGTCTTCCTTAACAATCTTATGAGAGTTGTTGCCTTTTGTTTGATAATTTACTACCGCAATGTCTGTTACTGGAACCGTTTCATTTTCAGAAATTTCGATTTCAACTGTTTCATCATTATTAAGTACATATATATAAGTTTCACCAGTAACCAAATCTAATTCAATTGATGTAGGTTGAATTATCATTTGAGGTTGTTCATTTCCAGTTACTAGATATGGGAAATAATATGTTGAGTTTCCTAATAAGGTATTATAACCTTCAGTTAATCTCCACGGATCTGAAATTGAAGATGAAAATTTTGCAGAAATTCCTTTAACTTTATCATCCCAATTGTCTCCAGTTAGGTCTGAATTCTCTTTTTCTTCTCCATCTACTACAAACTTAAATGACTCATCATCTTTTAAGATTGCATATGTATAATTTTTATAATCATGATTGATTGATCCATTCACTGATCCGATGAAATAAGTAGTTTCTTCATTTGTTGAATTTGTAGTTAAAACAATTGAACTTCCTTTTAAATTTCCAACAATGAATGAATTGGAAATAGTTGAGGTTGTTCCATTTACTAATCCATAAACATTTGTTCCATCTAGTAAATCTTCATTAATGAACGATTGAATTGAAATTTGTGATATTGTGTCGTTATCAGAATTTGCAACTGCACCGGCAACATTTGTTCCGCTAATTTTTCCAGTAAAGTTAGAGCTTCCTTTTGTTGCAATCACTCTTAAATCTGTTAATGTTCCATTTTTAGAAGTACCAACCAAACCAGACGCGTATGCGTTGACACCACTACAAGAAGAAGTAATATTAAGCGTAAACACAGCACTTGTTTGAACTGTTCCAGAGTTTTCTCCAACAATTCCGGCAATGTTTCCACCCGCAGAAGCATTTGTCACATTTGCAACCGAGATACTACCACCAAGAATCATATTTCTGATTGCACCAGTGTTTTCACCAGCCACACCACCAAAATTGATAGTAGCATTAGAATGCGCATTTACAACATTTAAGTTTGCAACTACATTTGAAATGAAACTTGCTTTATTAAATGTTTCAATACCTAAGTAATTTCCTTCAATTAAATTTGAATTTTTACCAGTTACTAAACCTATTTTTGCACTCTCTGCACTTGAATTTAGAGTTAACGCCTCACTAAATATTACAAGGCTTTCGTTTCTAGATGAAATTATATGACCCAAGTTCTCTCCAGCCACTCCTCCAAAGTAAAGAGTTTTTGAATTTTCTAATTTAATAATTTTATCTGCGTCTGAATCAACTTCAACTCGTACTGTTACATCTTTAATAGTTCCAGAGTTTTTACCTGCAACAGCGCCTGCATAAATTGAATTGTATGACGATGTTGAATCTGTTGAATTGGACAAAGCAAACTTAGCAGAAATAGTAAATCCAGAAATTACGCCAGCATTTTCTTCAAACAATCCAACATAAGCATCTTGCACACTGCCAACATTTCGTGATGCAGACCCAGTAAATTCAACTTTAACTAAATAATTATTTCCAGCAGTTAACTCTCCAGTAAATTCTCCACTAATTGTACTAAATCCCACTAAATCAATGTCATTTACAATTTTAAACTTTTTGTCGAGCGCCCCAGAAATTGCATTAAATTCATCCTTATCATGAACGAAGAAAGGCAATTTTTCACCGTCACTAATATTTACAACAATGTATCTAACTTTAGTAAATTTATTTTTTTCATCATCAAAAGAATCTAAAGCAGAAAGTTTTAAAACAAATCGTCCACCCTCTGTTGATGAAGTTACGTTTATTTTAATTTTACCATCATTAAATTCTACATCTTTTGTAATTATTCCACCAAGAGATTCTTCTCCATTAGAATCTACAACTGAGTAAATTTCAAACTTTAAGTCTTCATTAGCTTTTAGTAAATTTTCTGTTTCGTATTCAGTTGTTACACCGATAATGTAAGAATCCGAAGTTTTATTTCCAGTCAAGATATCCATTAAAGAAATATCATAAGAGAAAACTTGAATATCAAAACCATCTTCTACATTTTTCTCAACTCCAGAAATCTTTTCATCGTCATCATATCTATCAAGAACCCCATCGAGAACGATGTTACTCATTTTGATATAGTTAACATAATTTAAATTAATTTGTCCAGAAGCAACTTCTTCTCCAAACATAGAACCAATTACTTTAATAGTGAAAGTGTTTCCATCTTTTATTTCACCCGCAAGAACAGCATCAAATGTTCCTTTTGAAATTGTTAAATCAGAAACTTTGTTTATTTTGCCACAATCAACCTTTAAAGTTAAGCTTGTAGAAAATTTAGACGTATCTTCAAAAGCAATTTCACTAGTTGGAGTTTTGTTTCCATCACCCACAGCATCAAATGTTATTACAGCAGTTGAAAGTTCTGTAAACTTTGAATTCACATAAGTCAAATTTTGTTTGTTTGTACTTAAACTTATAGCATCCACTGAACTGTAAATAGCGAGCTGAATTTCTTGTGTTTGAGATTTAACTTCAACTACATTGTTAGTTGAATTGAAGTAGTAATAGTAAACAGTCAAAACAACTGTATCACTTCCAGTTAAATCAGTCTTTAAAGAAACTTGATTTGCTGAAATTTGTTCTTTGTAAAGATCTGAACTTCCCAAAGTTACAGATTTAATAATATTAGTTGCCGAATCTAAATTTACACCAAAACGACCAGACGCCGTTTGACTGTATTTTACAGCTAAATATTTAGCACCTTCTGTTTTTTTATCTTGAATATTATTTGTTAAATCTTTAACATTTGTAAAAGCATCCAATCCTACAGCAGGTAATTCGTCGTTAGTAGCATCAACCACTTTTACATTAAATTGTGTTTTTACATTAACACCAACACCCGCTTCAACTGTAATTACAGCCTCGTCTGACAAATTTTCTGCAGTTACAGGAATTGTGAAACGAGATCCTCCTTCAATTGGTGTAACCTCACTATCTTTCCACTTATCTAAAGTAATTGCCGTTAAACCATTACTAAATTTCACATTTGCATTATTGCTAGAAACTTTAATAGTATCACGAGAAAGTTCTCCAGTGTGATATACATCTAAAGTAAAATTAGTTGTTTTACCTTTTGCTACGTATAAAGTTTTATTATCAACAAGAGTATTCTTATCCCCGTCAGTAACAGCAAATGAATCAGCTGTAATCTTCTTTATAAGAGTATATACTACTGTTCCATATTCAACATCAACTTTTTTACCATTAAATTCAGAAGGAGATATTACATATTTAAGATTAAAAGTTTCTGAATTTTTACTTTCCAAATTCAAGTAAATTGATTTTCCAGTGCTTATTACCTGACCGTTTGCATTAACCCATTCACCAACATTTGTATAGCTCAACTTTAAATCATCTGTTGAATCAATAACGACATTATAATTTCCAACAGTTTCTCCATCTTTATTCTTGTAAATAGGACTTAAATCAAGTTTTAATTTTAATCCACTGTAAGACGTTGAGCCAGTACTATAAACAATTCCTGTTGCCGAAGTTTCAACATTTTCACCATTTATTCTTAACGTTGAAGGCAAAGATCTTTTGTTTACTGTTATTTCTTTTGCACTTGTTGATTCATAGTTCAAATCATCAATAGCATAAACGAATTTAATTGTAGAAGGTGTTTTACCTGATTCAACGCAAGTAATTCTAAATGAATCCTCGCCTTCTTTTGTAATTAAAAGTCCACGTTGTGTAGAATTGTCAAATATATATTTATCACCATCTACATAAACGTTCCAATTGTATTTTGCAGTTACGCCATTATGTAAAACTAAACCATTTGAATAAATAGTTGTAGGTGAATAAATAGTTGTAGGTTTGTTTAAAGTCACAACCGTTGATGCATATTTTCCGCCAGTATACAAATCAATTGAATTATCAATTGAATTATCAATTAAAACATTAGTTTCATTATATTTCAAATCTACTCTATTATCATTTTCAAATCCGCCATCAACATCAAAGTCATCATCAATAAAGTCATCAACCAAATAAACATAGAATTCAGTTTTTATGCTAGTGTCAAATTTCGATTCTGCAATAACCTTTGCAACATATGAATCTGAAGTAGGAACGTAATTATTTAATGAAAGATTAGAATCATCAATCAAAATCAAATTTTGCAAGCTCGCCGAACTAATGCCTTTATTTTCATCATAATTTCCACCAACAAACTTTCCTAAACTGTCAACCGAATAAACTAATTCTTTTTGATTTGTTCCCGCAGGATAAAAAGCAATATTGTTTAATGTACTTAAATCGAGAGATATATTTTTATCAAATCCTTTAACAACAGTTAAATCCGCAGTTAAAGTTTCAACACTAGGGTAAACTTCCAAGTTTACATTTCTTGCCTTGTTAGATTTAGTTTCGTAAAATCTAAGAGTAGAAGAAACTACAGATTCAGGATCCTCAACCTTTACAGAGAAAACTCCATTATTTTTAATTGTCGCTCCAGAGAATCCAAGCCCCATACTCGCAGTTGCACTAATACGAATTTCTCCAAGATGTTTTTTCTTTACTCCCTTAATTTGAACTTTAAAGAAAATTTCTCCACCATTCTCATCAACAACCAAAGAATCATCCTTACCGTTATAGTTAAGAACTAAAGAATTATCTTTTCCAACCTCAAACCATTCTTCAGCATCAGCACTAAAAGCATACATGATTTTGTATTCCATTTTTTTGTACTTATTGCCACACGCAGAAAAACATAAGCATGACAATGCCACAAGCACAAATGTTAACAAACTTGTAATTTTCTTTTTCATAACCCCTCTCTTTACTTTGCGTAATTTTTCAATATTTATTTATAAATAAATTATAACAAAAACGCGCGAAATTTGTCAAATAAAAAGCCGATAAATAATAAATATTATTTACATTAAATGTTTGAAAAATTTTTAATTAAATATTTTAATTTTCATTCTTTTTAAACAAAAAAATAAATTAATTTTAAAAAAATTTTAAAAATATTGTAAAAATATATTGAAAAATTAATTATTTTCGCTATAATTTTAATTAATAAAAAAATTTTATGGAGAATTTATTATGCAAAAAGTTTTAAGCACAATGAGAAAAGCCATTGAAAAATATAATTTAATTCAAGACGGAGACAGGATAGCCGTCGGAGTTTCTGGAGGAAAAGACAGTCTTGTCCTACTAAAAGCACTTAAAGATTTTCAAAAATTTAATCTTTACAAGTTTGAAATAGTTGCTGTAAATATTGATATTTATTCAGGAAACGAAAATTACGAAGGACTTAAAAATTTTTGTAAAGAATTAGATGTAGAATTATATATTGAAAAAACAGATATTTTCAATGTTGTTTTTGATTTAAGAAAAGAAAAAAATCCTTGTTCATTATGCGCAAAAATGAGAAGAGGTGCATTAAATTCAGTTTGTCAAAAATTAAATTGCAACAAACTAGCACTTGCTCATCACATGCAAGACGTGATTACAACCTTCTTTATGTCATTGTTTTACGAAGGAAGACTAAGTACAATGTTACCAATTTCTTATATGTCTAAAGCAGATATTACATTAATTAGGCCATTATATTTAACTCACGAACACAAAATTATTAATGCAAGTAAAAACATGCCAATATTAAAAAGCAAGTGTCCGGCAGACCAAGACAGCAAACGAAAAGAAATTAAGGAATTAGTAGCAAGACTCGAAAAAGAAATTCCAGATTCTAAAAAAAGAATTGAACACGCAATATTATCGCCTGAAAGTTACAATCTTTTAAACCTTGTCGAAAATTTCAAAAACAAAAAATAACATGTCTAAATTTGTCATATTTTAAAACATGCAAAAATAAGATATTGCTAAGGAGAGATTATGAATTATTTCAACTTAGACAATATCACTATAGAACTTGCAAATTATATTTTGAAAAACAAAACAACAATTAGAGCAACAGCAAAAGAATTTAATATTCCTAAAAGCACTGTTCACTCATTGCTAGCTAAAAAATTAAAATATTTAAATTATTCTCTTTTCTTAGAAGTAAGAAATTTACTTGAAGAAAATTTTAAAATTAAACATATTCACGGAGGCGAAGCCACAAGAATTAAATATTTAAATTTAAAAAATTATGAAATTTCTACTAATGAATATGTAGACACAAATAATTCACTTTAACAAAAAATATTAAAAATTTATTATTTTTTTTATTAAAAACACAAAAAATATCGCATTTTTGCGATATTTTTTATTATTTTATTTAATTATTTTAAAAATCCTTCAATAATTTTTTCTTCCGCCTCTTTCTCTGTAAGCCCAAGAGTCATTAATTTTACAATTTGATCATTTGCAATTTTTCCAATTGCAGCCTCATGAGATAAACTTGCAAGATTATGTTTTGCACTTACTTTTGGACAAGATTCAATACTCGCTCTGTCAAGTAGAATTCCATCACACTCAACATGACCAAAACACATATTTTTACCAACAATATTGGATTTAAAAATCTGTTCGCTCTCATCCCTTGCAACACTTTTAGAAACAACTTTACATTTAGAGTTTTCTCCAATCAAATCTACTTTAAAATTTGTCTTTGCAACATCAAATCTATCTGTTAATATTTTTTCTTCAACTTCAAGAATTGAAGATTTTTTCAATTTTGCATTAGTGATTCGGTTTGAAAAACTCACTCCACCCAGCTGTGTTGTTTTCATCACAACATGAGAACCTTCTTCTAAAATTATATTTGTCACAGGATTAATTTGTTTTTTACCCTTACCCGTTGCTAAATGATTTTCAATGTACTCTACGTGTGCATTTTTCCCAACATGCAATGTATGAATACCATTATGTCCCGACTCAGTATCCGAATGAACACCACAACCAGCAACGATCACCACGTGAGCATTTTCTTCAATGTAGAAATCGTTATAAACAACATCAAATAATCCACTTTCACTCACAACCACCGGAATATGACATGCTTCATTTTGGCAAGTTGATTTTACAAAAATGTTAATACCAGATAAATCTTCTTTCTTTTCTATTACAATGCTCGGAGTTGATCTAATCAATTCCCCCTTACCATTTTTTCGAAATGAAAGAGCACCATTTGGTAATTCATGAAGACCAGCAACTTTTTCAATCAAATTTTTAGAAATTTTATCTAACATCGCCACCCTCCATCATTGAACACTTTTTCCCAAGATTCTTTAAAACTTGCTTAGCAGAGCCAAACTTTTCAATCTTGCCATGATTTAAAACTAAAATTTTATCAGCCGTTTTCAACAATTTTTCTTGATGACTTACCACAATATTGCATTTTTCTTTGTCAAAAATGTTATTTAATTTTTCAAAACTCCACAAATCAATTCCAGCTTCTGGCTCATCAAAAATGTATACTTTACCTTTTTTAGCAAGAGCAAGAGCAATTTCTATTCTTTTTTGTTCTCCACCAGACAAAGTTTTATCAAACGGTCTGTTAATGTAAACTTTTGCACAAATTCCAACCTTAGAAAGATAATTGCATGCAACTCCTACAGAATTTTCTTTTTTAGTTGCAAGATCAATTAAATCTTTAACTGTAAGACCGTTAAACAAAACGGGTTGCTGAAATGCGTAGTTAATTCCCTTTCTTGCTCTCTCGTCAATGGTTAAATTTGTAATATCTTTACCATCCATGAAAACTTTCCCTTCTGTTGGTTTTAAAATTCCAACTACAATTTTCATGAGAGTAGACTTACCGCTACCATTTTCACCAGTAACAGCAGTCAAACAAGCATCATCAAAAACACATGAAATATTATCTAAAATGGCTTTCTTTTCGCCATGATCTTCTACAATATATGATACATTTTTTAACTCTATCATTTATCCTCCGTAAATATTTTAACACAACAGACTAAAAAAATCAATAAAAATATGAGGAACAAATCCCCATATAATTAATTAACCTTTTCAAGCTCAATTGTTATTTTCATTTTAAATGTGTTAGGACTCAGCTTTTTACTAAAATCTCTGTCGATTCTAATTCCGTTACACATTCTTAAAACTTCGCCACCGTTTACAGCGGTTCTTGAAACATATTGTTTCGTCGAAGTAAGGTTTTTATTTAAACTGAAAACATCAATGTTTGGCTCATGCACATAGAAATCTTTTATTTTAGTTTTACCTGAATACAAATCTACATTATATTTTACTATGTATTCACCATCAGCATTGATTTTTATATCTGCATTAAACGTATAAATCGTTCCACTCTTAAAGCTCGCAGGCGTTCTCCACGCATCTAGTTTTTTACCACCAATGTAAAATGTGACATTTTCTTTTGTTGAAGGCACCGTCTCTATAAAACAATTGCTTTTCTTTAAAATAACTGTAAAGTAAACAATATTATAAGCAATACACAGTCCTATTAGAATTAGTAAAATACCAATAATTACACTATTTCTTTTTGAACGAGCAGAATATTTTGCAATATTTTCCTCATTTAAACGTTCTAGTTCTTTTAATTCTTTTGTTTTAGCAGTTTTGCTTTGCTTAGTCTTAGAATCAGCTGTTTTTGATAAATCTGTTTTCTTTCTTCTAGAAATAACCTCAATTTTCGGGCTCTTGCGAGCTTTACTTTGAGGCGAAGTTGCTTTTGTTGCTTTTATGTACACATCATCGGTCGTAGCCGAATTGTATCTCTTTCTCACAATAACCCTCCTTTGTTATTCATTAATAAAATTAATATCTGTACTTGTTTGTAACACTAATTTAAATTTCACGTTTGTTCCATTATATTTTGGAGTATCCCCATCAAATGCGTCAGCATAATCTAATTTAAAATGATCAAATAATATAACGTCTTGATTGTAAGGAAGTCCAACATTTACTCCAGCATTCTGATAATAATAGTAACCATCTAAATCATTCTTGACGACATTTTCATTTCCCGAAATCGTTACAGGTATTGAAGTGTTTGTCAAATTGTCTAACATTTCGAATTTAAAACGATAATAAATTGTATTTTCTCCGCCATTAGCAACATCTGATACATCTTTATTATTTACTTTTAATTCTAAAGGAATCTCCTCATCTGGAATCACTATTAACGATGACTCCAGATCAAAATCTCCACCGTTTGAAACGTCGTAATTATCTACATAAACCTTAATATTAAACGCTCCAATTTTAACAGTAGACAATTGAAGTCTGTCCCCAGTAAACGTAAACCAAGAATTCGTTACAGTTATAAACGGCACCAAAAGCAACAGCAATAAACATATTGCTGAAGTGACTAATATTGATTTGTTACCAATATTTTTTGCCATAACCTTTCTCCATTATTAAGACCAGTTTGAACTGTATCCTTTCCAATCTTTGTATGCCAAGCTAAATGCTCCATTTTCTGATTGAACAGCATCAAAATTTACAATTATTTGAACATCCGAATTAAAACATTCATATGGTAAATCTTGTGCAACTTTTAGTTTTGAAAACAACTCTTTCTCTGAATCGTTATCATACTTAACTGTTGAAAAATATACATAGTTTGACCAAGTGTAATTCGTTCCAGTTTTATCACTTACCGCTTGTTTCAACTCTTTGTCAAACTCATTTTCATCAATAACCAACTGAAAATATTGTCCATAGTTAATATCTCCAGCATCTTCGTCGTTAAGAACAGTTTCATCTTGAATCAAATAAGCATCTACCCATATTCTTAAGTAATAAGAACATGAATCAAATTCTCCATTTGAATTAACATCTCCCAAATTTAAATCTTCATAGTTTACAGTTGTCAATGTTTCGATTTCAAAATCTTCAGCAAGTGAAATCTTGCAAATACCAGCCAATCTAAGCAATTTAGCCCTTTCTGATATTATAGTTTTCTCTAAATTTTTAATAGTAGATTTTTTAGTTTCAATATCTTTCGTTAAAGTTTTAATAACTGTTTCATCAGTTGCTTCACTCAAGTCATTTTCAAGGTCAGTCAACTCATCTTGAGCGTTACCCAATTCTGTTTTCACATCTTTCAAACCTTGAACAGTTTGATTATATAAATTTATCAATTGTCTTTCAGGAGAATATTGAGTTATTCCAAATGACACTTCTTTATCATTATACAATAAATCTATTTCTTCTCCGCGGTTAATGGTTGAGTTTGTTGTTACTTCAATAGTATTTCCTTCTGTATATAAGTACTCATTACTATCTTCACTGTAACCTGCAAACCATACTAAACCAAGATCAGACATTCTTCCATAATCTTCACTAACGTTTGTTACACATGAAAAGTAAGAATAGGTTAATTGAATTCCGGCAAAAACCAACAGCATTAAAACAATGCTTAATAAATGTATTTTGCCAAACCTATTTTTTCTTTTCATTTATCCCCTTTTAGCTAAAATAATCTTCCATTCTGGTTTTAAAATCATCATCCCACGTAATCAATGAAGAATCAAATACGAATAATCCTTCGATTTTTTCTAGTTCAGTGATTTCAAATGAAGATACTACTACATCTTCAGCGAAATTAATAATTTGTCCTGGCATTAATGCGCCGATATAGTAAACATGCGTTCCGTAAGTTTCAAAATAACTTTCTTCAATTGTTCCCGTCGCCGTCATTCTAACCAACACAGCATTTTCAGAATTATTAATCAACGCATTGTTAGTTGCATCTTTTAAAATCTTAACATCACCATCCTGAACACTCGCAACAGTATACGCATTAACAAGTGTTGCAGAGTATACAGTTGTATCATCAGTCTCAAAAGAAGAAAGTTGAACAGTTTTAAACTTAACCTTTTCGCCACTCATTACAGACGTTCCAACTATATTGTTTAAGTCAGTTCCCCATGACAATGAACGGAAATCACTTCCCTTTTTATAACGTGACACATTGTCATCAACGGAAGTACATTGTACAAATTTATCTCCATCTTTTTTGTAATATTGCCAGTAAGTATTTCCCCAGTTTTCAATACTGTCTGCGTATGTATAAGTATCTATTTTTACATAACATGTTTTATTTTGTGGATTTTGTAGAGAACCTGTAGTTTCAATATTTTCCACTTTCAAAGTTTTATCTGTGTTGTTTTTCAAGAAAATTTCTACAACACCTTCTTGTCTGTCTAAAGTAGTTTCAAAAGAAAGTTTGTAATTTGATTCATTTGTTATTTCTACTTCTGAAATAGTTGGAACAACTTCAATCCAAATATCATGAGTAAATTCAACAATTCCCAAATTTGCATTATTAACAAAATAATCTCTAATTCCACTCAAAATTTGATAATAATTCAAAAGCCTTGCACTTGATTTTGCATTAACAACAAACGATTCCGAAATTTCACTTACAGAAATGAAATTTTGAATGTTTTTTATTACTTCTCTGTGCCAAGTCGCACTTGTTAATGTTGAATTTTCAACAGGTTCAGCAGTAGATCCGTTTGAAATATAACAGTTAACCGCCCAAGACACTGAATATTCTTTTGTTTCGTTAGTGTTGTTTGTTATTGTCACATCACAAGCATAATACTGTGTCTCTTCTTCCTCAGCTAGTGAATTAGGCATAAAGAATAAAGCATTATTGTAAACAGTATTGTTGTGAACTGTGTAATCGGATTTTTCGTAATCCTCTAATGCAGTTTCAAAAGGAGCAGTATCTGTAATTTCTCCGTCAGTTAATTCTCCAGTAAAACTTGTACCATTAATGAAAATTTCTTTTACTTGTAAAACGTGATCAGAGTAATCTATTGCACCTCCGCTAGAATACAGAACACTTGTAATTTCAACACTATCCAAAATGTTAATATAACCAGAGAAATTAGCTGGAAGAGTGTAATCAAAATCTACAACATCAACCGAGCCATTCGCTCCCGACTTTGTCCAATTATCTGAGTAATTCAACAAGATATTGTTATCAGGTGGTAGTGTAGGCGATTCTTCGCTACCTTTGTAATACCACGTAGCAACCACGCTTACTCTTAATTTTAATGCTGATGAAGTAGCCACATACATTCCACAACCAGCATAATATTTATTTCCGAATAATTTTGTATTTTTACTGTAAGCAGTTTCATTTTCTGGATGAGTCACACCATGAGAAGTAGATGAATCTAAGTAATTGTAAAGTATGAAATTAGATGTTATTGCGTCAGTTCTTAAATTTGTCCACATGTCACAAGCTAAAGAATTTTCTTCTTCCAACTTTGCATGACTTGTGTCACTTTTCTTTACAACTTTTGGAGTAATAGTAATTGTTAAACTTTTTCCAAAGTATGTTTCATCTTCAGGATCAACGAATGAAACACCATTTATAATTCTTAAAATTCCATTTCCAGCTGAAATCCCATCTTTAAAGTAAATAAATTGGTCATCAACTATGAACGAATCTCTGTCAGCAAAATTTAATATTACATTACTAGTATCTAATCCATCTGTCCAACTTAAAGAATATTCAAATCTCACATCAATGTCATATCCGTAAGAATATCTTAATGCTATTTCCGTCAATCTTGTTCCCTCTCCAAACGGGATTGGAGCTTCGATTGTGTCATTAATCATTGAATGATTTTGATTTGCAATCTGATGAATTTGCTTTGGATTACTCGTTACATTAATTGTAGAACCCAAAACAGCCAAAGAATGACCTACTGTAAACGCAAAAACTACGCCAAGCAGGGCGCATACGATTAAAGTTAAAAATCTAGTTTTTGCTTTTGTCACTATAAGAACATCCTCCTAGTGTTTCTCATTTCTAATTCATACTCAATGGTTGTACAAACACACCAGATAGAAACAATCATAGCAATTAAAAGATAAGTGTGCTTTTGAACGAATTCAAAGCATTTGCCATATCCAGAAAAACACATAACAGCTTTTCCTTCTATGTTTTCTTCTGTAATTATTTGAACATTGTCCACAATGTTTTCGTTTGCAATTTCGGAATAAGTCATATTTTTAAGTCTTTCAACTTCCCACTTCCAACTTTTTCCATAAGATCCGTCTGTATTTTGAACAGCATCTCCATGACAAACATAGTAATTTTTTCCATTGTGTTCCACAATTCTCACACATCTGTGTGTAACACTTTTATCCAAACCTTTATCAAATTGAAGAATATCGCCAACCTTATATTCTTTTTCGGTTTTGACTAAAATCATATCTCCTGCGTAGACATATGGTTTTTGACTGTTACTAACTACGTGTGATAATTTGAAACCACCAAAGTTAACTAAAATTAAAGTCACAACCAAAAGAACACAAACAGAGAGGGCAATATAGTACAGCAATTGCCTAAAGAAATTAAATGTTTTGTATTCTAGATGCCCCTCGTTGTAATTCATTAATCCCCCTCTGAAATGCTTCCTCCCAAATTCGCCGTTCCATAAGTTCCAACAAGCGAATTTGTTGTTTTATTATTTATATCGCCAGTGTAAGCAACGTCATTTATTGTTATGTCAAGATTTGTTGTTAAACCTCCTGCCAACACGCCCGACACTGCTCCGACTGAACCTACTATGCTTTCATTTAGATTAGTGTAATTAAATTTAACTTTTCCTGAAACGAAAGCTTTTCTGCTTGTTCCTAAAATTCCACCAACATTTTGTCCAGACAATCCATTAGAAGTTTTTTCGTGATAATCCAATGTTACATCAACATTTTCAAATCTAATTTCACCAGAACCAGACTGATAAGCAACCAATCCACCTGCATTTGCAACTCTAATGTCGGTAAATTTTACATTTGCGACAACATTTGAAATAGCTCCTGAATTGATTTCTCCAGCAATTCCACCAGCATATTTCACGTTAGTCAAAGCGCCAACAATTTCTAAATCATTAGCGAGACCATTAACAGTACAATTTGTCATAGTACAAGCAACGCCAGAAATTATGTTGTTTGAACTCATCAAATACGTACTCGTTGTGTCAACTTTTAATCCCACTTTACAATTTGTAAATGTAGAATTTGTCGCACTAACAGCAAATCCAGCGACGAACACATCTTTTCCAAAATTGTTAACTAAACTAATCTCAAAATTGTCAATGTTAACATTTTCCATTGCAGATGAAGTTACAGTACTTGCTATTATTGTTAAGTTTAACACATTTGAATTAGAATTATCAAACATTTTTGATATTTTTGTCGCATTTTCTTTGTTAAAATTAACATTTTTTATCGTAGCGTTAGTTAAATTCTTAAATAATGCAAAGTTTTGATTGTTATTTAGCGTAACATCTTCAAATTTCACATAATTTCCATTTCCTTCAATGTGTCCAGAGAAGTTTTCGCTAATTACATATCCCAAACTTAAATTTTGTTTCAATTGTTCAGCAGTCAGCACAATTTGAGATGTGATTGCAAATTTTGCACTTGTAAAATGCTTAATATTTAACAATTGTTCTGCATTTGTAATTACATAAGGATTTGAATCTCCATTTCCGCTTGCAAATAACTTGAATTCTGCTTGACCATCACAAGTTGTTACGACAGAATTCACAGTTCCAGACCTTACAACTTCAATTGTTAAATCTTTGTAAGTTCCTATCTCTATCAATTTATGCACATATCTAGAGTTTCCATTAAATTCCACATTAAATTGTCTTGTGATTTTTTCGTCGTTAAGTTTGTACTTAATTAAGAACACATCTCCAGAAACATAGTCAGATGGATTGATTTCAAAGTAAATTTCATAATTTTCTTCATCATAATCAAACACCTGAACTTGTTTAGGTCTTTCATTTAATTCAACAACAAGTTCATCTGACGCTAGATATGTTGTGAATCCTACACCAATTGCAGTTATTTTTACTGTGATTTCACCATTTACACTATCTGGAATTTCCACTTTGTTGTCTGTTATAATTTGAGGAACTAAATCATTTATTTGAACTAAGTAGCCAATATTTTCAAATTCCGCCACCTTATTCCAACTAACAACATTTCCTACAATGTCAATTCCCGTTCCGTTTATATTATCAAGTTTAATCAATGATACACTACTTGAAGAAATTTGAGAATTTAAGTAGTTTGCACCAACAGCTCTCACTGTAAATGTGTAAGCACCTTCTTCAACTCCTGCAACAACCAATGAATTAGTTTTTGATGTGTAGACATTTCCCAAATTGTCAGTAATCACATAATGATCAACATTTGCAATATCTTCCCAAACTAAAATTCCATTGTAAGTCTGAATTGTAGAACTGTTAACTTGTTTTAATCTTGAAACAACTGTTCCTTCTGTAAATCCACTTGCTAAAACACTTGTAGAATTTCCTCTAGCGCTAATTTGCAACAAGTAAGGAACTTCACCTAAAACATGCTGTTGTAAACTTGTGCCAAGTAAGGTGTACATATTGTCACTAATTGCATACGACATAACATCTTTATTGTCGTCGTTTTCCACATCAATTTCAATGATATGTCCATACTCATTAGACAATCTAATTGTTACACCGTTTTCGAAATTATTATTCCATTTAATTTCGCCATTTTCGATCTTCAAACCTGTAATGTCAGCCATTTTTGTAAATTCTTTTTCATTTGAAATTTGACCATCGAGAATATATGTAGAGCCTGCTGGAGCTAAAGCTCTCATGCTAAATTTGTAAATTACACCCGACTTAAATCTAAAGTTATTTACAGCATTTGAAAGCATGTATAAGACATGTTTTTCCAAATCTTCCGCAGTGTAAATTCTTGCATAAGCATCAGACGTTTTAATTGTTAAAACATTAACTGTTCCATTTCCTTCTACGACAATTTCGTAATCGGTCGAATAAACCGAATCTTTTCCGTTTAAAATGTATGCATTTGTAAAATCTAGTCTACCATCTTCATCTAAAGCAAATTCAACATTTGGCATTTTACTTAATGATGTCTTTTTGTTCAATCCACAAGAATTAATCAAATAATTATTATCACTCTTTGGACCAACTAAAGTTTTCAAATCAACATTATAACCTAAATCTTCACCGAGATAATTAGACAAGTCAAAGATAATATACTTTCCGCCTTCATCTTCTAGGTGCATATCTTGTGAGATTTCCACATAATGTGCAAAATTGTCCCCAATATACTCTTTTACTTCTTCCTCAGTAAAGCTTGGATAATACAAATAAATATTTGTATATTCCTCAACATTTAAAGGATTTGTTGTTAATTTGTAAACTGGTACGTCTTGCAATGTTTCATCGTACAAATCTAAGAATTTAAATTTACCATTGTGAGCCGAAACTTCATTCATCTTGTAACGAGTAAATGTGTTTGTTTCTCTTTCGTTAGAAGTTAAATAACCAATGTCAGAATCAACATCTCCTCCAACAAGAGCAAAAGTAAATCCAAATGATCCACCTTGTTCCAAATCAATAGTTACGCTTTCGCCAGTACCTATTAAATTGTAATCAGCATTATAGTCGTTCAAGTAGTATTTAATCTCGCTGTAAGAGTTTAAATTTATTGTATTATTTTTAAATATATTGAAATAAACATTATTACCTTTAGAATCTGTAAATAAGTAGTAACCCCACAAACTTCCGACGTCTTGTTTCACAAATTTAGAATTTGATTCATCAAGTACTGAGTAATCTATTGCATAAATCACATCCTCAGAATCATTTCTTTTGATTTTAATTTTGAAAATTCCACTATTGTTCAAAATTTCATCTTCAGTATCATTAATTTTGTACTTTAGAGATGCCGTAGTTGTAGGCTTTTTAAACGTTACCGAACCATTATTTACTGTGTAAATGTTTTCAGCTGTCAATTTACCAGCCATCAACGAAGAAACATTTTCATTTACTGACGAATTCAACAAAGCGAATGAATTGTCATTGTTACCTATTAATTTTACATTAATTTTGTAGTTCTGACCTTCTATTAAAGGTAAAATTTCATTATTGTTAATTTTGACTTTGTAAACAGAATTTTCTTTTAAATCATTTCTTTGTTCTAATGTTGTATTTATTAAATTAGTTACATTATTTGAAACTTTGAACGCATTTAAATTCTGTAAAGCAATCGCGCTAGCATCAAAGATTACAGATTGTTTTTTAGTTGAATCTGTTGAAAACTCGAATTCTATTATCATTTTACTGTGATAAATATTCGTTACAACAAATAAATTTCCGTCGTCAATGTACGCTGAAGTATCTTCGTTTGAAAGTTTGTAAGCATAAAACTCTTCACTCAATCTGCCGTTTAAAATATTTGTATCTTTAGTGTTTTTAGCTTGAACTGTAACTGTGTAAAGTTTTCCATCAGTAAACAAACTTTCATCATTTACAACTACAACATTTTCTGTAGAATCATAAATAGTAAGATCGCTAACTGCAGAAGTTTCCACATCCGTTACAACCAAAGAGTATTCACTTGCATTTGTAACTTTATCCCATGTAATTTGACCATTTTCTACACGAATAACTGGAGAAGGCAAAATTTCAAATTGCCATGATTCTGAGTACTTAGAAGCACAATAATTTTCAGCATTTAATATAGGAACAGATTTAACCATTACCGAATACAATCCATCGACTAAAATTTCAGACGGATTAATATATCCGTTTCTATCTTTATCATAAGCATAAGGGAAAGGAACATTAGCATTTGATTCAATGTATTTTCCGTAAGATTTGAACACTCCATTGTCTAAATATTTTAAAGCTGAGTCATTTGAATAGTACACATTATCTCTATAGCTCAATCTAAACACGTAACCAACTTCAATGTTTTTATTCTTTTCACTAGGAGTCCACGCCATGAATTCAACATATTCTCCACTACCCAAATCAAATGTTGTTTTGGTTATATTAGACGGAGCAAACAATCCCGCAAAAGACGCACTTGAAAGATTGCTATTTATATAAAGTGAATCATCTATAGTATTTGCACAATCAATTAGGAATGCGAATTTGATTTCTTCATTAACAATGTTTTCAATTCCATAATTCATTATTAAATATGGATCAATTGCAAGGATATTGGAACTGTCATCTTCATAATAAACAACTCCGCATCCAGTCGTCAATTCTTTCAAATTCACTGTAATTTCTTTATTGTATGTTGCATTTTTTACTTGTACAAACAAATTCACACTATCATCAAGCATTAATGTCTTAAATTTGCTAGCACCCTCAACAGACATGCTTAAAACAAATTCACCATGCTCTAAATTCACAATTGGACTTTCCAATTTTGTAACAAGTATTTCGTCTGTCAAGAATGAGTTGGTGTATCCACCCATTTCGTAAACAGTCGAAGCCACTGATTTAATTTTAATTCTTTGTGTTCCAGCAAGCGTATTTAAATCATATCTTACAAATCCATCAACTGCCGGAATTAATCCAATATTTTCCTTTTTATAAATTCCATCCACTAAGCGATAAATTTCATATCCAGTAACATTAGATTTTTCCGCAAATGTTAAAATTCCACCAACAGAAGATACTTCTGTAGCTTCATCAACCATTACATATGTTAAAGGAGCTGAAATCCTTGAATTGTAAACATAAATAGTTTTGTCGTCTTTTACGTAATTTCCATTACTTGTTACCATAATAGAAATTGACAGATTTTTACCGAATGTCAAGCTTTTTTCTTCTTTAAGTTTAGTTAATTGCTCATCTAAATTTACAACAACTTGTCTATTTTCAGCTTGCATTTCAGGATGAGAGTAAGACAAGATTTCAAAATTTTCTAATTCATCTTGAATTATCAAATAATAATCTTTTTCATATTCTGTAAATTCTGTTGCAAATGTAATTTTTACAGAATTATCATCAGTAGAATTATCTTTAGACGTTGTTAAATCGACTGTTTTATAAATCTCAAAATAAATTGGTTCACTTTTTCTTGAAATTGTTTTTTCATCCAAATTATTAATAGTAACAGCACAAATTGAATTAGTCTCTACAAACTTATCTCCCAAAGCTTCGTAAATCTTGTCCATGCTTACAAAGATTTCATTTTCTTTCTTTTCACATGTCTCATCTAGCATCATTAAATTGTCGCCATTTAAAAGCAATGCAAAATTAGAATAATCTCTGTCCGCATCAATATTTTTAATTACAATATCTTGATTTCTTCTTTCAAGAACTGTTTGATTTGTAAACTTTAACTCAACATTTTGAGTCCAAAAACCACTTTTTGCATTCATTGTTCCAGGAGCATCAAAATATTCAACATTTACTAAAACGTTTTTAAATTCCTCATTTGGAACAATAGAATCAAACATACTATTTAAAAGAGGAATGTAGTATTTACCAGCGTAATCATAACTGTAATTTATTTCGTAACAAGCTTCATCATGCTCCCCTGCATGATTTTTTAAGCATGTATCGCAACGAAGAACTCTTGTTCCTTGTACAGTTTCAAAATTATAAACTACTGAATCAACTTCAATTTTTAATCTTAAGTTATATTCTCTACCATGGCTTGGTTGAAGAATTAAATTGTCATGGTAATCTAAATTATTGCTAACATTTTCAACACTAACCAAAGTCTGTGAATCTATTCTTGAAATATTCAAAGATTCAGAATCTCCGGACGCAATAAAGTAAATACCCTGAGGAGCCCAAACTGTATCGTTGTCTTCGGTTTGATCTATTGTGAATGCTCTTGCTCCAACCAAATTATTTTGATTTGCAACAATTGGCATTGTTTCATAAATATCTTGACCCAATTTACATGAAGAAATATATCCATTATATGTAAGCCAATATCCACCAACACCATAATTCGGCTCGGATTCTTCTACTAAATACAATGAATTAGTAACATTATCAAATCCGATTCTTGGAGCCACCAAAGATCTCAATGAAACAAGATTTGAATCGCATGAATCTAAGAAATGAACACCGTCTCCGCATGCTTTTACAAGATAATCAACTTGTTCGCCGTCTTTTACAGCATAAGAAAATCTTGTTGAGCTTTCATTGTACCCCGGAGGAGTAAGCCCGTTTCTTCTCAAATTATACCTAACAGCATTGTCTATTGCATCAAAATAAATTGTATTTGTATAACCAGGATTTTCAGGACTTGGAACTTCGTAATTTAAAACCGGAGCTCTTAAAACCTCAAATTCCACTTTCGCACAATCAACTACAGTCATGACATCGTCGACCTTTTCTCTGTATGAGAACGTTCTAGAGCCATCTCCGATTACTTGCACTGTTGTGTAATATTTTCCCGACTCAAGATAATTTTCATCATTTATTCGAGCTGTATTATATGCAAAATTTAATTCTTCTGTTGTAAACTTTTCTTCATCGTCTTCAGTTCTCGTGATAATTATTTGTTTTGCATTATTGACAATATTTACTTCATCGCTAGTCAAATTAAATATCGAATTTGAAATAGCTATATTTTTTCTTTCTACTTTTGCAAGTTGAGCAAAATTCCAAACAATTGTATTTGAATCAATCGAAGGCTTCTCATCTTCATAATTTCCCAAATGGGTTAGCGCCAAAACATGATTTCCTTTTTCAAACACAAATGGACTTAAATCATAATCATTATTAATTATCCCAAAATCCTTGTCATCAATCGTTAAAAGATAATCGTCTTGTACATCTTCGTTAAATTTTACTAAATAATTTTCAACCGACAAATTAGGATCGTCTTGTTTCTTAAATTCTTTTGTAACCAATGGAGAAGAAATAAAATAAGTACCATTTATATCTTTACCATTTGCTTTAACCGACAAAGTATAATTTCTATCTGATTCATATCCTCCCAAATTAAAATATGTATTAGATGTCGTAGCAGTATATGTCATATTAGCACTTGTTAGCGTTACCGAATACAAATTAGCATTTGTTGTTGTAAAATTAACATTTTGACCACTAAGCGAAACTTCAGGAGCTGTAAACCTATTGAAAGAGATACTACTTCTTGCACTAGTCTTAATTATATTTTCAGACTCAGAAACAAGAACTGTGTCAACAAATGCAACATATCCAGTATCTCTAAACACTAACCAATTGAATTTCTCTTCACTCAAATCTATATAGTTTGTTTTTGAGACATAATCATTGTTATCTATCGAAATTTTATAATTCGAAGATTTTGAAATGTTTTGCCAACTAATTATCGCACCATCAACAGTCAGACTTGGAATTTCTAAACAATAAGTAGGAACAGACACCTCTTGAGACATAAAATAACCGTCATTCTCATCTTTATTTGAAAGATATGCCTTTACCTTAACAGAAATATTTGTTCCCGCAAATCTTGGATCTAACCCGGTTAAATCTATCTGATTAGCATTAGTCCCTTCAATATAAAGCGTGTCATTTAGATAAATGTTGCTAACAGTTCCTTCTTTTTTATCAAATGTCAACACTCCACCTTGGACTTTAGCATTTTCTACCGACGAATTCTGGTAAAATGAAACCATTTCACAGTAAGGTGAATTTTCATAAGCTTTGGTATAGCTTGGAGCAATAGCCTTTACTCTAACATTCAACATCTTATCATACGCCTGATGATTCACAGCATATTTCGACAAACTGTAACTAGTACTGTTACCCAAATCAATTTCTTCACCATCAATTTCTAAAATATATTTAACAGCATTGTTAACAGCATTGAAACCTATCATTTGATTAGCACTATCGTATCTTAAAGACACTGGAGTTTGAAGAGTTTCAATTTCATCAACTACCGACACAGTCATTATGTCTTGCAATTTCTTTTTATCTTCACTTGTCACCCTAATCATAGCATCTCCGCCAGACAGAGCCACAATCTTATCATTTTGAACTTTTACAACAGTTTCTTTTAAACTAGTAAGAAAATAATTTTTATTTGTTGCATAAGTTGGACTAATAGAAACTTTAGGAGTATACTCTTCACCAACAAGTAAAACAATTTTTTCAGGTTCATCGAAATAAATATCTTTGACTGCTACTTTATTACTTTTACAGCCAAGAACAATTATTGAAGTCAATGTAATCATAATCGCAAGGATTAATCTTTTGAATATTCGTTTTGACATTTTTACCCCTAAAATGACTTTATTCTTAAAAATATTTTACCACATATAAAAATAATTATCAAATAATTATTAAAACTTTTTGTTATTTTTTTAATATTATATTTTTATTTTTTATTTCAAAATAATAGTTAATAATTTTAATTCTAAATAATTTTTATTTTTCATAAAATAGCATATGAAATATGACGATTTTTCACTTCCGAATGACGACGAATTAAAATTAATGAATAATTTTTATAATAATTTTTCAATAGACAAAAATACCATTATTTCTTTTTGTTTATCCCACCTCCATGAAAGCATCAATATTTGTTTAGGAGCCAATTCAAATTTAAATAAAAAATTATTATTAAAAATTGAAGAAATAAAACCTACACTCATTTCCCTAATTGAAAACATATCATTAATTTCGAACAAAAAAGAAAAAACCATTCACCAACCGAAAAATTTTAATATTTTTCAATTGCTATATAATTTAGATTTGTGCATAGATAAATTATTATCATGGCACAAAGAGGAATTAAAAGAAAACACCAAATTTTACATATTAAAAACCATAAAATCTTTGTCGTCTTGTCAAAAAGCACTTCACGAAACATTGTCTCAATTAAATATAAAATTTTACAAATTTATGTAAAAATACAAAAAAATCATGAAAAATCATGATTTTTGCATTATTTTTTTTATAATTTTATAAATTTTCAATAAATATACATTTTATTTTTTTAGATATTTTTTTACAACACTTGCCTAGCGTTTTTGTAAATATCTTTTCATTACAACCTTTTGGCAAAACAAATGCTACACTTTTGATTTCTTTAATCTCATCAAATAAATATTTAGCACATTGAATAAGACTTTCTTTAATAATATCATCAACTAATATAACTGCAATTTTTTTAGAAGGTATTGCGCCTCCGTCGACAATATAAGGAATTAATTTCTTTTCTAAATAGTTATCTCTTTTTAAAATTGAAAATAATTCTTCCTTAGTTTTAATTCCAGATCTTAAAAACAATTCATTCAACATGTCAGAAGTCGGATTTAAATTTTTCTCAAACATAACTAACACATCAACATCAAAAACAAACGGATCAGCAATAACAAAACCCATATTCTTTTTAAATTTAATATCTTCAAGCTTAACAATTCCACGTTTTACACTTTCGTAATTCAAAACTGAGTCATATAATGAATTAATATTTTCATCAAATTCACCCAACATTCTAGACGACACCATAACAGCGACAAACGCTCTTTTTCTCAAAATATTAATTGTTAAATCTGGAGATATTTCCATATCCTTACACAAACAAACATACAACTCATGAATTAATTCTTCATATTTTTCTTGCGATATATTTTCCATAAAATTTATTATATCAAATTTAATATTTTTGTCAAATAAAACATATATTAAAATTTTATTAAATTTTTTATTTTATTTAAAATTTTATTATTTTTTTATAAAATTTGCATATTTTTACACATTTTTTCATAATTTTTCATAAATATTTACTAATATGGATAAAAAAATTTGCGTTTATGCTATTAGTAAGAATGAAATTAAATTTGTCGAACGTTGGTTTAATTCAGTAAAAGAAGCTGATTATATTTGCGTTTTAGACACAGGAAGCACAGACGGAACATTCGAAAAATTTAAAGAACTAGGTGTAATTACCGAACAAAAAATATATAAACAATTCAGATTTGACACGGCAAGAAACGACAGTTTAAAACTCGTTCCAGAGGACGCCGACATTCTCGTATGTATTGATATTGACGAAGTTTTTGAATCCGGCTGGGCTGAAAAAATAAAAAATAATTGGAAAGAAAGCACCAGCAGAATGAGATATCGTTACACATGGAACTTCAACGAAGACGGAAGCGAAGGAATAGTTTTTATGGCCGACAAAATCCATAAAAATAAAGAATTTACATGGAAACATCCAGTCCATGAAATTTTAGTGCCAATTAAAAACCAAAATTACGAAACAATAGACGTTCCAACCATTCAAGTAAATCATTTAGCCGACGTTACAAAATCTAGAAGTTCATATTTACCTCTTTTAGAATTATCCGTAAAGGAAGATCCTACAGATGACCGCAACATGCATTATTTGGGACGTGAATATATGTTCCACGGAGATTACAACAAAGCGATTACTACTTTACTTCACCATTTATCTCTCCCATCTGCAAAATGGGACGCAGAACGAAGCGCAAGTCTTAGATATATTGCTAATTGTTATTCTAAAAAGGAAGATAAAGAAAACCAAGAAAAATATCTATTACTCTCAATTCTTGAATGTTCAAATATGAGAGAAAGTTACTTTCAATTAGCCACATTTTATTACGAACAAAAAGATTATTTAAAATCTGCATTTATTTTTGAAGAAATGTTAAAAATAAAAAATAAAGAATTAAATTATATCTCTTCTCCCGTTTGTTGGGGAAGTATACCATATGATTATTTATCTTTATGTTACTTCGAATTAAAAAAATATGATAAATCTTTTTACTATATATCTCAAGCGCTAAACTTTGAACCAAACAACGAAAGATTGAAAAATAATAAAAAAATTATTCAAAATTATCTAAAAATTTAAATATTTTGCATTATTTTTAGTGATTTTATCTATATTTTTTAATATTTTAATTATTTTTACAAATTAAACACATTAAATCAAAATATAAATTTAACATTAATTAAATTAAAAAATGACAGAAAACTGTCATTTTTTAGTCTACAGGATCATAAATTTCATCAACTTTTTCTTTACATGAACATTTAAACAATGAGGAATATGCTTCTTTAATTGCATTTTTCACATCGTCAACATCATCAAGTTGTACAATTTCATTTGCATGGTAATACTCCATTTCAATCCAGTCACAAGCAGAACAAAGTCTTTTATAAACTGAAAATAATCTTTTTCTCAAGATTTTACTAATTAGAGTTTTTTGAATAAACTTTTCATCGTCAATGTCAACTATTCCAATTTGACGTTTTCTATCTTGATATTCAGCATATTCTCTTTTACCCAAAAGATGGTAACATCCATCATACTTCACTAATCTTCTTGCCATAATTATCTCCGAATTTAATATAGCACAACTTTTTCATCTTGTCAATGCCAAATAAAAAAGAAGACCTAAATCTTCTTTTAATTTCCAAATTGAGAATTGAAAAGTTCATAATAAAAGCCTTTCTTTTCCAACAATTCTTTATGCTTTCCTTTTTCAACAATGTTTCCTTTGTTCATTACAAGAATTACATCGGCATTCATAATCGTCGACAATCTGTGTGCAACGATAAAACAAGTTTTACCTTCCATCATGACATTAAAAGCTTCTTGAATTTTCATTTCTGTACGTGTGTCAATGTTGCTAGTCGCTTCATCTAAAATTACCATAGGAGGTTTTAAAAGCATAATTCTAGCTATACACAATAATTGTTTTTGTCCAGCACTAATATTATCGCCTCTTTCAGTAATTATAGTATCATATCCATTCGGCAATTTTTCAATAAAAGCATGTGCATTAGCAAGTTTACAAGCTTCAACTATTTCATCCATCGTCGCATCGGGTTTTCCGTAAGCAACATTGTCTCTTACACTCGCGTTGTACAACCAGCTTTCTTGCAAAACCATTCCATAAAATTTTCTAAATGATTTTCTTTTAACTTTTCGAATATCTTTTCCACTAACTTTTATGCTTCCAGAGTTTACATCATAAAATCTCATAAGCAAATTAATAATTGTACTTTTTCCACAACCTGTCGGACCAACAATCGCAATTCTTTGTCCGTTTTTTACTTCAAGATTTAAATTCTCAATTAATTTAAATGAAGGAGCATAACTAAATGCCACATCTTTTAAACTTACTTCACCATTACATTTTTTCATTTCAGGAAGAGCACTATCATCAATTTCTTTTTCTTCATTAATTAAAGAGAAAACTCTATCCGCACTAGCAATCGCAACATTTAAATCGGCAAATATGCTTGTAATATCATTAAATGGAGCCGTGTAATTTTCACTAAAACTTAAAAACGATGAAATTCTACCGATTTTAATCTGTCCTTGTGTAGCCATATACGCACCCATACCTACAACTGCCGCATACAAAATTCCATTAAACAATCTACTAGCAGGATGAGCTAAATACGAATAAAATAATGCCTTCTCGCTTGATTTACCTAATTTTTGATTGTATTCTTCAAAATCTCCAACCTTCTCAGTTTCGTTATTAAACGCCTTTATGATTTTCATGTTTGTAATCATTTCTTCAGCGTAACCACTCAAATTACCTTGAATTTGTACTCTATCACGATAAAGTTTTTTACTTTTTCTTGTAAGAAGAATTGCAAACACCAGTGAAAGCGGTGCAACAAATATTACCACTAATGCAAGTTGCCATTTTAGAATAAACATGATAACCATTACAGTCAATATTTGGAAAATTCCACATACTACCGACTTAAAACCTGCAAGAAATCCATCTGTAACATTTTCAACGTCGTTGATCATTGTATTCATAATGTCGCCATGAGAATTATTGTCGATGAATTTAATAGGAACATAATTCAATTTTTCATAAATTGCACTTCTTAAAGATTGACCAGTTTTGTAAGTTAAAATGTTCATGTTATAATTTCCAAGCCAATCAAAAATTGTACTTCCAACAGCAAGAACTCCAATAGTTACTAAACACTCAATTAATCTCACAATTTCAACAGCTCCAGTTGTAACCATTGCATCAATAGCATAACCTGAAAATACCGGTATTATCATATTGAGAATAATAGCAGCAAGATCGAAAACAATAGACAAAATAAACGCCGTTCTGTGCGGTTTTACATATTTATTTAAATTCGATAACACTTGTTTAATATTATTCTTTTTCATATTTCTCCTACTTAGACTGAGACTCGTATATCTCTCGATATATTTCACAGTTTTCTAACAGATCTTTATGTTTACCCATTCCAACAACATCGCCATTATCTAAAACAATTATAAGGTCAGCTCTTTGAATAGAAGTTGCTCTTTGAGAAATCAGAACTAAAGCACAATCTAGTTTTTTGAGTTCGTTTCTTAAGTTCTTTTCTGTCATAAAATCCAAAGCACTACTACTATCATCTAAAATCAATAATTCAGGTTTGTTAATCAAAGCTCTTGCAATAGTCAATCTCTGCATTTGTCCGCCACTAACGTTTTTTCCGCCCGCCATGATTTGATAATCGAGAGTGTTACTCCATTCTGAAACAAACGGCCAAGCTTGACTAATTTTCAAAGCTTCAATTATTTCCTCATCTGTTGCTTTTTCATTTCTTAGTAACATATTTTCTCTTAAGCTTCCAGAAAACAATACGCTTCGTTGTTGCACAATGCTAACTTCTTCCCTTAATTGCTTTAGTGAAAAATCTTTTATATCTTTCCCTTTATATAAAATTTTACCTTGTGTCACATCATAAAATCTAGTCATTAAACTAGCAATTGTTGTTTTTCCGCTTCCCGTTCCTCCAATTATACCAATTGTTTGATGAGGATAAATTTTAAATGACAAGTCTTTAATAAATGATTTTTCTTTAGCATCAAAAGAATAATTGAAACAAACATTATCAAATTCCATGAGAGCATCGTACTCAAGTCTAGTCAATTTTCTTGTATTTTTTTCTTTTACACTTGGTTCAGTGTAAATAACTTCATTAACACGTTTAATACTAGCAATAGTTCTTACAAACATAGCTATAACTTGAGACAGCATTAACAATGATATAGTAATGATAGACACGTAATCAGTTAAAGCAATTACATCGCCTTGAGACATGTTACCAATATGAATTTGCCATCCTCCGAGAGCCAAAATTGCAATCGTTGAAAAATTTACAACTAATAATACAAAAGGATGCAACAACGATGAAATTTTCGAAACGCGAATACATGTTTTTGAATAATCATCACTAACCGACTCAAATCTTGTTTGTTCCGCTTCTTGCTTGTTAAAAGCTCGAATCACTCTTGTTCCAGACAAGTTTTCTCTTGTTACTTTTCCAACACTGTCGAGTTTGTCTCTTATTTTTGAATAATAAGGACCTGTTTTCTTCATATAAAAATATAGAACAACGCCAAACACAGGTATTAACACCAAGAAAACTAAACTCATTTTTGGATTTATAATTAAACTTAAAACAAACGAACCTACGAGATAGAATGGAAGTCTTAAAAGTAGACGCATAAATGCACCTACAGCATTTTCAATTTGAAAAATGTCGTTTGTCAATCTATTAATTAGCGATGCAGTTCCAAACTTGTCTAATTCAGCATGCGAAAAATCCGCCACCTTAGAAAATAGGTCGCGTCTTAATCCCGTTCCAACTCTTGTACTCACTAACGTAGAACATTTTTGTCCGATTACCGCAAAGCCAAAACACAACAAGTTACAAACAACGATATACATAACATATCGCAAAATATAACTTAAACTTCCCGAACTTATACCTTTATCTACAATCTGAGCAACCAAAAGAGGATTGCAAAGTTCGAGTATCGTTTCGAACATTTTCATTATAGGTCCGAAAATTAGATACCCGATATTTTTCTTAATATGTGGTTTTAAACATTTCATTAGTAATAATTATAAACAATTAAACAAACTTTTACAAACAAATTTAATAATTATCTAATAATTACTTTTCCATCAACCCACGAAGAGAAGAATTTTGAAACCTCTTTGTCACAATTTTTGCTAAAAGCGTTGTACAAATCATCCGGTGTTGCGATTTTAAATTTATTTTCGTTAAAATAATCCTTTAAGCTTGCTAAAAATTTCTTTTCACCAACCAAATCATATAACGAATCGTACATTAAAACGCCTTTTACATATGTCGCATAAACATACTCCGGCTCGGTTTGATATTCATTTACCGCGCGCATACTTGTGTCAAGTGTTCCCAACACATCACTGTAAACTGTGTAAAATAAATGATAATTTGATTTCAAAGCCTTAATCATTTCATCATAAGTTAAGTTATAACCATCATTGTGTTTGTAAAATAAAAGTGTGGAAAATTCTGTTATTGACTCATCTAGCCATGGGTATACAAACTCATTATTTCCCACCATTCCATACCACCATTGATGAGCCGTCTCATGAATAATTACATTTTTGTAGTCGTCCGCATCTTCAATGTCATCACTAATCATAATAAGAGTTGGATACTCCATTCCACCGTAAACAAAATCGTTTTGACATATTGCAAGTGTTTTGTAAGGATATTCTCCATAAAAATCGCTAAAAGTTTTAACAGCGTCAACACCAGCCTTTAAACTTGATTCTGGATAATTATCCTTGTAATAGTAATAGTTTACTTCAGTTCCTCCAACTTTTTCATTTATAATGCTAAATTTGTCACTAATTACCATTGCAAAATCTCTTACAACATTAGCTTGATATGTAACTGTTTTATTATCGTTTACACCTTCCTCATTAAGCTTTTCTCCACAACTAGCGACAACATATTTTTTATTAAGTGTTATGTCAACTTTGTAATTTGCAATTTCAGAATAGAAAGGGTCTCCGTTTGAATGATATGGGGACGTTTCAAATGCCCCATTTTCATAAACACATGCTACAGGATAAAAATTTGCTAAGTTTATTGTGTCATTTCCATAACCGTATCTATGCTCACAATTTGGAAGAGTAAAAGAAAAATCAATATCAATTTGAACTACATCTTCAGGCAGTAGTGCATTGTTTAAATTAACACATAAAATACCTTCCGCCTCTCCTTCGTAATTAATTTGACTATTTTCTTTGTTGACTTTTACTTGCGACACATCAAAATTGCCATAATTAATTCCATTTTTGTATGCCTCATTAAGCTTGTTGTGAGGAACAACATAATCTAAAAAACCTTCTTCAAAAAAGTTAGGATATAAATGAAATTTTATTTGTTTTAAAGCATCTTCACTAGAATTTACGTAATAAACAGTTTGAGACGCAGTCGCTGTCTTTGTTTCTACGTTTAAATCCACACTAATTTCATAACTAGTCAAATTTTCTGCCTGTTTTTCTAGGTTGTCCTTTTTCTTACAAGCAACAAAAGTAAAACTAAAGCAAAAAACTAACACTAAACATAAAATCTTTTTCTTCATGTTTCATAATATTACTTTCACAAAAAAATTATTCGGACAAATTTGTAATTAAAATTTTAATTCTTATTTACATTTAAAAATTTTTATGGTATTATCAAGGTATGACATTTTGTAAATTCAGTCCAACCATGGCAAAAAGCAATAAAACAGCTATAGATAACGCGTTTATCACTGATTTTTTGCCGACCGCACCAGATTTATGCGTAAAAGCCTACATTTTAGGACTACTAAAATGCAATAATGCAGACGACAATGAAAACACCTTGGAATATTTTGCCTCAACACTTAAAGTTTGTGAAGACGATGTTATTTCTTTGTTTAAGTACTGGGAAGACATAGGACTTGTGCAAGTGTTGTCAACCGATCCAATTGAAGTTCGTTATCTTCCTATCCACGCAAGTGCTGGAAGTGTTAAAAAATATATGGTGGATAAGTACACTGATTTCAACATTCAAGCTCAAGAATTATTCCAAAATCGCATGATTATGCCGAATGAGTATGCTGAATTTTACAATCTTATCGAAAAAAGACACATTGCAGAAAATGCACTTCTTGCTATTATTAAGTATTGCATTGATTTTAAAGGTTTTAACCTTAGCCCTAGTTATGTCATCACTGTCGCAAAAGACTGGGAACGAGAGGGAATTCACACTCTCGAACAAGTTGAAGAAAAAATCAATGAACTTGGAGTTATTGACGACCAAATGAGTTTGATTTTATCTAGCATGGGAACTAAAAGAAAAGTCCAAATTGAAGACAAAGACCTTCTCAATAAATGGCTTAAATCTTATGGTTTCGATTTAAATGTTATCATATTCGTTGTTAAACTCCTAAAAAACAAAAAACGTCGTTTAGATGTCAATATTTTAGATGAATTTTTAACAAAATATTTCGAAATGAAACTTATGAGTGTTCAAGAAATTGAAAACTACGAAAATGAAAAAGAAAATCTAACTTCAGTTGCTATTGCAATCAACAAAGAACTCGGATTGTTCTACGAAGATCTAACTAAAGAAATAGACACTTACATAGTTCCTTGGCTCAATATGGGCTTTGACTTAGAAATGTTAAAAACAGTTGCCGACAATTGTTACAAATCAAGCATCAGAACGCTTGAGGGTTATAACAACATTTTGAACAAATTGTTTAAATTAGGTATTGTAAACTTGAATTCATATTTACAATATTTAAACGACAATCTTGCAATTGACACAAAAATTAAAGAAGTCCTAGTCTCTTTAGGTTTAACAAGAAATGTAAACAACTTCGACAGAAACTTCTATTCCACATGGACAGACAGTTGGGGATTTTCTCACGAGGTAATTTTATATGGAGCCAGTTTAAGCAAAGACAAAACAAATGCAATAATGTATTTAAACAAAATTTTATCTAACTGGAACGGCTCTAACATAAAAACACTAGAACAAGCAAAATCTGTAAAAGTTGAATGCGAAAACAGTTCTACATTTATCCACAATAATTACACAAAAGAACAAATCTCAAGTTTACTCACAAACTTAGATGAAGTGGAGGTGTAGTATGAACAAGCAAAAATTAATTGCAGAAATCAGACAAAACTTTATGCTCAAGCGAATTCATGCACAGGAAGAATGCGAAGAGTTCATTTCATCTCTTAGAAAAGATCCAGAATTTGACAATCTTTACTCAAACTTAACTCAAAAAAACATTACATATTTAAGAAAAAGACTTTATGAAGATTGTGAAAATTTAAAACAAGAAATTGACGATTTAACGAAAAAAATCGACGGATATATGATTAAAAACAATTTAGACAAGTCTTTACTCTATCCAAAATTTGATTGCAAAATTTGCAATGACACCGGAGTTAACGACGGAAAAATTTGTAAATGTTTGCAAAAAGAATTAAATCGTAAAATTTCAATTACTACAAGCAGTCAAAATGTTTTTAAAAGTTTTGAAAATTCAAACGATGAAATTTTAACAGAAGAAGACAAAAAAGTTTACACATTAATTAAGTCTTGGTGTGAAAAATTTCCGCAAGTAACAAAAATTAATGTAAACATTATGGGTGGATCTGGAAGCGGAAAAACTTTCCTAATGGAATGTGTTGCAAACGAATTAATGAAGAAAAGCGTTGCAGTTACTTACAAAACAGCTTTCGAATTTAATGAACTTGCCAGAATGTATCATATTGGAAAATCTTATGACTTTTCTGATTTAATGAATGCCGAAGTTTTATTCATTGACGATTTAGGAACAGAACCAGTGTTAAAAAATATTACTAAAGAGTATTTATACAATTTAATTAACACCAGACAAAATAAAAATCTACCTACATTTATTACTACAAATTTATCTTTAGAAAACATTTTGTCACGTTACGACGAACGAATTTTTAGTCGTCTTGCAAACAAAAATTTAACATTAAATTTATGTTTATCTTCAAAAGATAAAAGAATTTAAAAATCACCTATATGGTGATTTTTTTGTTTTTATAAAAAATAATTATAAAATTTAATAAAATTATTAATTATTTATAAAAAAATAGTGAAATTTAATTAATTTTTCACTATATTTTATTTTTTTATTCATGTTTTAAATTTCTAGTCATTAAATTTTTAATTGCCTCATTTACATCTTGATGAAGATAAATCACATTGTAAACAGCGTCAATTATAGGACAATCTAAATTAAACTTTTTGCAAGCCTGATAAACCGCTTCACAAGTTCTTGCACCTTCTACAACCATAGTCATAGAAGAAATTGTTTCTTGCAAATCATGATTTTGTGCAAGCTTCATTCCTGCTTGGAAATTTCTAGAATGATGAGAAGTTGCTGTTACAATTAAATCTCCAACTCCAGTGAGACCATAAACAGTCGACTCATCTCCCCCTAATGCTAAAATAATTTTTTTAAATTCAATTAACGCTCTAGTTATGAGTCCCGCTTTTGCATTGTCTCCAAACCCTAAGCCTTCAAGCATTCCAGATGCTATTGCATAAATATTTTTAATAGCACCACAAATTTCAGAACCAGCTAAATCATTTCCAGTGTACACTCTAAAGTAATCACTGTTATTAAACAATTTTTGAACAAGGATTGCATGTTCTTCATTTTCACTAACAGAACATACGGTTGTTAACATTTGTCTTATTACTTCTTCAGCATGACTTGGACCAGTAAGAGCAACAAACCCTTTTACGTTTTCATTTGCTATTTCTTCGTAAACTATTTCAGAAACTCTTTTAAATGTATTTGGCTCTAATCCTTTTGAAGCGTTTACAAAAAGCTTAGGACTTGTCAAATTTTCATTTACACTCTTTAAAACAAGCCTTAAAACCTTTGTTGGAACACAAATAACAACAACTTCCGCAAAATTTAAAGCAACTTTAATGTCTGTTGTCGCTTTTACATTTGTTGGCAGTGCTCCAACGGGCAATTTATCTTTGTTTGTGTGAAAAGTATTAATCTCATTAATGATATTTTCATCTCTGTCAAACATCATTACATCATTTCCATTATCTCCAAGAATTCTAGCAAGTCCACTACCCCAACTTCCAGCACCTAAAATACAAACATTCATTTCCAACTCCTAATTTTTTCCAGTACTTCCGAATCCGCCTCTATCTTTATCTTTTAAATGTTCAACTTTTACGAAATTTACAGGAGGTTGATTTTCGATAATTCTAAATTGACAAATTCTATCGTTTTTATGAATCACTGTATCTCTCAATGCAATCGCAGGATACAACCATTGATCATTATCTCCACAATAACTTCCATCTATTACAGCAACACTATTTGCTTGAATAATTCCAAAATTTTTAAACGTTCCAGAACGCGGTGCCACATGAGCCTCATATCCTTCTGGTAAAATCATTCCAACACCTAATTTTATTAATCTAAAGTCACCCGCTTTCATTTCAACTTCTTCCGCAGAGCGAAGATCATACCAATCGCTTTTCTTTCCTTCAATAAATTGAATTGGTTCAACATCTGAAAAATATTTAACTTTAATTTCTAACATAATTAACTCCTTGTTTTTATGTTATCATTTTTTTTTAATTTTGTAAAGAAAATTGTATTATTTAAAAATTTATATCATAAATTTATTATTTTGCAATTCAATTTTTATATTATGTAATAATATAAACTTAATTTTATTTAAATTTTTAAACAAAATTAAAATAATTTATAATTTTAAATTAAAAACATATTTTATTAATAAATTTTAATTAAATTTTAAAAAAATAAAATATTAATAAAATATAATTCACAAATTGATTTTTTATTGTATAAAAAAATTCACAAAACTGTGAATTTTTTAAATTTCGTAAGATTTTCTTTTCCCCGGCAAACTATAATATACCTCCGGAACATTAATTAAGCATGCCTCTTTACATACCCGTCTCAAAGTTGTATTTGTAGCCCCGATTTCTCCATAGCCCGTAAAGAATGAGTCCACTTCTCTTGACTTTACAAATTCAATTACTGGGAATCTATATACGAAATTATGATGAGTATATGTTAAATATTCAACAGGATCCATTATTAAATAGCCATTTTTTAATTTAATAGAAACTAAAGCATGAGGCGTTTTTTTGCCTTCAACTTCTTTTTCAACAAAGAGTACACAAGAATCGCATCCTGCCAAGCACAACAAATTATGTGCCAAGTAACTTCTCTCGAAAGATGTTGCACAGTTTTCAGACATATAATCGCGTATAGAATACTCTTTTGACCTTGAATTAACAAAATCTCTTTCATCTTCATCTACATCATAACCAAAATATTGATTTAAATATACATGAACAGACATCATCAAGTCTAAACCATCTCGTGTTTTTCGGTCATAAAATCTTGTAAAAAACTCTTCATACGCTGCCAAATCGTCCATACGAAACGACGTCGAACCCTTTGTTTCATTGAAGCAATGTTGACTCGGTAAAATGAAGAGATCATAATATTTTATATCTCTAGGTAGAATAACCGAACTTCTACATCTATCTTGTTTTTCAATAAAATGTTTAATGTAATTTTCTACGTCTTGCACTATCAATTTTTCCTTAAAGTAATATATGTAAAACTTATTATAACATTTACTTTTAAAAAAGTAAACTAAATAAAGTTATTTATTTGCATTGCTAAAAATCAAGTTTGTTGTTAAAAAAATAAAAAAGTGGCGAAAAGCCACTTCTAATTATTTTACATCGCTGTAATTAAATTTAATACTTGGTCCCATAGTAGTAGTAACGTAAGTAGATTTTAAGTAAGTACCTTTAGCAGCAGCTGGTTTTGCTTTAACGATAGCATCCATAACAGCTGTTAAGTTTGTAAGCAATCTTTCTGCTCCGAAGCTTACTTTACCAACGCGAACGTGAACAATGTTTTGTTTGTCAAGACGGTATTCAACTTTACCAGCCTTAACGTCGTTGATAGCCTTTGTTACGTCCATAGTAACAGTACCACTCTTAGGGTTTGGCATTAAGCCTTTAGGTCCAAGGATACGAGCACAACGTCCAAGCACACCCATCATATCTGGAGTAGTGATACAAACGTCGAAATCTAACCATCCGCCCATAATTTTAGCAACAACATCATCGTCACCAACAATGTCAGCACCAGCTTTACGAGCTTCTTCTGCCTTGTCACCTTTAGCAATAACTAAAACTTTAACTGTCTTACCAGTTCCTTCAGGAAGAACAACAACACCACGAACTTGTTGGTCTGCGTTACGTCCATCAACACCTAGTTTAACGTGCAATTCAACTGTTTCGTCGAATTTTGCTTTACCAGTTTTAACAACTAAATCCATTGCTTCTTTAGCTGAGTAGCTTAAAGTTTTGTCAATGAGTTTTTCGCTCTCAATGTAATTTTTACTTCTTCTCATTGTAACCCTCCACGCTTACGCCCATGCTTCTAGCTGTACCAGCGATAACGCTCATAGCAGCTTCAATGTTTGCAGCTGTCAAATCTTGCATTTTCATTTCTGCAATTTTTCTAAGTTGATCGACTGTTAATTTTCCAACTTTGTTACGAGACTTGTCTGAACCCTTCTCGATTCCTGCTTCTTTTTTGATAAGGTCTGCAGCAGGCGGAGCCTTTAAGACAAATGTGAAACTTCTGTCTTCATAAATAGTAATGATACAAGGGATGTCAAATCCTTCTTGTTTTGCAGTTTTTTCGTTAAATTCTTTAATGAAAGCTGAAATATTGATACCGTGAGGTCCAAGAGAAGAACCAGTCTTAGGACCAGAAGTAGCTTTACCAGCTGGCAATTGAATTTTAACTTCTGCTTTAACTTTCTTTGCCATAATTTTTCTCCTTTTTCTTAATTTTGGAAAATATATGTTAAAAGCGAAAGCCCGCTCAAATAATTCATTCAATTTGAATTCAAGTTTACTTGAAGCTACATTTGAGGAATTATTTGCTTACACACGCAGTGTGTTGACATATATTCCAACAAATAAGACAAATAGATGAATTATATGTTTGCGAGTTTACGAACAACATATAATTTACCATTCTATGGTGTGGTATTATTGATAACTCTCCCACAAAAGTTTACCCTCTCTTTAAAGGCTGATGAGTTTCCTTTTCTAATCTAACACAAAATTTGAATTTTGTCAACTAGTTGTTGCTAACGCGCACTTGATTAAACCCAAGTTCCACTTCGCTTTCACGACCGAACATCTCAACCATACAAGTAAGTCTTTGGTTTTCTTCGTCAACAGATTTAACAACTCCAACAAAGTTAGCAAGTGATCCGTCGATAATTTCAACCATATCTCCAACTTTAACAGTAAGTTCGAACTTAGCTTCAGAAGTAATTCCTCCGTCAACGCCAAGACGTCTTGCTTCTTCGTCTGTAATACAAACAGGACGACCTTTAGGACCTACGAAACCAGTAACATATTGAGTACGAGTTACAGCATGCCAAATGTCATCACCGTAAAGCATTTTTACCAAAATGTAACCAGGCATAGTTTTCTTAGGAACAAGAACTTTCTTTCCACGTTTTTCTTCCAAAACATCTTCCATAGGAATAACAATTTGGAAAATACGATTTTGTAAATCATACTTGTCTACTGTTATTTCTAAATTTTGTTTTGCAATATTTTCATAACCAGAAAACACGTGAAGTACGTACCACTTTGGAACTGTGTCAATATTCTTATCTTCAATAGCCATAATTTCTCCTTATTAGAACAAGAATCCTGTCAACCAAGAACAGAGTCTGTCAAAACCGAATAACACAACAGCAAAAATAA
The DNA here is from genome assembly GCA_015069415.1 of Clostridiales bacterium. GTDB lineage: Bacteria > Bacillota > Clostridia > Christensenellales > UBA1242 > Onthoplasma. The sequence goes on along the minus strand of SVIQ01000002.1, from coordinate 86,542 downwards.
GTACAACTGCCAAAACGATTCCAGTTTGCTTTACGACTTGTTTGAATCCAGGCCAAGAAACTTGTTTAAGTTCTCGACCAGTGTCTTTAAGTGCTTTAACCATTTTATTAGGTTGTTTTACTTTTTTCTTCTTTTTAGCCATGTCTTTAGCTTTAACTTCAACTACCTTGTTTGACTTGTTTTCTGTTTTCTCATTAGGTGTTTTAATTTCTTCTGACATAATGCACCCCTATTATTTAGTTTCTTTGTGTGTTGTTTCTTTTCTGCAAGTTGGGCAATACTTTCTAAGCTCTAATCTTTCAGGATCGTTAGCTTTGTTTTTAGTAGTGTTGTAATTACGATTTTTACATTCAGTACACTCTAAAATAATTTTGTCTCTTTTTGTTTTAGCTTTCTTTGCCATAATTATCTCCTAAATTTAAAATTACTTTAAAAAAACACCCCTTGTTTGGTGTTGTCATTATAATAGCACACTTTCATATCTTTGTCAACACAAAAACGAAAATATTTTATAAATAAAATAACGTTTTTTGATTTCTACATTGTAACAATGTTTTAATCTGTCTTTGTAAATATAAAAAAGAATTAGATTTCTCTAATCCTTTTACTCTTCAGTATGGTCATTTGAATCAACTTGTTCACTCATTTCATTTGAAACAACAGGCTCTTCAACAACTTGTTCGTTTTCCACTGTTTCTACGACGTTTGCCTCATGAAGATTTACAGGCTTATCCTCAAGAGTGCCATTTTCTAGCTCTTTTGCCTTTTTCTCTTTTTTAGGTTTTTTAGTGAATTTTTCATTTCCGTTAATGACTTCAACAAATTTTAGCTTTTTGCCTTTGATTTCAAAAACTAATCTCAAAACAATGTATCCTAAGAAAAGCATTGCAATTACAGAATAAATGTTTTGTAAAACTACAAAAACCTTGTATGCTTTGAAAGAAAATTCTACTGCGAAATCCACGGCAAAATAACTAATTAATTCCAATCCCGCAAAAAAACATGACACAAAGAACAACTCGCGCATTTTTTTACCAGTTTCTTTATCTGTTAACCAAACAAGTAACAAAGTTAAACAACATAAGATTACTGCAATAAAGTTTAAACCAATTCCACCAAAAAACTTCCAAAGAGTGTTCCATGCGATAACAACACAAGCTAGAACAACAGATAAAATGAAAGATAATTTAAGATTTTTACTCATATCTTCTCCTTTTTTGTTACTTTAGTATACCACTAAAATGAAAATAAATCAAATTAATTTTGCTATTTTGTGGCAGTCGGCAGACAAAATTCGAAATTTTGCATTTATAATCTCGTTAGGAGAAAATTATGGAAGAACTTTTAGAACTGGCTCTAGCAAAAATTAAAGACATAGAAAAACGTTTGGAAATTTATTTTTCATTAGCTTCTGGCTACGATTTGATTAAGAATATGGACGAATTACATTTTTTAATGTCAGGTAAATACTTTTTCGAAAGCGACATTGACAATATCATAAACGGGACATATTAGGAGGAACAATGAACAATTTAGAAACACTAAAACAAGAAATTATTAAACAAAAAACTGCAGTAGAAGGAAAAGGTGGAACTGTTTGGGTTAAAGGTACAAATCCTAGCCCAAGTGAAATTACTGACGGAATTAATAGCATTCCAGTCTTTGACGGAACAGATGCGACAGCAACAGAAGAAGACGTTCTTGAAGGAAAAACTTTCTACGCTGGAGATTGGAACATTCGAACTGGAACATATCAAAAACCTCAAACTTTAGACCTTGGCGTAGTTTTATTTTACAAGGAAAGTTATTCTTCAACTAGTGAAAGAACCGAAATTCATTTTCCAGCATCTTACTTAAAAGCAAGAAATTACCTTTTTTACTCTAACGTAAATCCAATTGATATTTATTTTAATCCACAACTAACAGCTATTGGCACATATTGTTTTGCTTATAATGTAAGATTTAGATTTTTTGATTTGGAAAATTGTTCTGTGTTAAAAAGTATTGGCAGTAGTGCTTTTTACAACTGTGATTTAGATCCTGCATTGTATCCTCCAAATTTGAAAACTGTAGGGCAATACACTTTTTATAACACACTTTATAACTATAGCAGTTTAGTTTTGCCTCAAGGATTAGAAACTTTAGATAAATATTCATTCGCAAGTCCTACAGACAGAATTCCCACAATTACAAATTTAGACATTTCCGGATTTGTTGGCGAAAAAATACCTTCTTACGTTTTTATCAACGGCATTTATAATGACTCTATAAGCATTCCAAATACTGTAGAAACGTTAGATACATATGCTTTTTACAACACAACAGTTGATGAAATCTACGTACCTTCTAGCGTAACAAAGGTCAATGGTTACTGTTTTTACAACACAACTTCATCACCAGCAGGAACTCGAGACTCAAAAGCTGTAGTATTTGAATCGACAACACCTCCTACATTTGGAACAAGTTGTTTCCCTACTGACCTTACTAGAGTTCCAATTAAAATCTATGTGCCAGATGAGTCTGTTTCGGCTTATCAAGCAGTTTCAAATTTATCTAAATATAAAACAATTATATTACCTATTAGCGAAAAAGCATAATTCGCATACGAGCTAGCAGTTGCTAAAATGATGCGAATTTTAATCCCTCCAAAGAGTCGGCTTCGGTCGACTCTTCTTTTATTCTCTTTTTTGCTCCAACTACTTTAACAGCGTTTTGCACTGGAAATTTATCTTCCCTTAAAAGCTCTTTTGAAACAAATTGTCCGTTTACATATTTTTCACGATACGACTTAATATGCATGCCTTTAGACCCTGTTTTTAAGTAAAAACTTTCATCATCGTAAACTACTTTATCTAAATATTCACCATTCGTGTCAACACAAACTTGTTCAACAGGCTCCACTGTTGATAAAATTTCATTTGTTAATTTGTACTCAACATTAGCTTTGCTTTCCCCAAAAATTCTAATTCTGATTTTTTGCGGAGTGTAATGAGTAACAATTGTCAAAATTTCATTTGTATTGTTTCTAAATTTCAAATCACTACTTCCGAAATTAACCATAGCATCAAACCCATGTTTTACATATCCAACCTGCTTAGAATGTTTGTTTGCCTCAACAATTTGAAGACCGGACAAAAGCGCAGTGTTATACAATGATGAGGACACTTGACAAACACCACCTCCAACTCCTTCTACGAATTCGTTGTTTACTATGATTTTTGCTTCTCTGTAGCCATTTTCTTTTGTTCGTTTCCCAACTGTTTTATTAAATGAAAACACTTCATTTGGGTAAATTTTCACTCTATTTAGAGAATTTAATGCATTTTTTATGTTGTGTTTTCTGTCTGTATTTGAAGTTGATATATTCGTTGAAAAATCACCTCTTAAATGCGTAAATTTTTCGATATCCTCAGTTAATATCTCTGGATAAATTTTGCAAGTTTTAATTTCTACAATCATTTCTTCATTGCTTAAAAATTTCTTTGCAAGCAGTTTATAAGTTTCTTCTTTATCCACAATTATCCCTATTTGATGTGGAAAAATCTTAAAGCAATTTTCTTTCTCCGTGTTTAGTTTCACTGTTGCATTTACGCATTGTTTTTCAATGTTTTTTGATGCCCTATCAAGAGTTTTATCAAGATTTGGAAACAAATAATTCATAGCTATATTTAAGTCAATCCCCGCTTTTAACATTTTAGATAAAAGTGATGCTCTTTCTTCATGAGTGCCAAATCTAGAATACTTGTTAATTTCGTAGTTTAAATCAAACTGGTTACTAAATTTTTTATTTTTTTCTAAATTGTAAACAAAAACTGAATTTAAGTAATGAAATTCAATTTTTTCTTCACTTAAACAATATGTTTTTGCAACATTTATAGAGCAAATAAAAATTACACATAACACGCATGCAAGTAAATTTTTCATACGCATATTATGTGTAAATTTGTCGAAATAATACTATTCAATCATTGGATTTTCATCGTCGTCCGAATCGTCATATTCAATTCCTACAACTTGCGAAACATCTCCCAATTTCTTTGCAATTTTCTTTGAAGACTTAGTTGCAAGTTCAATCGTTGAATTCGCTTCACCAAGCTTAGATTGAGTTTTAAGAAGAAGTTGAACAAATTTCTCGAATTCTTGCTTAAATGTGCTTAAAACTTGCCACAATTCACTACTTCTCTTTTCAATATAAAGAGTTTTGAAACCAAGTTGAAGACTGTTTAAAAGCGCAGTTAATGTAGTAGGTCCACACACAACAACTTTATATTGATTTTGAAGTGTATCCATTAATTCAATGTCTCTCACAACTTCAGCATAAAGCCCTTCAATTGGTAAAAACATTACAGCAAAATCAGTAGTTTCTGGAACAGAAATGTACTTATCTTTAATAGATTTTGCTTCTTCTTTAATTCGTTTTGTGAGTTGTTTAGTTGATTTCTCAATTAAATCTTTGTCTAAAGTTTCGCTAGCCTCAAGTAATTTGTTATAGTCTTCAAGCGGAAACTTACTATCAATAGGAAGAAGAACTTCGTGCCCGTCTTTACCTGGCATAATTACAGCAAAATCAACTCTTTCTCTTGAATTTTTCTTTACTTGAACTTGAGCCATATATTGATTCGGAGCAAGCATTTGTTCAAGAAGAGTTGAAAGCATAACTTCTCCCCAACCGCCACGAACTTTAACATTTGACAAAACTTTCTTCAAATCTCCAACACCATGAGCCAAAGTTCTCATTTCTCCAATTCCAAGATTAACACTTTCCAAGCTTTGTTGAATTTTTGAAAAACTGTCATTTAAACGTTGAGAAAGCGAATTGTTTAATTTTTCATCAACTGTTTCACGCATTTTTTCAATGGCCTTGTCGTTTTCTTCTCTCATATTCTTTAGAGAATTGTTTACATCCATTGTAAGCTTTTCAATACGTTGTTCGTTTCTTAAAGTTAGTTCGTCAACACGTTTGGAAATTGATTCAAACTCTTGTTTTTGAGTAACAGACAAGCCGTTAATAGTGTTCTGAGTTGAAATTTCAGAATTTTTCATAGCCTGCATTATCATATTATTCAAAAGAAGATTTTGCTCTTTTTGATTTTTAAACATTAAGTCAATTGCTTCACCGTCTGTTGAACCATAAGTTTGTTTTTTCTTGTACACAACAACAAACACCACCAAACTCACTAACCACACAACAGCGAAAACTGACGCTAAAATAATTGTAGTCATACTTATCCTTTTAGTAAATTTCTTTAATTCTTCCGCCACCAAGACACATTCCGTCCTCAGCATATAATACAGCAAATTGTCCAGGAGTTACAGCTCTTTGCTTTTCATTAAATTCAAGGTGCATTTCTCCATTTTTGAAAACCACCTTTGTCTTTTGGTCTGGTTGACGATATCTTAACTTTACATTACATGTAAAATCTTCTGTCATTTTGTCTGTAATCCAGTTAAAGTCTTCAACCAAACATCCTTTAGAATAAAGCTCATCACAATCTCCACAGTTTACATACAAAGTGTTATTTGTAACATCTTTTTTAACAACAAACCAACGGGAAGAAGAATAACCATTTACTCCGCCAATGTTTAATCCTTGTCGTTGACCAATTGTGTAATACATAACGCCATCATGCTCACCAACAACTCTACCTTCAAGGTCTTTAATTACACCTTTTTTTGCAGGTAAGTAATTTTTAAGGAAATTTCTAAAATTACGTTCACCTATAAAACATATTCCAGTGCTGTCTTTCTTTTCGGCAGTGATTAATCCTAATTCTGTCGCAATTTTTCTAACTTCGGGTTTTTCAATGTCGGCTAGAGGAAACAAAACTTTTGACAACTGTTCATTGCTAAGTTGATTTAAGAAATATGTTTGATCTTTGTTTTGATCTTTAGCCTTATAAAGATAAACTTTTCCATCTTTATCTACACGTTTACAGTAATGACCTGTCGCAATGTAATCTGCGCCAAGACTCATCGCATACTCTAAAAATGGTCCAAATTTAATTTCTTTGTTGCACATAACATCAGGATTTGGAGTGTAACCCTTTTTATATTCTTCTAAAAAGTAACTAAAAACTCTTTCTTGATATTCTTTCGCATAATTTACAGTATAGTACGGAATTCCAATCTTGTTGGCAACTCTTTTTACATCTTCAAAGTCTGTTTCAGCCGTGCAAAAACCATTCTCATCAGTTTCTTCCCAATTCAACATGAAAAGTCCAATGACATTGTATCCTTGTTTTTTAAGTAAATATGCAGCGACAGAAGAGTCAACTCCTCCGCTAAGCCCAACAACAACTGTTTTCATTAATTCTCCCTACTAACTGGAATTTTAAATCGATTAAACACTATTTTTGCAATATCAATAATCCAAATTAATAACACTACGCCCCAAGCTAAGACTAAAATGGAAAAAATATCCCACCAGAAGCCAACTCTAGCCGAAGAGTACGACAACATTAAACCAGCATTTAATATTCCTACCACAAAACCTAAAGAAAAGAACAATCCCATATTCTTTCTACCGACATAATAATAGTGAGCTCCGGTAAATCCTAAGAAGACACAAAGAAGAACCATTACCCATTTTTTTACGTCAGTTGGATAACCCAATCTAAAAATTACTCTGTCTTTTTCACCCATTTTAAGAGCATGCTTCCCTTCTTCGTTTGTTGCTTCATTAAACTTTGAAAAGTTTAATCTACAACCAGGACATACCCCTAAACTTTTATCCATTTTAAAGTCACATCTAGGACAACGTTTGTTATTTCCAATTTTCATGTTTTAATTATATCACTAATTAATCAAATAGTCAATCAAGAAATTTTGCAAATAAAATAATAAATCATTTATTTTACTGGATTTTTTAGTAAAATTTTTGTAAAATACTATTAGGAGATATAATTTATGGTTATTTTAACTTGTGATCATGGCGGATTTTATGACATGGAAAAATTAATGAAGTATTTTGACAAGTACAAAATTGAGTATAAGTACATGGGACCAAAAGAATTCAATAAAGAAGACGATTACCCAGATTTCACAATTCCAGCATGCAAAGAAGTGCTAAAAAATGAAGATAACGTTGGTATCTTCATGTGTGGAAGTGGAATTGGCGTCAACATGGTTGCTAATCGTTTTAAAGGAATTCGCGCAGTTTGTGCATATGACCCAGTGGTCGCATTTTTTGCAAGAAAAGATGAGGATGCAAATGTTTTAACATTAGGCTCTCGTATGACATCTTTTAGAAGCATGATTAAAATAATCAAAATGTTCTTAACAAGCGAATTTGAAGGCGGAAGACACGCTAGAAGAATAGCTAAATATTAATCAAAATCAGGCGTAAACATTTTGTTTGCGCTTTTTAAATCTTGTGTAAAACAATTCATCATGTTAAGTTTAAGTGCATGATTTACAACGCGTTTGTATTCTAGGGGTGTAATTTTTCTGTTAATTTCAGGATGTTCAAACAAATCTCCAAAAGGAGTATATTGACTCATAATTGATACGATTGTATTTTCCCCTAAATTATCATGAATGAAATCTAAAACTTTAATACTGTCCGCCGTGTGGGTCGGTAAAATCAGGTGTCTAATTATGACGCCTTTTTTCATTAAACCGTTTTCTATAATATCGTTAGGCTTTAATTTACGCATTGACTTTATTGTTTCAGCCACAACTTCCACATAGTCTTTTGCTTTACTATATTTTAACGCAATTTCGTTATCCATATATTTAAGGTCAACCAAAAAGATATCCACAAATTGTGCAATTTCTTCCACCATTTCTTTTGTTTCGTAGCCACTTGAATTCCAAACAACTGGTATTTTAGGTTGGTAAATTTTAAAAGCTTCTATTATTTGCTTATAAAAATGAGTAGGCGTAACTAAATTTATGTTCAATGCACCCATTTTTTCTAATTCTTTAAACTTTTCAGCTAATTCTTCACTAGAAAATTCTATTCCTACACCATTTCTACTAATTTTTCCATTTTGACAAAACACACATTTTAAATTACAACCAACGAAAAAAATTGCTCCACTGCCCTTATCTTCATCTTTTCCACTGATTATAGGTTCTTCAAATTTGTGTAGCATAATTTTGTTAATTCTGATTTTGTCTTTTTCTCCGCAAAAACCAACAGAAACATTTCTGTCAACATTGCATTTTCTTGGACACATTGTGCAAATCATGAAAAAATTATAACTTGAGAAAAAATCTTTGTCAACTTTTAGTTCTAAATTATCAAACTTGTCCATAAATTAAAGCGAGGTAAGTTATGAAAAAGAAATTATTAGGTTTTGCTATGTTAGGTATATGTTTACTTTATTTCACGGCATGCGGAAAAACAAAAATGAATTTAAATGATTACATAATAGAGGAGCGCAACAATTTGTTTACAGCTCAAGATGAATTGTACTATGCAACACTTTCAACAGGTCTTAGAGAAGAAAATTATTGTTTGGATGGCGTAAAAAACAATATGATAGATTTTGGAATTTTAAGTTTCTCTAAAATAAATAAAGACCCACTCGCAAATGACAATTATAACTACACAGTTTTAATCAACGAGGAATCATTTACTGGAACACTCGAAAAAAGTAATTACGACAACACATATTCAGCCGACATTGGTGTAAGTGTTCCGAACGACGCAAATATAATTGTCCAAATCAGTTTTACAGGATATACTTTCGAACAAACTTTACAATGTACTTCTAACGAATTTACGATTTCAAAATCAGACGCAATTGCAATCGCACAAAAATCTCTCAAAACTGAATTAGACAACATGACTTCTGACAAAAACACAAAGATTGAAGCGGTTACAAAAATTGTAAAGGACTACTCAAGTGAAAGTAAAAATTTATTCTGGTACGTAGGTGTGATAAGTACAAACGGTGAAACATTGGGTATTTTAATTGATGCTAAAAATGGAGACGTTGTAGCAAAAAAAGTTTAGGAAATCCTAAACTTTTTTAACACACTAATTCATTCCAAAATTTATCTATCATTAAAAAACTGTCCAGCAATCCTTCTTCCAAATCCTCTGTTTCAAGAATGAATTTTGAACTTTCCACAATATTAAAATTTTCCGTTCTAAGTAGTCTAAATTCGTCGTTAACCATTCGTACATTAATGTTTAAAATGTCACACACAGACTGCCCTATAACTCCAGTGAGAAAAGTTAAAAATTCCTTACTAGCATGCTTTTGAAATTCACCTAAAACCGATTTAAGTTTACATTCAACTATTTCTCTCACAACACTTTCCGGCATGTTGTCTTTAGTCTCATGAGACACCTTTAAAAAATCACAAACTTTTTCTTGAATTTGTTTCGAACATATTAAATTTTCTTGAATCTTAAAATTGAGCATGTGAAAAAAGTAACATAAATTTGTACAAAAGTCAAACATTTTGTACAAATTTCTTAAAAACTAACTACTTTTCTGCTTTCACGTTCTTGTTCGTATCTAGATTTCATAACTTTATACTTTTCAGATAAATCAAATATGTACTTTTGTTTTTGTTCAAGCGTGAGAGAATCGTAGTACTTATTATCCACCAACTCTTTAATAGGATTTATCACAACATTGTCATTGGATAAAAGTTTACAAACTTTCGCATATAAATCTTGGTCTTGTTCAGTGAAACAAACTTTTGTGTACGGAATTTGTTCGAAAATCGACCTTTCTCTGTTGTAGTTTTTCATACGTTTTTTCGCATCTCTTGCAAGCAAGTAAAGCTTACCTTTAACTTTTTTTCTCATAAGTCCCCCTTTGCAAATAAATACTACAAAATTTTCATAATTTTACCAAGCAAAAACCTTTAAAAATAAGGTGTTTTATTGTCTAATTTTGTTTAATAAAACCGAATAAAAAATGCCCGCAAAATTCTCACTTTTACGAGCTTAATTTTATTTAATTTTGTCTTTAATTTCTCCAAGACTGTGAGCAAATGTCAACACATAAACAGCACTTGCTCCAGCAGATTTTAAAACTTTACTAATTTCATCCGTTGTCGCTCCAGTTGTGAAAATATCATCAACAACTAAAACAGATTTACCTTTGATTTCTTTACGATAAGCTTTATCAAATTTGTAAACATCCTTAACATTTTCTTGTCGCTTTTTAAAGTCTAGAGACGCTTGACTTAAATTGTCTACCGTCTTTTCACAAAGCGGTAAATATTTTATTCCAAGAAATTCTCCAACTTCTTTTGCTAAAATTGTTGCTTGATTGTAACCTCTCTTTTCTTCTCTAATAGGATACATAGGCACTTCTGTAACAATGTCCACCTCAATTCCGGACAAGGCAAATGCTTGAGCCATAAATTTTGCAAGGTGTTTGCCATAATGTTCTCTTCCTAAATATTTAAACTTGTGTAAAACCTTAGGTACTTTGTCCGTATAACTCATAACTGAAACAGCGCGCACAAACTCATGATTTCTTTTCTTACAATTAAAACATACTCCGGTGTTACTGTCTAATCTATCTCCACCACATCTTTCACATGGACGAACAATGAAAGGTAACTTTTCTAAGCAATACTTACAAGTTCCTCTGTCATCATCTTCTTCTAATTCATGCGAACAAAACATACATTTAATATTTCTCGGAAACAAAATTCTTTGAAAAAATGATTTTATCTTTTTAAAACACATATTTGAATTATATCACAACTAAAAATGAATTTCAAGAAAAAATAAAAAACACTTCGTTTTGAAGTGTTTTTCATAGCATAAAGAATTATTTAAGTTCAACAACAGCACCAGCAGCTTCAAGAGCAGCTTTAAGAGCTTTAGCTTCTTCTGTAGGAACATTTTCTTTTACAGTTGCAGGAGCGCCTTCTACCATAGCTTTAGCTTCCATTAAGCCTAAACCTGTAGCTTCACGAACTGCTTTAATAACAGCAATTTTGTTTGCTCCAACTTCTTTAAGAACTACTGTGAATTCAGTTTTTTCTTCAGCAGCAGCTTGAGCTTCGCCACCAGCAGCTGGACCAGCAACTACTGCAGCAGCAGCGCTAACGCCGAATTCTTCTTCTAATGCTTTAACTAACTCGTTAAGTTCAACGGCAGTTTTAGTTTTGATTTCTTCTACGATTTCTTGAATTGTCATTTTTAATTTCTCCTTTTAAGATTGATAAATGCTTGCATTTCAGCAAGATTAAAAGAGATTTCATAATATCGAACTTTTTTCGATATTTCTAATTTCTCCTTTTTTGATTTTAATTTGCCATTAGGCAACAAGTCTTAGTTTTGTTTTTCTGCGATTGCTTTGAATGCACGAGCAAGACCTGCAACTGGTGCATTGAGGACGTATAGTAATTGAGCAACAAGTTGTTCTTTTGAAGGGATTGTAGCCAAAGTTACAACAGCCTTTTCGTCAATAGCTTTACCATTATAGTAACCAGCTTTGATTGTAAGAGCTTTGCAATCTTTAGTTGCATTGTTAACCATTCTAGGAGCAACAGTTTCATCAACGCTACTGAAAGCGAAAGCTGTAGTTCCGTTCAATGCCTCGTCAAAACCAGTGATTCCGAGTTGTTCACAAGCTTTCTTGAACAATGTGTTCTTAATAACTTTGTAAGTAACGTCGTTTTCACGCATAGCTTTTCTAAGAGCAGTGTCTTCACTAACAGTAATTCCCTTATAATCAACTAAAACGATAGATTTAGAAGATGAGATAAGTTCCTTAATTTCCTCAACCGCATTCTTTTTAGCTTCTTGATTTGCTGACACTTTTGTATCCTCCTTTATGCCATTTAGAGTAAACAAAAATTCCTTTTGCCAAGACAAAAGGAACACTAATTAATCGACATTTCTTTTCATCTCCTACACAAGATCGTTTTCACGAATTACGCATCAAGCACTTGTGGTCTTCGGCACGAATTTCTATTTAACTGAACTTATTATAACCAAACTCGGCAAGATTGTCAACCCTTTTTTAGAAATTTATTAATAATTTCTTTTTTAGCGAAAGATTGTCAAAATGAGCATATTTATATGGTATTAGTTAATGTATTTCTCATAAATCTTTATAATATAACTTTTAAACTTTCAAATCCTCCATTTTTAAACAAAAAAAACGGAATTTAACCCGTTTTTTTAATTAATTTTAAATGTTCCAGTTCCTGCATTTGTGTAGAATTTGTTATCAACTGTGTTTAAGAATCCAATTTCATCATCAGAATTTCTTACAACTGGAATTAAATCAAATAACAAATTTTCACCTTCCCAAATTTTTACCGAATAGAACTTCCCGCCGCTATTAATGTACTTTGCATAAGGCGTCCCAGCTTCTCCCTCGTTTAATGCCATAATATACAAAGGCAATACTGTTTGTCCTAAAGTATAACTACTGTTATCTTTTAACCTCGTTCCATCTACATAAAAACCTGTATTGTCCATCGCTAATGTTTGTCTAACAGTTGAAGAAGCCCCACCGGGTGCGGTATAGGCTGTAGCATAATTACAATACCAACTGCTTCCATTTTGATCTACATTAAATGCTTGGCTAGTAACCGATTGTCTTGTTCCAAAAACTGCATGATAACTAGAATAGTTATTGCCTAAATATTTAACCTCGATTTTAGTATTAGAATTTGGACAATATCCTGTATCAATATACTGTGTACCCGTTCCAGAAATGCAACTCACTTGAGAATACTCCCCACTACTTTTTTTGAAATATCCAAATTCACCAGTTCCAGAATTTCCATAGAATTTGTTTTCTATTGTATCATAAAGACCAGCTTCACCCGTAATTGAGTCGTAACATGGAACAAGATCCATAATAGAATTTTCTGTTGAAACATTTATGATTTGGCAACCATAAATCTTTGCATTTGCCGCATATGTTGCATCTGAAGCATCAAACAACCTAATATTTTGGGTTGTTATAATAGCTTCGTTTGACGTATCTAAAACTATAGTATCTAATATAAATTGTTTGTTCTTGTTTAATATTATTGTATGTCTATTTAAATCTGCCACTTGAGTTGAGCCATTCCATGCAGTTGTTTCAGCAAATTGGAAATTGCTTCCATTTATTCCGAATAATGCCCCGCGAGAAGAATTATAATTACCCTCCTTCCAACTTCCAACCAAAAACTGCGAACTAATTTTTGTGAATTCAAAATCTAAAGTTAAATAAGTATTTTTGTCAAAATTCACTCCAGTATCAATATATTGAGTTCCTGTAGATTCAATATAATCTACTTCAACATATCGTTTATTTAATTCATTATTCTTCGCCGCATATTTGAATTCACCAGTTCCAGAATTTCCATAGAATGTTTTTGTAACTTTATCATAAAGACCAACTTCGCCGTCTTCATATCTGTAACATGGAACAAAATCTCTTACTAAATTATTATTTAAATCCCAAATTTTTACATAATAAATATTTTTGTTTGCAACAGTGTTTAAATGATGTGATTTAAATAAGCAGAAATTATTTGACAAAACTTCAACATCAGTAAAACTAGGCGCAACAGAAGACGACACTCCATCTATAGTAATTTCACTATTTTTAATTGAGAAAACATGAGATTCCGAATCATATGGAATTTCAACGACATGAGTTCCGTCTTCTGCTCCAGCTAAGACTCTAAAGTTTCCATTATAATAACCAATAATATATGAAGTTCTAGGGTTTGCAACAAAGTTTCCTGTAAGCCACGTTTCATTAGAGGGTTTGTCCGGCATTTGAGCTTTCATTTCCATTTGATAACCATCAGCAATTGCCAAACCCGTGTCTATATATTCAAGACCGGTTCCTTGGATATACTCCACAAAAACATACTGTGTTAATCCGTAAATATATGTATTTTTTGTTAGATTTGAATTCAAAAATTCTTCTGTTAGACTTGTTGTTAAAGCAGAATCCGAATAAAGCATTCCTTCATCAAGTTCTGCTTCCAACAAAGCTTCTTTAACTGTTTTGTCATTTGATATTCTCACTACATATGGATCAACTTCGCTTTGCACAACTAAAAGATTTGTATTTTCTCTGTCGATCATTAAACCTGTGGCTAAACTTGCATTTTCAACATGCCTATATTGAATTCCTTTTGCAGACAAGCGCATCAAAATTGGTTTGCCTTGAAATCTGTTGTCAAATGCGTTGATGTCTGGAGTATATGAAATCTCAAATCCTGTGGTTTCGTTTGGTTCTAAGTAAGTTGAATTTCCAAGAACTCCAGTTTCGACATTTATTTCTTCTCCGTTTGCATCAAGATAAATATCTTCAAGTAAAATATTTTGTGCTGGTTGATTTTCTTCCAAAACCACATTAAACACAACAATTTGCACATGTACTAGAGCATAGAGAGAAACATTTCCAACATTTTCAAGTCCTCCTGTAAAGCTGACAGTTTCTCCCGGAACAATTATTGATTCGACAATCTTTTGTTCCTCTTCATCATACATACCTACTTGCTTTCCGTTTATATTTAAACAACTTGAAGTTGTATAGCCAATTTTTAAAGTACCAGTAGCCGTTTGTTCCTTTACTCCCGCGCCCGTGGATGTGTAATATGAGTAAACTCCACCGACAGCAAATAAAAACACTAGTAGAGGAACTACTACTGCAAAAAATATCCATTTTGAATCTATTGTATTATATTTTTTCAAACTGCCACCTATTTTTAGTTTAATAAAACGTAAAAACTTTGTCAAATAAAATACAAAAAATTAATAAATTTTAATAAATTAAAAAAATAATAGAAAATAAAAGAAAAAATAATTTGCATTTTTTGTTAATTTGGTTATAATAGGAATATGTTTAATATTATTGTATCACCATATGAAATAGATTCAAATGCTGAAAAAAGCACTAAAAAAATCGTTAAATATTTGAAAAAAGAAAAAGTGGATTATTCCATTTATTTTTGTACTAATCTAGAGGACGTACCAGCACACACTCAAGAAGTGATGAGTCAAGGCGAAAATGAATTTGTAGTGGTTGGAGACGACAGACTTATTCACAAGTTTATTAATTCATTCAAAGACTTGTCTAAAATCAAACTTGGTATTGTGCCTACCAGCAAACATGATGATTTTGCAAATTATTTAGGCCTTAACACCAATCCAATTCTTGCAATGAAAGACATTTTAAGCAAAAACATTAAACCGGTTGACGTGCTAGTTGTTAACGACTCTCTTGTAATTGATATGTTAGTTATTGGTGCAAGCGCAGAGATTTTTGAAATTTACAATCAGTACAAATTACAATTCCCATTGTTAGAAAAAATTACAACAAAAAAGTACTCTACCAAGTACGAAGGTGTTGAATTGTCTTTAGAAATGGATGACAAAAAAGCAAAAAACGAGCATATTTTTGAACTCATCGTCGCAAACGGCGGATTTTCGAAAGGAAAAAATTTAAGTCCTTTAAGCAACGTAAGTGACGGAATGTTCAATTTAATTTACTCAACAACTCCAACTAAAGAATTTAAGAAAAAGATTTTAAAAAGTTATGAAATTGGAACTCACATTTACAACGAAACAACTCATCAAAAATGGTTAACTAATTTAAAAATCAAAAACGCAGACAACCATATTAAAGCTTTGGTCGACGGCGAAATTGTAAATTTTGAAGAACTTAACATCAGCTTAATCGAGCAAGGTTTGAAACTTTTTAGAAAACCTTAAGCTTCTAGATTCTGATTGAAACTAAGACTAATTTAATAAAACAACTAAAAAAGATTAACATATTCGTTAATCTTTTTTCTTTTATATTAAATCTTTTTCGTAGTTGATTTTGTAGAAATGAATAGTCTTGTCTGTAACTTTAATTTCATCAGAAATTTCAATATCTCCAACAATCAAAACTTTATTATCCACTGCAAGCACAGGAATTTCCCCACGCATACGTTGAGGTATCTTTTTGTCAATGAAGTAATCTTTAAGTTTCTTGCTTCCGCCAAGACCAAGAGGTGAGAATACATCTCCTTCCTTTCTAAATCTCCAAACAGCTTTTGTAGGAAGTCTGTCCGCATCAATGATATGTTGATGAATTTTAGGCTCAGTTAAAACTTTGCTAGAAGTTGAACGAATAATTCCGTATCCATCCACCTTAAGTTTTCCACTTCTAAATGGATATTCTCCAGTTACTACCTTTTTCTTAATGTTTCCAAAAACGATAAAATCATACTCTTTTAAAACTTTTATTTTAAAAGGTAATGTAATCATATTTCCATTTTGAGATTCAAGCGCAAAATCTTTAACAATTCTGATATGTTTACTTTCAATGTCATGACGAGAGAATTTACTTAAAACTTTTCTTAAAATTCTGTTAACAATTGCTTCATCTTGGTAAAAATATGAAAGCGGTATTTTTACAGTGTCAGCAGTTTCAATCATTGTTCCCATATTAATTTGAGAATTAATGTAATCATCATCTTTTGCGCAAATTGATGCAAAGTTGACAATGTTTCTGTCAATCACTCCGAAATGTTTTCTAATGCTTGGCATTACAACATTTCTAATGTAGTTTCTTGAAAAAGAATTGTCTTGATTTGATTCGTCTTCAACATATTCAAGAGAATGTTCGTCCAAATACGCCATAATTTCAGCTCTGTCAGTATTTAAAAATGGACGAATGTAAATCTCATCTCTCACAGGCTCCATTCCTCTAGCACCGCTGAGTCCTGTTCCGCGAATAATGTTAAGTAAAATTGTTTCAGCTTGGTCGTTCATGTGGTGAGCAAGAGCAATTTTGTCCACTAAGCCTTTTTTGATTACAGTTTCAAAAATTCCATATCTAACTTTTCTTGCTGCTTGTTCAACTGTCAATTTTTCTTCTTTCGCAACCCTTAAAGCTTCGCCTTTAAATTTGTAAGAACGAATTCCATGTTGTTTACAAAAATCAACAACAAATTGAGTATCCAATGCGCTGTTTTGTCTAATACCATGGTCAACATTAACTGCCACCACTTCGAAATCTAATTGCTCCTTAATAGAATTTAAGAAATGAAGCAAGCAAATGCTGTCCCTTCCACCTGAACATGCAACTCCAATGATTTCCCCTGATTTAATCATGTGATGTTTCTTAATAAAATCAATTACGTCTTCCATAGCCTCTCCTAGTAAAGAAAATTACGGTATTTCTTTTTGTCTTCGCTTTATTATACAATAAAAGTCATTTTTTTGCAATACGTTGAGGCGAAATTGTAAAAAATATTTTTTATTATTTTTAATTCCAATATCAAAGAAAAAGCGAAAGATTTTTCCTTCGCTTATACTAATCTAAATCAAATAATCTATCAGCCGAAATTCCTAAAGCGACACAAATTGATTTCAAATTATCATATCCTGGTTTACTTTTCCCTTTCAGCCATTCACTTACTTGAGATTGCTTTACTCCTATTTTCAATGCAAATGTTGTTTGATTTAAATTAAATTCATTCATTATATCTTGCAATATTTCTTTAAACAACATAATTTACTCATTTTCTATAAATTTTAAAAGGCTTTCTTTTTTGTCTTTGCTCATTTTTAACAAAGTATCGTACAAGTGATTATCCAATTTATATGTTCTATAATTATCAGCAAAAAATTCAACAGGAGAAATTTCAAGAACTTCTAATATATCCATTAAAACGGGAACTGGAAGATTAAAATATTTTGATGATAAGGCATTTATATAATCTTGATTTTTACCTATACGCCCACTCAACTCTGCTCCGCTTAAATTTTTCTCATTTCTAAAATAATTAATTCTTGTTACTATTTCTTTCATGTTCATTTTCATACTAGTATGATAATCCAAATCTATAAATCTATTCAGATATATCATGACAACTTAATGTAATTTTAAGATATTTTTACGTCACAACATGCATTTTAGTTGACATGACATGCATGATTTTATATGATTTTAATATGATTTACCACATGTCACACGTATTAAGATGCACTTTTGCCGGTCATAGATTATGCCCAAACAAAATCTATGATAACCTATATAATGAAACAGAAAAATTAATAAATTCTGGTGTTTGTGAATTTTTAGTTGGTACTCATGGAGAGTTTGACAAAATGGCTTATAAAGTTTGTTTGTCTCTTAGGGAAATTTATCCGCATATTAAAATCAGTTTAGTTTTGACCAATTTAAATTTAAATAAAGATGATGAATATTTTTATAAAAGCATGAATATTGAAAGATTTTCATATGAAATCGAGCAGTTTCATTACAAGCAACGTATTACAAAATCTAATGAATTTATGGTAGACGACGTAGATTTTGTGATTGCATATGTTGATGAAGACATTAATTCTAGTGGAGCATATAAAACTTTAAAATATGCGAAAAAGAAAAACAAAACAATAATTAATTTATTTAATTCTTAAGATAAGTTCTGGCGACAAGTACTGTCATATCATCTTTTGCACTCATTTCATTTAAGCTTAAAGCTTCATTTAGTATGGTTTCAGCGATTGTTTGCGGATTGTTGTTTGCAAGAGAAGACACAAACTCTTCAAACTTTTCACTTGTTTCAAAAGCATCTGTTATTCCGTCTGTCGCCATTATGACAATGTCTTTTGTTGACACTGTGCTTCTATATATATAAGGTTTAATGGTGTCTAAAGCTCCAATTGGCAATGACCCACCCTCAACAATTTCAAACGATGATTCCCTTTTGATTGCCCCAAAAGGCGCTCCCACTTTAATGAAATCTGCCGTAACCTTGTTTAAATCGATTAAGCACATATCTAATGTTGAGTAACTTTCATGATTATTTATTGACAAAAGCTTGTTCACGCTTTCAATAATAATGTCATTGTCAAATCCTACTTTGTAAAAATTCTCAATTAGTCCTAATGTTAAAGCGCTCATTTTGTGTGCGGACTTTCCATTGCCCATTCCGTCGCAAAGAGCAAGTAAAAATTTGTCTGCACCCAATCTTATTATACTATGACAATCTCCACATTCAAGATTTCCAGACTTGTTGCAACTAGCAAGACCAAACACACAGTCAAATTTTGTTTTCTTTCTTAATGTCACAGTGAAATAATCTGTTTCTTCAAAAGGAAGTGCTGACACAATTTGCATAGGTAGTTTAAGCGTTTCGGTTAGTACCTTTTCAATCACAGGATTAAATTCTTGTCCTTTTTTCACAATTAGCACAGCACTCACATCTTCGTTTTTCTCTGTGTATAACAAAACTTCTTTACATTCAACGTTTAAACTTAGAAGGCGAGATATAATTTTATTTTCTCTCGCAATATCAAAAGTAACATTGGTGTCAATTTCTTTTCCAACATCTAGCAAAAGCCTAGAGACCGCTCCCATCTGATCGGCGAGTAAAATTTTAACATTATTTACATCAGTCATCATGTTTTTATATTGTTTATATTCGTCTATTATCCGATTAATTAAATTAATCAACTGATTAACATTAGCACATCTGTTTGAAAGAGAAGAAGGGATATCAAGAAGTGTAACTTTGCCTTTTGTTATTGCAATGTTTACTAAAGTTTCTAAGTTTGAAGCGTTATCCAATCCAAGTGAACGAGTACATCGATTTTTATCAAGACAATCCTTACAGCAACACGACATAATTTCTCGCATAAACATATTTTTAAGTTCATCGCTTGTTAATTCTTTTTTCACCATTCCCATATGTATTTGTTTCATGTCTAAAAAGACATTGCTAAGTTCAGCCATACGTTTTCTTAAATTTTTTCTAGTCGTGTTGATTAAATTCCTACTAGTCATTTCACTTCTCTTTACATAAACCAAATCAGACAAGGAATTCAACCATTTGTTAGGAATTAGAATGAATATCGCACCTGCAACAATTACTGGCAACACTTCGTAAAACATATCAAAACTTTTCATAAAGAAAAAGTATTGAATAAAAACCTCTCCTAAAATTGACACAAGAACAATCCTATTTTTATTAGGTAATTTAAAAATTCCACTAACTAACATCAAGAATGCTATTTCAGCAATTATCTCAATTGACCCAGTTGATAAAGCAACACCCGAAGCAAGGGACAAACTTACAGAATAAGTTAATGCAGAATAATTTGTAGCCATAGTCAAAAACAGTATTAAAACAAGTGCTAATTTTGTAACACTAAAATTTAATATGTTAACGTCTGCAATTCCCGAACCTAGAACACCTATTAAGAACAAAAAACAAATTCCTTCATCTAGGGTTAACTTTATGCAATTCTTTCTTAGTTCCACAACTTGTAAAACAACAGTAAAAACATAAAGAGAAATTACACCTAGAAGTATGAAGTATATTAAGTTTAAAATTTCGCTGTAGTTATAGACAGCATATGTAACATTACTTAAAAGAAAAACTAAAAAGTTCGTAATTAAACGAATTCTTTGTTTTATTAATTTATGTATGTAAAAATTAATTAACGCAACAGCAACAAACGTCAATGCGATAAACAAATTTTGCATTGTTAGATTGGAAACCATTGCTCCAACCAAAGCAAACACTCCAACCAGTTTTTCATCAAAACCAACAAACAGACAAGCAAAAAGGAAAGCATAAACAAAAGGATTTAATCCTCCCAAATTGGAATTTCCTAAAATTAAAAAAATAAAAAATATATAAAAATATTTTAAAATATTGATTTTTTTAACGTTTTTTCTCATTTTGTCTCCTATTTTTTAAAAATTTTTAATAAAATGTTTTTTACAAACAAATTTTAGCATTTAATAAATTTTTCTGATTATAAGAAAAACGATTTAATTTTTCGAATTTTATCAAAAAAATAGGAATCTTAAATTATTTTTTTATTTTAAAATTTAAAAAATCTCTTGACAAATTCTTAGTATTGATTTAGACTATAAACAATAAAAACTGTGAAGGCGTCCAAGTAGATTGTGGTTTTCATTTAGGAAGAAAGTTCACCGACTGAAAGACTTTTATGTTCAGACCACACATTGAATTTCAACGCTGGAGTTGCTTTTTGGTAAAAGTCTTTTGACCGTTAAGAAAAGCCAGACAAAACTGTAAAAATGTTAATGAGGCGAATGAACAAAAATTAAATCGTTTTTCAAATGAGGTAAAGCGCTTTTGAATTAAGTGAAGACTAATAATGCGTCGTCGTTTGTCGGGGTCCCCATAAGCACTTGTGCGCAATGGGGAGTAAGCGAACAAACGAATAATCACTGAAGTTTAAAAATTCATTTTTAAACGAAAAAGAATGAAGTTTGTTCGCGAAGTTAGGTGGTACCACGAGAATCCCCTCGTCCTAATTGTTAGGATGAGTTTTTTTAATTCAAAAAAGGAGAACTTATGCAAGAGAGAATTAATGAAATTTTAACTTATTGCAACGAAAAAATTAATGCAGTAAAAAAATCAAATGAATGTAAAGATTTAAAAGTCGAACTTTTAGGAAAGAGCGGAAAAATTACTGAACTATTCCGTTTTATGAAAGAAGTTCCAAATGATCAAAAACAAGCGGTTGGAAAAATGTTAAACGACGCAAAAACAAAGGTCGAAAGCTTAATCAACGCAAAAGAAACATTCTTAGTGGAAGCTGAACTTGAAGAAAAAATTAACAGTGCTGAAAAAATTGACATTACTCTTCCAACTGAGAGTGTTGTGGGAAGTTTGCATCCTAGAACAATCATTCAAAAGCAAATTGAAGACGTGTTTATTTCTATGGGATTTGTTGTTGAAGACGGAAATGAAGTTGAGACAGAATTTAACAACTTTATCGCTGTTAACGTTCCAGAAAATCACCCAGCCCGCGACATGCAAGACACTTTCTGGTTAGACAATGGACAAGTTCTTAAAACCCACACTTCAGCATCTCAAAACAAAATTCTAAGAAACTACAATCCTCCAATCAGAGCAATTTTCCCTGGAAGATGCTTTAGAAATGAAGATATTGATGCAAGTCATGAAAACACTTTCTTCCAACTTGAGGGCGTAATTGTAGACAAAGATGTTTCAGTTGGTAATTTGATTTATTTCATGAAAGAAATGCTTTCTAAAATATTTAAAAAAGATGTAGAAGTAAGACTTCGTCCAGGATTCTTCCCTTTCACTGAGCCTAGTTTTGAAATGGATGTAAAATGTCCTTTCTGCGACGGAAAAGGATGCAAAACCTGCAAAAACGGAGGATGGATTGAACTTTGCCCATGCGGAATGATCCATCCAAACGTACTTCGTCATGGCGGTATTGACCCAGAAAAATATAGCGGTTGTGCTTTCGGATTAGGACTAGACAGAATGGTTATGCTTTCTCTCGGCATTAACGACATTAGAGATTTAAACAGCGGAAATCTTAAATTGCTCAAACAATTTAAGTTGGACGTTTAGGAGGAATTATGATTATTTCATTAAATTGGATTAAAGAATATGTAAATCTTGACGGAATTGAAGTTGATGAACTCGTTAAACGTTTCGGTTTGTCTACAGCAGAAATTGAAGGCGTTGAACACAGAGGAGACGACATTGAAAACGTAGTTGTTGCTGAAATCCTTTCTGTTGAAAATCATCCAGAAAGCAAAAAACTTCACATTTTAAAAGTTAACGACGGAAGCGGAGAACCCGTACAAGTAGTTTGCGGAGCTCCAAACGTTAGAGTCGGACTTAAAACATATTTTGCACGCGTAGGCGGAAATGTAAGAGGTTTAAAAATTAAACCAGCAAAACTTGCAGGCGTTGACAGTTTCGGAATGTGTTGTGGTGGAAATGAATTAGGAATCGAATCTGATGAAAGTGGTATTGTCGAATTAGACTCATCTCTTCCGGTAGGTAAAAGCATTAAAGAAATTTTACCAGTAGATGACTATTTAATTGAAATTGACAACAAGTCTTTAACTAATCGCCCTGACCTTTGGGGTCATTATGGTATCGCAAGAGAATTTTCAGCAATTTTCAAACGCGAATTAAAACCTTTAAAGACTGAAGATTTGTCAAAATATAGTTCACTTCAACCAATTAACGTTAAAGTTGAAACTCCAAATTGTTTTAGATATAGCGCTATTACAGTTGAAAATGTTTTAACTCACAAATCTCCAGACATAATGAAGCTTCGTTTGAATTACTGCGGAATGAGGGACATTAATCTTCTTGCAGACATGACTAATTACTTAATGCTCGAAATGGGTCAACCTATGCACGCATTCGACAACGACATTGTTAAAGGAATTACGGTCATTGAAACAGACAAAGAAATCAACATGCAAACTCTTGAAGGAGAAAATCACGAAATCCAAAAAGATTCTTTAGTTATTTGTGACGACGAACGAGTTCCTGTTGCAATTGCCGGAATTAAAGGTGGATTAAAGTCAGGAATTAGCGAAAATACAACTAAATTATTACTAGAAAGTGCATGCTTTGATTGTGTTGCAATTAGAAAAACTAGTAGAAAAATCGGTCTAATTACAGATGCAAGTTTGAGATATGAAAAATCTCTTGACCCTGAAATGTGTGTAACAGCAATTGAAAGATTGGTTTACTTACTCAAGCAAGCTGAACCAAAAATCAACGTAACTTCATCTCTTACTGATGTTTACAACTACCACTACCCTAAACATGAAATATTAATCGACACAGATTTCTTATCTCGTCGCGGTGGAGTTCAAATTTCAACAGAAGATGCCGTTGACACACTTACTCGTCTTGGTTTCAATGTGGAAATCTTAGATTTTGTTCAAGGAAAACTTAGAGTCGAAGTTCCATCATTCAGAGGAACAAAAGACGTATCAATTAAAGAAGATTTAGTTGAGGAAATCTTTAGAATGTACGGTTACGACAACATTAAGAGTGCAACAATGAGCATGCCTCTTCAACCTGTTGACCAACTTCCTACTCATACAATGGAGTATGAAATCAAACATAGTCTTGCAAGCTTGTTCGGTCTTAATGAAGTTCACAGCTACATTTGGAACTACGCCGATTACAACAAGTCTGTTGGAATTGAGCAAAATAGCGTTTTGAATTTAATGGATTCTTCATTGAGTGGCCAAAGCGGAATCAGAAGTTCTCTTGCTCCAACTTTAATCAAAATCGCAGACGAAAACAAAAATAAATTCAACGAAATTCAAATTTTCGAAATCGGAAGAGTGGTTGATTCTCTTGATGAAAACAATCAGGCTATTGAAAAGAAAAAATTGTCTGTAGTTTTGGCAAGCGACAGTAAAGATGAAAAAACACTATATTTCAAACTTAAACAAATTGTTGAATATATTTCTTCTCACGTTTTCCACACATCTGTGGATTTCTTGGGTAAAACTTCAAACAAAATGTATCATCCAGTGAATTCATGTTTAATTGCTAAAAATGAAGAAATTCTTGGAGAAATGGGAATTCTACACCCTACAATCGTAAACAACATAGACAAACGTAAACATTTCGCGGTTCTTGAACTAGACTTAGAAAAAATGCTTACTCTTGAAAAGACTAAGTTTAGCATTACCCCAACAAGCAAGTATCAAAGCGTTTCAGTTGACTTTAACTTTGTTGCAGACAAAAACATGCCTTACGCAAAATTAGAAAAAGCCCTAAACGAATTTAGAGCTAGTTACATTTTGGAACATTCATTAAAAGATATTTACATTAATGATGAAGTTTTAAAGGACAAAATTAGTTACACAATTAATTATATCATTACTCCAAAAGACAGAACTCTCGAAGCAAGCGATATTGAGAAATTCTCAAACCGCTTAATTCAATCTATGGAAAGCATAGGAGTAACTTTAAGAACACTTTAATAAGCAGTGGTTACCTTGACTGAGATTTCATAATCAATACCGTCAAGGTAATTTTCTTTTCTTTCTTTTAAATACTTTTCAAATTCTTTGTAATTTTTGTGATGGAATGTTCTGTACACATCAATCAAATCCACATTATGCGCAACGCAATATGCAATCGTTTCTTCTAAATCGTCTTTAATTTGTTCTTTAAGCCTTCTTACCGCTTCCTTTGTAAAGAAATCTTTGTTTCTTTTTAAAAATTCTGGAGTTGGATTTTCTTGAATTACTTCATCAATAATAAATTCAGCTTCAAAAGATATGTCATACTTGGGTACACCGTTCTTAAAACTTGACTTTGTGTCGAGTTTTTTATTTACAAAACTAAAAACTATTGACGCATCTGAATACAAATCATCATTAACATTTTCAACAGTCACATTACCATTTTTTGAATCTTTTAAAAATAAATTTACCTTTTTTATTGTATCTACGTCTATTTCTACTGCTTTCTTTCCATTTTTAAAAGCCAAAGTCTTTCCATCGTTCAACAAATATTTTTTACTTTGAGTTTGAGGCATTTGACCAGCCTCAGAGCCAGTACCACTTGATTGACCTTGTACTTCGATAGCGTCTGGGCTTTCTTCGTTTTTAACTTCAAGTTTTGGGATTATACCTAAAGATATATCGCTGTAATACCCTTTGTAAAACGTTTCTATGGAACTGTCTTGCGCTATAATATATCTTTGGTCATAATTTATGATAGTTTCAAGCTTTAATGATTTTTTGTCGCTCACATCTGACACAACTTGAGCAAAATCTTTTGCTTCTCCTGTAAACGTTACAAGTGTTGCATTTCTGTCAACCTTTTTAGTTCTTGTTAAGTAATCAAGTGTCGACATGACTCCCGTGTCACAAATATTTTCACCAAGTGCCAAAATTTCACATTGTGCAAATCCCATATTTTTACCAATTGTTAAAGATACGTTGCTTACTGCATCTGCAAGTGTTTTCCCTTCACCTGTAAAAACTTCATAATTCGCTTTTTTGTCTTGCGAAGGAGTTAAAACTGTAGTTGCAATGTCTATTTTGTCATCTTTCTTCTCTACGCAAAGCATGGTAACAATAGCCTCTGTTTGACTCATTGCGGGTTTTGTAATCTCCGGCACAGTCAACATTAAAACCAAAATAAACAACCAAACTATTAATTTTCTAGGGCTAAATATTGACTTTAATTTCTTCATTTTTAACCACCTTGTGTTTCCGTTTTTGTCTCGACCTTTTTATTAAATATCCAAAAAGTAAAATCAAAGGAATAATATACTGAGAGATAATTGTAATTATTGACGCAAAATCACTAAAGAAAAATCTTTCAAGTTTTATTGTATTCTTTCCTGCAATAACCCACGACAACATGTAAGCATCTAAAATTAAAATTGGAACTATTGAATTTTTTATGTTAAATATATACATTACCGCTTTAACAAAACAAAATCCATACATAGCACATTGTATTGCTTGTGCAACAACCCAAAGAGACACTACCAACCAAGAAAGTTCGTTAACAGCAACTCTTCCACCATAGTACTGACTGACATCACTGAGAGCAAAACTGTGCGTAGGGCTTGTCATATCAAACAAACCATAAAATACAATATACAACAGCTGGACTATCCCTATTGCATAAAAAATATATCTAATCAAGTTAAATTTTTTAGCATTTTTAAAATCTACACAACCGAACAACATTATCAAAAACGAAGCTGAACCAAACCAACTTAAATGCACATAAGCACTTTCAAAAAGAGGTTGAACACCAAATTCAAAAAACGGAATAAACATTAAAAGATCCACGCCAGCAAATGATTTTAAAGCAATATAAATTAACCCTATAATTATAGCAATAAAAACCATTTCGAAAACACGAGCAATGTTTCGTACTCCTTTGTAAATCATAAAACTTATTACACCTATCAATGGAGCAATGAATACTATCCAATTTAATTCTGTGTAAAAATTTTCAACAACGAAAAATTCTAAACCCTTTAATATATTTGCAATTACAATAGCAAATTTTATTAACAAAACAATTAAAATTAATTTTGCAAAGAATGGACCCAAAATGCTTTTCATGAAATCATAAACATTTTTCTTTTGATTTTTTTTAATTAAATCAACGATTATAACAGCATAAATTCCGTCAATTATCATCAAGACCAGAGCAACCAACCAACTCATATCTCCGCTGACCGTGTAAAGTAAAGAAGGAAGCGCCAAAAATTTTAATGCGATAAAACTCATGAAGGTCATTATTGAAAGTTGCCTAAAATTAACCGTCATTTTTGTCCCTCCTTTTTAGATTTTTTCTGTTGTTCGCTACAGACAATGGTCTTTTTATCATATCCTTTATCGTATCCCGCCTGTAAAGATCTTTCTGGTCGCTTTTTATAAACGGCGTAGTCGGAGCTAAATATGGAGTGTCATAACTATCAAAACTCGACAAGTATGAAATCAAGAACACGCAGAACAAAAGCACTCCGTAAAGACCAATCGATGCTCCAATTACAAGGGCAAGCAATCGTAATATACTAAACTGAGCCGCTTGACTTGGTATAATGTAAAACGTAATTCCACTTAACGCCACAATCATAACAGCCGGAGGACTAACTAACCCCGCATTAATTGCAGTTTCTCCCAAAATCAGCGCACCAACAATAGACATTGCCATACCAAAATATTGAGGCATTCGCAAATTCGCTTCGTATAATATTTCAAACAAAAGCACCACAAACAAGAGTTCGATAAAAGGAGAAAAAGGAATTCCCTGCGTCGTGTTCATGATGGTAACTAAAAATTCTATCGGGATTATTTTGTAATGATATTTTTCAAGAGCAACATAAACTCCCGGCAAAAGCACCGCCACAATGACACCGACTAAACGTAATATTCTAATAAACGTAACACGAATAGGTTGACTGTAATAATCATCAGAATTTTGCAAGTCTTCTACAAGTAAAAAAGGCACTGTCAAAGCAATAGGACTACCATCAACTAAAACTCCAACCCTTCCTTCCAGCATTTTACCAACTAAAATATCTGGCTTTTCAGCATCACCGACTTGTTTAAACAGTGAATTTGGATTTTTTTGAAGATATGAAACCAAATAATGACTGTCAACGACTCCGTCTATTTTTATATTTTTCAATCTTCTTAAAACTTCTTTTACAACTTTTTTGTCTGCCACAGAGTTGAAATACACAACACTAATTTGTGTTTTCGTAAGTTCTCCCAGTTCAAACGTCTTAACAACAAGGTCATCAGACTTAGCCCTTCTTCGAATTAATGCTAAATTATATTTTAAACTTTCATTAAATCCTTCTCTCGGCCCCTTGATAACAACGCTTGTAGGAGGTTCAGCAACAGCTCTAACTGTAATTTTTTCCATGTCGCAACCTAAGATTTTATCTGAGTTGTTGACTAAAATCAAAGTGTTACCAGCAAGCAGTTTGTCAATCGCATTTTGAAGTCTTTCAAATTCTTCCACCTCTTGATTTGACAAAACTTCATTCTTTAAAACTTCAACAATATCTCCATCTTGTTCGCCTTGAAATTTTAACATAGGGTCTATTAAAGTTTCATTTAGCAACATATTATCAGTAATGTCTGCAATGTAACAAAGGCAAACATCAACGCCAAAAAACTGCACCGTACGGGTTTTTAAATCTCCGCTAAAGTGCAGTTTTTCTTCTATTTCTTTCATTGTTTTTACTGCATCTACTTTCATATGAATTAGTGTAAGTAAATGCTTAATTTTTATTCAAAATTTACACAAAGCAAGCTGACATATCCATCGCTCATTGTCTTACCTTTATCGACAGCAATAGTCATTCTTCTGTTTGGCGGGCAATTAGAGTTAATCCATTCTAAAATTCCATATATGTTTGTTTGCCTTGAATCTAATTTAATTTCCACAACAGCAGTTGTTGCTCCACCGTTTAATTTGTTTCTAGCATCCATCAAAGCATTCAAAATGAATTTTTGAGCACTTCCAAGACCTGAGTAATTGTAATTATAATAGGTTTCAGTTTTGTTGTATCTACTTGAGTAGATTAAATCTCCACCTTCATAATTATAGAACTCGTCATTGTACTCTCCCAATGCTTTAATTTGGTCACTAGTTATAACAAAATTTGAAATTTGATCAGAATAGTAATCAAATGAAGTCGTACAAGATTCTTTTGCAAAATCATTTCTGTCTTGTTTAACAGACATTGTTTCATTTGAACCCAAATCCGTTCTTAAGTTGCTTGTAATTAAAGTGTCCGTTGTTAAGTAGTACAAATGCGAAGACAAGCTATAGCCATATCTTGAGTTGTACGAAGAATTGTCTGAGAATGCCAAATCCACTGCATACCAAGATTTTTCTCCATCAAGACTAGTTTTTATATTAACTTTGTTCCAAGAATGACGCACATTCTGAGTTGTTCCAACTGTATAAGTTCCGTTTACCTTTACAGCTTCAATTCCTTCAATTCTACACAACAACACAAATGCTTTTGCATATAAATCACTACTTGCAAACACGCTGTTTGTTTCTGTGTTACTAGTTTTTATTACTAAATCACCAGAAGAATTTGTAACTAAATTTTCAAACAGCCCTTCAAGATAAAATTCTTTTCTCTTTCCAAAATTTTCTTCACTTTGAAGAACTCCAGTTTCAAAATAGTTTAGGTTCATTGCATATTCTAAGTAATCGAAAATTCTTGTTGTTTTTTCTAGTTCACTCATATTGTCAGTGGTGATTGCATTAAGTGCCATTCTTGCATTTAAGTAAACTTTTTCAGCAAGAGAATCTTCTTGTGTGAACTTTGGTTGATATCCATATGTAACAGCGTATAATAATTGTTCTGTTGTTTCAACCTTCATCTCTGGCATAAAATCAATGTTAAACATTCTATTTTCTATTCGATTAGCAACATCTACAAATTCAAAGTTGTTAGAATAATCCATCCAACTTGCACCAGTGTTTATGCTTGACGAATTTTTGTCTTCATTGAATAAATTTTTGAAATTAATTTCGTAAACATTTCCGCCGTCTATTTGCGCCACCTTTAAATCTTTAACCATACCAATTTCAGGATAAGCATTAATAACCCCAGCAAACAAATCTTGAACGTTGTTTCCAGAAATGGTCATTCCATTATTTTTAGCTTCTGTTATCAAAGTTTCAACCGCATTTTCAAGATTTAAGCACAATCTAAACGTTGCATCGTCAAACACTAAATGATACCATAACACATTTTTCAATTCTGCAACATTGTCAATTAAGAAATCTTGTTCTGTGTTAAACGCTTTAAATACGTAACGTTCAAAATCTTTTGTGTCAGTATCATGTAAAACTCTAAGGTAGGCAAAAGTGTATGAATCTGAGAATTGACCATTTGTATATTCTACAGAATTTTCACTACCTGTCGTAATTCTAGCTCTCACTTTGAACGAATAGTTTCCTTCTTTAGTTATTAAACTGTTTACATTTATTTTGTTTGTGTTTGCTGTAAGTTTTTCTTCCTTTCCGTCTGGAAGCGCAACAACAACATCATAGTAATCCGCATGTAAATTTTCGTTCCAAACAAGGTTAAATTCATCTTTGCTAACGTTTTCAAAACCTAAATTTTTAGGTTTTTCAAGTGTGCTAAGTTTGTCAATTACGTCATACGACTTACTTTCTGTTGAATTTATGTAGTAACTATTGTCCGGAGCAAGTGCTTTTACATAAACATAATACTGCCCAGCCTTTTCTAAATATCTAGAAATATCCACAGCTCCGACAGTGTTAAACGGATTCTCCAAAGAATACATATTCAAATAATCCGTGTAACTAGCATCATTAACCTTAATAATTTTTACTTCGTAACCTTTTGCTTCAAGCTGAAGGTCGAAAGACAAAGTGTATTTAGAATCTTTTACGCTCACTCTTACATTCGTTACTGGGTCAAGTTGTTTAATAAGTTCGTATTCTTTTACAGCATATTCGCTAGGTTTTAAGAATTCTCCGTTGCTTGGAACAGCTCTTACCATAATATTGTAAAGACTAGCTCTTGTTAGGTAATCTGTCACATTTATAGAATATAATCCTGTTGAAGTGTGCTGTACGTTAGGTAAACTGTCAAAATTTATTAACACTTCGTAGTACTCTGCAGAATTTACTCCGTAAAATTCTAAATAATAATTTGTAATTCCATTTTCAACACGTTCTACTATTGCAGTTTCTTTTCCATTAATTGAAACAAACTTTACTTTCTCTAAATTTTGTTCATAAGTCATTGTAATAGTTTCACTTTTGTCACTGTTAATATAAATCGAGTAAGGGTTTGCAACAGCTTCAACTCTTACAGTGTAACTCTCTTCGTTTTCTTTTGGAGTAATGTACTGAACTAAATTTATTTCATTAGTAGTAAACAGTTTATTTATTTTTAAATCGTTTAGGTAAACATTGTAACCATAAGCATTTTGAACTTTATCAAAAGTTAAAACATAACCAGTATTTTTTACATTTTGTGGAGTGCTTAATTTTTTAGTGTAATTTGTTAAAGGTAAAACACATTTTAATGGTTGTTTATCTTGCACTAAAACGGTTAAGATTAAATTTTCATAAGGAATTTCCAAATGACTTAAATCTATTTGATTTTCATTTGTTACAATTAGTTTCCTTTCCACTTCAACAATATACATAGCATTTTCAATGTTGTCCCAAATCACTTTGCCGTCACTTATGAAACAATTAGAAATGTTTAGTGTTTCACTTAATCTTGTGTTAAACACAACGTTGCTAGATAGAGAACTTTCAAAACTTCCCTTACCCACACTCACTACACATGCCGAATGGAAATTTTCTGGTAAAATCATAGAAAATTCATTAGGATCATGAGTGTATGTCACAACTTCACTTCCATTGTAAACGTATGCTATGTAAGATGCGATATTTTGAAAATCAGAATTCTCAATTTCCCAATTTAATTCAAAATAATCGTTTTGTTCGTTGAAATTCAAACTAACAATTGGAGCATTTAATCTAGTGGTAACATTAAATCTTACCGCTTCGCTTAATGTTGAATCAAAATAATAACGTTTTTCATCGTTTGTTACAAATTTAGATTTGACTTTAAAACTATATTCTTGATGACGCGACATGTCTATATCAAACAGTTTCGTTAAGTTAATTTCTATTAAATTGTCATTTTTTATTAACATGTCATTTGTGTATGAAAATTCAACCACTTTCGAATTGTTATCACACATTACTTCAACCGCATTTGACTTTTCGTCAACTACCGCAAACATATGTAACTCTGAAGAATATTTTTCTTCGTCATCATTGTAAACTTTGATTTCTTTAACGTCCACTTTTTCTGGAGTCGCAAGATTTACAAAATGGGTGTATTCAACTTTTTCAGAATAACCACTGTCTAAATAATTAGAATTTAAACTAACCGCATTGACATAAAATTTGTAAATTCCAGCCTCTCTTAAAACTGAAGAAATCGGGAACGTGTTACTAATCACCATTTGAGGTTCAATCCCGCTAGACGCAACGGCTTCAGGACTGTCATCTTCAAGTTTGTCAAATGGAGCAACTACTATCACGTAATAAAAACTAGCAAGTTTTTCTCCACCTTCCCAAGTAAGAGTTTGTCCTTCCATGTGAACATTTTTTGGAACATCCATTGTTTCCGCGTGGGTGTATAAGAACGTTCTAGTGTAAGAACTGTCTTCATATTTATACCCACAAGCTTTAACTTTTACGTCATAGCTGTCACCCAATACAAATATTGATGACGCATCATATTTTAAATAACCATTTACTTTTGAAATTTTATTGTTAGCCGAATCATTGGATGGATTAATATTAAATTCAGCCCCATTAATATTTACAGTGTAATATTCAGCTTTGTCCACCATTTTAAAAGTAATTAATCCATTAGCCTCAACTGAAAAATCCGTAGGAGAACTTAGCAATTTCAACTCATCTTTTCCACACGCAGAAAAAATAAATACACAAGGTAAAATTAAACAAAATATTAAAAATAAAAATCCTTGTTTTTTCAAAATTCCCCCTTATTATTTAATTTTATTATATCCAATATTTTAACATAAATCAAATAATTTAGACAAAAAATCTAATTTATATTAATAATTATTATTCATAAATAAAATGGTAAAAAAATAAATTAAGACAAGAGGTATATTATGATTTATTGCAATGATTTGCTTACGCTATCTGTTTTGTCTTTATATGAAGGGGAATTATTGGGGAAAGTTGAAAAGCTTTATTTTGACAAAAAAATAAAAAAATTAATTTGCATTGAATTAATTGGCTCAAATGGAGAACGTTATTTATTGTCATCAAAAAATATTTATAATATAGGTAAAAATGCTATCACAGTTAAAAACAATGAAGCCGTGACATTAAAAGTTGAAGACGTCGACCTTTGCCCTAGTCCTATAGGTTCAAAAGCTTATACTATTTGCGGAGAATATTTAGGAATAATCACAGAATTAAGTTTAAATGAAAAGTACTTAACACAAAAATTTTCTTTTGACAACAATTCCACAGTAGAAATAGACAAGTTAGCATCCAGCGGAAGAAACACAACAATTTTCTATGACAATCAAAAAAAGATAGATATTTCAAAATTTATTCCAGAAAAATCTCCCAAATCTTTTAAAACAGAAAATATTATAGAAGCTCAAATTTTGCCAGTAGAAGAATCAAATGAAACAAAACCAACTGAACCTAAAAATTTAAGTTTACAAAAACCAGATTTTTTAGTTGGAAGAATTTGCATAAAAGATATTTTTAATTTTAACAACGAATTATTAATTAAAGAACACACAAAAATTACTAAGAAAAATTTAAAAGAAATTACAAAATACGGAAAATTAAGAGAATTAATGCTTTATTCTAAATAATTAAATTTTAATTAAAAAATCAACATATAAAAAATGTTGATTTTATTTTTTATAATATTTTTTTAAAATATCGCAAATTTATTATATTTTTATTGTATTTTTTACATATTTTTGCAAATTTTTAATTTTTTTATTAAATAGACATGAAATTTACACTGTTTTTTAAATATGTAAAAATTTCAAGATGACGTTCTTCGTCTTCCAAAATTCGTTTTAGCAAGTTTTTTAATGAATCATTTTTTACTTTCATAATTGCCATTTTGTAATCTTCAATCGCACGCTTTTCATCGGCAATATTACTAGCAAGCATTTCATTTAATTTTTGAGTGTAATTAATCATGCTAGTGTTAAATATATTCCCTTGAGAATCTTCATAACGTGGAATTCCTCCAAAATCTGTTATAGCATGCATTAACATATCTAAGTGCATCATTTCAACAACTGCAATTTCTTCAAAAATTTGTCCTATTTCCTCATGCGATTTATCAGATTCAACTGATTGATAAATATACTGAAGAACACCACCCAATTCACCAAATCTAGATGTTGCTAAATTTTTTAAAATTCCAACTGTCATTTTATCATCGTATGCTCCGACAATTTTCGGATAAGGTTTATTAATTTTAACTTCTAAATCGTCTAAATTCATTTCTCCTCCTTTTATTGTTTATGAAAAAACAAAAAAATTGTTAAATTATCAAAATAATATTTGTTAAAATAATTTTAATATGATAAAATACTAATTATGAAAGAAAAGAAAATTAAAACAACAAAGAAAGATATTTCAAGATTTAATCCTAAGCCAGACGTAGGTTTAACTTCTAAACAAATCGAAAAAAGAATTGAAGAAAATTTAGTAAATGTTACAACCGTAAAAACCAACAAAACGATTGGAAAAATTTTACTTAAAAACATTTTTACTTTCTTTAATATGACATGTTTAGCGGTAGGTCTTGCTTTAATTTTTGTCGGAGCTTATTCAGATTTGTTATTCATGGGTATTGTAATTTTGAACACGCTCATTGGAATAATACAAGAAATCAGAGCAAAGAAAACTATGGACAAACTGTCGCTAACCAACTCCAACTTTACAAAGGTAATTAGAGATGGCGAGGAAGAAGAAATCTACAAAACTGAAATTGTTTTAGACGATGTTCTTGTTTTAAATCCCGGAATGCAAATTGCATGTGATTCTGTAATTATTGAAGGAAACGTTGAAGTAAACGAAAGTTTGCTTACAGGCGAAAGTCAACCTGCAAAAAAAGGTAAAGGTGCAAGTTTGTATGGAGGAAGTTTCATTTCAAGTGGAACATGTAAAGCAAAAGTTACAAAAATCGGTAACGACAACTACATTGCACAACTAAGCGAAAAAGCAAAAACCTTTAAGCAAAGTAAAAGTGAATTATTAAATTCTTTAAGAGCTTTAATTAAGGTTATTACTATTTTCATGGTTCCAATTGCTCTTTTAATGCTTTACAACAATTATAAATATTATTCCTCAAATCCAGCCTCTGATTATTCGTTGCTGTACATGGTTATAACGAAAACTAGCGGATGTATCGTCGCAATGATTCCAGCAGGAATGTTCTTGCTCACTTCAGTTGCTCTTGCTGTAAGTGTTATTCGTCTTAGTAAAAAGCGAACACTTGTTCAAGAACTATATTGTATAGAAATGCTAGCGAGAACTAATGTGTTATGTTTAGACAAAACCGGAACATTAACCAGCGGAACAATGAGCGTTACAGACGTCTCTCTTCTTGGAAAAAAATCTCATGAAGACGTAAGAAAAATCATTGCAAGTATGGTAAATTCATTCCACGACGCAAACATGACAGCACTTGCTCTTAAAGCATATTTTGGAAAGCCAACATATTC
Organism: Clostridiales bacterium; assembly: GCA_015069415.1. Taxonomy (GTDB): domain Bacteria; phylum Bacillota; class Clostridia; order Christensenellales; family UBA1242; genus Onthoplasma. Next base: position 51,014 of record SVIQ01000002.1, on the reverse strand, counting down.
GGCTGAAAAATCTTTACCTTTTTCAAGCGAAAGAAAATTCATGGGTTGTAAATTTAAAAATTTAGGAACTTACAAATTAGGTGCTTACGAATATGTTTTAGACAAGCCAAGTGAAGAAATCAAGAAAAGTGCCGAAGAGTACGCATCAAAAGGATTTAGAGTTTTACTTCTTACAGAATGTGATGCAAATTTTGGAAATACCATTTCAAAACCAATAGCATTTGTACTTCTTCAAGACAACATTAGAAAAGATGCTCCAAAAACAATTCAATGGTTCAAAGAAAATGACGTTGACATTAAAATCATTTCAGGCGACAACCCTGTTACAGTAAGCGAAGTTGCTAGACGTGTCGGCGTTGATAATTATGATAAATATATCAGTTTACAAGGCCTTTCTAACAATGAAGTAATTGAAGCTTCAAGCAAGTATTCCATTTTCGGAAGAGTTAGTCCTGAACAAAAAGCAATATTAGTAAAAGCATTAAAATCTCAAGGAAAAACTGTCGCTATGACCGGCGATGGAGTTAATGATATTTTAGCATTAAAAGAAGCAGACTGTTCAATCGCAATTGCTTCAGGTAGCGACGCAGCAAGAAGCGTCAGTCAATTAGTTTTACTTGACAGCAACTTTAGTTCTATGCCAAGCGTTGTTGCAGAAGGAAGAAGAGTCGTTAACAACATACAAAAATCCTCTTCATTATTCCTTATGAAAACAATATTTGCAATATTTATTTCAATCTTTGTATTGTGCATGAGAAAAACATATCCGTTCTCACCTATTCAATTCTTATTGCTTGAAATGTTTGTAATAGGATTACCTTCATTCTTCCTAGCGCTTCAGCCAAATACCAATCCGATTAAAGGTAAGTTTATGGCAAATTTAGCAAGAAACACTCTGCCTGCTGGAATATGTTTAGTAATGAGTACGATTGCAATGTATATTTATCAAACATTTACTGGAATTTCAACCGAAGTTTTAGTAACAATGTGTTCATTTGCGATACTAAGCATGGGCTTTATTGCTCTGTTTAAAATGTGTCAGCCGTTTAATTGGTTTAAATCGATTTTATTCTTAGCTTGTTTAGGAATTACTATCACATGCTTATTCCTATTCTTCGATGTATTCAAGTATGTGGAGATTGCTTACAGTGAAAAATTGTTCTTAATCATTGTCTGTCAATCTGCATATCCTCTATATGTTGTTTTAAACAAATTGTTTGATTTCACAGCAAAGTTCACAACTGAATAATATTAGAAATTTTGTTATCCTTAACTTCAAATTTGAAAATACCCGCAAGGGTATTTTTTTTGATTAAAATGTAATTTTCTTTAAAAGGAAAAATCATATCAAATTCTTCAAAAAATTCCATCAAGTTTTTTTCATTATCCTGTTTAATTTCTTCATTAAGCATTTCATTTGCATATTTTAAATTTTTACATTTTATACAGTCGAGAAAAACAAGAGGAACAAACTCTTTTTTCAATTTCATTTCATCATCGTCAAGATAAATTAAATAATCCTCATGCTTTCCATTTTCCACCTTCATAACTTTTCCATGATTTAACGAATCATGAATTTTTTTCATGAAAATTCTAGAATTCACTTCAACATTTTGCTCATCATAAAAATCTGCAAAGACACATTCATTACCCTTCAATGCCACAACAAAGTTTCTAACTCCAAGAAAATAAATTAAACAATAACTCCCAACTATTTCAAATTTTGAGTATTCCACATTTTTTATTCTTTTGTGGAAAACTTTTTCACCATCAACAGTTATTGTAAGACAATCAAACAAGCTGACAGAAACGTATTTCATATTGTATTTAAAAAATGTAAAAGTTGGAACATTTTTAATTTTCTCAAAAAGAAAAATCACACAATCGCTACCTATATTGACAGCTAATGTATCTTTGTAAAAATTAGATTTTAACTTGCTTAAATTATAACTCATCAAATAATCTTCATATTCAATTTTAAGATTTTCATCATTTTCTACTTCATACAAAACATATGGAATAAGCTCTTGATTTTCATTCAAGCATCTGAACATGGGAACAATGTAATTCATATTTATATTTATGTAACATGCTAAAAAAACTTGCAATACGAACAAATATTACAAAATTTTTAAATTAAAAAAATATAACAATTTATATTGTGGAGAAAATAATTATATGAAAAAAGAAGAACACCATTGCAATATCCACATGATGCCACCACCTATTACAGATGAAGATATCAGCGCATTGTTCAACGGTCTTATTAGCATCGTCAAGAAAAAGATTGAACTTGAAACACGCGCTGAAGTAATATCTATGAATGAAAATGTGGAAAATTTAAAACAATTATTAAAAGAAAAACAAGCGGAATGCGTACGACTAAAAAATGAAATAATTTATCTAAAAAATGAATTGTTAAATAAAAAATAAATGCTAAATTTATTGTCCCAATCAAAAATTAAGAAAAATGTCAACAAATTTCGAGAAATTTAAAAAAATTTTCTAAAAATATTTGCATAATTTACAAAAAATTGATATATTGATAAAAAAGTGGGGCAAATATGGAAGAAATGGTATTTTTCGACAGCGCTAAAGAAAGCGTTACAAAATTTTTTGAAACTGAATTCGAAAACTTTCCGCCCTTATTAATGTCAAACTTCTTAAACAAATTTAATGACATATTAAATTACAGCGAAGAAGGCTCTAGCATCAAACCTAAAATTATTTTTACAGATAATATTGAATCGGTAGTTAGAATTATTCCTAAATCACATATTATAACTTTGTTTGAAGATGAAGAACCTACAATGTTCAACTCAAGAATGAAATCAATCTTGGCTATTGCAAAAAGAGAATGGTGCTTCTTCATAGACATAAAGGAAAACAAAATTTCTTACGGTATTGTTATGTCATTTGGAAGCATTAAAGACAAAAACTTTTTACAACAACTTGAAGAGAACACAACGCTAAAAGACAGACCAACTAAAATTCATTGCATTACTGCTCACCCATTGAATTTTTACTCTATGACATTCCATTCAATTACTGGAAACAATCTTGTTGTAAACTTTGCTTTGGACAAATCTAAGTATCATTCTTTAGCAACAGAAATTCGAGAATTTGTGGACGTAGTGTTTAGTAAACTAAGAACTACTCAAAGAAAACTCCAAGACATGAAGAATATGTATAAAAACATTTTCAGTCACGTTATGGAAGACGTTAATGGCGCTCTATGCGTTGTTGTGGACAAGGATTACAAAGACACAGGTCTTTTTGAAGATGGCATTTGGCTAAAAGAACCTATTAGTTTCTCAAAACTGTTCACTCAATCAAAAAGTTACAGCGAAGAAAAATTACAAGCTTTTGCAGACCTATTTATTAATATGTTGAACTTTGACGGAATTACTATTGTAGATAACCTTGGAAGAATAAGAGCATACAATGTTTTCGTAGAACCTAATTCTAAAAAGGTGGGTTACATTGTCGGAGGAGCAAGAAAACGTGCGGCTTACTTTATTTTAAGTAGTAAGCGAAAAGGAATTGAAGGTGTTTACTTCCAGTCACACGAGGGAGAAGTTTTCTTCCAAGCACTAAAATCTAAACCAGCTCCAAAACAAAAGAAAACTGTTGAAAAAATTGAAGAAAATTAAAATCCTATTTTTAGGATTTTTTTTAAAAATAATTCTTACTCAAATTGATACAGAGAAATAAATTATATAAAACAAAAAAGACTTAATTCATTTAGTCTTTTTTATTTATTTTCATCATTTAAATTATTTTCATTTTTTTCCACACTCTCCACAGAACTATCAATTTGTTCGTTTTTCTTTTTTTCATTCAGTTTTCTTTGATATTTAACAAGTGCGTAAGACACAGCAACTCCGACAACAAGAAGCACTACGCCTAAACTTAAACTTTTAAATGCAATACCTACTGAAGACCAAGATTTGTAAGCATTGAAAATGTCAGGATTTAAAAACATTGTAACAATTGAACCCAAAGACAAACCAACAATTACTGTAAAAGTGTTTTCTCGCTTTTTTTCTAGAAGTTTATTTAGCAGTTTTGAGAACACAACTATTCCAACAATAAATCCTAACGCCAACATAAAAAGCGTTAAAATCACTAAAGGATTACTCTTTAAATAATCAAAATGTACTGAAGCAAGAATGGCTCCAAATTGTCCAAACGCCATAAGAAGTGCAGAACAAGAAATTCCTGGAATAATTTGTGTAACACTAACAACCAAACCCATTAAGAAATAAAGAATCATAAGCATAGGGCTAGCTTTAATAGGTCCGTTCGAAGAAGAGTTAACTAAGACAGATATTAACCCGATGGCTATAGGAATAACAACACCAACACTTATAAGACCAGCTCTTTTTTTGTTCCATTTTACGCCTTTGATTTCGTCTTTCACTGCAGGAAAAGAACCTATCATAAGTCCAGCAAATAGACAAATAACAATAAAAGGATACGCTTCAAAAACTTCTTGAACAAAGAAGAATCCTATTACAAAACCAAAGACAAGCCCTATACCAATCGGCAACAAAAACATTATACATTTTTTAAAATGTTTAAAAATATTCCCAAATGAAAATATCATTTTTGAGTAAAGCCCAAATATAATCGCGATTGTCGCACCGCTAATACCCGGCAAAATTACAGCAAGTCCAATTAAAAATCCAAGCAACATAGCTTTAAACCATTGCTTTTTATTTTTAAAACTTAAATCTACAGTTTCCCCCATAACTTATCCTTTATTTAATTTTTATTTTATTAAAGTATAACACATTTTTACTTAAAGTGTGTCATATATTTAAAATTTATTTTAAAAACTTAAAATTATCACTTGAACATTTTCATTTTGATTGAAAAGGTTAAATAAAAAAGAACTTGTTTAATTCAAGTTCTTTTTCTCTAGCTTATAAATTATTATCTAATTCTCATACGTCTACGTAGAATAATTATTGTAACAACTACTCCAACAACCAATGTACTAACAACAACGATAATAATAATCGCACTAGTATTTAAAGGTTCTTTTAGTCTTACCTTAAAGCTGTTCAAAACATTTCCAGATGAACTTTCTAACGTTATGTAATAACTTCCTGAGCCGTATTTTTTCTCTGTAAATTTAAGTTTTACATTTTGAGTGTCAGGATTACCTTCTATTCTGTAAAATTCTTGTCCATTTACATATAATACAGCTTCGCCCACTTGGTCATAAATCATCGCAGGATTTAAAGTAATTGTAAATGATTTAGTAGAACTTTCTCCAGATTTTAACGAACATTTAATCTTAGGCACTTCATTATTTAGTGTGAATGTAAATGTTTCAGTTCTGTTTGGATACATTGAATCTTGTACTTTATAAGTAACTGTTATAGAGTACTTTCCTACAATTGTTCCTAAATTTGAACCTGTCTCCTTTGATTGAGCTATTAAGTCTTCATATGTCACTAAAGATTTCTTGCTCAACAAATTCATTAAGTCATCTTTTACATCTCTTCCAGAATGGCTAACCGCAGATTGAATTTCATAGTTTTTCAACAAATCTAAATCTACACTAGTGAAAGCTTCATTAGGATTAATGATTGTAAATGTAAGAGCATTTACTAGTTCTACAGTTTCATTTTCCATTGCTCCAAATGGAGTATACTTTGCATTAACCACAACTCTGTAAGTTCCATAGTCACTGAAAGTAATACCTTCATACGCATTATAAGGAACAGTTAACTCTTTTCCTCTTTTGAAAACTGAAAAGCTAATGCTGTTCATGTCGTAAACTTCTGGATTTGCCAAACTCACTTTAACATCTCCAGAATAATATCCGTCAACAAGCGGAGCTTTGTCGTTTACCAAGAATGCAATTTTGTCAATTTTGATAACTTCAAAATAATTTTCATTATTGTTGTCTTCCCCATTAAAGTCTTGACTATTTCCAGCATAGTCTCTTACTTTGATTAAATATTTACCATTGCCCTTTAATGATATTTCTTCTCCAATGTAAGATCCTACAAAGTTTTCGTCTAAAACTTGATTTCCAAAGTATACATCAAATATTAATGAATTGTATGTTGTAGTATCTGTTTTTGTTGCACTAATGTTTATAACCGAATTCTCTCTAGAAGCATGAATATATCTAGTCAAATTCGTGTCTTTAGACCATGCAATATTGCCGTTAACCTCCAACTTAGAAATAATATTTTTTGATGGTTCAATATACATTGTTGCAATGTAAACTTCAACACCTTCTTTGTTAGAAATTTTGTAAATTTTTACATTGCTCTCTGTTTGTATTGCTGGATCCTTATGCTCCTTAGCCTCAAATCCTCTGTTTTTTGCTGTAATTATTTCAATTTCAGAATTAGAAATATATAAAGGTATAGTTTTATCGCCGTAATAATAATCAACCAAACTCGTTAATTCTTTACCGTTTGAAATCACTTGATAGAATTTATTGCCTTGATAAGTCAATGTGAAACAGTAAACTTTGTTACCCAGTGTTGTTCCATTTAAAGAGACTGTCGCAACAAACACGTAAATACCACTATTACCTTCGGTAGTTTCAAGAGTTTTAAAATCTAATCCGTCAATATTAAAATCTTTTATAATTTCATATTTTAACTCATTGTTTTCTGTAAATGAATTTACCTCGAAAAGTTTGTAGCTGTAAGTATATTGAGTATTTGCATCCGACCAAGAAATTGTTGCACTGCCCATTGTAGATTCTCCGCTTGTAATTGTTCCATTTTTTAATGCGTCTACAATGTTTTCGTTAACGTTGTAATGAACTTTGTTATCACAAAGATTTCCGTTTGTATCACTTACAAGAACATTTCCATAACTTGTATCTAAAACAAATTTATAAACCTTATTGTCAACCACATTCGAAACTAATGTAAGTGTAATTTCTACTTTTTTGTCTCTTACTTTATCATGAAGATGATTAAACTTAATTGTACTTGAGCTTTCATCTAAAGTTATGAAACTTTCACTTGTAATATTGCTTAAACTTTCAGTACCTTTAGAAGAAGTTCCGTCTGCAGAGATAATTGTATACTCCACGTTATTATCTCCATTGTAAACAACATTGTCGAAATATACTGAGAATGAATCTGCAAAATGATAAATGTCTCCTGTTGTTGCATAGTTTTTTTCTACTACATAACTATCAACATAATCTGTTTTCTTTCCGTCGGTGCCATATTTTACAATAGCAAAGTCTTTGTCATCAAACACATCTTCATAGCTAATTATGTAAGTTCCTGACAAATTAGTTAATCTTAAAGTAGAAAATTCTTCAAGTCCTTTATCTCCATTTTCTTTTATTATTTGCTTATGATATTTGTCATCTTTTGTGCTTAAAACATAAACATCTGTTGTTGTAACTCCATCTTTGTTGTAAGTAACACTAATTTGCTTAGGATATCTTACAGACTCCTGATTGACAACAGGGAAAATAATTTCTGTGTCTTGGCACCAGTCGACAATATTAATAGCATCAGCCGTTGAAGGATCTGCAAATGATAAATTGATGTTAATTTCCACACCTTGAGATTTAAATTTTAAACTATATGTACCATAATTTAATAAAGATTTATTAAATTCTTTTTCAATTTCATCTAAGATATTTTGTAGAGACACATCAAAATTGGAGTAATATGTTTTGTTATTGAATTCAACTACAAAGAAATCGTAAGTACCTGCTGTTCCTTCTAGTTTGGGTTCAGTTGCGAACGCAAACATGTTGTTTGAATCATTAACTTCTGAATCATTAACTTTAATCGAAGGTTTAGAAATATCTCCATAATACACAACATATTGAGTCATATTTCCAGCAATGTCTTTTTCGATGATTTCGTAGTATCCAACACCACGTCCATTAATCAAAGACTCGTAGTTAGAAATATTATCTTTTTTATCAAATGCATATGTCGCAAAATCTACAACCGGCATTTTTGTTAATCCAGTAGCTTTGTCAAACTTTTTAGAGTAAACATACGCTAAATCACTAGACTTTTCAAATTCATCCTTTGCTTTAACAGGGAAAGCAAACACTTTTGGATCATATTGCGCTTCATTTTTAGAAACATATTCATAAGTGTAGTAATAGTCAACTACATTATTATTGCCTTTGTAAGAACTCTTTACTTCATGCTTAAACTCTTCCATTATCTTTGAATCTTTGTAGTTTTCAGCATAAAGTTTTGCAAGCTCACCCTTCATCAATTTATTAATATTTGCTTTAGGCGCTTCTCTGTCGATTGTGATTACATATTTTGTTGTTAAGAACTTACCGTAACATTTATCAATATCATTACTCGATGATCTATATTTAACTTCAAAAGTATAAGTTGTGTAGTCTTTATTTTCTTTGCTTAAAGTAGTATCAATGCAAATTGGATAATATTCTTCGTCTCCGATATATTTATATTGCCCAACCTGCTCTTCTTTTCCATTTGCTGTAGTTCCATTTACAGTTATTGTAGTTTCAACACCAGCTTTTGTACTAGCTGAAACATACTTAGGAATATTGATGAAAAGATATCTCTCATTAGTAGTTAATTTAATTGTATTAACTTCTTCATCCTTGTCTACTTCTGTTGCTCTGTTAATAGCATCTTCATAGGTCATATTAGAAGCATTGCTTGTGTAAACTGGTATTTCTGGATGAGACCTAGAAATTTTAAATCCAAGCGACACAACATTTTTGTCATCAGATGTTGTCTTGACATTATCTGTAATTCTAATGATATAAGTTCCGTCTTGATATAACCAATTAGAATTACTTAAAACTTTCCAGAGATCTGTTTTAAATTTGGTAGTGTGATATTCTTTATTAGAGTCATCACTTCCCCAATTACTTGTATCAACATCTACTGAGCGGAAATCTCCTCCATTAGAATACAAAATCTCAAGATTTAAAGCCCCCGCCTTGTACTTAGAGAATTCATTTACAGCAGTCATGAATTTTCCAATTGGAACTTCAATTTCAGCTGGTACTTTATTTGTCGTTAAGTAAACATAATATTTTTGAGGTTTAGTGTCGTAATTATACTCAAACTCTTCCAAACCTTGTTTTGTGAAATCATCAAACTTTGTTTCATTATTTAGATGAATATATATGCCATCACCCATTCCATTGACATCAACAATATTTCTTCTGTCAACTATGAAACGATAAGTAAATGTTTCACCAGACGCCTCATATGTTCTAGTAATTTCGTAAAGACCTTCTTGCGTTTGTCCATTGTTTAAATTAATTACTGCATATGCAGTTGTTCCGTCATAAATAACAGATTCATCAAATTGAGATCCATTATACAATGACATTGTAAAACCTGTCGTGTTGTAAGAATAAAGTTTATTTCCATTTTCATCAGTTGAAATTGACAAAGGGAAATATTCAACTTTCAATTCGCTAAGTTTGTAATTTTGGTCTCCAATTTTAGGTTCCCAAGTGAACACAACAACATTATCTTTTGTGGCATTTGTTCCAAAATATTTATTTCCATCTTTCTCCCCAGTTCCTACATAATACAATCTTGCCAGTTTCTTTTCATCTTTTACATCTGTTATTTGGGAAAGTTTTCCATTGTCCAAAGTCACGTTTCCGTAGTAGATCAAACCTTTTGAATTGTCAGTGTTAATTTCGAGAGTTACTGAAGAATTTAAATAATCTGTTTTATAGTCATTAATTGATTCGTAACCTTTAACATTATTAATTTCATTTCTTCCAACAACATAGAAATATCCAACTTTGGACACACCCTCATCCTCTGTTGGTTTTGTGAAATCATAATCATTTCTAGGTTTTCTTGTCAATCCTTCACTTTCTTGGTTTGAAAGCAAATCTAAGTTTTCAACAAGTAAGTACATTCCATTATATTGGAACTTGTCGTCAGATTCGTCGTCGGTCAAAGTTATATTCTTAAATAAATTCTTAAAATCTTCACAATTTCTGAAGTCGCTAGTATCAAAAGTTAAATCATCACCTAAGAAAATTCCCTTGTAATTTCCGATTGAGACAGTAATTTTGTCGCCGTACATTTTTGTAACATTGTAAATATATTCTGTCTTTTTATCTCCCTTGTCATCAGTGTAGTCCACTTTAAAGAATGCCGGAGAATTGTCAATTACGAATAAATATTTACAAGAATTTCCTGCGATATCCTCAATCGTAAATTGATAAATTCCTTGTTCGTAAATTACTGAATTGTCATCAAAAGACTTAGTTAAATTAAACGGCTTACTAAACGAATAGCTTGCAGATTCACTTTCGCTTAAAGCATATCCATTTCTAAGAATTGTTGTAGTTTTGCTTGCTGTAATTGTTGTTGATAATTCTGGCTTACTACTTGTTTTCACAAATGGAGTGAATGTGTAAGACGCAAATGTACTTGCTCCACTGTCTTTTTCCTCCCAAGACAAAGTAGTTTTACCGTTTGAGAACATTACCACTTCTCTTGAAGAGCTTCCTTCCATCTCTACTTTAAACGAATTGTTTGAGCCGGTTACCTTATATGCTTTAATTTCCCCGATTGGAGTTTTGTCAATTGTAAAGACAGTTTCTGTTGATGATTTTCCTGCACCACTTAAATTAATATTGTACTCAGCCCATTTTTCATCATCTAATTTAATAACTCCGTTCTGTTCAAGTTTTCCAGTTTTACCTTTCTCGTATCCGTTTTTAATTTCATAACTAACCTGAACTTTTCTTTCAAATCTTTCTGGCTCTTTCCATGAAACTCGTACATCTTGATTTGTGTATCCGTACGCACCAACTTCTTGTCCTTCTTCAGTTGTTACAACAACTCCTATAGAATCAGTTGAGTACTGGAATGCAAAGATTTGGTAAAAATTATCATTTGTAGAATTTGTGTTAGCATTAACTTTAATGAAAACTAAATAATATCCAGTTTGATTAAATGTTACAGTGTTGTCAAACACCTTTGATGAAGTAGAGTTACTTTCGAACAAATCTTCATAATCATCAATAATAGTTTTACTAAAGTAGTAGAAACTTCCCATTGTTCGTTTGTCTGCTTCTGCATTTTCAAGATCTTGCTTGATATAATCTAATGCACTGTCAACCTTTACTGCACCAAGGTTTGTTTTTACTTCAGAGTATTTAATTGATTTTAAGAAATTTGTGATTTCTTGCCCATCTCCATTTTTAGTTTTTAAATTTTCAATTAAAGTTGATCCAATGGCGTTAGTAACATTTGCGTTAAGAGTGTAATTTTCGTTTACCATTCCATTTGTAACAGATGTTCCAACACGACGACCATTTAATCTTGTGTCAGTGTTGATATCATAAGATCCTATTGTTTCAGGAGACACTACTAATTCAACTGCGTCACTAGCATCAGCAAACACAAGATGTCTAAACTCTTCGCCTTTGTCTGTCAAAGGATACTTAACATTAAACCCTTTAATTTGGAAAGTTTTTGTTTGAGTCTTGAATGAATCAATCACTCTTGAACCATTTTGATCAGTGTAAACATAATCATAATTAATTGTGTACTCTCCAGGTTCGGTAAACATAAGAGTTACAATTTTTTCATTATCGTCTATTTCTTCAATTTTTTCGCCATTTAGCAAAAGTTCGCCATTATCATAAGAAAAAGTGTTTGTTTTTGTTTCGTATCTTCCTCTGTATGTGTATGTAACGTTGTAATGACGAGGATCAAAAGTTAAAAGAGGGAAATTGTCGCTTGAACCTAAATTGTAAACATAATTATTTACTCCGTCTGATATTGATGAGTAACTTCCACTGTCTGGCTTCATCAATGTAGGTTTTGCAATATATGTAACGGATGTAACGGACCCTTCAGTTAAATTTTGAGTGTAAGATGTTTCAAACATGAGATAGAATTCAAATTCTTGATTGTATTCTTTCCCATCTTTAAAGAAACTAAATTCGAACTTCCAATGACCTTCATTTTCTTCTGTCTGAGGAATTATGTACACGAAATCTTGATATTCTATATCGTTATCTTGTTCGTCATAATTCTTTCTTTTACTTGGCAAATCTACGAAACTACTTCCGTTGTGATAAGCGAAAATTTTTAAATCTTGAATTTTGTCGTAAACATTTACTGTATTTCCATTTTTGGTTTCAGTCTCTGAATTATATTTAATCTCAGAGTTTCTTACAACATATCCACCAATAGAAATCATAACAGCTTCTTGAAGATTTTCATCGTTCTTTAATTGATACTTACCGTTAGCATTCTTTTCATTCGTCAACAAAACATCTTTGCCGTTATATATTACTTCTTTGTCTGAATCATAATCTTTGAAGTAATAGTTTTTGCCAGTTTCTCCAGTTGCAAAACTATGGCCATAAGCAACGGCACTTCTGGTAGTAGTAGATTCATCTTCGACAAATTCTTTAACTGTTCCAATTTCATTTGTTGTAAAATCTTCATATATGTTGTCATCGTCAATTTCATTGTCAGAAGACACAACTAAAACCTTTTCAGCAGAAAAGATTACATTGTTATATTTTCCCACCATACTAAAATTCTTCTTATTTGTCCCTTCCCCAAATTCTGTTTCAACTTCATACAATTCAGCTCTTGCTACACGCGACGCAAAAATTGTACTAACGCCCAAAATCGACGCAAGCAATGCTGTTGTCATAAAAATTAGTGCAACAATTAATTTCTTTTTCTTAAGCACGTTTTACCCCTCTTTTTTATTTTCTCCAACGCAAAAGAAAATATTAATATTATTAATATTAAAATTATAACATATGCAAATTAAATTTCCAAACAAAAATAATTTATTTTTTGACAAAATTTTTAAAATATTTATTTATCAATTTTAATCTTTAATTATTAATTTTTTCGAGTATTTTATTTAAAATTAAATAAAATTTTACAAAATATATTAAAAATCATTAAAAAATTAATAAAAAATAAGGAAATATTAATAATTTCCTAATTTTTTTAATTTAAATTAATTTTTCACTGTTTTCAACTTGAACTAATTTCATGACTTTTGCAATCTCTTTAGTTTTAGCGTCTATATAGTAAAAGTAGTTCCCGTCAATTCTTTCAAGGTAAAATTCGTATGCTGAAATCTCTGTTCCTCCATCTAAGCGAATTACTGTTTTAGACGTTGACAAAATGTTGTAATCAAAACCAAGTACTGTTTCTGCTTCTTTTTCTGTTAACACAAATTCTGGATTTCGGTCAACATGATTAAGAGCATAATTCATCGCTTCAAGACCGATTATGTCTTGAGAGGTCAAATCCACTTTCACTTTAACTAGGTCGGGATACATAATTACATCATTAATGACAGGTGCAAGATTTACATAAACTACATTCTGAAAACTTTCTTTCCAAACTACATCCATATTTTCAAAACCTATGTTGTTAGCAAAAGTTTTAGCGAGTTCCATGGCTTGCTCTGTTTTCATGATTGGATCTCCTCCTTCAGCATATCCAGAAATGGACATAAGAAGGCATCCTCTTTTACTCACACTGGCATTAAATGATTTTCCGTCAATTTCTACGTCGAAATCGTATGTTTCAATTGTTCCATTTGTTTCATTTGAGTACATTACCTTAACGTCTCTATTTTTGTAGACAGTGTTTTCAAGATAATTTTTTGCATCTTCTTTTGAGCATTCTTCTTTAGGTAAACCTTTCACTTGTTTTGTTTCTAAAGCAGTACTAAACGGTCCGTCAAAAATCATAGCGGGATAATCTATGTTTGCATTAGTCAAATCTCCCATACCCTCACTTAATTCATTCATTCCTGTATCGTCAAACACTGACGCATCAATAAAATTAAATGAAGTATCGTACATTCCATAGTTTTGTTTGTTAAAATTTGATTTAATTTGTCCTACCACAATGTTGATTTCATCAAAGATTAACTCTTGTTCTTGAGTTAAATTTTCACCTTTGTTTAAGGTTGTTGAATAAGCTTCACAAAGACCATTTACTTGATTGAAAAATTTTGTAGCCGAAATTACATTTTCTTGATTTATAGGTAGTGTACTTAGTCCAGCTAAAATATAATTACAGTCGGTCATCATGTCTTGCATTGTACTAAGTTTTGCTTGTTTTGTTGTAAGAGTAGAATACTTTGACAAATCTACACTTAAATTGTTTACATTGTCAACCATTGAATAATAGCTTGACGTGTAAATTCCTTCCAAGACGTTCGCATTTTGCTTGCTTGAATTGTAAACTTGATAATACGCTATTAAAACACATGTAAGAATTACAATTAAACTCACAATTGCAACAATTAGCCAAGGTTGAACTTTTTGAGCATTACTTTTCTTTTTAGTTTCATTGTCTTTGTTGACGTTTGAACTAAAATCTTCACTTTTAATTTTTTTGTCCATATTTTCCTCCTAGACTGCAAAGACATGTTTGCCGATTTGCGTAACTTTCTTTGTTGTAAAAATCCATTTACTTGTTGCCGTTTGTGGATTGTAATAATAAACACATCCATAAGTTGGATCCCAACCGTTCAATGCGTCATCTGCCGCTTGATAAGCCTTTTGATTTGGCTCTAAATTTATTTGTCCGTCGTTGACAGCGGTAAATGCCCAAGGTTGATAAATCACTCCCGCAACAGTGTTCGGAAAGCGACTGTCTCTGACCCTATTTAAAACAACAGCACCGATAGCTACTTGTCCAGTGTAACTTTCGCCACGAGCTTCTGCGTAAATCACTTTTGCAAGCAAGTATCTATCGTTAGAGTTGTAATTGGAAGAACTTGATGAATTCGAAAGCGTTATTCCCATTTTTGCAGCAGTAAGTGGTCCCACAATACCATCTGGAACTAATCCGTATCTTTTTTGAAATTTCTTGACTGCCGATTTAGTAAGTGGTCCATTAATTCCATCGACTGCACCAGTGTAATATCCCCATTTTTTTAATCGTCTTTGAACTTCTTTTGTGTCTGCCGTAGCTGAGTATGCTACGTTCATACTTGAACTAGTTTGTACTGCATTGGATTTATTCTCTTTAGTTATAGCAACAGTTCCAAGTATTGCAGAAAAAATAGAAAAACAAACTACCAAACAGATTACTATTTTCTTCATAACTTCTCCTTTAAAAAATCCTGTTAAACCATTCAACAATTTTAGATTTATATTTAATTTGCTTATTGTTTTCAAATTTATTCACAAAACACAGAGGAGGATACATTACGCACCACCAATTGTCTCCTTCGGCTTCTCCAAGTTCCACAATGACCGCATCATAATATCCACTCTCCAGAGTAACATCATCATAATTTCTAGTAGGAAAATACTCATTGTTGACTTTCACGTTTGCCGTGTATGAAAACCCTTTTTGTCGTAGCAATTTATTACATTTTGCATTAATTGACGGAGTTAGACTTTCAACAATTTCAATTGCCTCATCCTTCGTTTTCACATTACACAAATACGGCGTTAAAAAATCAACTAATGTATCCTTAATTTCATACTTTACACTTTGATCCAAACTTGTGTTAGAGTTTGCGCGGATATGTATTCTTAAGTAATCATAGTCTTGACCTTTGGGTAAGAACAAAGCCCCGACACACACCACGCAAAGTAAAATCACAATAAACATAAATTTTTTCATACTTGATTTTTGAAAAATTTTAGTAAAAAAATACGCAAGAATTTTGCGTATTATGTAAAATTAAAAATTAATTTTGCTAATTTGGATTACTTCTACCAGTTGAACTAATGAGAGCATTCCATGTATTTCTTCCAACTATTCCATCTTCGGTCAAGCCATTTTCTCTTTGAAATTCTCTTACAGCCCTATCGGTATTTGAACCAAATATTCCATCTATTGTTCCAACGTCATAAAGGAAAGAAGTCAACAACTGTTGCAAATAAATCACCGCACTTTGTTTTGAACCCAATCTTAGCGTTTGACTGGTTGGATTTAAATTTAAAATTGCATTCCAAGTGTTTCTTCCGACTATTCCATCTTGAGTTAAATTATTATTAGCTTGAAAACTTCTCACAGCTCTAGCAGTGTTTGCTCCAAAGACTCCGTCTACATTTAAATTAAAGCCAAATTGATTTAATAAATATTGTAATATTGTTACAAAGTTTCCTCTTGAGCCCTGTCTTATTGTTGGATAATTTGAAACATTTCTTTCAACATATGGAACGTTAAAAAACTCACAAACCCCACGACAAGTTGCTTCAGCGACTTGTGAAATATAGTTCGGATTAAGCATAAGTTTTGCTTCTTCAAAGTTGGTCATAAACCCAGCCTCGATAAGAGTCGACGGACAATTCACATTTGCCAAAACTCCAACAGAAAGATTTCCAACAAAACGTCCAGGTCTACCAGTTGATGACACAATCTGTTCAAAAATTTCTTCACTCAACGCTCTGCTATCTGCCGGAAGAGGATTCAAAGCACTATAGTAAACCTCAACACCTTGAGCCGAATTAAAATTGTTCCCCGCGCCAAATGCGTTGTATGCAAAAGTGACTAGTGCAGAAAGTCCTGCTCTGTTTGCGCGCACCACTCTTGTTGAAATGCTAATATCTTGAATTTCCGGATGAATGTCGTAAACATTGTAACCACATCTTAAACACGCTAAAATAAATTCATATTTTGCACGCCTATTAAATTCGTTTTCATAAAAACTTCTGTTTATATAAGGCAAAATCGGAGTTCTTTTCCCCGCCGTCGGTGGATTTAACCCATGCTCGTCATTTGCTCCAATTAAAAATCTACTTGCTTCTGCCATTTTTCACCTCGTAACTACTTATGTTCATCACGAAAGAAATGTGATTTTGCAAATTTACAAACAAAAAAAATCTCTTTAATTAGAGATTCTTGTTTACTGTATTTTTTCGTCCAAGTAGGTTGCCTCAAGGTCGCTTACATGTAAAAGCACTGCATTTGGAAATCTTAAGAAAGCTTCAGACATATCGCTAGAATTTTGAACACGAGGATCAAATCCTCCCATATGCCAGTTTATTGCCATAGCTTCTTCTCTAGTAAGACGCATAAAACCACTAATAATGTAAACGCTTTTTTCTCCGTGTCCATATGGAAGAGAGTTATTATAAGCGAAATAAGGAACTTGAATCCATTGTCCGTCAACTTTTTGATTTCTGTAGTCAGTTGTGTAAGTGTTTACTTTACAAACGTCGTGAAGTAAAGACATTACCGCAATACTTTCGTCACTTATTATGTCTTGATAATTTTCACCATATTCATTGATAACATTTTTCTTCAACCTATTGTAGACATTCATTGAATGAACACAAAGACCACCTTCAAAAGCACTATGTCTTCTTCCTGACGCCGGAGCAGTGAAGAAGTCACTTGAATTGATTAAATAATCTAAGAGTTTGTCTGCTCCCTCTCTTTTGATTGTTGATTTAAAAATGTTAATAAATTCTTCCTTGTTTTGCTCAATAGTTTTTTCCATTTTTTCTCCACGTAAACCTTAATTTAAAATTTTAATTTCTTTTCCTTCTTTGTAATCTTTCACACTTGTAACACAATCTGCAACTTCAACAATTTTTTCATAGAAATTCTTCATATTTTTAGCTCTGGCAAAAAGTGAAACATTGAATTTTTCCATTAACTTAGATTTAATGTCGAACACTTCCAAAATGTCATCATCTTCATCATAAATTAATGCTAAGTTTTCTTTTGCGTCAAACATTACGTTCTTTTCTTTAAGTAGCATTGTTACTGGCTCGAAACCAATACTTGCACCTACAGCTGGAACACTAAATCCGGTCATTTTTTCAATCATTTTGTCGTAACGACCACCAGCACCAATTGCTCCACCAAATCCTTCTGTATAGAACTCGTAGATTGTTCCTGTGTAGTAACCTTGTCCTCTAACAATTGAAACCTCAAACATGATATTGTGTTTTCCGTCAGTCATTTTGTTAAGATTATCAATCAAATAATTTAAGTCTAAAACTGTTTTTTCACTTACGCCATAATTAATTAATGAATTAACTCCTCTTTCTTTTACGTCTGAAAGAATTTCGCTAAGTTTGTTAATTTTCTCCATGTCAAAACCTTTTTCAATAAGTTCCATCATAACTCCATTGATTTGGATTTTGTCAAGTTTGTCTAGCGTCACACAAATTGTTTTAATACTTTCTTCTTCAAAGCCCGCACTAAGAATTAAAGAATTTAAAATTTCACGGTTATTGATTTTTAAAGTTAAATTGTTAAATCCCAGTTTTTCATAAGTGTCTATAGTAGTCTTCAAAAGTTCAAGTTCAGCATTTATGCTTGAATCTCCGAATACGTCAATATCGCATTGAATAAATTGGCGATTTCTTCCTTTTTGAGGACGTTCGGCACGGAATGCATAATCCATTTGAATAGCTTTAAATGGATTAGGTAATTTGTTTCTGTTGTTTGCATAAAATCTTGAAAGCGGAACAGTTAAATCATATCTTAAGCCTTCTTCTGTAATATCTTTTTCTGATAAATCTGGCTTAGTTAAATCAAGACGGTCACCTCTTTTTATGGTTTTAAACATTAAACGAAGATTGTCACCACCTTCACTAGAATCTAAAAAATCTAAGCTCTCAAGAATAGGTGTTGAAATCAAATTATAACCATTATTTTGATAACTCTCTAAAATTTTTCCTCTAATAATTTCACGTATTTTTGCTTCCCTAGGCATATAATCATATGTACCTCTAATTGGATTAAAATTCTTCATACGTAACTCCTTTAAAAGAAATTATAAAAAATCCCTTCAATTTTGTCAATAGAAAAACCCTTTATTTAATTAAAACTAGTTTTAATTTAATAACAAAAAAGAAAAAACGCTTGGTTTTCAAGCGCTAATCGTTGGATATTTTAACGTCTCCACATAATATGTCATTGTAAGAATAAGTGTAAACTAAATCATTTTCTTTTAAAAGCGACTTCACAGTAAAAACACTAGCATAAGTGTCCTCAATTCTTGCTCGATAAGTCGCAACCTTTCGCCTACCTCGATTAATATACATCGACACAACTTGTCCTTTCAATTCCATAATTTGTTTTTTTATGTTGTCTACTGTGTCTGGCATTTTTTTCATAGTACACCTCAAAATTATTTTGCACTATTATTTTTCTTTTAATCACTCTCAACATTCTTCGACAAAATGTTTAAAACAAAAAAAAGACGAATTAATCTTCGTCTTCTTCAACTTCTTCATCGTCATCATCATCTAAGAAATCATCATCCATGAGGTCCAAATCGCCATCATCGTCATCGTCTTCTTCGTCAAGCATATCCTCATCGTCTAAATCTTTATCCATATCTTCAGCAAAATCAAAATCGTCAACGATGCCTGCAGTTTCCTCTAGTTCGTCACTGTCATAAACATCGTCTGTCAATTCGTCTTCATCTTCTTCATCGTCATCATCGTCATCAATGTACTTGTGCCAATCTGATACTTCTTTATCTTCATCATCCTCGCTAGCAACAATGCCCAATTCTTGACGACATGTGTCACAAATTTCTTGATCTGCTTGAACAAAATTAATTTTGCAAATAGAACACAACTCAAGATCGTCAATGTCATCTTCAGTTGCTTCAATTAATTTTAATTCCTTTTTACAAACGTTGCAATATTGGTCAGCCTTCTTAATATAATTCAATTCACACCTTGGACATAAAATCCAAACCGGTTTAGTTGTTTTTGCCATATTCTCTCCTCTTGCTTAGTATATTATAATGAGAAGAAAAAAAATTGTCTACTAAAAATTAAACTTTTTTAATTTTTTAGAGAAGTTTTTTTCTGATACATTTCATTTTAATGAATTAAAAAAAATTGTCTACTAATTTTTAAAAGAATTTAAAAAATTTTTATTATAAAATTTTCCGTTTTTAATAATATCTTCTTCTATATGAATTCATTGAACTATTTCAAAAACTTTTAACAAAAAAAAGAACACTATACGTTCTTCTTTTTATTTTATGTATTCAGCCGTTTAGCACAAAATTTAAGCTCCTTCTATCAACATTTTGTCTGCAACAAGCGCAATAAATTCTCCGTTTGTTGGTTTTTCATTGCTAGAATAAACTTTAATTCCAAACAAGTTGTTTATATTCTCAATTTTGCCTCTGTTCCAAGCAACCTCAATTGCATGACGGATCGCACGTTCTACTTTTGACGCACTAGTTTCATATTTTTCAGCAATGGTTGGATAGAGTTTTTTAGTAATTGAATTGATAATTTCGGGATTTGCAATAGCAAGCTTAATTGCCTCGCGTAAAAATTGATAACCTTTAATGTGAGCTGGAATTCCAACTGTTATAAATATGTTTGTTATTTTTTCTTCTAAAACATTAACCTGTCTTGTAACGCCCTTATTTTGAGAAGCCGGAGAAAGAATGTCGTCAATTCTGTCCATTAATGTTTTAATGTCAAAAGGTTTAATGCAGTAATATTTTGCCCCAAGTTCAATAGCTTTATTAATAAATCCATCCATTGACAATGCAGAATGAATTACAATGCTAGTTTTCTCATTTTTAACATTTTCTAAAACTTTAAAACCGTCGCATTTTTGTAAAACAATATCTGTAACAACAACATCTGGCGAAAACTTTTTAATTAATTCAATTAACTCTTCACCGTTAGATGTCGTAGCGACTATTTCATATTTTTCATTCGTAAAATTTGAAACCATTTCTTTTAACATATTTTGGTCTTCATCTGCAAGTATAATTGAAATTTTGTTCATAAATTCCCCCTATTTGATATGTGTTGTTTTCACGAAAATATAATAACAAAAAAAGCTACAAAATCACTAAAAGAATATGCTTTCTTTTTGGCTTAATTTAAGAGAAAAACTAAAAAATGCTCTAGAAATGTCGAAATTCATTTTTGTAAAATTAAAAAATATAAGAATTTAGCATATTTTCACAAATGAAAAAATAAATTGATTTAATTTCAGTTTTTCTGGCGATTAATTTTTGCCGAAATTAGATAAAATCTTAAAGTTTAATCATAAACTTATGACCAATTTTATAAATTAAGTAAGAGGGAGGTCTTTATGGACGAAGTGAAAGACAGCGTAAAAATTGCATACACTAAAAATTTAGACAAAATAAATTTCAACACAACAATAAGTGCACCAATCGATAACAATGTAAATATAAAAAACATTTTAGACGTACAATGTTATTTGTTTGATTTGTCAAACAACTTAAGTGCGGGCAAAATGATTGTAACGGGAAAACTAGGAATTAAAGTTCTGTACATAGACACAGATAATATCACAAATATCATCACAGAAACACAGGGCTTTAGCGAACAACTTATTGACGATTCTATTTCAAGCGATTCTATTATCAACATATCTAGTTACAACATTGTACCAAGCATTGTTTCAAAAGAAGGAACATTAAAAGTTTCATGCGATGTTACATTGTGCCCAGTAATGTATTTAAAATTACCAATGCGCTCAGCAATGTGTGAAGACAACATGTTAACAAAAAAAGAAGACTTAAATGTAATTTCTTTATCTAGTGAATTAAATACATCATTTAACTACACAACCAACATTGAAACAAAAGACGAAATTTCAAAGATATTATTCTATAATTCTAGATTTGTGCCAAGTCAAGTAGAAGCAAAAGACGGAAGCGTTGTAGTTGAAGGAAAGCTTTACTCTCAACTCTTTTACGAAACCAATAAAGACGGAAATCTGTTTTTGAAAGAAATTACTGACTCGATTCACATTAAATCCGAATTTGAAGCAAATTCTGTTACAAGTGAAAATGAACTTGAATTAAATTTTACAATCGACCCAAGTAAAGAAAATATTACAACAGAAACAGACGACGACGGCTATGTAGTAACGATTTCTCATCACATTCATGTAAATGGCGTTGTTTTAAAAAAGGTAACACTTGAAATTTTAGACGACGTTTACAGCATAGACAATGATCTTGAAATTTCAAAAAGTTCAAGAGAACTCATTTGTAATCTCGAAAAGAACACTGTCACTGATTCTATTTTCGGCGAAACTGTTCTCACCGACTCTGAACCTGCAATTGATGAAATTGTAAGTGTAATTAATCCATCGTCAGAAATTACAAACTTTTACATAAAAGACAATTTTCTTATCTTTGAAGGCATTATTTCAAGTCGTGTAATCTATATCGACGAAAACAAAAATTTCTCATCAAAAGAAGTTGAAACACCATTCATCTTGAATTCTAAAATTCAAATGGAAACCATGCCTTGTGTTCATTCTAAAGTTAATATTATCAATTACAAATGTAGAGCAAAAAGAGGCACAATCATTGAAGTAGAATTTTCGGTTCAATTCTCTGTCTGTTCATACGTTTCGACAAGCAAAGAAATTATTGACACAATAAAAATCGGCAAACCTTTAGATTTCTCGAACTATGATTATCAAATTTTCTTAGCTAGACCAAATGAAACTATGTGGGATCTTGGAAAAAGAATCAAGGTTTCTGTTGACAAAATCATGGAACTAAACAAGAATTTGCCACTAGTTATGACTGGTACGGAGAAAATCATTATTAAAAGATAAAATTAATTACAATGAAACTAATCAAATAACTCTTTAATGAAGAGTTATTTTTTACTGCCTACGTACTTTACATGATAAAATATAATAAAGTGTGCAATGCATTGAATATAACTTTAGCAGAGTTTTTTAATCATGAATTATTTGATTTAAATAGTTTAGATTGTGATTAATTGAAATTTTGGTAGGAAATCTATGCATAATTAATCTAAACTTTTATTTAACACCACATCTTGTATTAAAAAAGAATTGAAATTTAGACATTCAATTCTTCTTTTCTCTAGCCATTTACAACTTCTTTAAAGTAATCCCAAATGGAAAGTTCTTTTGCACTTTCAGATGCAACAATATCTATTTTTTCAATTACCACACCATCAATAGCAATTTCTACAAATCCAACTTTATCACCTTTTCTAACACTTTTTAACATATCTGGGAGAACAATGTTTGTAGAATAATTAAGATTTTCATTTTTGTTGATTACATAACTAAATTCTTTTACTGGTTCTACTCTTATTTCTCTGTCCATTCCTTTAATTTTAATTTTGGTGTCAGCTAAATCAGATTTTCCAAATAATAGCTTAGACTCAAAATTGTTAAACCCAAAATTTAATAAATCGCTTGCTAACTTAAAACGATTTTTTGAATTATCAGCTCCAAGAACAACAGCGATTAAATTTGTGTTGTTTCTTTTTGCACCAACCGCTAAACAATATTTTGCTTCATTTGTTGAACCTGTTTTTCCTCCAACACAGCCTTCATAATATCTAGAAAGTTTGTTAGTATTTGTCATTTGAGTAGTCCTTCCTTCTGGATGAACAAATTCTTCATTCCAAATTGAACTATATTCATGATAAGTGTCGTAACTTAAAACTTTGTTAAGCACAATTGCTTGGTCAAATGCAGACGAATATCCTTCTGCTGACGGCAATCCTGTAGCATTTGAATAATTTGTGTCAAACATGTTAAGTTCTTTTGCTCTTTCGTTCATAAGTCTAACAAAATTTGACTCACTTCCGGCAATATTCTCAGCAAGAGCCACAGAACTATCATTTGCACTACAAACAATTACGGATTTTAAAAGTTCTCCAACTTTATAGCTAGCGTTTGCATCTAAAAACACTTGACTTCCGCCCATTCCACTAGCGTTTTCACTAACTAGTATTTCATCGTCTAACGACAATTTTCCTTTTTCAATATTTTCAAGAGTTAGTAAAACTGTCATTAATTTTGTTACGCTCGCAATCGGCATTTTCTCGTGCTCATTATATCCATTTAAAACTCTTCCTGTTTCTCTTTCTATTAAAACACTTGCCTTATGACTCACATCTGTTTCAAAACTCGCAAATGTTTGTTTTAAATTCATAGGCACGAAGGTTAGTCCTACCATTATCACCAACACAAAAGTTATAAAAATTTTCTTCTTCATAAAATCTCCTTTTTGCTAGTTTCAGCAAAAATTTAAATTTTATGTAAAGAAAGTAATAAAAAAAGAAAGACTTTCGTCTTCCTCTAAATTTCTAAATCTCCAACTTTAACAACTTTAGTCGGAACAGTTGTTCTGAAGTGTTCCAAATCTTTTAGTAAAGCTCCAAAAACAGGTAAATACATCGGTTTTGGACAATTACCTTGATCGTCTGCATATCCTAAAGACATATTTATTTGATAAATACCGGCTGCTTTAGAGTTTTTATCTGTACTTACATTTCGGTCAAAAATGAAATCTTTTCCATTTGCTGTAACTAATATTAAGTTTTCATATGTCGCTTCAGCCATGATATACGCGTCTAATGAAGGTCTTTGCACAATGTCAGTTGCATTAGAAACCACATGCATTGGAGGATAATAAGTTTTTCCTTTTATTGTATATGTCCTTGAGCAATATTCTCTAGCTATCTTGTCTATTTCTTCCATTCGTTTGTAGAAATTAAGCATATTAATATCAGGACAATAACAATAATCTTTAATAAAACTTAAACAATCCGGTCTGTTTTTAACTTCTGAAAAAACCATTGTAGGAACAACTATTCTAATTTCATCATTTTTTATCTTTTCAAGTAAAGTTCTTAAATATCCACCATATTCACGAATTAATTTATTGTCAGAACTCATAGTATTAAAAGCACTGTTTCTTTTCAATTCCCAATTTAACTCTGTTAAAAATCTTAAAACGTCTGAATCTACTGCTACATAAATAGGATTATTTGTGTCCATTTTTATCCTCCTTTACTTTACAGCTGTTCTTTTTAATGAACTTTGCAAATTCAAGTTGCGTTTGTAATAAATCCTTTTTTACCGGATTATCTTTTATATTTGTTATATCTTTTTCAATTATTTGAATTTCCTTCTTTTTCATACTTTACTCCTTTTTGTATTTTATCAAAATTAAAATTCCTAAGTCAAGTTTAAATTAATGAATTTGTTTTTTCATCGCTAGTGAAAGTTATATATTTACTTAAGTTGTCCCAAATTTGATCAGCAGGCCATCCCATTAGTTCTCCAATTTGATACCAGTAAGACAATGTAGATTGACCTTTTGCATTCTCATTTAATAATGCGCGTTTATTCTTCAAAACTTCAGGAACTAATTCAAGGATTTTCTTTTCAATAATGAACATTCCAAGATTCATCTCTGTTAAATCAAACTGCATTGATGCTTCATGGCAATCTAAAACTGTTTTAATTGCTCTGTTAAATCTTTCATCTGAGTTTTCTGAAATCATAACATGTCCAATGTTTTCGCCGTATCTATTTTGTTGAGTTAACACACGTTTGTCACGTAAGCAGAATCTAACAGCTTTAACCATTCCTGCTCGAGCACAATACATTGCCAAGTTTTCGCCATCTAAATCTTGCAAAAGATATTGTTCTTCGTCCTCTAAAGCTTTCAAGACACAAGATTCCATTTCCCTTTGGGCACAATACATTGCAATTGTTCTACCCTCACTTGATCTAATTCTACTTGCAATAACATCGTCTAAAGCAATTAATGAAGCTTTTTCATCTCCAGCAATTGCATAAAGCATTCCTAAAGTGAAACCTTTGTTGTTTTGTTGAGTTGCGATTTGATGATTTTTTAAACTTTCAACAGCAATATCTCCAAGCCCAAACATGACACAATTCATTGCAACATTATCGCCCGTTTCAGATTGTTGTAATGAGGCTTCCTGGTGATTCAGTGCTTCGGTTGCAACTCTGCCCATTTCAAAAAACGCGCAAATCATACCTAGATTAACATCCCTTTCTAAGGATGGTTGATATATTCCATAATCAAAATCAGTTCGCAATGTTAAAATTTGAGGACAATCTTTAATTATATTTAATATTTTGTCTTCAATAAATAAATTAATTCTTTTAAATTCTTCAATTTGTTCTTCAGAAAATCTATCTGCTAAGTAAGCATACTTAACATATGCTTTCTTGTACTTTTTTAAAAATTGTACTATTAAACAAAACAAATCTTGCGGTGTTAACTTCTTTTCCATACAAAAATTATACCACAAGATTTTAATTTGTCAATATCTTATTTTGTTAAATAAAGGATTCCAATAGTGTTTGGACCGCAGTGACAAGAAATTGTTGCTCCTGCTGTTGTTTCAATTACTTCTTTAAATCCTTTTTCTTTTACTAAATCACGTACAACTTGAACGTATTCTTCGTTGCTTGGAGTGTGAGTAATGAAAATTCTAGAATCATCGTAATTTGGATATTTTTCAAAAATATAATTTACATATTTTTTCATAACTTCATCATGTCGACCAAAGAACTTTTTGTCGCTTAAGATTTTACCATCTTTTAAAATTAAAGAAGGTTTAATTTTTAGTAAGCTTGCACCTACTGATGCTAACATACTACAACGACCACCCTTTCTTAAGAAATCTACCTTTTCAACAACGAAACTTGCTTGAACTTTATCCACCATTGGTTGCAACGCTTCTATAATTTCTTTCGCAGATTTCCCATCTTGTGCTAGCTCACATGCTTTAATAAGAAGTAATCCAGTACCCGTTGACAAACTTTTCCCGTCTAAGTAATAAACGTTTCCTAAATCTTCAGCAACGGTTTTCATATTTTGAAATCCGCAACTAAGTTGACTACTTATACCGATATAAACAATTTCAGTGTTTCCATCTAAGTATTTCTTAAAAACTTCTTCAAATTCGCCATAGTTTGCAGCGGTAGTTTTAGGAAGTTCTTTCGCGTTTTTTGCATATTCAAGTAAACTAACAGTGTCAATATCAACACCGTCTTTGCATTCCTTTTCTCCTAAAACAACAGTAAAAGGAACAATATCAATGTCATATCTTTTTAAAATCTCATCACTTAAATCACAAGTAGAATCACTAATTACTTTTACCTTCATTTTTTTCTCCATCGTTTCTTAAATTATACTAAATATTTAATCAAAGTCAAACTTTTTAACGCGATTAAAGTTAAATTTCCTTTTCATCATCTAAACGAATGTAAACTCTATCAATATATTTTTGTCTCATAATTTCCTTCTTTACTAATCAACATTAACACCTTTTCTAAATTCTCTCTTGGTTAGGAAGTAGAACACTATAATTACAATAGAATAAACAATTATTCCTGTTAATATGACACTTAAAAACGCAGAATTAGAAAGAACAAATGAAGTTGTATTTAACTTTACTCCATTTATACTTAAAACAATAACCATAACAACTGAAAGAATCGTGCTAGCCATAAATGCAAAAGCTGTAGTAAACAAGAATGTTTTTAAAGCTCTTTTTTCTTTAGATCGGTAAGAGATAACCATTGAAAATAAAATAAGTGTTATAAACATTAAAAACTCTACAACAACAAGAGCTACTAAAAGAGTAATTACTAATCTAATTGAAAATTTTCCGATGATAACAAAAGACATCAACGTCTTTAACGTGTCAAACATTGTTGGCGAGTAAAACATAATTAAAAGTGAAACGATAAGAGAAAGAAAACCTAAAACAATTTCAATTAAAGCTGTCAAAAATTTTGAATTGACTAACTCATTTTTAGTTACAGGCAAAGTGTGAGTTAAATATGATTCATCTCCATAAAAATCTTTAGAAAAGTTCATAAAACTTCTTAAGAAAGGTTGAAGAATACAGTTTACAGCTAAAGAATAAAACACTGAATCAAAGAAGATTGCAAGGATTTTAAAGAAAATAAAATTTTTGCCGATTTCTTTTGCTCCTCTAGATATAATAGAAGCTATAATTGTTGAAACAAAAATTATCCACATCCAACGCATGTCTTTTTTTAAATCTTTTTTTAGTAGTTTAGTAAACATAAAACTTCCTCCTAAAAATTTCATCTATTGATGCATTTTCTTTTTTTCGAAGTTTTTCTGCGTCTTCATGTAGTAAAATTTTACCATCATCAATTATAACTACTTCATCTAAGATTTTTTCAATGTCAGCAATCATATGTGTTGAAATAAACAGAGTTGCATCTTTGTTGAAATTTTTAAGAATTGTTTTTAAAATATAATCTCTACTTGCAGGATCAACTCCTCCGAGAGGTTCGTCTAAAATATAAATTTTAGCATTTCTGCTCATAACTAGTACGAGTTGCACTTTTTCTTTCATACCTTTACTCATCTTTGAAAAACGCATATTTTTATCTAGTTTTAATTCTTCTAACAATTTTTCAGCTTTAATTTTATCAAAATCTTCGTAAAAAGTTTCAAACATATTAATAGCATCAACAACTTTCATGCTTGAATCAAAATAAGTTCTTTCAGGAAGATAAGAAACAATTTTTTTAGATTCAACAGACACAGGATTTCCGTCAATTAAAATTTCACCACTAGAAAGAGTAAGTAAGTCGTTAGTTAACTTAAATAAAGTCGATTTACCACTTCCATTTTTTCCGAGTAATCCTACAATTTTATTTGATTTTATTTTTAAGTTTATGTCTTCTAATACTTGTTTTTCGCCAAAGTTTTTACAGACTTTTTTGTACTCTAAAACAACTCCCATAAACCCCTCCTTTCTTACTCAGTCTTCCATTTTTTTACTATTTTATTAAGTTTAATAACTCTTCAAATTTAAAACCATATCCCGATTCAGTATTAAAATGTCCACCATCTTTGATGTTTATTATTTTATTAGCAACTGAGTTTGCAAAATCATTTAATGCAGTTAATTTCACATAAGGATCATTTTCTGAAATTATGCATACAACTTCACTACAATATTTCTTGAATTTCTTTAAATCCTTAACAAACATACTTTCATTTACTTTGTCATAATCTCCACCATCTACTGAATAATTATTAAACCCACTAACAGAAATTAATTTATTAATTTTTAAATCTTTTTCCATTAAATACTTAATTGCAAAGATTGGTCCTATGCTTCTACCGATAAATATTGTTTCCTCATTAATCTTATCTTTGTATTTATCTAAAGTTTTAGACCAACTATCAAAACATTGAACATTAACACCAATTGGAAAATCTATACAAAAAACTTCTCCTTGTTTTTTCAATTCTTCTTTTAACCATGGTAAATAATGTTCATTACTATTACCAAAACTTCCATGGATTATAAAATAATTTCTCATATTTCCTCCAAAATTTTTAAATTCTCTTATGGCGGAGAGTGGCGGATTCGAACCGCCGGAGGCTTTCACCTCATCGCTTTTCGAGAGCGACACATTCGACCACTCTGACAACTCTCCATGTTTTTTTATTAGCATATTAATTTTTTTATCAATATTTTTTAATTTAATTTTGCTACGGATAAATATTAACATAGAGATTTTAAAAAAGCAAATAAATTACAAAAAAGTTATCCACAATTTGTTGTTTATATGTGGATAACTCTGTTGATAATTTTTAAAATTTATAAAATGTTGATTTCTAACTTATTTTAAGCATGTTTTTAATGGTTCAACATTTCAAATTATCTTGCTCTAACTGGTAAAATCAAGAACAAGAAATCGTCTCCTTCACATGGAGAAATAACGCATGGAAGAATTGAACTGTTAAAGCTCATTTTTACATATTGATTGTCTACAACTTTTAAACAATCTGTGAAATATTTTGAGTTGAAAGAAATGTTAAGGTCATTTCCCTTAAGTCCAACTGTAATATTTTCTTTAGTATTTCCAAGTTCGCTGTTTGAAGTAAGCATTAAATTCTTTTCGCGAATGTCAAATTTAACAAGATTATTCTTGTCCACTCTTGAAAGTACGCTCGCTCTGTCAATAGCGTCTTCTAATTGCTCTTTATTGATAGTTACAACTGTAGAAAACTCTTTTGGCACAATTTGCTTGTAATTTATGAATTGTCCATCAATGAGTCTGTTGATAACTATAGTATCTCCAAGGTCAACCATAATGTTGTTAGAATGAACGTAAACTTTTACATTTCCTTCATTGTCCATCATTTTGATAATATCATAGATATTACGTCCTGGAATAATCAAATTAAAGTCTTTAGTGCTTGAAACAAGTTTTTTGTTAGCAATACTTAATCTACATCCATCAACAGCAACTGCGCGGATTGAATTTTCTGCAATTTCTAACAAAACACCCTTTAAAATTGGACGACTGTCATCTTGAGCAACAGCGTAGAAAACACTATTAATTAAAGACTTAAAGTCTTCTTTGCTGATTTCAAAGAAATTATCTTTGTCGATTTCCTTTAATTTCGGAAATTCATTGATTTCCATACATTGCAAAACACCTTCGCTGTCTGTGTAAGCTATCTTAAGTTGATTTTTTTCGTTTAATTCACATTCAATTTGTTCATTAGTAAGTTTTTTAATATACTCACCAAAAAGTCTGCCTGGGACAACTGTTTCTCCCTCTGTTTCTACTTCAGCTCTAATTGTTTTTTCAATACTAATCTCTAAATCTGTAGCTGATAACACTAATTTGTCATCAACACAAGACATTTTGATACCTTCTAAGATTTGAGAAGTAGTTTTACTACTAATAGCTTTTGAAACTACGCCTATAGCTTCGCTAAGTTCTAATCCGTCACATCTAAATTTCATAATTCTCCTCTAGCGTCTTTGTCCCCTAACCAAAATCGTTACAGCATAATACTAGCAAATTCTTTTTAATATGTCAACCAAATATGTCGATTTTTGAAAAATTTTTTACTATTATTTATCAAAAAATTAAATTGAAAAAATAATTATTGCGACGCACATGCCCACGAATTATTTAATTAATTTTTAATTATTTTTTGATAGTGATTTTTTTATTATGTGCAGTGGAAATGTGGACAACTTTTGTACACTACTACATTTTGTGGTGCTAATTAATTTTTCGACAAAATGCGCACAATTTTTATCCACATTTTTCGTGTATAACTCTGTGTTTAAGTTTGTGGACATCCTATTTTTTCATGTGGAAAACCCTTTTTAACCCTCGAAAATCCCCTTATTTTAAGTGGTTTTTGGCAAAAACTTATATAAAAAATGAATTTATAATATTGTTTACCTGCGCACGCGCGCGTAACATAAAGAAATAATTAATAACATTTATACGCGATTTAGTGAACAGTAAAATTATTTATATGAATACGCGCGAATTCATTAAAAATATATTTATTATTATTTATATTTATATATTATTAAAATTAATTAATTTAATTTATATATATTAATTAATATATTTTTTTTTAATTTATATATATATATTTATTTTTATATTTTATTTTGAATATTTATTATATTATATATACGCGCGCGTATGCGTATCATTTTATTAAAATTTTTATTTAATATTATTAATTTTTATTTTAATTATTTTTTTAAAAAACAAAACACCAAACTCGGTGTTTTGTCATTAATTTGATTTAAAACTGTCAATTAATATTTTAAGAGTCTTGATTTAATGTCGTTAACTAAAGTCTTAATGTGAGGATTTACTTTTACTTGATTTCCTATTTTATCTCTTGCATGCATAATTGTTGTGTGGTCGCGTCCTCCAAATATTGCTCCAATTGCAGTGAGAGGTATGTTAAGCATTTCGTTAATTAAGTAAATACAAAGTTGTCTAGGTTCAACTATTTCTTTGTTTTTCTTTTTTCCGACAATTTCTTCTCTTGAAATTTTGAAGAAGTCACAGACAGTGTTAACAATTTTATCTGCATCAAGGTCTGTTCTTTCTGTTTCAGCATAGTCTTTCAAAGATTCTAAAGCATCTTCCATAGAAGCATGGGTTTTACCAAGTAAGCTTGAGTAGAAAACGACTTTAGATAAGATTCCTTCCATTTCACGAATGTTAGTTCCTGTTTTTTGGGCAATAAAGTCAACTACGTCTGGATCAACTAGATAACCTTCTTGACTACATTTCTTTTTTATGATTGCAACTTTTGTTTCATAGTCAGGTTCTTGAATGTCTTGAATAAGTCCACTACTAAAACGAGAGCGCAAACGCTCTTCTAAAGCACTCATGTCTTTTGGAGAGCGGTCAGAAGCGATAATAATTTGTTTGTTGTTTTGATAAAGGTCATTAAATGTGTGGAAGAATTCTTCTTGAATTCCCATTTTGTTTGAAATGAATTGAATATCATCAATCATTAAAACATCAACGTTACGATATTTTTCTCTAAAATCCATATTTGTTTTGTCTTTTCCATTACGAATTGACTCAACATAGTCATTTGTAAACTTTTCACAAGTTACATACAAAACATTTAAATCTGGATCATGTTCATTTAAATAATTTCCAACAGCGTGTAATAGGTGAGTTTTACCAAGACCAACTCCTCCATAAATGAAAAGAGGGTTAAATTTACTACTTGGATGTTCAGCTACACTTTGCATTGCAGCACAAACTACCTGATTTGATTTTCCGATAACAAAATTTTCAAAAGTATATTTCTTGTTAAACTTAGACTTGAGAGTAGGGCTATCTTTTTGCATTTTCTCTAATTGCTGTTCTCCGCGTCTCATTTTTTCTTCATATTCGTTACGTTCTGTAATTCTAACGAATGTGTAAGGGTTAAATTCTTCTCTGACGCATTTTGTAATTTTGTCAAAGATAGCTGGTTGGTTAACTTGATTTTTTGCTGTGATGCTTGGTGCAATAAGAGTTAACTCATCATTTCCATATTGAATAGGTGTTAAAGTGTTTATCCACAAATCAAAAGTAACAGCAGTAACTTCGTTTTCTAATTTGTTTAAAACTTTTTTCCATTGATCGCTTAAGAACATAAACCCTCCTATTTTTTAATTAATATAATTATATAACAATTAGCGAAATAAGTCAATAGCAAAAATAAAATGTTTGGAAATGATTGTAAAAAAATTGACAGTAAATGTTTTTATTTCTGTCAAAATTTTTAAATACATTAATTGAAATTTTTAAAATTTCTTAAATTTTGTCGATTTTTCATAAATTTATGACAAAATTTGAGTTAAATTTTAAAATTTATGATATCTGACCATTCTCAACGTGTATAACATTAAATTTTTCAGTAAGGTTAGGAATAGATACGCATGATATAATTGTTTGATATTTTGTTGTCATTTTTAGAAGTCTATCCTGCCTTGTCCCGTCTAACTCACTTAAAACGTCATCAAGAAGAAGAACGGGATATTCTCCAATTTCTTGTTTGATGATTTCCATTAATGATAACTTAACAACAAGAGATACTGTTCTTTGTTGACCTTGAGAGGCAAAGTATTTACAATCTTTGTCGTTAATTTTAAACACGATGTCGTCTCTATGTGGACCAATTGTTGTGTAACCAAGTTCCAAGTCTTTTTCTAATGATGAATTAAATTGATTTGTTAAATCATCTTTAATGCTCGAATTTTCTTTCTTTTGGTAACTATAATTAATATCTAAATTTTCAGTGTCTGTAATTTGTTTATGAATGTTTTTTGCAATAATTTTTAAATTTTCAATGAAAAGTAAACGTTTTTCAATGATTTTTTCAGCAGTTTCAATTAATTGTGGTGTAAAAAGATGAAGTTGTTCCTTTTTGCTTTCAACGGAATCAAAACTTTTTAGTATCTGATTTCTCATCTTTAAGATACGATTATATTTCATTAAATTGTACATGTAAGGTTTATCAAACTGGCTAATCGAAATATCTAAGAATGTACGTCTGTCTTCTGGAACTTCTTTAATTAGTTTCATTTCATCTGGAGAAAAGTAAACAACAGACAATATACCAACTAATTCAGTAAGCTTTAATATATTAAGATTGTTTATCTTAATAGACTTCTTGTCGTTTTTGTCTAAATACATTTGAATATTCTTATCTCCAACTCTAGTTGAAAACTTAATATCAATTTTTGCATTTGTTTCATTAAAAAGAATAATCTGTTTATCTCTGCTGTTCTTTGGACTTTTACCTACACTTAATAAATATAAACTTTCAAGTAGATTTGTTTTACCTTGAGCATTCTTTCCAACAACAAAATTTATACCAGATTTAAATTCTACTTTTGTTTTTTTATAATTTCTAAAATTAATTAATTCTAAACTTTTTACTTCCATTTGATAAAAATTATAAACATTTCATTAAAATTTGTCAAATATATAGCAAATTTCATATCAAAATCAAACAATTTTAAAAATTTTTCTCGCGCGCACGCGCACGCGCGCGTATACGCGTGTATATGCGTACGCACGTACGCGCATTATATAATGTAAGAGGAAATGAAAAAAGAGCAGTAGTTTGCTCTTTAAATTATATCTTGATTATAAGTTGTTCTAGACTCTATTCCTGCGTTGTCCTTAAAAAATTTACTGTAATTATTTTTTTTGTGAACCATTAATTCTATAAAGTCAACATCGAAAAGAGATTCGATGATACAATAATTATTTTCGTCTATTTGTGACAAATATTTATGTTTCATCAAAACTTTAAGTGTAAACTCAACTATTTCCCTAATCTTATAAAATGAAGAACTTCCTTCTTTTGATTGTTTAATGCAATACTCAGTAATTTTATCTATATTTACAACATTTGATTTATATTTACTTTTTTTGAAATATTTTTCTATTATAACAATATAAAAATCTCGATTTAAAATATCCATTATTTGACTCCTAATTATCTTGAAAATTCGTATAATGCAATTCCTACGCTTGTTGGAAGGTTAAGGCTGTCGATTTTGTTGTTGTGTTCAATTACAACACTTTCGTCAACATTAATTAAGAAGTCTGGTAAACCACTTGATTCATTTCCAAATACTAAATCAACATTTTCTTTTTCAAATTTAAAATTTCCTAAAGTTTTTTTGCCATTTAGCATGAAAAAGTACTTTTTATTAGTGGATTTTGCTAAATATTCGTCAATATTTTCGAATTCTACAATATTTAAACTAAAAATTGCACCCATACTGGCTCTAATTGTCTTAGGATTAAACACGTCTACAGCAGGCTTTACAATTATAATATTTTCAAATCCAAATCCTAATGCAGAACGCATAATTGTTCCCATATTTCCCATATCGCTAGGGTTTACTAAAACTAAATTATTTCCATTTTTTAATTTACAATCATATTTTTTGAAAACTCCAATAACAAAAGTGTTATCATTCGGAGCTATTTTATTTATATGTTTGTCATTGGTTTCAAAAGGTATTTTTAGATTGTTGCAAAGTGATTTTAGCTTAATGATGTCTTCAGTTTCGTTTACTTTACTTGAAAAAATTACTTTCAAAACTTGTTTTGGTTTATTTTTAAGCAATTCAAAAGTGGGGAATGCTCCAAAAGAGTAAGAATATTCCCCGTTTTTTTCATATTTAGTTAATTTAATCTCTGTCATAATTAAAAATTGATTACTGCCTTTATACGTCTTACGCCCGCGCTAACAGCTTCTTGTTTTGCAATACGGAAATTTACTAATTCGCTAGTGTTTTTAGCATGTGGTCCACCGCAAATTTGGAAATCTAAATCGCCAATTTTGTAAATTGAAACAGTTTCATTTTCATCAGCCTTATGGATACCATATCCACCACAATTTTTAGCGTCTTTAAATGACATTTCAACTCTTTCAATGTCGATATTTTTAGCAATAGCGTCGTTTACAAATTTTTCAAGTTCTTTAACTTCATTTTCATCTAATTTTCTGTCGAAATTAAAGTCAAAACGAAGTCTTTCGCTTGTAATGTTACTACCTTTTTGTTCAATGTGAGTACCGAACATTTTTCTAAGTCCTGCAAGCAATAAGTGACATGCAGTGTGAAGTCTTGTTGTCCAAACTGAATCGTCAGCAAGGCCTCCTTTAAAGGCTCCTGCGCTTGTTGAACGAGCTAATTCTTGGTGGGCTTTAAATGCTTCGTTAAATCCTTCAATATCAACAGACAAGCCTCTTTCTTTAGCCATCTCAACAGTAAGTTCGATAGGGAAACCAAAGGTGTCGTATAGTCTAAATGCAGATTTTCCGTTGATTTGAGTTTCTGGAATGAATCCATCTTTATCTTTCATGAATTCGTTTTTTCTCATCATGCCGTTTACGACTTTATCAAACTCTTTATTACCTAATTCGAGAGTTTTTAAGAATTTTTGTTCTTCTTTGTTAAGTTCTTCCACAATTTTTTCTTGATTTTGTTTAAGTTCTGGATAATCTTCTTTAAAATATTCAACATAAATGTTGGCAATTTCGCCCAAGAAACCTGCTTCTATTTCTAGTTTTCTCATATGACGAATTGCTCTTCTAATTAATCTTCTTAAAACGTATCCTTGACCAATATTGCTTGGAGCAATTCCTTGTTCATCTCCAATAATCATTGTTGAAGTTCTTAAGTGATCAGCTATAATTCTAAAAGATGCGGTATATTGTGAATCTCTGTAATCTTTTCCGCTCAATTCCTCAAGACGTTTAATAACTGGCGCAAAAATTTCAGTGTCAAACACAGATTCAACATTGTTTAATTTACATAAAACACGTTCTAGTCCCATTCCTGTGTCAACATTGTGTTGAGATAATTTAGTTACAGTTTTGTCTTCGTTTGTTCTAAATTCCATGAAAACGTCATTCCAGATTTCCATGAATTTTCCGCAATCACAACTTGGATTACATTCTGGAGAACATTTAGGTTTTCCAGAATCGATAAACATTTCAGTGTCTGAACCACAAGGACCAACTCCGCTTCCTAAAATCCACCAATTGTCTTTTAAGAAATAAATATTTTCTCTTTTAATTCCGGCTTCTTCCCAATATTTAGCACTTTCTTTGTCTTCTGGAACATTTTCGTTTCCGGCGAATACGGTTACTGCAAGTTTGTTCGGATCAATACCTAAGTAATCAGGGCTAGTTAAAAATTCGTAACTCCAACTAATCATTTCTTTTTTGAAATAATCACCCAAACTCCAGTTTCCTAACATTTCAAAGAAAGTACAATGACTGTTGTCTCCAACTTCATCAATATCTCCAGTTCTAATACATTTTTGTACGTCACATAATCTCTTTCCTTTTGGATGAGGTTGTCCAAGAAGATATGGAACAAGCGGATGCATTCCTGCAGTTGTAAATAATACGCTAGGATCATTTTCTGGAATAACGCTTGCACTTGGTATAATAACATGGTTTTTACTTGTGTAAAAATCAAACCATTTTTTCATTAAGTCTTTTCTTGTATATTGTTTCATAAATTTCCTTTTAAGTAAATCTTATAGATTTAAATTGTTTTTAGATATTATCACAAAATAAAAATTTTGTAAAGATTAAAGTTCTAAAACCTTCAATATTTTGTTGTGAATTTCATCGATTGATAATATTTTTCCGTCCTTACAGCAATTCACGATTTTCCAACCAAGAGATTCGGCAAGTTCTAATGCAACTTTATGAGTTCTTCTTTGGTATTCTTCATCTTCTTCATAAATGTCAGTTGCAAGTTTTGATTTGTACTCTTTTCTGCTTCTAGCAAGAGCCAAACTAACGTCTATGTCAAGATTTAAAAATATTACAACATCTGGACGAGGAAGTTTTAGTATGTTATATTCAAAGTTTTCAATATATTCAACAAACTCTTTTCTTTTAACTGGATCACGTTCCAAACTTCCTTGATGAAATTGTGAAGTTGTTACATATCTATCGAAAATAATGTCTCCGCCGTTTTTTATGTGGTCGGCATATTTGATCATAGTTGTAAGTCGGTCCACTGCAAATAAAGCATTTGCTTGATAACAGTCTAATCTGTCTGTTCCTCCGAATTCTCCTCCGAGATACATTTTTACAGGTTCGCAACCTCGGTTTTCATAATTCGGGAAAGCAAGAAGTTCTACATTTCTTCCTAAACTAGCCAAATATTCTTTCAATTTAGTTGATTGAGTGTGCTTTCCACATCCATCAACACCTTCAATAGCAATTAACATAATTTCACCTCACAAGAATACTACCAAAAAATTAATTTTTTTGCAATTCATTTATATAAAAAGAATTTTTTATTTACTATTGACAAAAGAGTATAAAAATTATAAAATATAAGTATGAGTAAAGTTGGAAAATATTTTTTTATAACATTTTTGTGCCTACTTATTTTATGTTTAGTAGGAGTTTTGTACATTTTTATTTTTAGAGGAAAGGATCTCTTTGGAATTTGTTACATAAATTTAAAGAAAGATGAAGTTTCGAAGAGTTATGATTCTGCAGGAATTTCAACCATTGTTCTTGACAGTGAAAAGTATGCAGTCCAAGTTTCATCTACGAGTGATGATCAAATTTACGTAGACGTTAAGGCAAGATCTTTTGGATTCTCAAACATTAATTCAGACGATTTAAAAATTACATCGGTTAATGAAAGCGGTGTATTGAAATTTAAAATCGATGAACCAAATGGATTATTATTTGATAACAGTTCGTTAATTCAATTAATGATTCCAAGCTCTATGGAAATCGATTTAATTTTAAATAATGATAAAGCAAAGACAAAAATAGATCTTGCTGACACAAGTGTTAAAACATTAAATTACAACACAAAATCTGGAGATTGTGAATTTAAATCTGGAAAGTTAACTACTGGTCTTAATTTAAAATTGGGTTCTGCTACTTTTAATTTAGAAGAAAGCGTTGAAACTGACAAGCCAAATGTTGAATTAAATTTGTCAAAAGGTAGATTTAAAGCGGTGAATCAAGATTTGGGAGTTGTAAACGTAATTAAAAATAAAAAAGGCCACATCAACATCGGATCATGTGCAATAATTAATTGTGAAATGAAAGATGCTGGTGGAACAATTAATGTAAAAGAAGTAAATATAGCAAATATTAAATCAAGTGACACTAATTTAGTTTTCGGAACTGTTAAAGCTGGTGCTGATATAAGATTGACAGAATCTGGTTATGTAAAAATTGATAAAATTAATTCTAAATCAATAATATCAACTAACGATGGAAAAATTACAATTAAAAATTCTTATGCTCCGTTAGATTTGGATTCAAAAGATGGAAATATTAAAGTAACAAATGCGCATTTCAAAGTTGATGCAAAAACTAGTTATGGAGATATAAACGTAACATTTAATGAAGAATTTGATTCGGGCATGGGCGGTAAAGAAGATAGAGTGTTGGTTGCTACTACAAAAAATGGAAAGGTTACAGCTGACAATGTTTATAATGCCAATGTTGCTATTTCAAGCAAAGGAAGAGTTGATTTGACATTCAATGAAGTTTTAGGTGAAAACAATATTGTTGGAGCAAATGGAGAAGTAAATGTTAAAGTAAGTAAAGATTCAGTTTACACTTTAAAAACAAGTTCAGAAAAAGGAAAAGTTGATGTAAATTTAGCGCAACTACCAGTTGGAGGCTATCAAGAAAGAACAGAAAAAGTTACACATGTTAACACATCTTCTGAGTCTTCAAACAAAATAACCATTTCAACAAAAAGTGGACAGTTAAAATTAAGTGATTATTAAAAAGGACGCTAGTCCTTTTTTTATTTAATAAAACCTTTTTGATTTCTGTTCTCTTTTTACTATTTCATAACATTGCAAGATATATAAAACTCGAAAATTTAAAACGGAAATATTTATGTTTAGTTTTGATTGTTGAATTATAACGTTTTTAATTTATTAAACTTTTTCCTTTATTCCTCCGAAGTATAATGAAAGACCCTTGACGGTTGTGTCTATTAATTTATTTTTATAGTCTTTCGAATTTAAAAGTTTTTCTTCCTCTGGGTTGGATAAAAATCCATATTCGATAAGTATTGCAGTATAATAAGATGAATTTAAAATATAATAATCGCCGACTTTGGCTTTTTCACTTCGTGTGTTGCAATATTTTTTAAATGAGGATTGCACTAGATTTGCAATTTCTTCACTTGCCGAATCCCCTTTTCTGTAATATGTATTAATTCCGGATGCTCTCGAGTCGTTAAAACTGTTCATATGAATGCTAATAACCAAGTTGGGGTTTGCTTTTTTTATTATAGAAAGTCTTGTCTTCATTTCGCTTTGTTTTTTATTTTTTGCTGAAAGAGAATAAAGTTCTTCATCATCCTTCCGTGTTAAAATTACTTTATAGCCGGCTTCAACAAGCTTGTCCTTGAGTGCCAAAGTGTATTCCAAATTTATATCTTTTTCAATCGTTCCATTAGTTCCTACACTTCCGCCGTCACGCGCCCCGTGCCCTGCGTCTAAAACTATAGTTATTCCATTCATTTTACTGGTCGATATTATAACAATTTGATAAAAACAAGTCGAAATAAGAACGAATATTATTATTGTAACCAAGATAAACTTGTAATTTTTTTTCAAAAATTTTTGCATACTTATTTTATTATTATTTAAGTCAACATATGAATGAAAATGAAGATATAGGCTCGATTTTCATATTTTGTATCAATATGTTAGACTCCTTATCATTTTTAAGATAAAAAGAATGTTTTTGTAAAATTTGCCTCAAAATTCGACTTTTCCACAGGTTGTCCACAGGTTATCCACAGAGTTATCCACAAAATGTGGACAACTTTACCCTTTTTGTCAATCAAAATTTTAAATTAGTTTTCTAATTGACCAAAAAATTTATATGTGTTATTATACTAGTATGAATTATAAAAGATTACTAAAAGTTTTTAAGAATAAAGATAAAGTTGCTGTTGTAGGACATAAAAATCCGGACATGGATGCTATTGGAAGTGTATTGGTTTTTAGAGATATTTTAAAAGAAGTATATGGGGTCAAAACTGTTGACGTCTTCTTTGACTACGATAGATTAACAGATGAGGCAAGTGAGAGCTTGTTGGGAGTAAATGTTAATCCTCCTGTGCAGGATTATGATATAGTCGTACGACTAGATAGTGCTAGCGATGCAATATTGGGAACAAATTGTGACCTTTACAAAAATGCCAAATATAAAGTTGTGATTGATCATCATGACACGGATGACATGTCTGGAGATGTTAATATTATAGAGATATGTTCGTCCACATGTGAAATAATTTACAGAATCAGTAAAGAGCTCAAATATCCTTTATCTAATAGGCAATTATCCTTAATTTATTCTGGAATGGTAACTGACACAAGAAATTTTATTGTAGGGCGCATGAATAAATTGACATTTGACATCGTAGGAGAGATTAGTGAGCGCATTAATATTTCTGAAATAAGCCGTAAATTTGTGAATACTACTTCATGGATTACAAATCAGTTAACAGCCATAGCTATAAATAATGCAGAATTAATTAATGAAAACTGTATAATTTCATTCATTACAAGAGAGGAAGCTAATAGTTTGAATGCTGATCAATCATCGTTTATCGGAATAGTAAATCATCTTGCAAATACTAAAGGAGTAGTTTTTACGGCTTTAATTTTACCAGAAGAGAATTATTTTAAAATTAGTATGCGAAGAGACGGTATAGATTTCAATGTTGGAGAATTTGCAAAGAAGTATGGCGGAGGAGGACATGCTGGAGCTTCTGGATTCACTCATAATGGTACTATTGAAGATATAAAAAATATAATTAAAGAGGAATTGTTTAAATATTTATAAAAATTCATAATATATAAGAAAAAACACTCAATTTTGAGTGTTTTTTATGTATTTAAATATTAATTTTGATTTTAATAACGTAAATAATGTATTGCGTCCATTAACACACAAAATACAAAT
Source organism: Clostridiales bacterium (assembly GCA_015069415.1). GTDB lineage: Bacteria > Bacillota > Clostridia > Christensenellales > UBA1242 > Onthoplasma. Next base: position 9,437 of record SVIQ01000002.1, on the reverse strand, counting down.
TTACAGCGCTATCTGTTTAATAGAATAATATCATACAATCTGTCTAAATCGTCTTGAGAGTAATAATCGATGTAAATTCTTCCTTTTTTGTCATTACCAATTAAAGATACTTTAGTTCCTAACTTTCTTTGAAGTTCGCCGATAAATTCTTGTAATTCTTCACTAGGAAGCTTAGGAGCTTTCTTTTTCTTTTTATTTCCAAGAATTGATTCAACTTCTTTCTCAAGGTCTCTTACAGTAAGTTTGTCTTTTGCAATTTTCTTTGCTAAAAGCATTTGCGTTGCATAATCCTCGATAGACGCAAGAATTTTAGCGTGTCCAAATGATACTTTTCCCTTTTCAACAAGATCTAAAACTTCTGGATATAAAGATAGTATTCTTAAACTGTTTGCAACGGCAGAACGTGACTTGCTTAATCTTTCAGCAACTTTTTCTTGAGTTAAGCCATATTCTTCCATTAATTGTTTAATTCCCTTAGCCATTTCTACAGGATTTAAGTCTTCACGTTGTAAATTTTCTATAATTGCAATTTCTGCCACTTGTTTTTCTGTATAATTCTTAACAATTGCATTAATTTTTTCCAAACCGCAAATTTTACATGCTCTAAAACGTCTTTCTCCGGCTATAACCATATATCCGTCACTCATTTTGTTTACAATGATTGGTTGAATTAATCCGTGTGTTCTAATACTTTCTGCTAATTCATTTAAACTATCCTTATCAAATACTTTTCTTGGCTGATTTGGATTCGCGTATATTTCGTTTATATTGATTTCTTCAATATCTCCTTGTCTCATACCTGCCTTCGACACAACTTCTTCTTTTTTTACTGGTTCCTCTGTATCGTAAGCTTTTAATAAACTGTCTAAACCTCTTCCTAAACCTGATTTCATTTTATCCTCCGATTGTTCCATGTGGAACATTAACATTATAACTTAAATTTAACACTGCAGTCAACAATTTTTACTTATTTTTAAGAAAATATTTAATATTTCCATTAAAGAGAAATAATTTATAACAATTAAAATATAATTGTTCCATGTGGAACAAATGTCAACATTCTTATTAATAAATAAAAAAGTTCCACGTGGAACATATGAATTTGCTGAATAAATACATATTAGTAAATATAATTATAAATTTCCTATATTCTATAGTTTGAAATCAAGTTTTAATTCGGCAATATGTTTAAAATGTAATTGAAATTTAATATTTTACATATTAGGTAATTGTTCCACGTGGAACATTGAAAACATATAATCTAAATAATGGTACACTAACCAGTTATTTAATTATATATAATGAGACAAATTAATATGGCACATAGATATAAAGCATTTAATTATGTATAAAAAAATGTTCCATGTGGAACATTTAAAGTATAAATAAAAAGAGACATTTATTGTCTCTTTAAAAATTCTTCAGATAAAGATTTGTAAGCAATTGCTCCCTTGCTTCTGCTGTCGTATAATAAAATAGGCATGCCGTGGCTTGGGGCTTCTGCTAAACGAATGTTTCTAGGAATATATGTTTCGAATACCTTAGATCCGAAATATTTTTTAATTTCTTCTGATACCTGAGAAACGAGGTTGCTTCTATTATCTTTCATTGTTAATAAAACACCCTCAATCTCAATGTTTGGATTCAAATGTTTCTTAATCAGTCTAACGGTATTCATCAACTGACCTAGTCCGACCAAAGCGAAATATTCACATTGAATAGGAATAATGATCGTGTCTGTAGCTGTTAAAGCATTTACTGTTAACAATCCTAAGGATGGAGGACAGTCAATAAATATGTAATCATAATTATCCTTAATTTGTTTTAGCGCCTCCAACAAAACTTTTTCTCTATTTTCAACATAAACTAAATCCACTTCTGCGCCCGCTAAATCAACTGTTGATGGAATAACATCTAAATTGTTTTGAACAGATTTATAAACTGATTCTTGAATTGTAATTTCTCCTAGTAGAACTTCGTAAATTGTAGGTTTTCCTTTTTCAACTTCTACACCTACACTTGTGCAAGCATTTCCTTGTGGGTCTAAATCTATAATTAAAACTCTGTTTCCAGCATCTGCAACGTATGAAGCAAGATTTACGCAAGACGTAGTTTTTCCGACCCCGCCTTTTTGATTTGTTACTGATATAATTTTTGCCATAAAATCTCCCTACATAATATAATAGACTTTTTTGAGAAATTTTGCAATTATTTAAAGAAAAAATGTTGACATTTTTCAAAAAAATACATATTTTTACATAAAATTCTTCTATAATATAGAAGAAAAGCTCTAAATTTAATGTTTGAACGATTTCTTGTGGAAAATTTTAGAATGTAAGAATATTTTAAAACAAAAAAATGAACACCAGTTCATTTCGTGATTGTAAAGATGAATAGATTAATATGTTATTGAAAATATAATCATATACTTCTTCAATGTTTTTTGATTCGAAGAGTTTGTTGTTCAATTCTACTTTTTGATTATCTCTACTTATTTCAATTTCGTATCTAAAGTTTGGATTTGTTTTTCTTAACCTGATATAATATGTGGTGATATGAAGTAGTATTTCAACTAATCTGACATAAAATGATACCTCTCAATTACAAGACAAGTAGCAGATATAACTTGATTGTCATCGCAATAAACAACTCTTATAAGATTATTGTTTTGCTTACCGAGGTCTGTGTATATTTGTAAATAATAAGTGTTCTGTTGAGGTATAAATTCATAATTTTCTGGATTTTCTTCATAAATATTTTGATCAAAATACCATAAATATTTTAATAAATGAATTTTTCTAGAAATAATTAAGGTTTTATCAAAAATAAATTCTTTGGGCTAGAATAAATGTTGATCATTATTAATATTTTTCATAAATTTAATAAACAATAATCGTGTGTAATTTCGTTTGTTATTATTTTCCATTTTATTACCTTAGAATAGGCTTAATTATAGCACATTTTTGAGTTTTATCAAAATAAATATTTTGTAATTTTACATTTATTTTTTTAGTATTAAAATTTTATTTTTTGACATAATTTTAAAAATAATTAAAAAAATATTAAAAATAAATAAAAAATAAGCAAAATAGTACAAAAAATGATTAAATTTCTAATTTTTTATAAAATTATTTTGATTTTTTATTATTTTTTGATAAAATAATTTTGGAGGAATAAATGAAAGTTTTAAAAAAGCAAAATAATTCACGTGATTGTTTGATTTGTGGTGTGGATAATCCATTTGGTGTAAAAGCTCAATTTTATGAAGTTGAAGATGATAGTGTTGTTACAATTGTCAAATTCAGAAGCGAACATCAAAGTTATCCTGGAAGAACACATGGAGGAATGATAACTGCGCTTTTGGACGAACTTGTTGGTAGAGCAATTTGGATTACTGAGCCTCAGACTTGGGGTGTAACAATGACTTTAAGCATGAAATTTAGAAAACCTGTTCCGTACGATGAAAAATTAAGAGCAGTTGGTAGAATTGTCTCAAAAACTTCAAGAACCTTTTCTGGAGAAGGTAAAATTTTCGATATGGACGGAAAATTACTTGCTGAATGTACTGCAACTTATATGAAATTGCCAATTGATAAGATTGCAGATGCGGAAAATTCAAATGCAGCGGACATATACATAGAAGACGATGTTGAAGACATTTAAAAAAAGACTGATGAATTCAGTCTTTTTTTGTGGTGCGTCCATAGGGATTCGAACCCCAGACCTTTGGTTCCGTAGACCAACGCTCTATCCAGCTGAGCTATGAACGCATGTTATTTAGATTGATTTTCTTAAGACGATTTGTATTATAGCACAAAAGAATCAAATTTGCAACCGTTTCTTGAAAAATTGTTAAAAATAATTAAAAAATGCATCTTGACAGAACTCAAATTGTATGTTATACTTTCTCAGCAAATAGGAGGAAATTATGATTTTTAAAGTAAAATTCACAGGGTTTGATATTTTCTTTCATGAAGAAGGTAAAAAAGAGAAAGAAGTTTTATATTTACATCACTTAATAAAAGATAAAGATACTCTAATTTCTGAAATTAAGACTATTGTTCAAAACTATAGAGATAAAAACTTTTCAGATGTAAAAGAAGCTTTTGAAAAATTAGGATATATTATCGTTCAAAGCGAAGATGGTGCAGATGAAGAAATGCGTGTATATATTGATTTTAATTATAATATGAGAGATATGTATGATTATTTTGCTCGACACGGTATTACGCCAAAAACAAATAGAGATATGATACCATTTGAAACAGGAAATGAAAATTTAGATGCAATCATTCTTGTTAACCCTAATCAATTTAGCCATGAAAATATCGAAGCTAGAGAAATTAGATAATAGGAGTCTAATATGAGCGGAATTTTAAAATTGCAAACAAATATGTATAGTTCATTACTTGATTGTAGTTATGTTTCTAGAAAAGATTTGTTTTTTGAATTACCTAAAGGACTTTCATTAAAAAGGGCTATTAAACAATTAATTGAATTTTTAAATGAAAATTTGCTTGGAGTCGAAGAACATATTTGTTGGAATAATGTTGTTAAAATGATAGAGTCTGAACTGGGCTTTTGCGAGACATGTGAGTATAATTATTTAAATGAGCCTGAAGATAAAGCTGTAATAGAATTTTACAGAGGAGATTGGACTGCATTTGCGCATTCTAAAGATTATGAAGATGTTAGTCGAGTAGTTGAATTAGATCACATTTTTTCTCAAGGAAATACTTTCCAAGCATATGTTACTAAACATGAAAAAACATTAATAAAAGAAAATGTGTTATATAATGACAATGAAGAAGGCTTAATTCGTTAAAACAAAAAAAACGACCAACTGGTCGTTTTTTTCTAGCCACGAATGCCAAGTTTTGCTTTCAAAGCACGTGCTTTTTCGATGTCTGTTTCAGTTAAGTAGTTTAATAACTTCTTACGAGTTGAAACCATCTTGTTAAGTCCACGAGTTGAGTGAAGATCTTGCTTGTTGTTCTTCAAGTGCTCAGTTAAATTAGCGATTCTTGCAGAAAGTAAAGCGATTTGAACTTCAACACTTCCTGTGTCTTGCTCATTTTTGCCAAATTCTTTGACAATTTCAGCTTTGTTAATGTTCATTTTTCTCTCCTTTTTTAAATTCGCCTAAAACGACGTTGACGTTAGAGACTCGCTCAACTCTCGTAATAGGTATGTCGTTATTCTAGCATTAAGAATTAACTTTGTCAATAGTTTTTGTTATAAAATATTAGATAATAAAATCTTCAATTGAAAAGTTTTCTAAATCTTCAGCCGATATGATTTCTTCTCTTGAAGGAATAAATTCTTTTAAAATTAAAGTACAATTCAATCCTTGATTTTTTAAAGGATTTACAATGTTTTGAAGCAACCATTCATCGTTGTAATCATTAGTAATTATAATTATGTTGTTTTCTTTTTTTATTAAAAGAAGTTGGTAATTATCGGAGTTATCATATATAAACATTTTATCTGATACTTCAATAACTTTAGGTAACAATTCTAAACATTTAATATATCTTTTTTCTATTGTTTCATCATCAACTGAGTGACCGCCTTCTTTAACTCTTTGTTGTACTCTGTCGATATTGATTTGAGGAGAACGTGTTAGACAGTAAATGCAATAAATTTCATATCCCTTTTCTTTGGCGTTTTTCATTAAGTTTAAATTTCTTTCTGTAGATAAAACAGTTTCAAAAGCAAAATCTTTTCTTTGCTCAATCAAAGTATTTCTTAAATTTGTTGCAACTTTGGATGCTTGTAAATTTCTGTCATACTCGTCTTCTATATCTGAGAATATTTCTTGCGCTATTATATCCGCGTTGACGTAAATTATATTATTTGATAAAAAATAAGATACAAAATTGCTAGTTATTGTGGATTTTCCACTACCGTTAGGACCTGCAAACACATATAATTTATTTTTTTTCATACTCGGAACGTATCCTTTTTTCTTCTTCACTTAAAAGTTGTAAAAACTCAGGATTTTGCATTAATGATTTTAAATTTTCATATGTTGTTGCATAATTAACATTGGTTGAATTAGTCATTTTCGCTACTGCTTTACATGATTTTAAGTTTTGTTGATTAATAGAAATGCCTAGAGTGATGGCATCTTCAATTGTTGTAGCGCCTTGATTAATGCCAAGTGTCAAAAATCTTAACAAAAGTCTTTTTTTGCTTACTTTAGTAATGTCTGAATATCTTTCAATATAGTCAATTAATTCTTCAGATAAATTTAATTCTAAATTTAATTTACTCATAATTTCTCCAATTTTATTTTATTAAGGTTTTACATTTTTGTCAATAGATTTTGTTATAAAATTTCACAACTTACACACACTAAATCGCAGGAGACAATATGAAAAAGTTATTTATTTTTTCAATAGCTATAGCGCTGTGTTTAGTTGGTACTGCATTTGTTTTACCTAGTATTAGAAAAGTTAGTGATTTGCCGGATAATATGATTGTAACATATCAAGATTTGGACGAGGTGAATAAATCTAATGAGTATACACCATTATTAAATTTAGAACTTCCTAAAAATCTGAAGGTTGCGCAAAACGGTGAGCCGACAGAAACAACTATGAGTGTTAAATTATTCAATTTGTTTACTATTAAAAAAGTTAACGTTAGATTGTTGACAGATACAGATGTTTATGTGGGTGGAGAAACTGTTGGATTTAACTTATTTAGTGATGGTGTAATATGTGTGGGCAGTAATGCTGTTGTAACAGAAAATGGAACGAAAGAACCCATTAAAGAGAGTGGAATAAAAGACGGCGACGCTATCATCAAAATTGAAGGAATTGAAATTGAAAATGTTGAAGATATTGACAGAATAATTAATTTACCGAATTATGCTGGCAAAGAGCTGACTCTTACAATTAAAAGAAATTCAGAAGAAATAGAAGAAAAAATAACACCCGTTTTTGACCTTTTTTCAAAGAAATATAAGCTTGGACTTTGGGTTAGAAATAGTGCAAGTGGAGTTGGAACTTTAACATATGTAAAACAAAGCGATTTTAGATTTGGTGCAGTTGGTCATCCTATTGTTGACAGTTCTTTAGGTGATAATTTTGAAGTAGAAAGCGGTAACATTTACAAATGTAGGCTTCTGGGTATAAAAAAGGGACAAAAAAACGATCCGGGAGAAATTCGCTCAACAATTAATTTGAGTGATGATGCAATTGGACTTGCTGACACTAACTGTAAATATGGAGTTTATGGAAACATTTTAAATAAAGGCATTGTTGACGCAGAGAGGACTGCGACTCTTGGAGGAAGGCTTGGGGTCGAACTTGGAGATGCAAAGATTTACTGCTCGATAGACAATGAAGGAGTTAAAGCATACGATATAAAAATTATAAAAGCTAGTAAACAAAAAACAGCTGATGATAAGAGTATGATTATTAAGATCACAGATAAAGAATTGCTTGAAAAAACAGGTGGAATTATTCAAGGAATGAGTGGAAGTCCAATCGTTCAAAACGGGAAAATTGTTGGAGCTGTTACACATGTGTTCATGAACGACCCAACTAGAGGATACGGTGTTTACGTTGATTGGATGGTAGATAATTAAAGAAGATTTAGGTCTTCTTTTTTTCTTTCGGATAATTTGAGAGGACATAAACAAAAATTTTGAAAAATTTTTTCAAAAAGGCTTGACAATATGTTTCTTTTCCGGTATACTAAACTTGTAATCTTGGCGGTGTGGCTCAGCGGTTAAAGCAATCGGTTCATACCCGATAGATCGGTAGTTCGATTCTACCCACCGCCACCAATTTGGTTTACCATTCATTTTCCTTCCTTATTTTTGTGGTAAAAGATTACATTATTTATCTTTTCAAGATAGATAATAAACCTCCTTTTATTAATTCAATGGGTCGCCATTGAATGAGAGAATGAGAAAAATCTTGTTCTCATCTAAAATTTGATTCCTTTTGTTTTACAAATTTTAGAAACTGTTAGATTTATTTCATACAGAGAGCGACTACGGTCGCCATGGTCCCATGGTCAAGCGGTTAAGACACCGCCCCTTCACGGCGGTATCAGGGGTTCGATTCCCCTTGGGACTACCAGAAGCAATAATATACGAACCACCTGAACAAGATTGTTTATTCTTATTCAGAAAACACGTTACATTATTGATATTAAACCACCCACAATATTAAGGGTGGTTTTTTATTTGCATAACCAAACTCTTTGCGTTGTACATCTAACTGTTTGTTTAGGACATTTGCCTGATAAACACAATTCACTATTAAAATCTTTGCAATGAGTATTCTGAAATTCTATAATTGCTTTTTCTTTTGCTCTTGAAGAAAGTCGTTCATAAATATATGGATTTAGACCTGTTTTATCACCTTTAGAAATATGTGAAATACTTCCAAATCCCTGTTCCTTTAAGAATTGTCTATTATCTAAAACATCTAAATAATATTCTAAACACTTAATATAATCTTCTAAATTGTTACTAATTAAATTTAATGATTTGTATTTATATAAACCCAATTCGTTATACCCATTAAAATAATCATTAATTTCAGGTATAATAAAATTTTCGATTCCACCAATACCGCACATATCTTCATCAGAATTCTTTTCTAAAATCTTTATATGCAAAATAAAGTGTTCTAAAATATTACAATAAAGTAAATTCTTTCCTAATTGATATTCAAAGGGTTGATTAATTGCGAAACTTGATTCACTTAACTTTATTGCCACATCTTCTTTGATGTGATGAATATACAAACCATCATTTGTTCTGCGAATCTTATTATTTTTAGTTCTACAAAATTCATTTACATAATAATTACCATTAACGTTTCCATATTTGTTTAGTAAATAATTAACCAAATCTTCATAATTCAATTTTAATAACTTTTCAATTTCTTTGCTTTCCATAAAATAGATTATATCAAAAATCACAAAAAAAACAACTCTTAATTGAGCTGTTTATTTTTTAATTTAATTGTTAAGTTCAAAATTTTTGATTTCCATTATATTTAACACTTCTAGTGCATACTTCAATCTTATAGTGAAATCAGGTTCACCTTTTTCTAATTCTCTAACCTTTTCTTGTTTATTCAACACTCTCTTTAAAAAAGCAATTTCTTTTTTCTGTTCTTCTATAAGTTGTTTTCTACGTTCTTTTGTCTGCTTATCAAACTTCAAAACTTCATTTACATAATAATATGGTTCTTCTAACATATTATTTCCTTTTTGTATGGCAATTAGGACATTCAGTGTCTTCATCAAAAAGTTGATAACCGCACACCTTACATAGTTCAATATAAACTGTACCCCTTGTCAAGGACATTTTTATTTATTTGTTCTAGGGAACGTCTGTTTGTCTACTTTACAACTTACAATCCCCTCTAATGGATAAATCCCTGTTGTGATATACTCATAATACTCGT
>SVIQ01000006.1 GCA_015069415.1 Clostridiales bacterium | reverse complement strand
CCCGCAACGAGCGCAACCCCTGTCGCTAGTTACTAACATTCAGTTGAGAACTCTAGCGAGACTGCCGTAGATAATACGGAGGAAGGTGGGGATGATGTCAAATCATCATGCCTCTTACGCCTAGGGCTATAGACGTGCTACAATGCTCATTACAAAGAGACGCGATATCGCAAGGTGGAGCAAATCTCAAAAAGATGAGCCCAGTTCAGACTGAGGGCTGCAACCCGCCCTCACGAAGATGGAGTTGCTAGTAATCCCGAATCAGCATGTCGGGGTGAATGCGTTCCCGGGTCTTGTACACACTGCCCGTCACGCCATGGGAGCCGGGGGTACCCAAAGTCAGTGAGCTAACCCGCAAGGGAGGCAGCTGCCTAAGGTAAAACTGGTGACTGGGGTGAAGTCGTAACAAGGTAGCCGTATCGGAAGGTGCGGCTGGATCACCTCCTTTTAAAGAGTAATCTTTAAAGTCGACTTGATTATGTTTACATAATCATGATGTGTGGAGTGAGAAAACACTCCTTAATAAAACATTAACTAACGAAACTTATGTACATTAAGATATAGATATTAAAAAAGAAGCTGTTTAACCCACAGCTCTTTTTTTTATTTTATTGACAAATTTGGTGTTTGTGGTATAATTTAAGTATGATTAATGAGATGATTACAAGAAAGCAAATGTCATTAAATTTAGATTTTCAACCGAAGAAAGACCAAAGAAAAACTGAAAGAGAAAAAGAGTTAAGAATAATTAACAGAAGAATAGACAATTCAAGGCAAAAATTAGATAAACTCTTTACTAGAAGAAAAACTGTAATTATTTTAATGTTTATTCTTGGAGCAACGGCCATTGCGGGTTGTTTCATTCAAAATATGACAATTGCTGGAATTTCTTTGTTAACTCATGCTGGGTTGCTTTTAGGTGGAAAGTTGTTATTTAACAAATTTGAAAAAGAATATAATTACGAAACAAGACTTTTTGAAAGACTTAGAGAGATAGAACTTTCATTATTGTCATATTCTGTTGACAACACAAAAGGATTTTCTAAAAGTCCACGTAATGAATACTCAAAGATATCTTTAACGCCTACTGAGATATTAGAAAAAGAAGAGGAATTACAAGTTTAATCCTCTTTTTTATTTGTCTTGATTTTTCGCGTTAAATATGATAATATATTATTATGAAGAAAATAAATTTTAAGTTTGATTATGATGAAATCATTAGAAGAAGCAAGATTGATGAAGTGTTTACTGAAATTGTGATGCAGTATGGAGATGAAATTACAGCAAAGCAAGAAGATTTAATTATATATTTCACAGATAACAACTTCACAACTGATGAAATAGTTGAATGTTTACGTTATCTTCCCGCTGATTTTGCTGGTGCTATAATTTGTCATTTGAATTTGATTTTCCCTGATTTTTTAGATAATGAAGATTACGAAAAAAAGATTGCAGAAATTTATATTCAAGATTTGGCATTAAAGGGTGGGTACAACATAAAAGCTTTACCAAAGAACATTAAAAGTAGAGTAGTAAAAGACGGACAATGCGCTGGTGTAAGGCCTATTACAAGATATGAACTTTTAAAAATTGCTGATAATTTTGGAATTCGCATAGAAAACGATTTAGTTGTTGAACAATTAGATAAATTAAGTGCTGAAGATCGATTAGTTGTAACTTTTTGTAAAGATATGTTTGACGAAATGTCAAAAAGTAAAAACGTTTTTGAAGATGAAATATTTGTAAGTAAAAATGCAAATTTATATGTAGAGCAAGCAATGAAAGATGCTGAAAAGATTGTAATTCAAAGGAGTGGTTACGATCAATAAAACTAGATTTTACATATTCTTATTGATGTCAACTTTAAGTTTATGTAGAATCTTTTTTTCTAGCCTTGAAATGTAACTTTGAGAAATATTCATGTGGTGAGCAACTTCTTTTTGAGTTAATTCATCAAAACCGTTCAAACCGTAGCGCATACTCATAATGAGTTTTTCACGTTCGTTTAATTTGTTTATGGCTAAAAGTAGATAACTTTTTTGATCCTTTAATTCAATCTCATCGTAAATCTCTTTGTCATCTGGAATTAACTCTCCAAGAGTTAGATTTTTTCCGTCTTCTTCACTGTTTAGAGAATCGTCTAAACTTAAATCATTAATGCTTTTGTTGACTTTTCTTAAATACATTAAAATTTCATTTTCAATACAACGACTAGCATAAGTTGCAAGTTTGATATTTTTGTCAAGTTTGTAACTGTCAACCGCTTTAATTAATCCAATTGATCCAACAGACACTAAGTCTTGTAAATCGAGTTTGTTGCTTTCAAATCTTTTTGCGATATACATTACAAGTCTAAGATTGTGTTCGATTAATTCGGATTTTGCGTTTTGGTCATTTGAGTTTTGTAGTTTTTGAACTAAATTAAATTCTTCTTCTAAATTTAAAGGCTCAGGTAAACTTTCAGCAGTGAAGATGTAGTTTACGATTGATTCAGGGTCTAAAAAATCTCTCTTAAATAATCTTTTGAAAAATGCAATAATTCTTTTAAACATAAATTCTCCTTACATAAATAATGGTGACAAAAGAGCTTTGTAATTTGTTTCTTTAAAAGCACTTGTAGTGTTCACGGCTACGAATAAATTTTCATGTATAATTTGTTTTCTTTTCTCTTTAATTTCCATTTTGTCAATTTTAAAAATTTTCAAATTGTTTTCGCCAGATACTGTTTTGAGATTTGTTGATTCTTTAGAATTTAAGAAAAATTCAATAAGATTTGTTTTAGTGAGTTTTAAGTAGGTTTTTAAATCTAAAATAACAACTGGCTTGTTTGAATAGGTGAGAAGATTTCCTGTGTCTAAAAATGCATTAATGGAAATTGAATTTTTACCTTGAAAAAGTTTAATTGAAAATATGTAGTTGTTGGTTTTAATTTTGTAAGATAAATTTTTGACAACAAGTTCATAAATGTATGTAATAATAATTGTGAAAATTGTAATTAGATTCAAATTAAATTTGCTGGTTGTAATTATTCCGAATGATGTTTGGTAACTAGTCGATGACAAAGAAGTTATAATTCCGCCTAAAGCGTATGTATAAATAAATAATAAAATAAAATTAAAAATAAATTGTTTTTTTGTTGATTTAAATGCAAAGATTATCATAATTATTGCAGTAATAAATTTTAATAAATTAATTAAATTATAATTTGTTAAAATAAGTGAAGAAATTATGCTTGAAATTGCTCCAAATACGCTTGCTATAAGCAAAGAGAAGAAAGTAGATTTTGTTTTAGTCGTTAAATAAATTAATCTAAGTAAACAATAATTAATTAAAATGTTTTGAATTAAAAATATTTCTATATAAATTGTCATGACTTGATTATATATTTTTTTAATTCTTTTTTAAAACATTAAAATAAAATAAAAAATATATTTTTGTCGTATTTTTAGAATTATTTTCTAATTTAATTTTTTAAGGATAAAAATTTTTTCATTAGGCACAATAATTTCAGAGGTATGTTATGGCAAGAAGAGTTTGTATTTGCGGAATTGACACTAGTTCACTTCCAAAATTATCAGGTGCTGAAAGTTTGGAGTTATTGAAAAAAATTAAATCAGGAGATCAGTCTGCAAAGGATTATTATATTTATTGTAACATGAGATTGGTTTTGTCTGTCGCTCAACGTTTCATGTCTAGCAAAGAAAACATGGATGACATTTTTCAAGTTGGATGTGTTGGTCTTATGAAAGCTGTTGACAATTTTGACATGACTTTAAATGTTCAATTTTCAACATATGCTGTTCCTATGATCTTGGGAGAGATAAAAAGATTTTTGCGAGATTCTTCAGCAATGCGTGTTAGTAGAAGTTTGCGCGATACTGCGTATCTAGTTTTAAAATCGAAAGAACGTTTGCAGGATGGACGAAGCGAAGATGTGGGACTGGAAGAAATTGCGACTGATTTAAATTTGACACTTAGAGAAGTGTTCGATGCTATGGATGCAATAAGCACACCTTTGTCTCTCGATGATTCAATTAGAAATGAAAGTGACGAGGAAATGAGGTTAGATGAGCACATTGCAGACACAGAACATTCTATTGAAAAATGGATTGACCATACTGACCTGCTTGATGCAATAAAACTATTAGATGATAGAGAACGTGAGATTTTGAACTTAAGATACTTTGTGGGCAAAACACAAATGGAAGTAAGTGATGCCGTTGGAATTTCTCAGGCACAAGTGAGTCGTCTTGAGAAAAATGCATTGGAGCATATTAAAAGATGTTTGTAGTTAATTTCGACATAAAAAACGTGATTTCACGTTTTTTTCTTTTTTTCTGTCATATTCGCCTAACATTTTTGTTTTAGATTGCTCATTTATTATGTTAGGATAGGACGGTAGATATCTATGAAAGTATTCTTTCTAAAAAAGAAATTGTTGTGTCTCGCTTCGTGCGTGATAGTGTTTTTGCTCGTGTTTTCATTAAATTTTACTTGCCTTCCAGTTGGGGCGACGTATTTTAATGCTTCAACAAAAAAATTACCAATTTACTCAGTAAAGACAGCTGAAAATAAACTTTCAATTTCTTTTGATGCGGCTTGGGGAGCAGATAAAACTAGTGAAATAATGTCGGTTTGTGAAAGTTACAATGTTAAAGCAACATTTTTCCTTGTTGGTTTCTGGATTGAAAAGTACCCTGACAAAGTCAAAGAAATTTACAATCGGGGTTTTGAGATTGGAATTCACTCATCAACTCATCCAGACATGACAAAATTGAATAAAAATGAAATCCGAAAAGAACTTACTGATAATATAAATTTAGTTAAAGAGCTTACAAATTACACTCCGAAATTGTTTAGGCCACCTTATGGTTACTACAATAATGACTTGATTGAAGTTTGTGAAGAATTAAATTTAAGTTGTATTGAATGGAGTGTGGACAGCCTTGACTGGAAAGGTCTGTCTGCAAGTGAAATTGCGGGTAGAGTAGTTAGTCAAAGTAAAAGCGGAAGCATAATTTTATGTCACAACAATTCTGATAATATTATAGATGGGCTAAAAATGATATTGACCGCGTTTAATGAAAAGAAATTAGAGTTAGTTCCTATTGGAGATTTAATATATTACGAAGATTACACAATAGATGTGCAAGGTACTCAAATTAAAAATTAAAGGAGAAAACGAATGATTGATGATCAAATTATAAACAACAAAGTGTATTTACAGGGCATTGCGGAGGATGATCCGGTTTTTAATCACACTGTGATGGATGAAAACTTTTTTAACTTTCATCTTAAAATTTTAAGACTTAGTGGGCAATTTGATATTGTTCCTATAACTATCAGTGAAAAAATGCTAAAAGTTCAACCAATTAAAGCTGGAGATAAAGTGGCGTTGCGTGGACAATTTAGAAGTTTTAACAAATTGGAGGAAGAACGTAGAAAATTAATTTTATCTGTCTTTGTGCGAGAGCTGTGCGAATGGGATAGTGAAGACAATTCAAATGTGATAGAAATGAATGGTTACATATGTAAGCCTGCAATTTACAGAACTACACCTTTTGCAAGAGAAATTTGCGATATGCTTCTTGCTGTAAACAGAAATTATAACAAATCGGATTATATTCCGTGCATCGCTTGGGGTAGAAATGCTCAATTTGTTAACAGTTTACCTGTTGGAACAGAGCTAACTATTGTTGGACGTATTCAAAGTAGGGAATATTCTAAACATATTGAAGGACAAGATGAACCTTTGATTAAAACTGCCTATGAAGTTTCCATTTCAAAACTTATGCCGAGTGACGCTAGAAATATAAATTAAGACGGAGAAATCCGTTTTTTTTTAATTTTTAGCTAAAAGAAAAATAACAACATTTTATACAAAATAAAACAAACGTTCGACAAAAACGGCTCAATTTTCGATAAAATCTGTCAAAAATGAACATATTTTTGTAAAAAAATGTCATATATGCTTGACTTTTCGACAAATTACGGGTTATACTTGCAATAAATTCAGGGGTGAATAATATGTTTAATAATTATGACAGTGAGGCACTTATTAAGTGTTACAGAATGCTGGCGAAAAAATGCGAAGCATTGGATAGGTTTATACAAAATCATGCCTTTCATTTTGGCGTGACTGATTGCGAATTTGGGTCGTTTGATGTTTGTAACAACATTATTGATTTAATGACAAGAAAAAATCGTCTTATCAATCTTAAAGTTATCGTTGACAAGGCGATTGACGTGCTAAGCGAGAATGACAAAAAGGTAATTTTCATAAAAATGCACTACAATCTTTCAATGGCTGAAATTTGTGAAATTTTAGAACTTAAGGAAAGAACTGCCTTTAGAAGAATTGAAAAAGCTATTGAAAATTTAACTGCTTCGTTGAATAATTCAAAGTACAGCGAAAAATTGGATTATATCATGAGAGATGAAGAGTGGATTGAACGAATTCGTGATGAAATTAAAGCAAAACGCATGGCTTTAAAGTTTAGGCATCAGTAATCAATAATTTCTTTTTTGCTAGATTTTGAATTACCTAATATAGTTTTATTTTTAAATATCATTATAGCAAATATAATGGCTGGAAGTGTTAAAATTGCAATGACAATTCCGGTAGTTTTGCTTTTTACTGGGAGGGATTTTTCTTCTTTAATATCTAATTTTTGAAATGGAGGAGTTGTAGAATATACGACTTCTTCATTGTTTTCTGGCATGGTCTTAGGTAGTTCATCGCAAAAATCACTGTAAACGTAACCGTAAAAATCTTCACCGGCGCTGTATTTACAGTAATACCACTTGTTTGTGCGACCGGAAATCAAAGTTTCTCCAACGACTTCGCCGTAGTATGTTAAATTCCGAGAGTAAAGAGGAATATAGGTAATTTGATTTGAGCCGTTTGTAGTTGGAAGTGAACGCATATCTCTACTAAGTTCTGCGTAAATTCTAAAATTAATGTTATCCATATATGGAGTAGTTGGCGTGCCGACGATTACTTGCACGCTGTCCTTTTTTACATAGCCAGAAACTCCCAAGTATTCAGCGCGGTAGAACATAGAATTTTCGTCTGCAGTAAGTCGTACAAAATATGTTTTTGGCAAAATAAAAAGCACATTTTCGCATTCTGTTAAATCAACTGCAGATTTGTATAAAAATACGTCGTCAGAGTTCACTCTTGCATAGTATGTTTCATTGCTAGCGTAAACTGGGCTAATGTAAAAAGGAAAAGTAAAAGATAAAATTAAAAAAGAAATTAATAAAATAATCATAAAAAAATTTTAACATAAGAAATTTCGTCAATTTTGACATGTTTGGGATAAAATCGGCGAGTTTTAGTGTATAGTGAGGAGCAAATGGGTCTAATTGAAAAAATATTGACAATTCAAAAAATTCAAGACAAAAGACTTTTGAATAATAAACTTGCTTTTTACAATACAGGAGATAAAAAACATTTGAAACAACTTGCTTTTCATGAATGTCAAAAAAAGAACCGTTGGGTGTTTGGAGGTAACAGAAGTGGAAAAACAGAATGTGGCGCGGTAGAAACTATTTATATGGCTAGAGGAAATCATCCGTATAGAAAAATTAAAGGTGCGACATCTGGTTGGGTTGTTAGTCTTTCGACTCAAGTACAAAGAGATGTTGCTCAAAGTAAAATCCTTAATTACTTAAACCCGGATTGGATTGAAGACGTTGTAATGCTTAGCGGAAGAAAAGACAATTATGCAAATGGAGTAATTGATTACATTTTAATTAAGAATATTTTTGGAACGACGAGTAAAATTGGATTTAAAAGTTGTGACCAAGGTAGAGAAAAATTTCAAGGAACAAGTCTTGATTATGTTTGGTTTGACGAAGAACCTCCTTATGATATTTACAGCGAATGTAGAATGAGAGTTTTGGACAAAAACGGAGATATCTTTGCAACAATGACTCCATTAAAAGGAATGACTTTTGTTTATGATGAAATTTACATGAACAAATTTAATGACGACAACATTTGGTACGAGTTTATGCAGTGGGATGACAATCCTTACATAAGCGAAGAAGCAAAAGAAGCCATGAAAAGAAGCATGTCAGAAGATGAGCTTAGGTCTAGACAGTATGGTGAGTTTTTAGATTGTGGAGGACGTGTTTATCCAGAGTTTGACGAAAACGTAAATGTTATTGAACCTTTCGATGTTCCATATGAGTGGCAAGACAAACTAAGCATTGACCCGGGACTGAAAAATCCGCTGTCATGTCATTGGTATGCTGTGGATTTCGACGGAAACGTATATGTGGTGGCGGAACATTATGATAGGGATAAAGACATAGAATTTCACAGTCAAAAAATACACGAAATAAGCGATGCTCTTCATTGGCATAGAGCAAACAATGGAATGATAGAAAGTTTAATCGACAGCGCGGCCAATCAAACTACATTGGCTAGTAGAAAAAGCGTTGCCGATTTATTTTATGATTATGGAATTCTAGTTAACTCAAATGTAAATAAAGATGTGTTTTCAGGCATTCAACGTGTTAAATCTTACATAAAAAACAGTCTTGGAGAAAGTAAACTTTTCATATTCAACACTTGTAAAAATTTAATACGAGAATTGAAAGGTTATCGTTGGGGTAAAGGAGAAAGCCCTGTAAAAACAGACGATCATAGTATGGATGAACTGCGCTACTACATTATGAGTAGACCTGAAAACAAAAAGCCAAAACAAGAATTAAACATTGTTCAAAAAGAAAAAGAAAGACTAATTCGTGCTTTGAAAGTTCGAAGAGGAGGATGATGTGTTATAGATATTTTTGATGAAAAAACCATGTCTGCGTTAAAATCTTGTCTTGTTGGTTTAAGCACAAAGGAAGTTGTTACAGAATATGCTCTTGACAGCGAAACAGACAAATTAAAAATCGTGAAACAAAAAGTTAGTGAAAAATCTATTCCACCTAATGTGGATTTATTAAAACTAGTGTTTAATCATGTAACGGCTAATGAATTGGAAGATTTTAATAGTATGACAGATGAAGAATTAGAACAAGAAAAACAAAAGTTGTTAAAACAATTAAAGGAGGAAGATGATGCTTGTAGAAAAAGCAAAAGTAAAAGTTAAATGTGATCACAGTGGGTGTGATAATCCGTGCGATTTTGTTATTGTAAACAAAAGATTTATTTTTGACGGAAATGTTTACTTATGTTCAGATTGCATGAATGAACTTTACGGAGAAATTGGAAAATTTATGATTCCAAAAAATGTTAAACCAATTTACAAAAAGGGAGGAAAGGATGACAAATAAACAAAATCAAAAACTTGTTGAAGAAGTAATGAACGATTACTTATCTAGAAGGGAGGCACGAAGATCTCTAGAATCTCAGTGGCAATTAAACATTAATTTCATGATGGGAAATCAGTACAGTTATATTGCTTCAAACGGAGCTCTTAGAGAAGATGAAAAACAATATTTTTGGCAAGAAAAAGAAGTATTTAACCATATTGCTCCAATTATTGAAACTAGAATTTCTAAAATATGTGAAAATTCTCCAAATGTTACAGTTGTTCCGGCTAGCGGAGATACTTCTGACATTGAAAGCGCAAAACTAAGCAAAAGTATCATTAATTCTGTAATTAACAGATTGAATTTTGCTGACATTATAAAGACCGCTACGACTTGGAGTGAAATTTGCGGAACAGTTTTTTACAAAGTTGTCTGGGATACGTCTTCTGGAAAAATGATAGCATCGGACGAAGAAGGTAATGCAATCAATGAAGGAGATGTCAGCATTGAAGTTGTTTCTCCTTTCGAAATTTTCCCAGATAATATGTCTTGTGAGAGAATGGAAGATGTTAAAAGCATAATCCATGCAAGAGCAATGGAAGTTGATGCAGTGAGAATGCAATGGGGAGTTCAAGTTGATGCCGAAGATGTGCAATCTTTAACTCTTGATTCGAAATCTGGCAATCTTGGAGGTCTTGGTTACAATGCGCACATCAACAAAGTTGCAAATATGGAATTAAACAATCATTGTATTGTTGTAGAACGTTATGTGCGACCTACAAAAAAATATCCAAATGGAAGACTTACTATCGTTGCGGGCGGTAAATTGTTGTTTGACGGAGAACTTCCTTACATAAACGGAGAGTTGAGTACAAGAACTTTCCCTTTTGTAAAACAAATTTCAAATTATATGCCAGGAAATTTTTATGGTGTTAGTGTTGTTGATAGATTAATCCCTCTTCAAAGAGCTTATAATGCAGTACGAAACAGAAAACATGAATATTTTAACAGAACCGTGATGAATGTACTTGCTGTGGAAGACGGAAGTGTTGACACTGACGCATTAGAAATAGAAGGTTTGTCGCCAGGAAAAGTTTTGGTTTACAGACAAGGCAGTAAAATCCCAGAAATCATGCAAAATCCAAAGAGTGTAATAGATTTTGAAAGCGAAGAGGAGCGTCTTCTTGGAGAATTTAAATCTGTTTCAGGTGTTAGTGATATGATGACAGATAGTTACGCTCAATATACATCTATGTCAGGTGTGGCACTTGAGCTGTTAGCCGAACAAGATGCTTCACGTCTCTCAACTGCAATCGACTCTTCAAAATATGCTGTCAAAATTGTTGCTAAATTTTTACTTAGATTGTACAAACAATTTGCTGTCGTTCCTAGACTTTTGAAAATCAGTGGGGATAGCGGTAAAATTCAAATGTATTACTGGGATAAAAATGAAATTTGTAGCGACGATGTAGTGTTCGACGCTTCAAGTGATAAAAACGAATCTCTTGTTCAAAGACGCACTATGCTTTTGGATTTAATAAAACAAGGTTTGCTATACGATGAAGATGGAAAGTTTAGTCACAGTATGCGTAAAAAATGTTTAGATTTGCTAGGTTTTGGAACTTGGGAAAATGCTGTTGATTTACCTTCTCTTCATGTGGCCCGAGCAAAAGAAGAAAATCTTGAGCTTGAGAAAAAACAAATTGAAGTCATGCCTATTGATGATCACAAAACTCATATTGACGAACATATTGCTTACATATTAAACGGAGAACTTAAAAATAAAGTAAACAAGAAAACAATTGAAGAAAGAATTTTAGCTCACATTAAAGAGCATAAAGAAATGATGAAAGGAGAATAGAATATGGAAGAATTGGAACAACCTGAAGTTATGGGCTCCAAACAAGAGTTTGGTAAATTTAAAGATGCTGAAAGTTTGCTTAAAGCATACAACAATTTGGAATCTGAATTTACCAAAAAAAGTCAACGTTTAGCAACGCTTGAAAATGAAAACAATGAATTAGTAAAAAAAGAAACAAAACTTGCTGAAGTTGACAAAAGAGTAGAAGAATTTGTAACCAAATTCGATGCGGTAAAACCTTTTAGTAGCGCGCTAAAAGCAAGTTTAAATGAAAACGAAAATATGTCGCTTGAAGAAGAGGCTATTCGTTTAATGTCGTCTAGTTACAAGAAAGCAGAAGATTATGCAGTAGACGAAGAATTTTTGAACAACTACATTTTTTCAAATGATGAGATTAAAAACAAAATAGTTAAAGATTATTTGTCAAAAGTAACTCAAAATTCTCCTATTAAAATTAATTCAAGCTCAATTCCTCTCACTCCTCCAAGAGTTCCAACCACTATTGAAGAGGCTGGTAAACTCGCAAAATCAATTATTAAACAAAAATAGGAGAGAAAAATGGTAGACTTATCAACTGCCCAAAATGCGCTTAAAGACGCGTATTTGTCAGTGGCATGCAATCAACTTAACACACAAACAAATCCATTGCTTGCAAAAATTAAACAATCTTCAAGCGATGTGTACGGAAAACAAATTATTAAAATGGCTCCAGTAGGACTTAACGGTGGTATTGGAGCAGGAAGTGAAACAGGTTTACTTCCAACTGCAAACGAAAACAATTACGTTCAATTTAAAACAACTTTAAAGAACCTTTATGGTACAATTGAAATCAGCGACAAAGCAATCAGAGCAAGTGCAAACAATTCTGGTGCGTTCGTTGATTTATTGAATGCTGAAATGGAAGGATTGCTCACAGCATCTAAATTCAATCTTGGTCGTATGTTATACGGAGATGGTAGCGGTGCTGTTGGAACAGTTACTGCTGTAGAATCTGGCGTTGTAACTATGGATTCTGTTAAAAATTTAATGGAAGGAATGGTTGTTGACGCTTTCGCTGGAAACGTTGCTCATGATGCAGGTCTTCGTATTTCTTATGTTGACAGAGGAGCTAAGAAAGTATATTTTACTACAACTCCATCTAGTATTGCTGAAAGTGACGTTTTATACGTTCAAGGAAGCAAAGGAAATGAAATAACTGGTCTTGGAGCTATCTTTGGAAATTCGGCTACATTATATGGCTTAAACAGAGCTAACAATAAATGGCTTACTCCTTACACTAGTACAGATTCTAAAGAAATTAACGATACTTTATTACAAACTGCAGTTGATTTCTTAGAAGAAAACACTGGTTCAAAAATTGACTTTATCACTTGTGGAGCAGGTGTAAAACGTGCTTATCAAGAATACCTTGCTTGCTACAGAAGAAATATTGACGTAGCTAATCTTGAAGGTGGGTACAAAGCAATCAGTTTCAATGGAATTCCTGTTGTTTCAGACAGATTTATCGCTGATGACACTTTGTATATGCTTGACACTTCTAAATTCACAATGCACCAACTTTGCGATTGGGAATGGATTGAAGGCGAAGGCGGAAAAATCTTAAGACAAAAAGCAGGTTACCCAGCTTACACAGCAACTTTAGTTAAGTATGCTGACTTAATCTGCGAACAACCAAACGGACAAGCTAAATTTTCTAACATTTTAACAACTGTTACTAACCCTTTTTCTAATTAATAAATAAAGGAGAATTATGAAAAGAAAAATAGAATTTGATGTGTATGAAATTTCAAAAAGAATTAAAGAAATAGATAGAGGTTATTATATAGTTTATGACACATTAAAGGATGTTTTTGAAATTCACAATTCATTACAAAAAGACACATCATATTGTTTAACATTGCCGTACAAACAATTGGATAATCGTACGTTAAAATATGTATGCGTTACAAAAAGTTCAAATATTGAAAAAATTATTGAAAAAATTGACAACGACAATAAAGTACAAGAAAACGCCGACAAAATCGGCGTTTTCTCACAATGTGATGAATTAATTGAAGAAAAATTAAAGGAGGAGTAATGACAATATTTAATATTATTGAACAATGTGGAGATATGCTAGATTTGGAGTACATGAACATTGTGTTTGATGTCACTCCGACAGATGAAGAACAGGAAGATTTTTTTAGATTAAATCCTAACGTTTTAAGATTGTTTAATTTGACAAAACTTTGTATTAGAGAATTGTGTGCAAACTACGTTCCTTATTACAAAGAAGTTACAGTGAAAACTGAGAACAAAAGATTTGATTTGTCGACTTTAAGTAATTTTATTAAGATTGTAAGCGTCAAAAAAGGTGACGATTTAGTTAAGGTAAAAACTTTAAACAAAGAAGTTGTATTTTCTGAAGATGGAGAGTATGTAATTACTTACGCATCTTATCCTGAAATCAATTATCTTTCAGACAAAATTGAATTTCCTCTTGAAGCCCGTTGCGACGTTCTTGCTTATGGCGTGTGTGCTTATTACACTTTAAGTAAAGGAATGTTTGATGAATATAATTACTACAGAGATATTTATCATAGCCTTGCATGTGAAATTCGAGAACTTAGAAATTTTATTATGCCGAGTAGGAGATGGGAATGAGAACTAAGAAAAGCGTGAAAATTACACGCTTTGATGAAAACTTCAAAACAAGTTACAATTTTAAAGTTGGAAGAAATTTATCTGTAGATTTCGGTATTCACACCGCAGAATTTCCAAATGACGATGATGATCCAACAGAATATCCTTTGAATGTTGAGGAATTGGGACTGTCTTCAATTGATATGATTTCAGTTTTTAAGCAGTATTATGCCGAACAAGGAACAACGCTATATAGATTTTTACTCTATGGTTCAGACAAAAAAATGTATGTAAATGAAATGTTTGATCAAGATTTTAATCTTTATGATTTGTATGATTTAACATTTGAAGATAAACCTATTGTTTTAACCTACAAAAACGGTGACACAGATGCAATTATTATGTCTAGTAAAAATGATATGAAAATTTGGAAAAGTGGTTATTCGCCTTATACAATTCCAGATGTTCCAATCGTGACCAGTATGTGTATGAACGATGGAGTACTGTTTTGTACAATACAAAACCCAATTTACAAAATTTGGTATGCAACCGATTTAAACTTTGAAAACATTGGACAAATTAATGAAAATTCTGGATACATTTCATTAAATGATGATTTAGGTCATCCAAGAAAAGTTTTGTCTTTTGATGATAGTGTTTACGTGTTTAGAGATTATGGTATTAGTAAAATTACTTTCATAAAAGGACAGATTAGTGTAACGCCTGTCTACACTTCTAACACAAAATTATTTTCAAACACTGTTACAAGTTGTGGAAATATTATTCTCTTTATGACCAAAGACGGAATATTTTCATTTAATGGAGTAAAAGTAAGTCAAGTTAAAACGAATCTCCCTTACGATTTTAGCACTCTAAATGCTGGGGCTGTTGCTTCGTCTCTTGGAGATAAATATTATTTGGCTTTAAAGATTGATTTCTTAGATGGAAGACGCATAGGAAGTGAGTTCTGTGATAATTATGTAAACAACGCGATTATAATTCTAGATTTAAGCGATTTGTCTTATCAACTAATTAGAGGATATGACATTAAAGAATTTTGTCCGTTTAAAACAGAATTAAAAGAATGTATGCTTACTTTGTTTAACACTCAAAGAGAAACAGAAATTGGTGAAATTACAAAACTTGGAGATAATCATTTCGATAGCCGTGTTCCTAGAACTTGGGAAACTTACGATTTAGTAGACAGAAGTACAAACAAGGAGTTTGTGCAACTTGTTTATACTGGAACAAAAGGTGTTTATATTAACATTAATTACGATGGAGAAACGAAACAAGTTTTTGTTTCGCATGATGGGACTTCAAAATTTAATTTCAAAATTAGAGCACGCACTGTGGATGTTCAACTCTTTAGCGATAGAGTAGATTCGGAAATAGAGGAATTGTCGTTGGATTACTATGAATATTGATTGTTCATTAATAAAAAAATTTAATATTTATTTTCAATATTTGACTCTTTTAAAAAAGCGAAAAAGGAGGAAAAATGAATTGGAAAAATAGACTAACAAATTACAATTTTTGGATTTCTATTGTCAGTGCTGTGTTGTTAATTTTGCAAGCATTAAATTTTGAATTTGACATTATGTACATAAATGAAATCGCAACTGCTGTTCTAGGATTACTAGTTGTTATTGGAATTGTAAATGACCCAACAAAAACAAGTGTAAAACAATCTAAAGAAACTAAAGATAAAGCAAGTGAAGAAATTCCCTGTGAAGAGAAAGATGAAAATCTTAATGACATTATTCAAAATGATATTCAAAATACTATAAGCGAGATGAAAATGGAAAGTGAAAAATTAAAAAAGGAAACTCAAGAAATTTTTAGCGATTTTTTTGATTTTATAATTGGTAAAACTAAAGATATTGAAAACTCTGAAATTAACTCAGATATAAAAGAAAATTTAATTGAAGAGACTGAAAAAGAGGTGGAATTAGATTTAGTTAAAACAACAGATTCAGTAGAGATTGTGAGTGAAGAAAAATCTGAAGATGTTATTGACGAAGAGAGTAAAGAAGAACCTTTACTTCAAGAAACTTTAGATGAGACCGTTTCTAATGAAGAGTCTTTAGACGATGAAATAGCTGAAGAAATAAATGACACAAAAGAAAACGAAACAACTCAAGAAATCTTAAGAGAAGAAGTTGAAAATTCTAAAGAAAATGAAAAAATTGAAGAAAAAGAAGAAGTTGCAAGTTTCCACAAAATTGTAAACGATTAAAAGACGGATGTTCCGTCTTTTTTTTCTTTAAAACGATATCTTGACAATTGAAAAATTTATGTTATAATCATCTAAACAAAAGAGGTAATTATGACAAGATATAAATTAGACAGATTTACAAAGGGAGAACTTGCTTTAATTCAAAATATTTTTGAGGATGTTGAATGGCTAGAAGATTTAGAAGATTTTCAAATTCAATATGTTAAGGAAAATTTACTCAAAGCTGTGAAAATGCTTGATGAACAACAATCAAAGCTTGTTATTTTTGTTTACGGACTTGAAGATGGACAGATTAAAAATCTTCATGATGCTACTTTTATTTGCGATGTTTCTTACGGAACGCTAAAAAGCAAATTAAGCAGTGCTGTTAGAGCGTTGCGCCTTTTGGGAATTGTGAAAAGAATAAGAAATGTTAAAAAGGAGCAAACTGAAGAAATCTCTCCTCAAAACAGAAAGATGAGCTTAAGAGATTCAAAAATTTTATGGTCAAAAGTTAAAGTTGAATCATTTGCATTTAGTGAGGCAACAATGAAAGTTTTAAAAACTAACAAAATTCAGAATCTTTTAGAGCTTGTTAATATCTATATTTCTTCAAACGGAAACCTTCTAAATTTACGATCTACTAATGAATATGTTTCAGAAGAAATTATTGAAATTTTAAAACGCTATATTCCAGAAATTGATGACATTAAAGAAATGTTTAATAGTCAATTGGTACAATAAAAACTAGACAGCTTGTCTAGTTTTTTAATTAAATTTTCTACCAACTAATTCATCTAAACTTATTTGAAAAATATCAGCAAGTTTAATTAAAGTCGATATGTCTGGTGTGGAATAGCCGTTTTCATAATTTGAAATTAAGCTTTTTTTGCCGTTTAAAAGATTGGCTAACTTTTCTTGTGTTAGTCCAAGCGCTTTTCTATAAAACTTTATATTCTCTGAAATTTTCATTTTTTTATTTAATTTTCTTGACAATTGTACAATTATCTTGTACACTTTTGTTAAAAGTACAAGAAAGTTGTACACAAAAGGAGAAAAAATGAAAAAGAAACAAATAATTATGGCATTGTCCGCGTTGGGAGTTTGTGCTTTTGCTCCGATGATGCTATCAGGTTGTGAATCTAAACCTGGAGAAACAGGAAAATCAGCGTATGAGATTGCGGTAGAAAACGGATTTGTTGGAAGTGAAGCAGATTGGTTAGAAAGTTTAAATGGAGAAGATGCGGAAAACGAAGAAAGATTTTGCAAAGTAAGTTTTGATTATAATTTAGGAAACTTCATTTCAAATTATGCTAATGGTTATAGCTCAAATGAAATTTCTGTAAAGGCAAACAGTTGGGCTGATTTACCAAAAGTTGAAGAGAACTTTGAAGAACTATCTAAGTATTTTAAAGGCTGGTACACAGGCAACTCTGTTTATGATTCTAGATTTACAGATTATACACCAGTAGTGGAAGATGTAAAACTATATGCTATGTGGGATGAAGAATTGTTAAAACAAGATTTGTATGCTACTGAAGGTTTAAAATATGAAATTCATTTACTAACTAATACTGCAAGCATTACAGACTATGAAGGAACAAATGGAGAAGTATTTATTCCAAGGTTAGTAAAAACAAATGAGGGTAAATTTGCCAAATTGACAACTATAAACACTGGGCTCGACGCTGATTATTATGGACATTTTGAAAATGTTAAAACATTAAACTTTACTGAAGATAATTATATTAGAATGTTGGCTGGAGTTGCAAATAATGGAGTTTTAACTACTATTAATGGAGAATTAAATGCTTTAACAACTGTTTATAATTCTTTAAAAAATACACCTTTTATGAATAATGGTATTGAAGGATCTGCAAATAATATATTTATAAAATGGGGTGTTGTTTTAGATGGAAAATCTACAACACTTAAAAATGTGCAATTAAACGACGTAAGAGTAATTGCCTATGAGGCGTTTAAAGGAAATTCATCAATAGAAAATGTTGAAATCAAAGGAACTGAAGGACAAAATGCTTTTATAGGTGATTATGCGTTCTACGGATGTTCAAAACTAGAGCAAATTTCATCAGATGTAATTGTTGAAAATATTGGAACTTCGGCTTTTGAAAATTGTTCATCTCTAGAAGTTGCAAATTTAACAATAAGAGATTTATCTTCTTCAATATTTAAAAACACTTCAATTAAAGAATATACTATAGAAAAAGAAATTGATGCGTGGGGTTATTCTTCAACAAAAGGGAATGGTCCATTTGTTAACGAAAATAGTTCAGCTGGAATTGTTTTAATGATTAAATCGCAATCCTTCGTTGATTTAATGTTTGAAGAAAGTGAAAAAGATTCTTTACTTGTTTTAATGGAAGGCGTTAGTAAAATAATTGTAGATGTTTCTATTACTGTTCCAGAAGAATCTTTGTTAAATAACTCAGAATATTTTACAAAAGACGGAAATATTTATACATTTATTTACCAAGAATAATTAAAAATCGCTAGAGTTACTAGCGATTTTTGTTATATGATTAAAAACAATGAAAAACGAGAAAATTAAAAATTTATATTTACAAAAATAATGAAGATTAGACGAATGCCTCGAAGGGATAACATGAAATTCTAGTAAAGGCTAAGTAATTTTTTCGGGGTCCCCATGAGAACTAGATTTGAAATGGGGAAGCGAGAAAGGCAAGCGTTAGAATGAATTTGTGTTTTTTGAATAAAAAACACAAGCATAAAAGCTTGTGCTTTCTCGCTGGCTGGGGTAGTTGGATTCGAACCAACGTGTGACGGAGTCAGAGGCCGTTGCCTTACCGCTTGGCGATACCCCATTAATAATTTCACTTTTATAATAATCCATTTTTTCTAATTTGGCAAGTAATTCAAAAAAGATATATTATATTTTTATTTACTTGACTAAAAAAACTGATTAATATATAATATAAAATATATAAAAACAAATGAAAATTTTAATTTTCAAATATAAAATAACAGGACGAGTAAACTAAGGATATGAAAAAATTTTTTAAATTAGTTTTCAGTAGAATGATGTTGGTGGTTGTTACTATAATACTTCAAATTATAGTATCAATTATTTTGCCGTACATATTAAATATTTATTATCCTTTAGTTATCAACAATATCTTTATTCCGGTAGATGCAATTTTAAGTTTACTTGCATTAGTGCTGGTAATTAGAATTATTAACTCAAACATGACAATTGAAGGACAACTTGCGTGGGTTTTCATATGTTTGTTGTTCCCGATTTTAGGAATTGGACTTTACTTTTTGTTTGTAAGAAGACGACCTCCTCTTAAGCATAGAAAATACTTTAAACAAGTTATGAAAGAGGGTAAAAAATATTCTACATACACGGAGCAAGAGCAAGATAATTTAAAGCAAGGCTTGGGAGAATATTACGGACAGTTCAATTATTTGCATACGGTTGCAGATTTTAAAACATATTCAAACAATAGCACTAAGTATTTAAAAACTGGCGAATTGTTTTATGAAGAATTGATTAAAGAATTAGAAAACGCTAAAAACTTTATTTTCTTAGAGTATTTCATCATTGAACGCGGTCAAATTTGGAATAAGATATTAAAAGTTCTAGAGCAAAAGGTTAGAGAGGGTGTTGAAGTAAGAGTTATGTATGATGACCTTGGAACAATCAACAAACTTCCTAACAACTATGCAAAACGTATGAGTAAATTGGGAATTAAATGTGTTAAATTTAACTCATTTGTTCCAATTATTTCTGCGTTCCATAACAATAGAGACCACAGAAAAATTGCTGTAATCGATGGACAGATTGGATTTATAAGTGGATTAAATATTGCAGATGAATACGCAAATATTGTTCAACCTTATGGTTATTGGAAAGATACGGGTGTAAAAATTGAAGGAGAGGCTGTTAAAAATTTAACGACTATGTTCTTGCAATTGTTTAATGTTCAATCGATGAAAAATGAAGAGTTTTCAAAGTATTTAGTAGACATTGAGAAACCTGTGTCAGGGAATGGATTTGTTTGTCCATATGGAGATGGTCCTAGATTTGAAATTCAAGATAGGGTGGCGGTCAATGTTTATCTTAACATGATTGACCAAGCGAAAAAATACATATGGATTACAACGCCGTATTTAATATTAGACAACAAATTAAGAAACGCTTTAATGAGGGCTAGCCGAAGAGGGGTTGATGTTAGAATAATAACTCCGCACATTCCAGACAAGAAAATTATTTTTGGGCTGACAAGGTCTAATTATAAAAACTTGCAAGAAGCTGGCGTAAAAATTTATGAGTTTGAAAAAGGATTCATACATTCAAAACAAATTTTGTGCGATGATGAAATTGGAATTGTTGGAACGATTAATTTCGACTATAGAAGTTTGCTCCATCACTATGAATGTGGAGTTTTAATGTGTAAAACCGATTGTTTAAAAGATATTAAATCAGATTTTGAGCATTTGTTTGCAATGTCAATTGACATGAAAGATTACAAACAAAATGCTTTCTTAAGACTTCTTTGTGCAGTCATTAAAATATTTACACCAATGCTTTAAAAAAACGAACAAATCTGTTCGTTTTTTTGTTAAATAAAAAATCTAAAAAGATTTTCTTTTTAGATTTCGATTTTTTCAATTTTGAATTTAGAAATGCCTGCTGGAGTTTTAATTGCAACAGTTTCTCCGATTTTCTTGCCGAGTAAACCCGCACCGATAGGAGATACATTACTGATAAGTCCTTTTAAAGGATTAGAGTCAGTGTCTCCAACGATAGTATATTCAAATGAACGATTCATGGCAAGATTTAAAACTTTAACTTTGCATCCAACTGAAACTTTGTTAGTTTTAAGATTAGTTGTGTCAATGATTTCAGCATTTTTAAGTTTGTTTTCAAGTTCGAAGATTTCAGCTTCGAGACGAGATTGTTCTTCACGAGCAACTTCGTACTCACTGTTTTCGCTTAAGTCACCATAGCTTCTAGCTTCAGCAATTTTGTCAGCCACATTTTGTCTTTCAACGCTTTTTAAGTAGTTTAATCTTTCTTTAGTGCGTTCGAGGCCTTCAACTGTCATAAAATTCTTTTCGTCCATATTTTTCTCCTCAATAATTAGTCCAATAAATAATTGCAATAGAAACCTATCGCAACTTTTTGATTATATCATAACCATAAAATCAAAGTCAAGGATTTTGATGATTAAATTTAATTAATTTGCTTTAATATTATATTCCAGAAATTTTAAAATATACAACAAATTTAAGTGCTAACAAGTTCTAAAATAAACTTATCAAAATTTACAACTTCAACATAATCATCTGGATTGAATATACAAATGTGAAATACGTTAAAATCGTAAACATGTTTGTCTAGTAAGACTGGAGTAGGCAAATTCAATTTTTCGCTGATTGTTCTAAGCATATCAAAAAAAGTAGTGGCAGTTTCGTCAATTTCAATTGCCATGTGTTTTTTTATTATTTCGTTTTTAACAACTTTTCCCCAGATCTTGATCATACTCATATTGTATTCATTAATGCAAAAAAAATCAATTAAATTTGAGCATATATTTGACATTTTTCATAAGATTTAGTAGCATATACACATGAGTAGTATAGTAAGTATAAAACATTTAGATGATTACAACAATTCAGAAATGGAAAAAGCGGTGTTTAGCGCTTTTGAAAATTTTTCATTAAAATTAAAACCTCGTTCTACAGTTTTGATAAAACCTGCGCTACCTGAGAATGCAAATCCTGATTTGGCAAGGACAACGCATCCATCTGTAGTTCAAACTATTGTGAATTATTTTTCTTCGCTTGGGCACAAATGTATTGTCGCTGACAGTCCTTACAAAAAATATAGTCAAACATCGTTAGAAGAGTTATATTTGAACACGGGAATGTTAGGAGTTGCAAACAACACAACTTGTGAACTCAATAATGATTTGTCAACAACAACGATTGAATTTCAAAAGGGAGTTAAGGCAAAAAGTTTCACATTGTTAGATGTTGTAAACAGAGTTGATGCAATCATAAATGTAGGCAAACTAAAAATGGATAACAAGATTGGCTACGTAGGAGCAACTCAAAATTTGTTTGGTCTAGTTCCGGGAGAACTTAAAACTCAAATTTTAAATCAAATGGAAGAAATTGAAGATTTCAATCATTATTTAATAGACTTGTATGAACTTTTAAAAGACAAACTAACACTAAACGTATTAGATGCTGTTGTAACTCTTGAGGCTGAAAAGACGCAAAGAATGTTGTCTTTTGTTGGAGTAAGTGATTGTCCGTTCGCTCTTGATGCATGTGCTTGTGAAATTTTAGGTCTTAACATGAGAGACACTATTGTTGGAACGGCGATTAAAAGAGGAGTGGTAGATGAAACTCCTTACAAATTAAAGGACGCTAAAATCGAAGACTTTTCGTTAGAGGATTACAATTTGTATGAGTTTAACAACAAGACTAAAATAACAAAGTCTACAAGAAAATTTAACAGATTTTTAAATCATGGTACTAAGAAAGTTGTAATTGATGCATCAAAATGTAAAGGATGTGGCGTTTGCTCTAAAATTTGTCCAAGCAAAGCTATTATGATGAAATTGGACAAAAATGGCGAACTTTACGCATGTGTAGATCAATCAAAATGTATTCATTGTTTTAAGTGTTACACAGCTTGTCCATATTCTGTTGTTGAAGTAAAAGAATCACACAAGTACAAAAAAATCCAAAAAGAAATACATAAATACGACGACGAAAATTAATGTATAGAAACAAAAAACAAGTTAAAAATAATTTTAGGAGAAATTATGAGAATTGTTGCTTTTATTTTGACTTGTTTGGGTGGTTTTAATTGGTTGATGATAGGTGCACTCCAATACGATTTTGTTGCTGGAATTTTTGGAACACAAGCAAACGTGTTCAGTAGAATAATTTACGTTATAATTGGTATTGCAAGTGTCTACATTCTTGTCATTACAACATTTAAAAAGGGTAAATTAAAATTGTACGGTTACAAAAAGAAAAAACCTAAAGAAATAAAGGTTGAAGATGATTTTTAAACAAAAAACACCATTTCTGGTGTTTTTTATGTTCCTGTACTTTGATATTTCTTGAGTGACCACAAGAAGAAAAGTAGACACGGGATGAAGAATATTAATCCGTAAAGCGGAGATAGAGCATACACAATGTTTGGAAGACTTCCTATTCCTATAAGATATGATATAGGAAGATAATTGAAACATGCTACCGGAATGATAAATGTGAAAATCCTACTCAACCATTTGTTGTAAATGTCGATAGGGTAATAGCCAATTTCTTTAGCTCCGTTTGTGATAATATTAATAAACTCTAGATTTTCAACAGAGAAAACGCTTATTCCAGCACCTACCATCATAACACCTAAAATCACTAAGCATCCACAAGAAAGTGTAAGAATTAAAACCAAAACTTTTGCAACTGTCCAGTTAATGCTTAGCTTTGCTAAAGATATACCAATAACTGTTAATCCGAGAACTACTCTTGACAGTTTCGAAAATTCCATTTTTGAGCCAAAGATTTGATAAATTATGTTTACAGGTCTGACCATTAGTCTATCTAAATCTCCGTTTTTGATTAATTTTGAAAATTCGTCAAAACCTCTCGCGAAACATTCTGTGAAAGAGTAAATAGTTGTAATAAGTCCAAACATCAAAGCTGTTTCATAAAATCCCCAGTTTCCTACAGTTTTAAAATTTCTAAACATTAAAAATACTGCTATTAATTCTGAAATTGAGATTAAAACTGAAGAAATGGATAACATTACCATATTTCCTTTATATTGAAAGGATGATTTTCTATGCATTTTTAAATATCTGTTATATAGCATTTTAACCTCCTTGAATTACCGTTTTCTTTAAGGCATTTTTTAGTAATAATTTTCCAATTACAACTAATCCAATGAGCCATAATAAAGAAATTCCGATATACATAAGTGCAGATTGAACACCGATGTTTCCAATGTAAATTCTAAGAGGCAAGTCGGCAATGTATCTAAATGGAAGATAATTTAAAATGGTTTGAACAGCTTGAGGCATAAGTGGGAGAGGAATGAAGAATCCTCCAAGAAGTCCAGAAATTGTTTGAACAATTGTTGATGTTCCTTTTGGAGACATTGTCTTGAATGTTAAATACACAACAATCATAGACAACGCTGACATTAGGACGGCACCGATTAGTAATGAAATTAAAAATAATAGGAAAGCGGTGAAACTAACAGGTGCAGACAGTCCAATAGATTTAGGAAGTAAGAATGCAACAACTGTAATTGGTAAAAATCTTAGTAGGGTGGCGGAAAGTTTGTAACCAAGATGTTCGAAAAACCATTGATTGTAAAGGTCAACTGGTCGAACAAACTTATAACAAACGTCACCGTTTTCAATTTCTTTTCCACATTTTTTAGGAAGTTCAACAT
This sequence comes from Clostridiales bacterium, assembly GCA_015069415.1. GTDB lineage: Bacteria > Bacillota > Clostridia > Christensenellales > UBA1242 > Onthoplasma. Next base: position 17,319 of record SVIQ01000006.1, on the reverse strand, counting down.
ATCTTAAGACGAAGAATGCTTGTCCAAGCCATATGTAACTTGCCATTTGAGATACTGAAAATCCTTCAATAATTTTTCCGCCCATGAAAGCAGTGTACAAGTAAATGTACATAATTCCCCAAAACAACTGTGTTGTCATTCCTGAGATTGCTTTTGCTCTGTACTGTAATTCGCCTTTAAAGGTCATTTTAAATAGTCCACTATAAGCATTCATATTTGACTCCTTATAGTTTCAATTCAGTGTAAAGCTGAGCTAAGATTTCATCAACGCTAATTGACTTAACTGAAAAATCTACTACTTCATACTTTTTACTGATTTCATTAATAAAGTCTTTCGTGTTAAAAGTGGTTTCTGGTAAGTTCTTTAGAACAGCCATGTTTTGATTGTGAGAAATTACTTCGTAGCCATCAAATTCAATCTTGTCGTATTTTTCTTTAAATTCGACTTCAATTTGTTTAATGCGATCGTATTTGTGTTTGATTGCACTGAAACTTCCTTTGTAAAGAATTTGTCCTCGACCAATCAAAATAATTTTGTTTGTGAGTGCGTCAATATCACTCATGTCGTGAGTGGTTAGAATGATTGTCGTTCCCCATTTCTTGTTGATTTCTTTGATGAAATCTCGAACTGCTAATTTTGTAACAGCATCAAGTCCGATTGTTGGTTCATCAAGGAACAAGATTTTTGGGCGATGTAATAGAGAACCGGCAAGTTCACACTTCATTTTTTGACCTAATGAAAGCTGACGTAAAGGGCGGTTTAACAATTCTTTTAAGTTCAACGTTTCAATCAGTTCATTTAAAGTTTCTTCGTATTCTTTGTTAGGTATTTTGTAGATATCTTTTAACAGTTCAAAACTGTCAATAATTGGCACGTCCCACCAAAGTTGAGATCTTTGACCGAAAACTACACCTATGTTTGAAACATATTGCTTGCGGTCTTTCCATGGAGTGAATCCAAGGATGGAACAAGAGCCAGAGGTTGGAGTCAGGATTCCGCTCATGATTTTAATCGTAGTGCTTTTTCCAGCACCGTTCGGACCGATATATCCAACAATGTCGCCTTCTTCAATTTCAAAACTTACGTTTTTAAGTGCTTCAATGGTCTTATGTTCGCGTTTAAAGAAGCCGATTAATGCGTTCTTTATGCCTTTTTTACGAACTGAGATTTTGAAGTCTTTACATATGTTATTAAATTGTATAATATTAGACATTTTCCTCCTTTTTTACCATACAAAAAAACACCAAAAGCATTCTTTTGGTATGACTTCTATTAAATTTGTTTCTTTTTTTCTAACAAATAAACCGCCTTTTTAGTTAGAGCTGAAACATAGAAGTTTAATTATACTAGCATATAAAAAATCTTTAAGCAAGAGATTTTTTCATAATTTTACAAAAAAATTAAAAATTTTTTATCTTTTTTTATTTTGAATATCCTCTCATATATGTTAAAATTAATTGTAGGAGGAAATTATGGTATTATTAACTGGTGGATTAGGCTACATTGGTTCACATACTGCTGTTGAACTTTTAAAGGCTGGTTATGAAGTTGTTATTATTGACAATTTGTCAAACAGTAAAGAAATTGTAAAAGAAAAGATTGAACAAATTTCAGGTAAAAAGGTAAAATTTTACAAGGGAGATGTAAGAGATTACGAATTGCTTGAAAAAATAGTAAAAGAAAATGAAATTGATTCTATTATGCATTTTGCGGGATATAAAGCCGTAGGAGAAAGTGTTAAAGAACCGTTAAAATATTATGATAACAACATTTTTAGCACACTTGCATTAATTAGACTTATGCAAGAGCACAAAATTAAAAATTTAGTGTTTAGTTCTTCTGCAACTGTTTACGGAAGAGCAGAAAGCATGCCAATTTATGAAGATTTCCCAGTGAGTGCAACAAATCCTTATGGAAGAACAAAGCTTTTCATTGAAGAAATTTTAAAAGATATGTACGTTGCTGACAATTCTTTAAATATTGCGATTTTAAGATATTTCAATCCAATCGGAGCGCATGAAAGCGGATTGATTGGTGAAGATCCAAATGGTATTCCTAACAACCTCATGCCGTATATTACAAAAGTTGCAACTGGAAAACTTGAAAAATTAAGTATCTTCGGTAATGATTACAACACTAAAGACGGAACGGGAGTAAGAGATTACATTCATGTTTGCGATTTGGCTTTGGGTCACGTTAAAGCACTTAAAAAACTTGAAACTAATTCAGGTTTGGTTGTCTACAATTTAGGAACAGGAACTGGTTACTCTGTTCTTGAAATGGTGAACACATTTAATGAAGTGTGTGGAAACAAGGTTAAATTTGTGTTTGCTCCTCGTCGAGATGGTGACGTAGACATGTGTTACGCATCTCCAGAAAAAGCAGAAAGAGAACTTGGGTTTAAGGCAACTCACACCTTAAAGCAAATGTGTGAATCAAGTTACAATTTTGAAATGAAAAACAAAGAATAAATTATTAAAAATCCGTAAATTAAATGCGGATTTTTTTACTAAACAGAAAATTTAAGTGAGGTTTGAAGTTTTTTGTAAAAAATGATTAATATTTCTTAATTTTCTTGACTTAAAAATAATATTTGTCATAAAATATATACGTAAAAAAGAAGGTTAAAATGTTAAAGATTAAAGATGTAAGAAAAACATACGTAATCGGAAAGAAAAAAGACAAAGACAAACAAGTTGTTCATGCTTTAAATGGTGTTAGTTTGGAATTTAGAGATCATGAATTTGTCTCAATCTTAGGACCTAGTGGATGCGGTAAAACAACACTATTAAACATTATCGGCGGATTAGATCAGTACACCAGTGGTGATTTAGTAATTAATGGGGTAAGTACTAAAGAGTACAAAGACAAGGATTGGGATACATACAGAAATCATAGATGTGGGTTTATTTTTCAAAACTATAATTTGATTCCGCACTTAACAGTTTTACAAAATGTAGAACTAGCATTAACTCTTTCAGGAGTTAGCAAAAAAGAGAGAACAGAGAAGGCAAAAGAAGCCTTAAAAAGTGTTGGACTTGAAGATAAGATTAAAAACAAACCGAACCAACTCTCTGGTGGTCAAATGCAAAGAGTGGCTATTGCAAGAGCGCTCGTAAACGATCCAGAAATCATTTTAGCAGACGAGCCAACTGGAGCATTGGACAGTAAAACAAGCCTTCAAATCATGGAACTCTTAAAAAAGATTTCTAAAGAAAAATTGATTGTAATGGTTACACATAACCCAGAACTTGCAGAGCTTTATTCAAGCAGAATTGTTTACTTAAAAGATGGTTGTGTAGTAGATGACACTAATCCTTACAAGAAACGAGAGATAAAAAATAAAACTAAACAAAGTACTGAAGAAAAAGAAAGTACACAAGATGTTGAAGAAAAAGAAGTTAAGACTAAAAAGAAAAAACGTAAAATGTCTTTTTGGACAGCGTTGACTCTTAGTTTTAAAAATTTAATCACAAAGAAAGCTAGAACGTTTTTGGTAAGTGTAGCAGGTAGTATTGGTATCATTGGAATTGCTTTGATTTTAGCAGTATCTAGTGGATTTCAAACTTACATAAATAATGTGCAAAAAGAAACACTTACTAATTATCCATTAACAATTCAATCTTCGGCGGTTGATTATACTTCAATGCTTACAACCATGATGGGTGGCGGAAATAAAGACAATAATCATGACGGCGACGCTATATATGCTGACACTACAATTACAGACATGATGAAAGAAGTAACTTCACAACTTAAAACAAACGATTTAAAGAAGTTTTATGCATATCTTAAAGACAATTACGACAAGATAGAGCCTTATGTGAATAATATTAGTTACGGTTACAATATTTCTGTTGATTTGTATAACAAAAATAATTATCAAATTTCAACAACAAGCCCAGCATTGTATGATATAGTTTTAAGTTTCTGTGCAACATATCTTCAAGTCGAAAGTATTTCGAAGGATGCAACAAACAATATGCCAGGATTGTTGGTGTCGTATAATGACACGACCAAGAAATATGAAATTAAATTAAATGCTTTAGCGGATGTAAAATCTCAAGATTTAGCGTTAGATATTGTTTCGCAGTACTTAGGAGAAACAGATGCAACTGAGTTTGAAACTAAGAAATTTTTGGAACTTTCTGAAACTAAGTTTGCAGGGCTAATATCACAGTTTGCAGGAATTCCTGTTGCAACTTTTAAAGCTTATGACATAGGCGCGGTAAATCCTATGATGGACAATGTTGAATTAATTAAATCTCAGTACGAAGTTATTGCAAAATCTACAGAATATGAAAATAAAGACGTAATTTCAAACTTAAAGAAAAATGAGGCAGTTTTAGTTTTAGATAAAAACAGCGAACTTGATGATTACGTGATGTATGCATTAGGTTTTGTTTCAAAGCAAGAGTTAATGAATGATATTACTAAAACAATGCAAGGTGGAGAGAGTGAAATTAAGGTTGATTATTTAGATGTTCTTAATCAACATAATAGTTACAAAGTTTTGGTTGACACAGATTATTATCAAGATGTAAACAATGACAAGACATATGTTAACATTAAAAACAATCCTACAGAGTTAGATAGTAGACTTGACGATATAATTAACAATTCTACAAATTCAATTGAAGTGGTGGCGGTTTTAAGAGCAAAAACAGACAAAGGTTGCTTGTCTTCTGGAATAAATTATAACAGTGATTATGTTGCAGATTTGATTGATTATTACAATTCAAGCATTGCTGTAACAGGTAAGTTAAATGGAGAGGATGTAGAGGTTAAAGAAGATAAACTTACTCCTTTAAGTCTTGACAAACCTAGCTCTATTGAATTTTACTTTAAAAGCTTCTCAGACAAAGATAAAGTTGTGGCATTCATAGCTGAATACAATGAAAATTGCGAAGAAGGTGAAAAAATTTCTTACAATGATTTCATTGGTTTAATTATGAGCAGTGTAACAACAATAATAAATGGCATAAGTTATGTTTTAATCGCATTCGTTTCAATTTCTCTTGTTGTTTCAAGCATAATGATTGGAATCATTACTTACATTTCAGTACTTGAGAGAATTAAAGAAATTGGAATTTTAAGAAGTATCGGTGCTAGCAAGAAAGATATTAAACGCGTGTTTACAGCAGAAAGTTTGATTATCGGATTTAGTTCAGGCGCTTTAGGAATAATTGTGACACTACTACTTTGCATTCCGATTAATATAATAATTAAATCTCTAGCAGGTATTTCAGGTGTTGCTAGTCTTAATCCAATTGCGGGGCTAATCCTTGTTCTAATTAGTATGACTCTTACTTTCATTGCAGGACTAATACCAGCGCGTATTGCTTCAAAGAAAGACCCTGTTGACGCATTAAGAACTGAATAAAAATTAAAAAACTCAAGAATTTCTTGAGTTTTTTTATATTTATCATGAGAAAAACATTCTAGCAAAATACTATATTATCATTCTTTGCAAATTTTATAGGAATATTAAATAATCGCTTGACAAAAGGGTATAATTATGCTAACATCAAAGCATCAAAAGGAAAATTATGTTAAATATTGTTTTGAATAATAATAACAATAATAATCTTAACCACATTTAATATGAGGGCCTTTTGACATGCTTACAAAACAATCAAACCACAGGTTCTCATAGAACTTGTGGTTTTTTTAAGTTTTTGTTTAACTTTTATTTCAAATTTATGTCGCATTTGTTTTCTATTTGTTAAAAAAAATGATATAATAGTTTGGAATTTAAGAATTAAAAGGGAGAATTTATGGATTTAAAAGAGCTTGAGCATCTTGCTGAATTGTCTAAACTAAAGTTTAGTGAGGATGAATTAAAAGAATTTGAAAAGGATTTTACAAGCCTTGTTGAACTTGCTGACGTTGTAAAAAATGCAAATGTAACAGGAGAGAGAAAACTCAATATTATAGACATGGCTGAATTAAGAGAAGATGAAGTTAAAGAAAGTACTCCAGTCGACGTACTTTTACAAAATTCACCAATTGTAAAAAAGGACAGCATTGTTGTTCCTAGAATTATGGAGTAATTATGGAAATTATCAAATTGTCAGCTAAAGAAATTAGAGAGAAAATTTTAAACAAAGAGTTAACTTGTGTTGAGGTTGTAACTGCTTTTGTTGATCAAGCTAAAAAGAATGAAAAATATAATGCTGTTTTAGAAGTTTTTGAAGATGCAATCGAAATTGCTAAAGAAATGGATGAAAAAGTTGCAAATGGCTTTAAGGGAAAACTTGCAGGTGTTCCAGTTATCATTAAAGATAACATTATGTATGAAGGAAAAATTTGCAGTTGTAGTTCTAAATTTTTAGAAAAATATATTGCACAGTACAATTCGACTGCAGTTCAAAAATTGTTGGATGAAGGTGCAATTATCATTGGTAGAGCCAATATGGATGAGTTTGCTATGGGAAGTTCAACTGAAAATTCAGCATATGGAATTACCTTAAACCCTATTGATCCAACAAGAGTGCCGGGAGGAAGCTCTGGAGGTAGCGCATGCGCTGTTGCTTTAGATATGTGTCCAATAGCTCTTGGAACTGACACTGGTGGAAGTGTTCGTCAACCAGCAAGCTACTGTGGAATTTACGGACTTAAACCTACTTATGGTAGAATTTCAAGATATGGAATTGTAGCTTATGGAAGTTCTCTTGATCAAGTTGGAATATTTAGTAAAAACGTTGAAGACAATGCAATCGTTTTGGAAATTTTAGCAGGTTACGATGAACATGATTCAACAAGTGCAAAACATCCAGTTGATAGTTACTCTCTTAAATTAAATGACGACATTTCAAATTTAAAAATAGGCGTTCCTAAAGAAATCGTTGAAATGGCGAAAGGCTCGGATAGTGAACAAAATCTAGCAAATTTTATTAATACCTTAAAATCTCTCGGTTTTGAAATTGTTGATGTTAGCATTAAAAACAGTGATTTAATGCTTTCAACTTATTACATTATTGCTTGGGCTGAGGCGACAAGCAACTTGTCAAGATTTGATGGTGTAAAGTACACAACAAGAAGTGAAACTGCAAGAAATCTTCAAGAAATCTACAAGGAAAGCAGAAGTGAAGGTTTTGGGAAAGAAGTTAAAAGAAGAATTATGCTTGGAAACTATGTGTTGTCATCTGGTTTCTATGATGCTTATTATAAAAAGGCGAAAGCTTTGCAAGGCTCTTTAATTGAAGAGTACAACAAAGCATTTAAAGCTTGTGATATTTTAATTATACCTACAGCATTAGGTGAAGCGTTCAAGATTGGAAGTAAAGCAAGTCCTATTGATGCGTACAAAGAAGACGTGTTTACAATCTCGGCAAATGTTGTTGGAATTCCGTCTTTGTCAATTCCTTTCGGAAAGGGTGCAAATGGAATGCCTTTAGGAATTCAAATTATGGCAAACAAATTTGACGAAGCAAAAATTTTAAGTCTTGCAAAACTTATTGAAGACAAAATTGGAGAATAATATGCAATACGATGTTATTATAGGACTTGAAGTCCACGCAGAATTAAGAACTAAAACTAAATGTTTCTGTTCTTGTAAAAATGAATACGGTAGCTCACCAAACAGCAATTGTTGTCCAGTTTGTGTTGGTCTTCCTGGTGCTTTACCTGTTTTAAATAAGCACGCTGTAGAACAAACAATTAGAGCAGGACTTGCGCTTGGTTTTGAAATTAATAATACTGCAATTTTTGAAAGAAAAAATTATTTTTATCCTGATTTATCAAAAGCTTATCAAATTAGTCAATTGGAAAAACCAATTTGTATCAACGGAAGTTTGAGAGTTGGAGAAAAAGACATTCCAATTAACAGAATTCATTTGGAAGAAGATGCTGGAAAACTTGTGCATTTCGGAAGCGATTCATTAATTGATTACAACAGAGGTGGTGTTCCTTTAATAGAATTAGTTACAGATGCTTTAAAAGAGCCACATATGGAAACAGCAGATGAAGCAATCGAATTTTTAACAAAGTTAAGACAAATTTACATCTATGCAGGTGTTGCAGATTGTGAAATGGAAAAAGGTCAAATGAGAGCCGATGTTAACATTTCGCTTCGTCCAAAAGGAAGTAAAGAGTTTGGTACAAAAGTTGAAATGAAAAACATTATGGGATTTAAATCAATCCATAGAGCTATCAACTACGAAATTGAAAGACAAAAAGAAATTTTAGAAGATGGCGGAGTAATTGAACAAGAAACTAGGAAATGGGACAACGACAAAGGCGAAAGTTTCACTTTAAGAACTAAGGAAAACAGTGAAGATTATCGTTACTTCCCAGATCCAGATCTTCTTGCTGTAAACATTAGTGATGAAGAAATTCAAAAAATTAAAGACACAATGCCTATGCTTCCAAATGATATGAAGAAAAAATATCTTGAAGAATACGGTTTGAATGAATACGACACAGACGTAATCTTAGCAGAAAAAGAAGTGTCTGATCTTTACTCGGAATGTTTAAAAGATTACTTCCAACCAAAGTCAGTAGCAAACTGGTTCACTACTGAAATTTTAGCAAGAATCAAAGGTGGAAACAAATTAGACATTTCTAAAGAAAATTTGGTTTGGATTATTAAATCAGTAGATGAAAAGAAGATTCAAAGAAATTCAGCAAAAGATTTGTTAACATTTGTTTGGGGAACAAATTTGAATGCGGAAGTTGAAGCTAAAAAACAAGGAATAATGGCAGATTTATCTAGCGATATTGTGTTTGAAGTTTTGGACAAAATTTTAAAAGAAAAAGCAGATGTTGTTGCTCAGTTTAAAGCTGAACAAGACCCTAAAATCCTTAACTTCTTAGTTGGTCAAGTGATGAGAGAAACTCGCGGAAAAGCAAATGCCGGTGAGGTTATGGAAAAAATAAAAGAAAAAATTATGTAAAGGAGAAAATTATGTATAGATCAATGATGCTCGGCGAAGTTGACGAAAGTTTGATAGGTCAAGAAATCTGTCTTGCCGGCTGGGTAAAAACAGTTCGTGATCATGGTGGAATTGTTTTTATAGACATTAGAGATAAAAGTGGAGTAGTTCAACTTAAAACTTATGACGATTCACTTTTGACATCTCTTTCACGTGAAAGTGTAATTTCAATTAAAGGACGCGTTGTTTCAAGAGATGAAGAAACGGTTAATCTTTCTTTAAAATCTGGTAAAGTTGAAGTTGAAATATCTGAACTTAAGATTTTGTCAAAATCTAAAAATATGCTTCCTTTCGATATTGAAGATAGCATGAAAACAAATGAAGAAGTAAGATTAAAACATCGTTATCTTGATTTAAGAAATGACAAAATGCAAGAAATGTTAGCACTTAGAGCTGATGTAGCTTATGAAACAAGAACTCTTTTAAGAGGTTTGGGTTTCACTGAAGTTAACACTCCAATTTTAACTGTTCCAAGTCCAGAAGGCGCTAGAGATTATCTAGTTCCAAGCCGTGTTCATAAAGGTAAATTTTACGCGCTTCCTCAAGCTCCTCAACAATTCAAGCAATTGTTAATGTGTGGTGGAGTGGATAAGTATTTCCAAATTGCTCCTTGCTTTAGAGATGAAGATCCAAGAGCAGACAGACTTACAGGAGATTTCTACCAAATCGATATGGAAATGAGTTTTGCAACTCAAGAAGAAGTTCATTCTGTAGTTGAAAAATTAGTTGAAGAACTTTTCTCAAAACACAGCAAATTCCCATTCAATAAGGGACCATTCAAAAAAATACCTTACAAAGAGGCTATGGTAAAATACGGTACAGACAAGCCTGACCTTAGAAACTCTATTGAAATGGTTGGACTTGAAGATGTGTTTAAAGACACAACTTTTGGGGCTTTCAAAGATAAAACTATTGAAGGTTTCTCTGTAAATGCAAAAGATCAACCAAGAAGTTTCTTTGACAAACTTCAAGATTTGATGCTATCAGAAGGCGCTGGCGGACTTGCTTGGGTTAGAGTGCAAGAAGATGGCTCATTAAAAGGACCTATCGTTAAATTTATTACTGAAAAAGAATGTGAAGATTTAAAAACTAAAACAGGTGCAAAAATCGGTGACGATATCTTTGTAATTGCCGATGCAAGTGCTAAAAAATGCTATCGTTTAGCAGGCCTTCTTAGAATTGAAGCTGGTGAAAAACTTGGCCTTATCGACAAATCTAGAATTGAATTCTGTTGGATTGTAGATTTCCCAATGTTTGAACTAAGTGATGAAGGAAAAGTTGAATTCTGTCACAATCCATTCAATATGCCAAATGGAGGACTAGAAGCACTTAACTCTTGCGATCCGCTTGAAATCAACGCATATCAATATGATTTAGTTGCAAACGGTTACGAAGTTGCTTCTGGTGCTGTGAGAAATACAGATAAAGACGTAATGCTTAAATTGTTTGAGATTGTAGGTTACGGCGAAGAAGAAATTCAATCTAGATTTGGAGCTCTTTACACTGCATTCCAATACGGTGCACCTCCTCACGCCGGTGTTGCTCCTGGATTTGAAAGACTTTTAATGTTGATGCTAGGCATTACAAACATTAGAGATGTTGTTCCATTCCCAATGAACAGTAGAGCGCAAGATTTATTAATGGGTGGACCAATCGAAGCGGGCGAAAAACAATTACGCGAATTGCATATCAAATTAAGACAATAATAAAAAAGAACCTAACAAGGTTCTTTTTAAAATTCTAATGGTGGAGACAATTAAACTTAACTCTATTTCTCTTGCCCTTGGCAATAATCCTAAACCATTTCTACTCATGTTAAGAATTTTTCACGGCATAAAACGCCATTAAATTATTTAAACTGATAAACTTTGAAAAAGTGATGCAAATCGCTTGCTATTTTTTTAAATTTATTGTATATATGTTTTATAGCAAAGCACTCAGGGGGTTATGGTTTTTTCTGTTTTAAACGGAGCGGACTTTTTATCCCCTTTTTATAATAAAACAGCATCAACCATAGCCGGTTGATGCTGTTTTGTTTAGTAAAATCTTATATGTAGAGTGTTCCTTACAAAAACATAATAACATATTACCTTGTTGTCGATCAAGTGATTTTGCGAAAATTTTATAAAAGGTACAAAAGAAAAGTGAAAATATTATTTTTAATTGGTAATGGGTTTGATTTAAATTTAGGCTTAAAGACAAGCTACAAGGATTTTTATAAGTTCTATATAGAAGTAGAGAGCCCAAACTCTGTAGTTGAAACTTTTAAGAAGGAACTATCTGAGAATATTGATAATTGGGCTGATTTGGAAATGTGTTTAGGTCAATACACGGATAGATTTAAAGATGATGAAGATGATAAGTTTGTTTTATTATTAGATGACATACAAGATAAACTTGCAGAATATTTAGAAAGCGTTAATACCGATGTTGTAATTTCGAACGAAATAATTGAGTCAATGGGTAAAGATTTATTTTTCCTAGATAGACACTTGTCAGAAAAAAATAAAAAAATATTAAATTCTTTTAAGGCTCGATTTAATTCAACGAATTATAGTGCAAATATAATATCATTTAATTATACTAATAGTTTCGAAAAAATATTTTCTTATAAAAATACAAGCTTACCTATTAACAAAAGATCATATCAAGGATATGCTTATCAAAACACTATAAATAGAGTTATACATATACACGGAACTACTGAAGATAATATGATATTAGGTGTAAATGATGTAAGTCAGATAGAAAATGTATCATTTAAGACAAATAAGAAAATAATAAGGTCTTTGGTGAAACCCGAATTAAATAAGAACACCGAAACTTTACGAGATTTTGATGTTGAAGAGTTAATAAAACAATCAGATATAATTTGTATTTATGGTATGTCTTTAGGACAAACTGATAATTTTTGGTGGCATGCTATAGCTGAACAATTAAAACTTTCTAAAAAGTTATTGATTATTTATACAAGAGCTTCTGATATTGTTAAAAGAAGAGCATATAAAAGTATAGATATTCAAGAAAAAGTTAAAGATAGAATTTTATCAACCATTGAAGTTAAAGATGATGAGAAAGAAGAGATTTTAAACAAAATAATAGTAAGTTTAAACTCAAAAATGTTTTCAACTGACAATTAAATAATAAAAAGGTGAATCATGAAGTGGTTCACTTTTTTGAATAAAAAAATTCTAAAGCGGAGTGTTCGCTTTAGAATGCCAATGGTGGACGATCGGGGACTCGAACCCCGGACCCACTGATTAAGAGTCAGTTGCTCTACCAACTGAGCTAATCGTCCATATATTAAAACTGATATTATCCATATCAGACAAAACTAATTTTATCAAAACGGCTTTCCTTTGTCAATAGATTTTGAAAGAAAAATTGAATTTTGTTGAATTTCTTTGGGTTAAATTTGAAAAATTTATAACAATATTCTTAATTTTGTTTTAAAAAGTATTGTCATTTTCTTTCATTTTTTTACAAAATAATAATAAATTCTTGCGTTTCAACATAAAATACCATATGAAAAAAATTGTGTTTACGGGTGGCGGTACATTGGGTCATGTAATGCCAAATATTTATATCAATGAAGAATTAAAAGATTGGGAAAGTATTTATGTGGGTAGTGATGGAATAGAAAAAGATAAGATGAGTAAAATCATGAAATATCATGAAATTCCTGCTGTAAAACTAACTAGGGGGAAGGTTCTTAAAAATTTAAAAATACCTTTTGTTTTGCTATCTTCAATATTTAAAGCTAAGAAAATATTAAAAAGTGAAAATCCAGATGTGATTTTTAGTAAAGGTGGGTATGTTTCATTGCCAGTTTGTATTGCTGGTAAAATGCTTAAAATTCCTATTATTGCACATGAAAGTGATTATTCGTTTGGGCTAGCAAATAAACTTATTTTAAAGACATGTACAAAGATGTGTGTAAATTTTAAAAATTTGGAAGAGAAAAGCAAAAAAGCAATTTACACTGGGCCTATTTTCAGCGAAAAATTTAAGTCTAACCGAAAGGATTATTCTAATCTTAATATTGATAAATCTAAACCTACAATATTGTTAGTTGGAGGATCATTGGGTAGCAAAAAAATTAATGAGATGATGTATCCAATTTTAAAAGATATTCTCGTTTTTGCTAATGTAATACATATTACAGGAAAAGGAAATAATCAAATTAAATCATACGGCAATTACAATGCTTTAGAAATGTCAGATGATATGGTAAATTTATATAATATTTCTGATTTTGTAATAGGAAGAAGTGGGGCTGGAGTAACGGCTGAAAGTTTTTTTAAAAAATTACCTATGTTGTTAATACCATTAGAAAATGGTACTTCCCGTGGCGATCAATTACAAAATGCTACATACTATGAGAAACTTGGTGTTGCAAAAATTTTAAGAGAAAAAGATCTTAATCCAACATATTTTTTGAAAGAAATCAAGAATTTTAATGAGAATTTGCAAGATTACAAAAAAATATATGAAAAAAACCACATCTTAAATGGTAAAGATGCGGTTGTTGAACTTATTGAAATGTATTCAAAATAATTATTTTGTAAGAGATGAGTAAAGATTTTCACTTATCGTAAAAATTTCATTACTTTCTTCTTCGCTACAAGTTTTAAGTTTTTGTTTTTTGGGTTTTCCCCAAACATTGAAAATGCTTGGACCTATCCATTCGTGATAATCTGTTTCGTCAAACACTGCTTTAATTAAACTTCGAATGGCCTTTTCGTTGCTAGGGAATAGCAATTTAATTCCGATTTTTACAAGCCAATTAATGCATTTAGGATAGTGGTTTGTCATATTTGTGAGAGTAACTCCAGGGTGGGCAATAGACAATTTACAATTTTGGTTTTTCATGAGCTCGTATAATGAGAACATTAACATTCTTTTAGAGTTTCCGTAAACTTTAGAAGATTTTTTTTCTTTTAAAAATTGGATGTCCGATTTATTAAATTTTGAATAATTATGAGCAACACTTCCAGTAACCATTACTTTGCCAAACTTAGATTTATTTAAAGTGGGTAGTAATTCTTTAGTCATATAATAAGGCATTAAGAAATTGACTTGAAAAACGTTATCAAAACCAATGCTGGTTATTGTTCTCGGAACATTGTATATTCCAGAATTGTGGAACAACATATCAATCTCATATATTTTTAATTCTTGGGTGGCAGATTTAACACTTTCGAAGTTGGTCAAATCACAGTAAATATATTGTAAATTAGCATTAGGGTAGATTAACGAAATTTTTTTAATTAAAGCTTTAGTTTTTTCTTCGTTTCTAGCAAGTAGAAAGAGAGTTGCACCGAGTTTGACTAGAGTGGTTGCAACATGTTCGCCGAGTCCTCCGGTCGCTCCAGTGATAGCAATTTTAACACCTTTTAATGAAGTTGTGTTTTCTTTTATCCATTTTTTAAGTTTCATATCATATATATTAACATTTTAAATTGTTAAAAGCAATAAAAAATCGCAAATGATAAAATCAAATGCGATAAATGGGGTGGCTAGAGGGGTTTGTGCGTAAAAAAAAGTTGCCACAATTGGCAAGTTTTTAGCAAACAAACGGGAGCAACTTGTTGCGGTCCGGCTCCGACAGGAGCGAACCCTTGGGTTCGAGTCCCTAAATAAAAAAATCGCAAATAGCTTAAAAACTAAATGCGACGATGGGGTGGCTAGAGGGACTCGAACCCACGACAACCAGATCCACAATCTGGCGCTCTACCGACTGAACTATAGCCACCATATAATCAATAAAAAATGGTGCGTCAAGAGGGGACGACGCGTTAAACAAACCTTTCAGTGAATGGTTTGTAGCCAAAGTCGGGAGAAATCTATGATTTCGGTCCGGCTCGACAGAGCGAACTCCGTTCGAATGCCTCTTGAAACAAATAAATCGTCATACGACGAATGGTGCGTCAAGAGGGATTCGAACCCCCGACCCCCGCCTTAGAAGGGCGATGCTCTATCCAGCTGAGCTATTGACGCATGGTGCGGATGAAGGGACTTGAACCCCCACGGTCTCCCACTAGATCCTAAGTCTAGCGCGTCTGCCATTTCGCCACATCCGCATGAGGTAATAAAAACCCCTTATAATGAAATGGAGCGGGTGAAGGGAATCGAACCCTCGTAACTAGCTTGGAAGGCTAGCGCTCTACCATTGAGCTACACCCGCACGTTTCACAGCTCTATATTAGCACATAAAACAACTCAATGTCAAGGCAATTTTCACAATTTCTAAAAATTTTTTGTAAATTTTTTTAAAATTTTTAAATTTTTTTATGAAAATTACTTGTTTTTTTTATTTAGATGGTGTATAATGAGAAAGTCAACTGTGGAAAAACAGATGATTAAAGGCGATTTTGCTTTACGTGGTTCATTAGCTCAGTTGGTAGAGCACATGACTTTTAATCATGGTGTCCCGGGTTCAAGTCCCGGATGAGCCACCACGATGCAAATCGCTTTTTGTATTGGGGTATCGCCAAGCGGTAAGGCACAAGACTTTGACTCTTGCATGCGATAGTTCGAATCTATCTACCCCAGCCAGAGAAAATTCGCAAGCTTTTATGCTTGTGTTTTTTATTTAAAACACAAATTGCATATTTATGCTTGCAATTTTCTCTGTAAACCCCATGTCGAACAAGTTCTCATGAGGACCCCGAAAGAAAAGTCTCTTAAGCATTGGCTAGGATTTCTATTTCAGTTTAGAGACGAGTGTATTTTTTTCGCACTTATGGAGTAGAGGAATATAAGAATAACTTGGATTAAAAGAATTGTAAAATTTTTTTTTAAATCGTTTGACATGAGAATAGAATTTTATTAGAATAGCACTACACTAAGGAGAAATTATGCTAGACGAAAAATTATATTTAGTAAAAACATTTTTCCCAAATTCAGAGGAGATGTTTTATTTTTATTTCCAAAATGAAAGAGAGGCTACAAAGGCAACAATGTTGTTGAAAACAATTACTGAAGTGGTGAGAAAAGATGATGATGCTTTTTGCCATGCGTCATTTCCAGAAGAGGTTGAGGCGACATTAAAAATTAAGAAAGTGTATGACATTTATGAGAACTTGTTAGACTTTGTTGAAAACAATAGCGTCTATCAAAAGTATTTCGCAGACTTAAATGCGAATACGTATTCAAGAAGATAAAAGAGAGCTTAGTCAGTCAATTTGGAAACTAGTGTAATAATTAGAGAATTAGAAAAATATCTAGTTCTCTTTTTTCTTGGCTATTCTATGCCGTGAAAGGTACTTGACAAGTAAGATTTGAAAACATAATATCAAAAGGCTGAGAAACGCAAAAATAGCATGCGTAAGCACAAATATCGTTTCTCTGTGTTAACCGGCAAAAGAAAAACTCGTTTCAGAGACTCTTGTCAAGTACACCATGGAATAAATTAGCCCACATATAGACATCAAAAAGCGAAAGTGTGTTACGTTCACCAACAGTTTCACTTTTTGTCTGCTTGTTTAGTTTATAGGCGTGTGCTTGTCTGTTCGAGCAAAGCGAGAACACGTGTATATGACAAGCACACGTCTAAGTGCCATTTTATCTTTTTTGTTTAAATTAATACAAATTTTTAAATTATATGCTATAATGAAAATGTTCAGGAGTTTATTATGGAATACAAAATAGCAACATTAGAAGAATATATTGCAGTATGGGAAAAAGATATCGCAAAAAGACCACACAAAAAAGCTGAATGGGAAGCAATGAGAGATGTATATATTCCTGCTTTTAAAAACAAACAATTAACTACCTTTATTGCAAAAGATGGTAAAGAAATAATTGCACAAATTTCAGTCGTTACTGACCCTGATTTTAAAGAGGTTAAGGGGTTAGAAGAATTATGCGATGGCAAGACTATTGCATACATGAATGCTTTTAGATGTGATAAAGAATATGAAGGACAAGGACATATTTCTAAGCTTGTGAAAATGGGAGAACAATGGGCTAAAGAACAAGGCTTTAAATATGCCACAATAGGAGCTAGTGCTACAAATGTTCGCAACATTCAAATATACTTCCACTTTGGTTATACAGAATTCGTATTATGCGAACATCTTGAAAATGGTAAAGTGGTTTTAAACTACAAAAAGGAATTATAAAATGGAAAATATAATTAAAGAAATTTTACAAAAAGAAAATATGTCTTTTGAGAAAATTACAAAAGCAACATCAGGGTTTACAAATCTAGTTTATTTTGTTGATGATAAGTTTGTAATTAAAATGTCAAAAGACGATACAATTAAGAAAAAACTTGATAAAGAAACTTCTATTTATCAAAACATTCAACTTCCTTGCATCCCTACCTTTCTTGCAAATGGCAATTTACAAGATTATCAATACTTGATTATTTCAAAG
>SVIQ01000010.1 GCA_015069415.1 Clostridiales bacterium | reverse complement strand
CAAGCAATTAAATGCAAGGATATTGAATGGATAAATGAATTATTGAAGAATTTTAATAAGTAACAACAAAAAACACATCACAATTACTGATGTGTTTTTTCACTAGTTTCAAAACATCTAGCCCTTGGGCTTTCTTTTTTTTGATTTAAAAATAGCAAATAATTATTTCATTCTGAAGCGAAGTTAATTAGTATGTTTTAATTTAAAAGTTTTTAGAAATGCATGTGTAATAGATTAAAATTTTTAGAATATTTCATAAAAAATTAAAATTGTAAAAGAAAAATAAATAATTAATATTTTAGAAATAGATATTTAAATTTTCTTGAAAAAAAATTAATTTTTTGAAAACAAGAAAATAATAATATAATTTATTATATTATTAAAAAAATAAAAAAAATTTAAAAAAATTGTCAAAATTACATGCAATTTATTTATTTTTTTGTTATAATTAAATTAACAAATATTTTTGTACTAGGGGGAAAGGGTATGAAAGTAGATTTAAAACCTATTAATGAAATTAAAGAAGAACTTAGGTCTTCAGTTGGTAAATCGATTGAAGTAAAAGAGTTCAACAAGCAAGGAAAATTTTTAAAATCCTTTGACGGCGTAATTGAAGCAACTTATGATAATCTTGTTTTAGTGAAAGTTATGGGGGATGGTTATTCGTACAATAAGTCATTCTCATTTGCTGAGTTTTACGCAACAACAATTGAGTATTCAATTTTTTAAAAGAAGACGAATGGAGTTTAATTCTTCATTCGTTTTTTTTGTGTAAAAATTTTTATTTGATGAATAATATAGTTACAATGCTTATAAAAATTATGACGCTAAATAATAATATTTAGAAAATTCGTTGACTTAAGTTTTTACAATTAATATAATAAAATTATAAAAGGATGAATTATGAAATACAAAAAAATTAAATTAAATAAGGGTGCAACTCTTTATTATGTAAAAAACAATATTAACAAAATTAGTAACATCGAAATCTCTTTTGATTGCGGAGCTAGATGTGATGAAATTCCAGGAATGTCTCACTTGATTGAGCATATGTTTTTCACTGGAACAAAAAAATATAACGACCAAGAAATTACAAAAATGTATTTTGATTTCATTGGCTCAAATGCTTACACTTCTTCACGCAATATTGCGTTCTCTGGAGATATCTTAACAAAGGAATTAGAGAATTATGTAAAACTTGTTTCAATGCTTATTAATGAAACAACTTTTGCTCAAAAGAATATTGACAAAGAGGTTAAAGTAGTTCAACAAGAAATTTCTGTTTACAACGATAAATATAATGAAACATCTTATGATTTTAACCTTTACAATTTGACAGGGCTAGACGTTCCAAAGTATGGTATTTTAGGATCTAATGAAAGTGTTGCAAGTGTAACAACGAAAGATATAAAGAAATATGTAAAGAAATATTTTGTAACAGAAAATATGAATATATTCTTAGTTACACCTCTTTCTCTTACTAAAGTAAAGAAAATGTTAGAGAGAACAATTGTAAAAGAAGTTCCATCAAAAGAGAATTTTGAAAAACTTCCAGTTTTCTATTACAAAAATTACGACAAAGTATTTTACAAATCTAAATATAAAGAGATTGATAAATGTTATGTTTACATTAATTTTCCAATCAAACAAAACATTTACGATTTAGAATTTGCGAATAAATTTAGAATAGTAACACGCATAATGAATGACACGTCAGACGGACTTAATAAAACTTTAAGACAAGAAAAAAGTTTAGTTTATTATTCAAGAATTAACGCATTGTTTGGAACGGAAAGTGGTTCAGTTGGTTTCATGACAGAATGCGACAAGAAAAACGTTGATGAGGTAATTAAAACAGTAATTGATTACTATAATTCTATTTACGAAAATGGATTCGAGCCAACATTCTTGAAAAAGTCAAAAAGAATTGAACAATTCATGAACGACAGAGAAAATGCATACGTTGGAAAAGAAAGAAGCAAGTTAAAAGACTTGTGTGCTTTTGGTAAAGTTCCTAGTGAAAAGAAAGACGAAAAAATACGTAAAAAGTTAACAATTGAAGAATGCAATAGCATGTTTAGAGAAGCTTACAATCCAAGTAAGTTAAGTGTTTCAGTGTTCGGAGATATTAAAAAATCTGAATACATGAGTGAAAAAGAATTTAGAGCATTAGTAAGAAAATAAAAGCTTAATTTGTCAAAAATAAATATAATTTCATTTTCGCTTGACATTTTACAATTTTATGCTATAATAAAAATAAGTAAATCGTTTTTTCGGGTGTAGTGTCACACTACAAATCTTAATAAAAAAACATTATCCATATTTTTGCGTGGAAAAATGTTTTTGTTATGTAAAAAATTAGATTTTATTTAAAATTAAGGAGAATATATGGAAAATTTAATGACAAGCGAAGAGTTCGATGCAAGCATTAAAACAAACAAAGCATTTGCTCCTAAAAAGGCTGTAAGAAAAACTACCAAAAAGCCTAGACCGGTAGATGCTGTTGTGGATGCTGTTGTTGAAAACGAACAAACTAGCTTAGCGCCTCAAAAATCAAAAACTAGGGCAAATAATTTAAAAGTTATGTTCCTCGGTGGACTTGGAGAAATC
Source organism: Clostridiales bacterium (assembly GCA_015069415.1). Classification (GTDB taxonomy): domain Bacteria; phylum Bacillota; class Clostridia; order Christensenellales; family UBA1242; genus Onthoplasma. The sequence goes on along the minus strand of SVIQ01000010.1, from coordinate 4,235 downwards.
GGTAAGAACATGACAGTTTTAGAGTACGGAAAGGACATCGTAGTAATTGATTGCGGTGTTATGTTTCCGACTTTTGATATGTTAGGAATTGATTTGGTTGTTCCAGACATTACTTATCTTGTTGAAAACAAAGAAAAAATTAGAGGTTTTGTAATTACTCACGGACACGAAGACCATATTGGTAGTGTTCCTTATGTTGTTAATGAAATCAATGCTCCAATTTATGCAAGTAAAATGACTTGCGGTCTTATCAAAAAGAAAATGGAAGAGCATAAAAAAGTTGAATATAAAACTATTGCTGTTAAGCCAAAACAAAAAATTACTTTGGGATGTTTTGAAATTGAATTTATTCACGTAAATCATGCTATACCTGGAGCATTTGCGTTGGCAATAAAAACTCCAGTAGGAATGGTTGTTCACACTGGAGATTTCAAGATTGATTTAACTCCAATTTACGATGAAAAATTTGATTTCCATTCTTTTGCGGAACTTGGCAAGAAAGGTGTACTTCTTTATATGGCTGACTCAACTAATGCGGAACGTGAAGGTTATTCAATGTCTGAAAGAAAAGTTGGTGAAACTCTTGAAAAGTTGTTCCATGAAAACAAAGAAAGAAGAATGATTGTTGCTGCGTTTGCTTCAAATGTAGACAGAATGCAAGAGGTTATCAATCTTGCTGAAAAGTACAAACGTAAAGTTGTTTTAACTGGACGTAGTATGGTAAACGTTACTGATGTTGCAACTCAAATTGGCGAAATGAAAATCAATAAAGCAAACATCATTGAAGTTGAGAAAATGAAAAACTTTAAAGATAGTGAATTGTTGATTTTGTCTACAGGAAGTCAAGGAGAGCCTAACAGTGCGTTGTCAAGAATGGCAAATGGCGAGTTTAAAGGAATCGAAATTGGAGATAATGACACAATTATTTTCTCAAGTAGTCCAATTCCAGGAAACGAAAAATCAGTAAACAACAGTATCAACAAATTAATTAGTCTTGGTGCTAAAGTAATTTACAGTCAACTTGAAGATGTTCATGCTTCTGGACACGCTTACAAAGAAGAACAAAAGATTATGCTCAACCTAATTAGACCTAAATTCTTTATGCCTGTTCACGGAGAACAAAAGCATTTACTTGCTCAACGAGAAACTGCAATTTCTGTTGGTATGGATAGACATAATATTTTACTACCTATGCTAGGAATGAGAGTTGAATTGAACAAAAACTTCATTAAATGCACAGGCACAGTTCCATTCGGAAGCAGATTAATTGATGGTGCAGGTATCGGTGGACTTGAAAGTAACGTTTTAAAAGAACGTAAACAACTAAGCGAAGACGGATTGTGTGTTGTAATTCTTAATGTAAATCCTCAAAAAGGTGAACTTAATGGTCGACCTGAAATTATATCTCGTGGATTTACTTATATGGGTGAAGCTCAAACATGGCTTGAAGATGCAAGAGTTGCTATTGTAAATTCTATTGATGAAGAATTGTTGAAGAAAAGAGATTACATGAACATTAAAATTGCTTTAAGAAAATCTTTGACAAACTATCTAAACAAAAAATTAAAACGCAAACCGATGATTATTCCAATCATTATTGAAAGTAACGATTAATTAAAAATATTTCAAAAAATTAAGATTTTTAATAAAAAATTAAGCAAAAATTATGAAATTTGATGAAAAAATTAAACAATACGGACAAAGTCACAACGTTCCAATCACAAAAGATGAAACGTTGGACTTTTTGCTTTCTGTAATAAAAAAAGAAAATGCTAAAAGGATTTTAGAAATTGGAACGGCTGTGGGTTTTGGTTGTATTACTATGGCTGAAAATTGCGATGTAGATTTCATTGATACCTTAGAAATCGATGAAGAACGTTTTAAAATTGCAAATGAAAATATAAAAAATCATAACCTTGAAAATAAGATTTTTACTCACTTAATTGATGCCAAATTGTTTTTGGAAAATTCAGAAAAAACTTATGATTTAATTTATCTTGATGGGCCTAAAGGACAATATGTAAACTATTTACCATATTTAATAAAGATTCTTAAAAATGGTGGAATAATAGTTGCTGACAATTTACATTTTCACGGAATGGTAACAGGAGAAATAGAAACTCCAAAAAGTTGCAGGTCTATGATTAAAGGTTTAAAAAATTACATTAATGAAGTAACGACTAATCCAATGTTTGAAACTGAGATATTAAATATTGGTGATGGAGTAGGTGTGACTCGAATAAAAAAATAAAAGAAGCTTTCGCTTCTTTTTTATTTTAAAAATCTGTTGTCAAAATGCTGTTTGCACTGCAAAATAAAAGTAATAATTATATCTAACAAGTAAAGCATTACAAATAGGGCAATAACAAAGAACTTGGTTCCGTTAAATGCAATTGCGGTTAGAAGAAGGGCAGTAATCATAAGCGCAACAATAATTGTTAACAAATGAAAACGATTGAATTTAGGTTTAATTTTCAAAGATTTGTTAGCCTTCTTGTCTTCTACTTCAAGAGTTGAAACAAGACGAGGGTCAATTTCGAACATTCTGTTACCAAAGTGAGAAGATAAAAGCTCTTCGACCATTGCTTTTGGTAAGAATTGTAGTTTAGGACTAGCAAGTCCGTCTTTTACTTTAAACATTCCTTTGATGTAAATATTGTAAAGACCATTCCACATTTTATCCATAGTGTTGTAAGTAGGAACAACGTTTACTAGTTTGTTTCTATTTCCAATTTTAGTCACAAATTTGTCTAAAAGTTCCTCTGTGATTTCGACTGAAGTGTAGAAAATAACAGTATCTTCAATACTTGTGCGTTGAAGTGTGAAATGTATAATTTTAGTTAAATTAGTGTTATAAATAGCACTGGTATTGTATCCAAATGTGCTAAAAAGGTCGGCGAGTTGAGCTTTGACAATAAATATAATGTCATCGCCAAATCTATTTTTAAGCATATTTACTTTGTTTCTAATATTATTAATAGAATCTACAACGCAAACAATCTTCATATTTTTATCCCCTTGAAATTAGTATACACAATTTTTTTTTAATTTCCAAAAGTTTTGTCATATTTTTTTAAAATTTTTTAAAATTTAACAAAAAACTTTGCTTTTCGCATTATTTATCTGTTATTATATTGTCGAGGGAAGTATGAAACAAGTGAAAATGTTAGAAAAAGCATTAAAAGAGCAGTATATTGTTCCGGCTTTTAATTTTACAAATTTTGAAACATTGACTGCAATTATTGACGCTTCAATAGAAATGAGATCTCCTGTAATTTTACAACTAACTGAAAAAACAATATCTTATTTTGGAGTAAATTTTTTAAAAGGGATAATTAAAGAAATAAAGAAAATCAAACATCCTATTTCTGTTCATTTTGATCATGCAAAAAATTTAGATATAATAAAACTTGCAATGAAATTAGGTTGTGACAGCGTCATGATTGATGGCTCTAATCTTGATTTTTATGACAATATTAAATTGACTAAAAAAGTTGTCAAATATGCACATGGTAGAGGAGTGTCCGTAGAAGGTGAATTAGGCGTCTTATCTAAAGATAAAGAGAATTTCACAGATCCTAAAATAGTGAAAGAATTTGTAGAAAAAACAAAAGTTGATTCCCTTGCTGTTGCAATCGGAACCAGTCATGGAATTCATAAATATGATGAAAATCCAAGAATTCATTACAATATTTTAAAGAAAATTCAATATGAGATTTTGGATACGCCAATTGTTCTTCATGGGGCTTCTTTGGTGGATCAAAATCTTATTGAAAAATTTAATGCAAATGGAGGCAAAATTTCAAAAGCTGTCGGCAACGAAAATCTCTTAAAAAATGCATACAAAACCAACATTTGCAAGATTAATATTGACACTGATTTAAGGCTGGAATATACAGCAAGTGTTAGAGAATTTTTAAAGAAAAATAAAGATGTTTATTGTCCTAGAACTTACGGAGAATATGCTAAAAATTCAGTTAAAGAACTTGTAAAGAAACGCATAAAAAACATTTGCAAATCTAATGATAAAATTTAAAATAGATTTATCTAAAATGCACTCAAAAAGAGTTTGACAAATAGAATGTTAAAGATAAGAAAAAGATAAAAAAAACAATAAAAAATCACTAAGCTTTAGTGATTTTTTCTTTTTTAGGTTTTTTCATCATTGCACCCCATAAAATAATTGCAATTTGAAGAGGAATTCCAATGATGTATATAGGCCAGATGTTAATACT